>NZ_JBIAHV010000024.1:0-60377 GCF_042870895.1 Streptomyces sp. NPDC006294
GGCCCTCACCATGCCCAAGCACCGAAACCGCGTCCCCTACCCGAAAGCTGACGACCAGCGACGTCTCATCATCCCAACTGAAAAGCGGAGGCTAGGTGCTGCCCTCGGGAGGCACATCCTGGGCGTTCTACTCCGTGAGAGCGGAGCCCCGGGTGAAGCGTTGGAGCATTTCATCGCTGCTCTGTCCGCCTTCGAGCAACTTGGTGATCTCCTCGGCCAAGGAGCCGCGCTGAACGGCATCGGAAGTGCCCGCTACGACCTCGGTCAGTACGACGCGGCTCTGGAGTACTGCCGGCGTTCGCTGACGCTGTTGGAAGGAACGGACGATCTCAACGGCCTGGCGCATCTGCTGTTCAGCATGGGCCGAGTTCGGCTCGTATTGAGAGATCACGAGGCCGCCATTGCCGACTTCGAGCGCGCTCGTAATCTGTACCGCTCCTTGACCTACGGCAGTAGAGAGGCCCGGACGCTGGTCTGGCTTGCGGCCGCCCTCCGCGGAGCCGGTCGGCCTCTGGAAGCCGAGGAGGCGACTCAGCGAGCCCAGGCACTGTTACGAGAACTGGGTGAGAGCGACCTGGACGCGGCTGTCGAGCGTATGAGGTGCCTCCCGTGACGGCCGTTCGACAAGGTGCTGGCTCCGTCCCGGTTACGGCAACGACAAGCCAAGCCGGTATGGGGTGGTCGGGTCCGGCCGGGTGGCCTTCGGGGAGGCGGGGCAGCGGGGGGTGGGCAGCATTGGCCGCAGGTAGTTCCGCAGCGCAGCCAGATCGGGGCGTTCACCTGGGTCGATGGAGACCATGGCGAGCGCGAGGCTCTGAAGCGTATCGGACATGTGAGCACGAAATCCGTTCGGGAAGGCTGGGGTGGTGGCATCTGGCGGGCCTTCCAGGCCGCTGTAAGGAAACTCGGCGCCGACCATGGCGAACAGCATGGTGCCGAGGGAGAAGACATCGACCTGCGGAGTCAGTAGTGCTTTATTGTCGTACTGCTCCGGCGGTGCATAACCCGGAGTGCCGCGAGGATCTGAGTTGATTTCCCCGATCGGCCCGGAAATGCCTACGTCTAGCAGTCTGACCTTCCCATTGGGCTGCATCATGGCATTCTTCGCGGAGACATCCCGATGTACGTAACCCTCCTTATGTACGCCGTGCAGAATATCGCAGAGCTGCGCGACGACTGAGACCGCCGCAGCCGCTGGAACTGGATGGTGGTCGCTGATCCAGGACGCAATCGTATCGCCTTGGACCAGTTCCATCACAATGTACCGGCCCCGGTGCCGCCCATAATAGCCGTCTCCCAGTACCTCAGGAATTCCTGGTACATGCCGCATGAATGTGAGCCGTTCAAGCTCGTCTTCCAAAGCGAAGGCGGCAGATGCATAGGTCTTCGTTGATTCGAAGGTGCGGGGGAATTGGGCTTTGACCGCCACTTCGCAACGGTCCAACTCGTCCCGGGCGACGAAGAGCTCACCCTCGCCGCCGTGGCCGAGCTTCCGCAGCACCCGGTAACGCCCGTCGAGAAAAGTCCCGGGAAGCACTTCATTCGCTCCGTAGTCAAAAGAGGATCACCAGCAGGTTCGACAACCTGTTCCGGGGCCTAGAGAAACGAGAGGATTATGGCAGAGACCTGGCCACCCGACGGACTGATCGGGGGATCCACCACCGTCACCCTGCGGCTAAGCATGTTCGGCCCGGAGCGGTACCGGTGCCCGGCATCCGACGTGCTGAAGGCACGAGGGATGCGGCCTCGCGTACGGCCCGCCTGGAAACCTGAGGTGCTGGATCCGTTCCCCAACGGCCCGTTCATGGCTGCGGCCGGCGAGCTCGATCGGCCAGCGGACGAATCGTCGTCGAACCCGCCGAGCGGAGGTCGACAGCGTCCGCTGCACGATGGGGTGCGCCAGTGGACCGAGCATGCGCTACTGATGTACCGGAAGGCTTTTCCCACCGACTCGGAGCCGAATTCTGCCCTGCGCCTCGCTCCCAACCCCTGGGTCTACAAGCATCAGCGAGCGGCCGGCGACGGTCAGGCCGCCGTGGAATACCGGATCACGGCTTGGGGTCGCTGCTTGGAATCCCCCGACGGTCGCCGGCGAGAGCTGCGCCTGCCGGTGGTCAAGCGCCTCCGTACGCGCAGCGACACAGAGCGCGCGATAGCCGCCCTCGTCGCGGCCGAAGGGAACCCTGATCCACGACTGGAAGAAGTCAGGGTCGTTCAGTTCGCCTTGTCCGACGGTCACACGGCTCCGATCTTCGAAGGCAGCCGGGCCGAGGCACTGACCTTGTACCGGAAGGACGGGGCGCCCGCTGTCCGCGCTCTGCTCGGCAGCCAGGAATACCGCCCCGGTACCGCCTGCGTCTCGTGTGCTATCGCGCCAGTGTGCCCGACGCTTCCGAAGACCGCGGGCTTATTGGGGACGGCCGACCGAAGTCAGCCGCGGCGCAGTTGGTCCTCGACCACCGGGCGTGGCCACCAGAGTTGCCCGGCCCGCGGCTACCTGCGCGGTCTGCGGCTCCCAGCTGACGACACCGTGGAGCGGGGCGCCGCTGCCGAGCGTGGGCGGGCGTTGCACGCCTTCCTCGCCGAGCGGCACGACCGGCAGTCGCGCACGCCCTGCACACCTGAGATCCCGACGGACTGGGTGCCCGAGGGGTACCGGCTCCCCGATGAGGAGCGGCAGCTTGGTGCCGATCTGCTGCGGCACCATGCTGAGGTCTGCCCGCTGCACACGGCCGAACCAAAGTCGGAGATCCGGATCGAGCCCAGGATGGCCTTCGACGACACCGCAGCCGACCTACTCGTCCTGGCGGAACCCGACCTGCTCTACAGAAGCGAGGGTTCATGGGTCTGGCGGGAGACTAAAACTTCTGCCAGTGACCGGCCTCGCCGCGACCTCTTGGCTGCCTACCCTCAGTTGGCCCTGGCCGTGAAGATCATTGGCAGCGGCGTACTTTCCGGCCCGCAGGCCCGGGGGCGGGTCGAACTGGAGCTGCTGCGCCCCGCCGGAGCCGATCTGCGCACCATCGATCCCTTCGCACCCGCGACCCTTGCCGTCGCCGAAGCGGTGCTGCGCGAACAGGTCGAAGGCTGGCATACGGAGACGCTGTTCGAGGCAGTGCCCGGCCCGGAGTGTGCCCACTGCGAGGTGGCGAGGTGGTGCTCGGTGCGGCAGTCGCAGCAAGTGGGCTCAGAGGAGGGCCAGTGACCGAGGACAGACAGGCCATTGCTTTGCTGGCCGCAGTGACCCGTGGCGTGCTCGAACTGACCTCGATCAACCGGTCCGCAGCACTCCGGCTCCCTTACCCACCAGGAATTCAACTTGTCTTGGACCAAATGGTGTTGTCGGGAATGACCCGCAGCCATCCGATTCCCGCCGGAGTACCGGACCTGATGCGTTGGTGTCGAGAACGAGGGCCGGAAGAATGGGTGCCAGGGTTACCGGACGAATTCCTGACCGTTGGCACCCGCCTGATTCACCCCGAGGCGGGTGAGCCTACGCGGACCTGCGTCGAGCTGGCCTCCCTCGGCCCGTACGGTGTGCCGGAGCGGGAAGCCGAAACACTGCTCGCCGAACTCGCCGCTGCCTGCGGCACCGTGGAGCGATTCGCGGTGTGCCGAGACTTCCTCATCGACCGGCCGGTCATGCTCCGTCCTGATCCGATGCAGCTGATGCAGCCGGCCGTGGCTCAGGTCTGGAATCTGGTCAAGGGACTCTACGGTCCTGTGCCCGACCGCTTCCCGGACGCCGGGCTGGTGCACTGCTGTCGCGATTGTGGGCTGCTCGCCAAGTACACCACGGCCGGGCGCCCTTGGTGTGAGGGCGGCTGTTCATCCGGAGACCGTGAACTCGAAACGTCCCAAGACTCCCAGTCGGCCCTTGCTCTTCCCTTGGCGCTCCGGCTTTTCCTGGCACTTCCCGGTCGCACCGAGCAGACAGTCCGCTCCCGGCTCACAGATCAGGTCCAGCTGCTCCCACTGGGTCTGGGCGTCCATCGCGTCACCAGCCCGGACGGAACTCTCCGGGTCTTCCAGGTCTATGACCGAGAACAACCGGGCCTGGCCGCTCTGCGGGCGGCGGAGATCGCCACGCTGCTCGACGGTCCCCTGGACATCGTGATGCCGGACGCCATGGCAGGGCGCCCCGGATGTCGCCGGCGCTTCGACCTTGCCCTACCGGTGGGAGCTCAGGTGCGCCTCGTGGCCGCGAGCGATTTCACAACACCGGGACCAGCCCATCGATCGAGGAGGAACCGTGCGTAGTACTTCCCAGTCCCTGCGCGAGGTGGTCGTCCCACTGTCGGATGCCGCCCCGAAGATGAAGACTGCCCGGATCGTCTCCTTGTGCGAGATCGAGGTGGGGCTCCTCCTCCAAGAGACATTCGCGGCAGAAGCTCCGGCAGAGGACGCCTGGACACTGTTCAGCGGGTACCCGTTCGCACGGGCTTGGCGAGCCGTCGATGCTGTTGGCGAGCGGACTCTCCGCACAGCCCGGCACACGGTGTGGACCTGGGGTCGGCGTAGGGCGTGGACCGAGGCACTCCAGGATTACCAGCTGCTCGACCGGCAGCTCAGAGGCTATGAGGTCGCCGACCTGAGTCTTCCAGCCGTCCGTCGGCGTTCGCTATCGGTGGCGCCGGACCGCTGGGACGCCTACGAACGGCTGCTGCGCGAGGCACCTGCTTTCGCCGGACGGCCCATGGTGATCGCGGCGGCCGGAGGGCACACCTTCCCGATCGGACGGCATCAGGCCACCGTTCAGCTGCCCGAGTCAGCCCTTCCCTCACCGGTCGAACATGATTTCGCGACACTGCCGGAGAACGGCGGTAAGCCACTGTCCTTCCTGTGGGGCAACCTGCTGGAGACAGCGGCGTTCATGGATTCCGTGAAGTCCGAGAACTGGGCAGGGCGGCTTGGGGCGGTCCACCTCTTCACCCGCCAGGCGGACGCGTTCCGGTGCGCGGACCGCTTTGAGGTGCGACGGATCCAGCACCTGCTGGGCATCGTCGGCGCCGGTAAGAGCACCCTGCGAGACGTGCTGGCGGTGCACATGGCCCGGCAGGGCATGCGGGCGACCATCGTCGTCGGGGACGTCGCGGAACAGCTCAAGATGGTGGAGCGGTACAACACATACGTGCCCCGATCTGCCGCGCCGGTTCTTGGCGCTTCGGGTCGCCAGCGGCACGCCGAGCGACTGCACCGGCGGTTGGCTGGCCGTGGCAGACGCAACCTGCTCGCGCACGACGATCCGGCGTTCGCATACCTGAGCACGTCCTGCGCTCTGAATGCACTCCGATACGCAGAGGGGCAGCTCGCCGACGATCTGCTGGGATTCGGCGAGGCGCCTTGCGCCCGATTGCAGAAGCCCAGCCGCCGCGATCTCGCCGGTGACCTTTGGGAACGGCGGCAGTTGGCCTGTCCTTTCTGGTCCGCCTGTCCCCGCCACCACGGAGCCCGAGAGCTGGTCGGCGCTGCCCTATGGGTTGCCACACCGCCCAGCCTGGTGGATTCCAAGGTGCCGCACCCACAGAACCCGGAACGCGTCCGGTACCTCGAACTCGCCTGTCGGCGCAGTGACCTGGTGATCATCGATGAGGCGGACCGGGTCCAGATGCAGTTGGATCGGATGTTCGCGCCGGCCATCCCGCTGATCGGCGGCGGCTCCGACACACGGTCCTTCCTGCACGATGTCAACCAGCACCGTATCCGTGAGTTGGCCGGTGCCGGCGGTATCCAGTTGTCCGACCGCGACGTGGAGAACTGGTCGGCGGCCGTCAACACCACGCAGACCGCCGCCGACCGCCTGGTGGCCATGCTCGTCCGCGATGTGGAACTGCGGAACTGGGTCAGAACTGGGTACTTCAGCGCGTGGACGCTCCAACTCCGCCTGGTGGAGGAGCGGTATCCGCTCCCGGAAGATCGTGAGGGGACGCCGGCCGAGGCATTGGGACCTGCGGTCGGGCATCGGCACCGCGCTCCGCGGCTTCGACTCACCGAGATCCTCGACGCCTTCCGGGAGAATCCGTTCGGCGACCGGCAGCGATACACCGAGGACGGCGTGGAACTCACCGCCTTGCTGGGCGAACTCCTGCACACCAACCGGCGCGAAACAACCCGCGAGCGGCTGGAGGAGATGGTATGCCGCCTTTTCGCCCTGGACCCGCTGCTGGAGCCCACGGCCGAAGCCTCTGAGCAGTACGAGGAGCTGCGCCACCTCGCGGCCGCCGAGCGGCCCCGGGCGCCGCAGCCTCCTGGAAAGAGCCGCAAGAGGGCGAGGCGGCTGAAGAAGGAACCTCTTCCGGAGAACTCTGACGACTGGCTCAAGCTGCTCGTGACCCGCTTCGAGTTCACCATGCTCCTCAGCGCCCTGGAGCCCAGACTTGCCCTGATCAACGCCATGTGGCCGCGTGTCGCGTCAGCACTCAACCTGGGCTTCAACGAGATGTACCGCAGGCCGCTCGACTACGGACCCATGGTGCCCGAGGCGCCGATGGGCAATGTGATCGGCTTCCAGTTTCTGATGGACAGCCCGGATCACGGTGGAGTGCGCACCGGGGAACTCAGGTTCTTCCGGTGCAGCGGGGTCGGCCGGGAACTACTTCGGGAGATGCCCGACCTGCCGACGGTGGATGGTCGCCCCGGTACCAACGTCCTGTTGATGTCGGGTAGCAGTTGGGCAGGCAAGTCCAGCCGCTATCACATTCCGGTGGAAATAGGCGTGATCATCGAGCCAGGCCCGGAGGACCTGGACCGGATCGCCGAACAGAGTGATTTCCGCTTCGAGTTCATTCGCAGCGGCTGCGGATGCCGCGCGGGCTGCACCTGCGATGGACAGTACGACGCGCAGCGACTCTCCGGCGAGCCACTCGATCAACGGCAGGAGATCCTGCGCCGGATGGCCGTCGCCCTCGGCGACGAAGACGCCGGAATCAGCCGTCTCCGGGAGGAGTTACAGCGCCTTCCGGAGAGTCGCCGCCACATCCTGCTGCTCGTCGGCAGTTATGAGGAATCCAAAGTCGTGGCGGACACCCTGCACACCCTCAATAGGCGGTGGAAGTGCAGGGTCCGCCGGCTGGTGTCGGACGACGATCCCGAGGCCGGCGTTTTGGGGGAGGGCGACGAGCACCACGCGCCCATCCTGCGCCGTGGCGACGTCGAGACGCTGGCCAGTACCCGCGCCGAGATCCTGGTGGCGCCACTACTAGCTGTCGAGCGCGGACACAACATCCTCGACCTAGACCGCGAGCACGCTGCGATCGGGTCGATCTACTTCCTCGCCCGACCCAACCCGCGCCCCGACGACCTCGGCCTCGCGGTACACGCGATCAACGACTGGATTGTGCGGGCCATGAGGGGCGGGGCGTTCGACGAATGGGTACGAAGCGAGCCCAGCCTCGGTCTCGGTGCCCGCAAGGTCAGGGATCTCGCTCGATCTCAGTGGTACCGGGTGCTCGCCCGGAGCATGGCATGGAGCTCCCTCGGAGATGACCGGGAAGCGATCACCTGGGACCTGCTCGTACTGATCTGGCAGGTGATCGGCCGTTCCGTGCGTGGTGCGGTGCCTACCAGGGTCGCCTTTGTCGACGCCGCATTCTCCCCCCATCTGGCCGCTGGAGGGGCGTCCCAGGAACCGGACACTCCCAAGAGCAGCCTCCTGCACAGCATCCACTCCGTCCTTGAGCCCTACTTCACCCCCGGGACCGACGTGCCTGCCGACGATCGTCACATCGTCCGGGCGCTCTACCGCCCGATGTGGACAGCCCTCGACCGCTGCCTCCATCCATCCCCCACTGAAGGGAACACCGCGTGTATCACCTGATCAGTACCACAGCCTATGAACCGGATATGGACAGGGAACCCTGGGCTGAGCAGTACCGGGTCATCAGCTTTCCCGAAGAGTGGCGGGCCGAGTTCATGGACCTCTACCGGCGGCGATGGCGCCGCCGGGAACAGCCGACGGCCTTGCCGATCAGCAAGCTCAACGACCTACTCCGAGCCACCGCTCCGGGCCTGGTGGCCACGGGCAGGGGGGCCGGCAGCAACGCCGAGGTCCCGTGGTTCTATGCGTCCGAGAAGATGCCCGCGGAGCTGATCTCCCCGCTGCTGGCTTCCTGGGCGATGACCCTGCCGCCCGGCACCGATCCCGACCCTGAGCGCATGGCCGACCATCGGGCAGCCCTCGACCGGGCCCTTGCACTGATCGACGACCACACCCCGCAGTGGCGCACTGAGTCGGTGGACCTCACGGCTGCGGATCACTCTCTGGGCGGCACCGCCCACCCCGACCGCAGGCTCTATCAACTGCTGCCCGAGCGGATCGGCGCCAGGCTTGCCTCCTCCCCGCTTCGCCTCAACGGCGTCGACCTGTCCTTCCGGCTGGTCACCCGCGACCAAGGAGTTGAGCTGGTCAGCTGGCCACCACGGTCGTACACGAAGGGAAAACGCACATGGTTCTACTCAGGACTGGTGACCGTCACCGTTCAGACGGTGCCCTTCGCCCCACGGTTCCGCGTACATGTCTCATACGGGATCCGTCGCTGGGCCACAGGATCGCCCGTATGGCTGCCGGAAGGGCATAGTGCGACCGTACTGCTCGACGCGCCGCTGCCGTGGCCAGGTGTCCACGGCCCGCGCCGACGGCTCACAGCCAATTCCCTTGCCTACGACCGCAGCCTCGGGATGCTCGCCTGGAGTCGGCAGAGTCTGGTCGGCCTGCTGCCCGAACTGGACGTGACGCGCGCCTACCCCAAGCCGTCTGATCTGGTTGCCGAACCGGTCGGGTGGATCGAAGGACAGAACGGGGTTGCAGCTGGCATCCTGCACAGCACCGCGATGGGGCGGCATGGTGTCGGCGCCGGGCTCATGCCGTTGGAACGCTCGCTGCTCGACCACTGGGTCGAGGAAGGCATCAGCCCCTTCCTGCGCCGGGTACCCGAGCTTGAACGCGTGCACCGGAAGTCCAAGCCCGTCCTGCTGCCCACCTCCCCGACGAAAGACCAGGCGGAGCAGGAGAAGCGGGCCCGGAACCGAATCCAAGCCCGCCGGGACGCGGTGCGCGCGACCCTCGACGGGCGGCCGCTGTTGGTGGACGTACTCTGGCAGACCGAGGAGACCCGGGACGCTTTGGTCGCGGCGCTTCGTGAGTGGCTGGGCCTCTCTGCCGGATCCTGCGGAGTGGATGGTGAACACGACTGGCAGGACGGCGAGCTGCGAGTCAGGTTGCGTACCCGTCCGCTCGGGACCCTGGGCGCCCCACTTGAGGTCATCCGGAAGTCCGGCCACAAACGAGCGCAGGCGCTCGCTCAGGCCGTACGGGAGCGCGCTGCACGGACGGCTGGCCACTTCGTCCCCCCATCGGCCTCGGAAGGGCTGGTGATCGTGGAGACGCTCGGTCCCGAGCGCTTCCCAGTCCGGGACTCCGATCCCAAGTCTGCACTCCGGCTCGGTTGCGCCGTGGCCCGTCGAGTCAGCCAGTTCATCGTGGTTCCGGAAGACTCTGACGGGGCCGTGGCCCATCGCGCCAAGTCCGCCGTAGCCGACGGGATGCGCCAACTCGGTGCTGTGGTCCCGCCGGACCAGCGGCTGGACGACAAGCTGGCGGATGGCCTTCAGTACCTGGAGCTCTGGTACGTCCGGTGCCAGGCAGACGGTCCGACCCGACAGGCGGGACAGCGCTTGGTTGCTCTCCGCATCCGGCCACGCGATCCTGTACATCCGGTGTGTGGCTGGGACGACACCCGCAAAAAGTGGCTCCCATACGCCCAACTATTGCTTGCCCTCGCTGCTGACGAGTTCACGTCGGACCACCCGACGCAGACCCGATCAGCCCGGGCCTTCTCCACCCAGGATGAGTGGCGTGACGAGGTCGAGCGCCAGGTCAGGTCACTGCTCTACCAAGTACGCGATCGACCGACCCTGCTCCTGATAAACAGCGGCAACCTACGTGGGGTATGGCCCGGCCTGAACAACGGACAACTGGTCAGGGACATGGTGACTTTGCACGGGGAACAGCTGACGCGGCTCGCGCTCTATGGAGGCGGCTTGCGAGCGGTGTTGATTCGGGACGCCAACAGTCGTGGCGAGACGCCCGAGTGGTATGCGCCCGGCGAGACCGACGAGGAGCCGCCAGGGTTCTCCGCTGGCCTCTGGGCCGCCCGCGAGGCGAGCCCGGACAACCGTGTGTTCGTCAGCACCGTCGGTAAACCGCCGACGGCAGGCACGGTGCGGCGCGACCTACGCAAACTGGTACCCGACAAGGACTGGCCCCACGGCCCTGCGGCTACGGCCTGGAATCCACAGGCATTGGAACTCACCGTGCTGGGATGTCTGTCGGAGGCAGCTCTGGCTGCGGGGGGAAGCCCCGGCGCGACGCCAGAACGACCCGCAGTAATTGCGGCAGCCGTCCACCAGCTGCGCTTCCACGACGAGTACCACCCGCTTGCCCGGCCGCTCCCGCTGCACCTGGCGAAACTCGCCGAGGAGTACTTCTTACCACTGGCTCCAGCCCCGGCAACCGAGCAGGTCGACGAATAGACGTTGCTGAGCCGGAGGTGCCGTGCTAGCCCTCCTTGTGCCCATTGCCGCACAGAATCGCTGCTCTGGCTGCCCAAGCCAGAATGCTCTGCCCTCGCATTGATAGCCCGAGTCGATTCCAGTGAAAAATCACGTGGTAGCTGAGCACCTGTCGCAGCCCGCGGTCGAGTGTTCCGTCTCGGACGCCGTCGGCGAGGGCTTGGCCGGCGTTGTGAAATGCGGCGACCCACTCGGCGACAGGTTCCAGTGGGCCCCCGGGGCGCAGCAGGACGTCACTGTGGGCGAGAAGCAGAGGACGGATCTCCTGGACTCGGGCGTCGAGCTGTTCCGGCGGAACGTCGCTGACGGCCGAGCGGTGCTCCGTCGTAATGACGCGGTCCCAGACATCGCCCTGCTCGTACCACTCCAGTCGGGCGGCGCGCATCATGATCGTGCACAGGAGGACGGACAGTTCCCTGGGCCCGACGGTGAGATCGTCGCGCTGGCGCAACAGCTGGATCTCTCGGCTATCGGTGACGAACAGGGCGTGCGCGGCCGTCATGCTGGTCTTCCCGCCGAACGCTGGAGTCTCCGGTTCGTAGATGCCGGGCCACCAGCGCTGAAGGT
Organism: Streptomyces sp. NPDC006294; assembly: GCF_042870895.1. Lineage (NCBI taxonomy): Bacteria > Bacillati > Actinomycetota > Actinomycetes > Kitasatosporales > Streptomycetaceae > Streptomyces > Streptomyces sp. NPDC006294. The sequence continues at coordinate 11,137 of NZ_JBIAHV010000024.1, forward strand.
GTCCGTCGGAGACGAGGCGGTCGAAGCCGTCCCCGATCGTCAGCTTGGCGCCGCCCGCAGGCTGGACCCGGAGGCGCAGCCGCCAGCAGGGGTGCTTTCTGGTGTACCACCAGTCGTCGATCGCGCGGGCGGCTTCCGCCTCGCGCAGGATGGGCAGGACGTGCGTGGTGAAGGTGGTGTCGGCGTTCGGCCAGTCGGTGAAGTGGAGGTACGTCTGCCACCAGTCGGTGATGGCTGCGTGGCGGGCCAGGGCTTCTCGGCCGGCCTGGTCGTAGACCGCGACCGCGTCGGAGAGGACCACAGGGTCTATCCGGTACTGCTGCGCCGCGTCGGCGAGCGGCAGGCCGGTCAGGACGGCGAGGACGGCGTGCTGCGTCGGACTCGGCTCGGTTGTCTGGATCAGTTGATCAAGAGACATGTGTCCCATCCAGTGCTCGGCGCCTGCTGCGAGGCGAGCGTGGTGAGGGCGAGTGCGGTGCCGGCGGCACCGTTGATCAGGCCGGGATCCGAGAGGGAGCTGGGCCGGCCGGATGCGGCGAGGGCGTCACCAAAGCGTTCCGGGAGGGCGTGAAGCCGCGGGTCGAGAGCGTCTGCGGCTGCGCGGTGAGCGGTCTGGTAGATGCCCGCCCATCCATGGCAGAGACCGCTGTCGGTGACCAGGGCGAGTTGCGCGGGATCGGACAATGTCCGGTACAGGGCGTCCTCGTAGAACTTCTGGAGCGTGGGTGAGCGCAGGGCGATCCCCGCGAGCTGCCCTGCCCGTGCGATGCCTGTCGTGCCGTAGCACCAGCTCGGACGGGCGGGGGCGTCGTGATGTGGCTGACTACGGTCGAGGTCGCGCCGGCAGATGTGCTCTGGCCACCACGGGCCGGAAGCGCCGTGCTGACACCAGGCGTCGAGGTGGGCGCAGATGGTGAACATGGCGTCCCGGTGGCCATGGACGGTGACGCCTCGGCGCATGGCCTGGGCCAGGAGGAGGAGCGGGCCTGCGATGCCGTGGGCCGCGCCGAAGTTGCCGTGCCCGCCCGGGAAGTGGGGCGACTCGCCGCGCGCCGGGTCATGGCGGACCCACCAGCCGGGCAGCCCGCGCCCGTCAGCGGCGAGCGGCCGGGTAAGGGCGACGAGGTACTGCAAGGTCCTCTCCAGGGCTGAGCCCTCGGGCTCGGTGCGCAGGAGGTAGGCGCCGATCCCCGTGAGGCCGTAGAAGAGGTCGTACTCCGCGAAGGTCGGCAGGTCTCCCTTGCCGATGCGGGCGAGCGCGGCGTCCACGCGGCGGTTGGCGAGGTCGGTGATGTGCTGGTGCAGGGTCGTGCGCGCCGAGGCGTACAGATGCTGGTATGCCGGAGGAACGGCGGTGAGGACGAAGCCGACGGCCGGGGCGCCGAGGAACAGGCCCGTCTGGTCGTCCGCGCTGATGGGTCCGGAGGCCGCACTCGTGATCCACCGGTGGGCGGAACGCCAGGAGCCGCCGTACCTGCTGGCGATCTCGATGTGCAGCAGGCTGATTCCGGCAGCGCCGTCGGCGAGCGACTGCACTGTCCAGGGCTCCTCCGGGGGCGGGGGAGGAGGCTCAGCCAGATCAGCTGTGTACTGCTCCAAGATTGTTGCGGCGGTGGTTGCCAGCGTGGTCATCGGTCCGCCATCCGGTGCTGGAGGGCGGCTGTTCGCACGAGTCGAATCGTGGTCTCCTCGGCGCGCGGATTGACGCCAAGAGCTCGGACGTGGTGTTGGTGCAGCAGTGACCGGGCGACGTCGAGCGGATCGCGCTTACCGACCAATGCCGTCCGGTAGGCGTCCACGGCGGCGGCGCGGGCCCGCCACGCATCGGTGACCTGCCTGCCCCCGGGGAGGGACGCGAGCGCAGAGGCACCGTTCGGCCCGGTGAGTTCGAGCACTTGGCCGCGCAGGGTCCGGTCCAACCGTCCGGTGCCCTGGGGAAGGTTGCCCACCAGCCACTCTTCGGCTGCCGCAGCGTTCGATGCCAGGCGAGTCACGAGGTGTAGGGCGCTGGCGGCAGCGAGGGCCTGTGGGGCGAAGGCATCGGTGCGTTCGGCGAGCTGAATCTGCGCAAGGGCGGCGGCGGAGTCTGCGGCGAACACCTGGTGCGCGGCATCCATGGCCGGCCCGTGGCCGAAGCGTCCGGTCTGCGGCTGGTACGGGGCCAGGGCGAGTCCGGACGCGAGTCCCATCGTGTGCAGGCTGTCGGCCCACGCACGCACGTGCCGTGCGCCGACTCCGTACGAGTCCGGCGACAGGAGCAGGGTGAGGTCGAGGTGCTGATCGGCGTCCGGCCGGGCCATCTTCCGGTGGCGGGTGAACCACCAAGTTGGCGGCTCCTCCCCGAACGCGGCGAGCAGGTGCGGGAGATGGTGGCTCAGGATCTCGTCGTGGCGGCCCGGATGGGAGTGGAGCTGTGCGTGAAGAGCGTCGCCGCCGCCCGGCAGATGCCGCTCGGCGCCCGGCGACGTAGTGGAGCGCGGCCGGGGCACGTACGGGGTGTCCGGCTCGGAACGGCGCACCGAGAGCCAGATCTCGTGTGCCCGTCCGATCCAGCCGTGGGCGTCTGCGTCCGGTACCTCGCGCAGCTCCACGCGCCGGGCGTTGTCGAGGTGGGCGCGCAGGACCCGGAGGTGGACCGGGTGGGACAGGTCGAGCGGGAGGCGCTGGTCGTACTCGATGACGGCGACCTGCATCGGGACCCGCAGCCGGTCCCGCCAGGCAGTGAAGGCGTCCTCCCACTCCTGCCTCGGGGCTTTCCGGGCGGGCAGGTCTTCCGCCACCAGTAGCCATCGCGCCTGCGTGAGGATGGTACGGCGGTAGCGGACCCGAGGGAGGTACGGGAGCCGAGAACCGGCGCCGAAGTCGAACGGCTTGTATGCGGCGTACCGTCCGTTGGCCACCTCGGCCAGGAACCGGGCCAGCGGCGGGGTCTGGGTTCCGCCTTCCAAGGCGTGCAGGACCCGCACGTCGATGAGCCGGCCGGTGGAGAGCTGCACGAGATGGAAACTGCGCGGGTCGGCGGTGACGGCGATGTCGGCGAGCTGGATCGTCGTCTCGTCGCGCTCCTGGGGCCCGGACAGCTCGATGATGTGCGGCAGGAGTCGCGATGTGCGGGTGACGTTCTCGTTGCGGTGCCGACGCGGTGGGAACACGAGCTGCGCCGTGAGGCGGTCCGGTGCCCCGCGATAGCTGGTGGCGAGGGCGTCTTGGTGCTCGGGCGGCAGGACGTGGGCGAACCGGCCCGCCATGCTGCTGCCGGGGCGGGGCGCCGCCGTGAGAAGGAGGTCGAACGTGCCGCTGGACAGCGCCCGGGTGCTGGAGGCGTGGATCTCGAAGGCGGCCTCCACTCGGGGCACGAACAGCCGCTCGTCCGTTCCGGCGGCCTTCTCCAGGGCGTGGACCATGTCGTCTGTCAGCCGCAGTTCGTCGCGGCCGTCGAGGAGGACTTGCTGCATCAGCGAGAGCAGCAGCTCGTCGCGGTCGGTGCGCACCTTCAGGGAGGCTCCGCGTTCGGAGCCGACGTATCCGGCGGGCAGCCCGAGGCCGCTGTCGGCGACCAGGTCCATCACCGGCACCAGGGCGCCGACGCCGTACCGGGCCCGGAACCGGCGATGGTAGTCGCGCCAGTGCTGATAGCCGTAGGGCTGCGGGGTGGTCCGGTAGAGAGCTGACACGGCTGCCTGCGCTTCCGCGATCACGGCCTGCGGAAGCTGGGTCTCGCAGTCGAGGGCGGTGTCAATGAGCAACGGTGTCGGCGTGACGGTGGTGAGGGCGCGCATCCGCGCGACGATGGCGCTCACGCTGGCGTCGGAGAGCGTCGGCTGGTGGGCGGATACCTCGTCGCGTAGCGCGTACAGCTCGTGGACCAGGTCCCGCACGTCGGGGATGCTGTCCGCGTCGTGTTGTTCCAGTTCGTGGCACAGGTGCTGGAGGGGGTCCACCGTGGTCATGGGTGCCCACAGGCTGGTGATGAGGAACTGCTGCTCGACCAGGCTGGTGAGAAGTGCGTCGATCTGTTCCAGTGTGGCCCGCGGGAAGTTGTCGCGCAGGTGGCCGTGCAGGGCGCCGTAGGGGATGGGAGCGCGGGCGGCGTCCATGGCGGCGGCCACTGGCCTGGCATTACGGACGGATACCTCGACCGGGGCCAACAGGACGGCGTGCCCGTCGGAGGGCGGGCCCGGCGCCACGAGCCGATCGCCCCGCGTGTGGGCGGCGTTGTTGGCGACGAGCGGGAGCCGCGCCAGTAACGCGGGGATGCGCTGGAGTCGGAGGACTATGTCGGTGACCCATTCGGAGTCCGGCCGGATCAGCACGCGGTGCTTGTCGCGCCACCGCGCGCTTGCCCTGGGCCCGACCGTCACCGGAGCGGTGCCGGCGAACAGGCCCAGCGGGGTCGGCCGGTGTTGCCACCGCAAGAGGTAGGAGACCGTCGATACCGCGGTGCGGCGGACGTGACGCGGCTCGGACTGCCGGCCTTGGACGACTGCTTCGATGGCGTCGGACAGGACGGGGGTGGCCAGTTCCAGTGCGTTGCGGAAGCCATCGCATTCCCAGACGCGGTTCAGCCACCCACGAGTGACGGCCACGTTGTCCAGGTCGAGAGTGCGGGGGAGGTCTGCCGGTCCGGTGCTGGTGGTGGCGCGCAGCATGGCGGCGCCCTGCCATCGGTAGTCGGCGACTGCTCGGGAAACCATGGGCCCTCCGTCTGACGGGGCGAGTGAGGGGCCGATGGGCCGAGCGGAGCACTTCGCTCGGCCCATCGGCAGGGAACGGCCTGGATCAGGCCGGGTCCTCCGTGAAGGAGCCGCAGGCGGAGGCGCCGGTCGCGCAGGTGGTGCCGCAGCCGTCGCCCGTGGAGCACATAAGCTTGCCGTACGCGTGCTCGGCGATGACGACCTTCACGTCCAGGGGTGCGAAGTCGTCGTCCAGGCCCGCCAGCGGGGCGGGAGGGGCCAGAGCGGCGCTCGTCATGTTCGTGCCCTTCTTCTTGGTGTCCGGATGGTGTGGAACAACCTGGCTTCCGGCGTTACGCCGAGGGCCAGGAGAGCGAGACCCGGCTGTGCACCTTGTCGATGACCCGGTCGGCCGGGATCTGGTCATCAGAGGTGTTGGCCGGATAGACCCGGATGACCGGGCTGGGGCCCCCGCGCCGGCTGGCCTCCCAGTCGCGGAGCACGTCGGCGACCTGGTCGGCGAACTGCTTCGCGTTCGGGCCGAGGGCGTGCACGCCGTATTCGATGTGCTTGTTGTCCTCGGTGCGGCGGGTGACGAGGTAGGCGAAGGTGTCGTCCTCGACGGCGGCGAGGGCGAACCGCTTGTTCACGGGGGCGACCAGGCCCGTGTCCAGGTCCTCGTCGACGGCCATCGTGCAGAAGCCGGGCAGGCTGATGGCCATGGCCATTTGGAGGGTGTCGATGAGTTCCGAAAGGCCGATGACGACCCCTGTCCACAGCTCGTGGCGCGGGAACGTGACCGCGTTGTCCAGTCGGTGTGGGTCGGCCGGTAGCCCGTCGTCGAACTTCAGCCCGATCTCCGGTGTGCCGTTGACGAGAAGAAGTTCTTCCCGGTGGGCTGTCGAGCCCTGCATCGGGACGAAACCGCAGATGAGCGCCGACACGCTCTCCAGGTAGGGACCGTGTTCGCCCGGGATCTGGGTGAAGGCGACCGACCGGGTCAGGCCACGCATCCGCAGCGGCACCACAAGCCGACCGCCCTGCTTGAGCTGCGCGGTCCACGCCGGAGCGATGTCCCAGGCTCCGGCAGTCACCATGACGACGTCGACCTCGCCGAGCTCCGGAATGGGCTCGGCGGCGTCGGCGGTAAGGACGCGTACCCGGTCGTAGCCGTGCTCGTTCAGGAGCCGGTGCGCCCGCTCGGTGACTACGGGGTCGATGTCCACGGTGACGACCTCGCCGTGCTCGCCCACGAGCTCGGCGAGGTAGGCGGCGTTCAGCCCGCCCGAACCGATCTCCAACACGCGCATGCCGGGCTTCACCTGGGCCTGCTCCAGCATCATCGCCTGGATCTGCGGGGCGGAGACGGAGCTGAGCTGCACACCGTGCTCGTCCGTCTTGGTGATCACTGCCGCGTACGTGTCGTACGCCTTGTCCAGCGGGGTGTCGGGAATGAACGCGTGCCGAGGCACCTTGCGCATGACGGCTTCGATCTCCGAGGAGGAGATGTCGCCGCCTGCGCGCAACTCGTCCACCACCTTGTTCCGGAGACGGGTCGCTTCGTCGGGCTCGACGGTCGTGTTCGTCATGGACTTCCTTCAGTCGTGCGTATGGGGGATGCAGGCCGGCGGTCGCGTGCCGGATGGGTCGGGTAATCCAGGGGAGAGCGCGCTCGGTTCTCGTCGGCTGACCGACAGGGCCGCGCTGGACGGCGAGCTGGGAGGCCCACGCCCGCGGAGGGCTGCCCGGCGGGCCGGTTCGTGTCGACCAGCCCGCTGGGTGGCTCGCGGGTGGCAAGGGGCGTACGTCACTCGATCTCCTTGATGTAGCGAGCCTCGATCAACACTTCGATCAGGTCAGCGGTCACGAAGGCGAGACGGCGGGCGAGTCCAACAGCCTGTCGATAGATAGCCGGAGTGGGCTCCTCCAGCAGAGGAACTCCTCGCTCGACAAGGCGGGTCATCTCGGCACTGGGCGGGAAGCTGTCGTCAGCCACCGTGATGTCGCTGAGCTGCTTCAGGTGTCTGCGGAGGCGGCCGAGCAGGGCGACAGCCGTTGCAACAGGTGGCGGCTGACTGCCGATCGCCGCGTCGAGGTCGTCGAAGACCTCCTCGATGTCGAGGGGTTCCCACGCCCGGAACCGCTCCAGCACGAGCCGTAAACCGTCCGCGTCGAGCGGTGGCGTCCACTCCTGGGCTGGAGGTTTCGGAGCCACTGCGGTGCTCACCGCTCCTCCCCCACCGGAGTCTCGACCACAGCCCAGGTGTCCTTGCCCACGAGTGCATGTCGTAGCCCCACTGCGAACTCATCGCCGCGACCAGACTCAGACCCCGGCCGCTCTCAGCGTTCAGGTCGGCCGTTTTCAGATGGGGAGCGTCGTGCGAGCGGTCGGAGACTCCGATGCGGACGGCACCGTTGCTCGGTCGCTCGATGTGGATTCGCGACACCGGGGTCTCGGTGTGCTCGACGGCGTTGGCCAGCAGTTCAGTGACGATGATTTTTCCCCAGCCGGTCACGTCGTCGTCCATGCCCCAGACCGCCAGCACCTGGGAGATGAAAGCGCGGGCGAGGCTCACGGACTCACGTACGCAGGGCACCTCTGCGGCGTAACCCGGGGAGTCGATCGCATTCGGTTGAGCGACGGTCATGGTCACGAGGTCTTTCCCTCCGGCTGGGGTTCCCGGTCCGGACAAGCAAGGCAGGACCGGGCTTTCCTCCGTGCCGCCGCACCAAACTCGGCTTGGCGACCGATGACCAGTCAACGAGCGACGAGCGCAGCGCAACAGGAAGAGTCCCGGATCCGTACACGCCACCAACCGGAAGACTTTGCGTTTCCATTACCCAAGCTCTAGGTGTCAGCGTGACGGTGGAGCTACGTTCGGTGCATGGGAGGAAATCTCGTTCTTCAGGACCGGCTTGATCAACTCGGTCTGACGCAGGAGGAGTTGGCGGCACGCCTGAACGCCGCGCTACAGGAGATCACCGGTCGGCCTGGCGACATCTCCTCCCGGACGGTGCGCAACCTGCTTAACGGATCAAGCCGACGCCCAATCGGACGCACTTGCGCCGCACTTGAGCGTGTGTTCGGCTGCCCCGTGGCGGACTTAGGGTTCAGCGCACCCAGCTCCATGCAACATCCCCCGGAGGGCCCCGTGCGGCGTCGCGACTTCATCGCTTCCACCACCGGGACGGCAGCCGCAGTCGTTCCCGTGGTCAAGCAACGTCGGTCGGTGGGCATGTCGGACGTGGCCCGAGCATCGGCCGGCATGAACCAGCTCGTGGAGGCCGACGACCGTCAAGGCGGGCACGCCTCCCTGGCGACCGCAGCCCTCGAAGCTCGCGCCAAGGTACTGGAGCTTCAGCAGCGGAACGCCAGCGAACGTGTACGCCGTGCCCTGTACGCCCTCGCGGCCGAGTTCACCACCGTCGCCGCCTGGTCGTGCATTGATCTACGTGACCTGGACAAGGCTCGGACGTACCTGCATGAGTCGTCCACGTTCGCCGGCCTCTCCCAGGACCCACCCACGGTCATGCGCGTGTGGGTCAACATGGCCATGCTCGCCTACCAGCGGAAGAACTGGCCGGAACAACTCGCGGCAGCTCAGGCGGCCAACGCCTCCCCAGCCGCCCGTAGAGACCCGTTCTTCGGCTCCATGGGCCGCGTCCGTCTCGCGCTCGCCCACTCGTCGCTGGGAGACCTGCGGGCCGCTCGCCGGTCCCTGGGCGCAGCGCAGGAGAACTACCGGAAGGCGGCCGAGGACGAGCGTCCTCGATGGACCGCGTTCTACGGGCCGGCGGAACTCAACCACCTCGCGGCGATCATCCTCAACCACAACGGGGAGCCCGCCGACGCCGAGGCGATGGCTCACCGGTCCCTGGCCAAGATCCCGGCGGAGTTCCAGCGCAACCGCGCGCTGGCCACCTGCCAGCTCGCCCTGGCGCAACTCCGCCAGGGCGAGCCCGAGCAGGCTACGGCGACCGCGGGCACCGTCTTCACGATCATGGAGGGAGCTCCACTGCCGGGGCGCATGCGCACCCTGATCGGAGACTTTCACCGAGACCTGTTCCGGCTGGCGCCGTCCACGACGTACGCCCGCGACTGGGCAGACCGCATGCGAGATGAATGGAGCCGAACGTGACCAGGGTGATCGACCTGCGGCACTACGGACAGGAAAGCCTCCCCGAGGGCTTCAAGCAGATGCTGATCGACGTGCACGCCGACGCCTACGCCGACGCGATGGGCAACGAGTTCAACCAGCGGTTCCCGTGGTTCGTCGATCACTGGTCAGGAATGGACGGCTTCACCTGCGTCGTCGCCTTCGAGGGCGACGAGCCGACCGGCTTCGCGTACGGCGCCCCGCTCCAGCCGGGCCGTGAGTGGTGGCGTTCCACGGCGTTCGCGCCGAACAACGGCTACACCGCGACCTACGCCGTCTCCGAAGTCATGGTGCGCCCGCAGTGGCGGGGGCAGGGGATCTCGGAGCGGCTCCACGAAGCCCTGCTGAAGGAACGCGGTGAAGACCTTGCGGTGCTCCTGGTCGACGTGACGCACCCGAAGGTTCAGGGTCTGTACGAGACGTGGGGCTACGAGAAGGCGGGCGAGCAGCAGCCCTTCGCCGACTCCCCGGTTTACGCGGTCATGGTGAAGAGGTTGCACCCGTGAGCAGTTCCGCTCCAGAGTCGCCCACGTACGACATCATTTTTTAACAGTTCGTGATCGCTGCGGCAGGGGCGAGCATTGTCGGTGAGTTCGGATTGGCCGATGGAGAGGCGACCATATAGTGGCCGTATACGTAAGCCGGAACCGGACGGATGCATCGCCAAAGCGAGCTGCGGAGCCGGACAGTGAGTTCTTCGAGAGAATTGCCGGGCCTTTTTGGGATCAGGTAAGGGATGTGATCAACGAGTGGTGGTCGCATCTTCCGGCCCAGTCTCGCCCCGGCATGCGTAGTAGGCTGCTGGACCGTAACTCTGGCACGAACCTCTTCTCGGCGTTGTGGGAGCTCTACCTGCACGAAATGCTGATCGGCTCCGGCTGCAAGGTGGCGATCGAGCATAGTGTCGGAACTACGGGTAAGAACCCCGACTTCCTTGTTAGTCGAGAGGGTGAACGATTCGTCGTCGAGGCGATCTGGTCGGCCCAGCGCCTGGCTGACATGGGTGAACAAATCCCACCCCCGTTGATCGACGCCATCGATAATGTGCCCAGCCCCAACTTCTTCCTGTCGTACTCCGTTCACGCGATGGGTGCGGCAGCGCCTTCGCAGAAGCGGTTGAAGAACGGCTTGGTGCAGTGGCTCAGCAGCCTGGACCCCGACCAAGTCATCGCAGACTGCGAGCGTAAAGTGCCACTGCCAAGGCATACCTGGCAGGAAGCCGACTGGAGCCTGTCATTCGAGGCGATACCCCGAAGTCCTGGAAAGCGAGACGACCCGGCAGCCAGGGCAATTGGGGTTTACCCCTCGATTAGCTGGCTCGATGTCGGGTCGGATCGGGTGCTCGACGCGGTCAAGAAGAAGGGGAGCAGGTATGGTGACTTGGGGATGCCATTCATCGTGGCGGTGGGCCACGCGGCTTTCTTTCCTGAGAACCGAGATGTCGAGACAGCGCTATACGGGGCCTCGGTCGAGTATGTCCACACCGGCACTCCGGTCGTCGGTCGTCTATCCAACGGCTATTGGAACTCCACCTATGATCACGCCCACGGAAAAGTCAGCGGCGTTCTCACCGTCGACAACCCAGCACCGTGGACCTGGGCAAAGAACACTCCCGTTCTTTGGCACAGCTCGGATCCCGCCTCGCTTCCGGCCCCCGTCCTGCCCTCCTGGGCTACTGCACAGCTCGCCGACGCCCAGGTCGAAAGGCACATGCCAACCTGCCCCATCCAGGATGTCCTCGGCCTCCCCCAGCTTTGGCCAGTCGGTGATGCCTTTCCCTGACGGCTGCCGGGGCAGCACAGCAACCGGTCTCGCCAGCTCATCCGGCCGCCGGATCCCGAGTCCATCCGGCTGACAGGTAAAGGCGCTCGTGAAGATCCGCCTCACGAGCGCCTTTCGTAGTTCCGGACGGGGAAGTGCACGTCAGTGACCTGGACGCAGGCGTTTCACGTCCGTCGGCTGGAGTTGAACGGCCGGAACGGACGGTGCGCCCGTCTCCGTCGTCAGACGGTTGTTGCGAGCACTACGGGTTGCCGCGCTCCGAGCTCGCTGGCTGACTTGCCCGGCCGTGGCGGTCCGCCGGCGCCAGACCAGGACTTCGGCCGGTCGGTCCGCGGTGTCGAGCTCCCGTTGCTCTGACAGGACGGCCAAGGCCCGGCGCGGCGCGGCGGGTTGCCGGCGGACTCGGCTTGGGCGAGGGCAGTGGACAGCGCGGGCCAAGCCGGGTCGGCGAGGATGCGATGCGCGTGCTCGGGGATCGTGGCTCGGACGGCTGCGGCGAGCCGATCCTGTGCCTGGGGACTCGGGGCACGTGCAGCGAGCTGAGCGAGGGCCGGCCGGGCGGCGTGCTGTTGGGCGGCTCGAAGGTGGACGAGGGACTGCTGGGCCGCTGCCGCCTGCTGCGCGTGACCACAACCGGGTGCTCACGGACACCGCCGACAAGATCGGCAGGCTTCTTTGGCCGCTGCCTGAGGAGCCGCCCGTCGCTTGACCGGCCCTGGTCTCAGCCGGGCAAGGGGGCGGCCCGAACGCATCTGAGTTCGGGCCGCCCCCTTCGAGCTGGCTGTAGACACCCCCCGGAGTCCTACCTTTCGGCGGGCTGCTCTTCGCCTTGCTCGGTGGTGTAGGGCCGACCGGCCTGATCCGTGACGACGGCGACTGACGTGGGCAGAACCTCGACCCGGAGCATGGGCCATGCCAGGGGATCGCCACGACCATCAACGTAGATCAGGTGACGTACGTAGGCGCCCACGAGGAAATCCTGTTCGGCAAGCTCGCGGACGTAACCCTCAAGTGTCTTCTCCGCGTCTCGGTTGTCGCGCACACTGTGAAGCTCCGGGGCGATGTCGAGGTAGTCCCGGAGCAGGTCCAGGAACTCCACGATCAACGACTCTTCGTCGTCAGGAAGATCGTCCGGCAGGGCGTACTCGAACGCCAGACTCGCCTTGATCATGTTCCATAGAGGGTTGCCCCGCGTGATCAGCGCCAACGCCCTGGGCTGAGGGAAAGCCGGGTCGGGAACGAGCCTCACGCCGCCTGAGGCGTTGTCGTCCAGTGAGCGCCGGACCCAAGCGGCATGCCGCTCCTTGATCTCCCGGAGTCGCTCAACCGTGAAATGGGTGGGTTGGTCATCTATCTGCTTGTGGTGCCTACTGCACAGCAGCAGCAGATTGGCGTGGCTGTCCTTGGAGGCGTCGTCCAGGTCCTCCGCCCTCGGGCCGCCTTTGGAACGAGCCACGATGTGTGCCTCCTCGCCGAAGACCGACGGATCATCACAGTCCGTCCCTGGGGTGATCACCTCCCCACGGCAGATTGCACACCTCCCGCCGGCTTCAGCCCACACGATCTTGCGCGTCTTCTCGGAGACCCCCATGGGTGGCACCTTGTCAGAAGAGCTCAGGTGGTCGCAGAAGAACCAGACCGGGCTCTTGCGCGTGCAGGGAGCCGTTGCGGCCTGGTCGAAGCAACTGCAACCCTCAACGCCGAAGGGCCCCACCGCGAACGGTGGGGCCCTGCGACATCGTGCCCGGTGAGGCACTGGCGGAGGATACGAGATTCGAACTCGTGAGGGGTTGCCCCCAACACGCTTTCCAAGCGTGCGCCCTAGGCCACTAGGCGAATCCTCCGCCGCAAACAATACAAGACGTTGAGGAGTGCTCGCGAACCTGTTCGCGATCTCCGTCCGGGGAGGCCGGACATCCCGCCCCTGGCGGTTCGACCACCCTCGTGCATCGGGTAACCTGGGCTCAGCCCCTCACGTGGCGCTATCTGACTGAACTCCCCCAGGGCCGGAAGGCAGCAAGGGTAGGTCGGCTCTGGCGGGTGCGTGAGGGGCGCTTGCGTCTGCGGGGGCGGCGGGGAGTACGGGGCGGGTCCGGTTGTCGGTGGGCCCCGATAACCTCGTAGGTGTGTCGTCCCTTGCGCTGTACCGCCGCTACCGCCCCGAGTCGTTCGCAGAGGTCATCGGTCAGGAGCATGTCACTGACCCGCTCCAGCAGGCCCTGCGCAACAACCGGGTCAATCACGCGTACCTGTTCAGCGGGCCGCGGGGCTGTGGCAAGACGACCAGTGCCCGCATCCTCGCCCGCTGTCTGAACTGCGAGAAGGGGCCGACGCCGACGCCCTGCGGGGAGTGCCAGTCCTGCCGTGACCTGGCGCGCAACGGGCCGGGCTCGATCGACGTCATCGAGATCGACGCCGCTTCGCACGGTGGCGTGGACGACGCCCGCGAGCTGCGCGAGAAGGCGTTCTTCGGCCCCGCGAGCAGTCGTTACAAGATCTACATCATCGATGAGGCCCACATGGTCACCTCGGCGGGCTTCAATGCCCTGCTGAAGGTGGTCGAGGAGCCGCCGGAGCATCTGAAGTTCATCTTCGCGACCACCGAGCCCGAGAAGGTCATCGGGACGATCCGGTCGAGGACGCACCACTACCCGTTCCGCCTGGTGCCGCCCGGCACCCTGAGGGAGTACCTGGGCGTCGTGTGCGGCCAGGAGGGCATCCCCATCGAGGACGGCGTGCTGCCGCTGGTCGTGCGGGCGGGCGCCGGTTCCGTGCGTGACTCCATGTCCGTCATGGACCAGCTGCTCGCCGGCGCCGCCGACGACGGTGTGACGTATGCCATGGCGACGGCTCTGCTCGGCTACACGGACAGTTCGCTCCTCGACTCCGTCGTGGACGCCTTCGCGGCGGGCGACGGAGCCGCGGCCTTCGAGATCGTCGACCGCGTCATCGAGGGCGGCAACGACCCGCGCCGGTTCGTCGCCGACCTGCTGGAACGGCTGCGCGACCTGGTGATCCTCGCCGCCGTCCCGGACGCCGCCGCCAAGGGGCTGATCGACGCTCCGGCGGACGTGGTCGAGCGGATGCAGGCCCAGGCGTCGGTCTTCGGCGCCGCCGAGCTCAGCCGGGCCGCCGATCTGGTCAACACAGGGCTGACGGAGATGCGCGGAGCCACGTCGCCGCGCCTCCAGCTGGAGCTGATCTGCGCCCGGGTGCTGCTGCCCGCGGCGTTCGACGACGAGCGGTCGGTGCGGGCCAGGCTGGACCGTCTGGAGCGCGGTGCGTCGTTCTCGGCCGGCGGGCAGGGGCCCGCGGTGGGGTACGTACCGGGGCCGGACGTCCAGGCGCACGCGCCGGCGCCCCTCGGTGGAGGGGCGGCCGCCGCCCGTGCCGCGGCGCGCGGCGACGCGGCGCAGCCCGGCCCCGCCCAGCCCCCGGCCGCGCCGCAGCCGCCGTCCGCTCCCGCGCCCACAGCGCCCGCCCCGGTACCCGCGGCTGCGGCGCCGCCCGCCCCGCAGCCGCAGGCAGACCAGCCTCAGCCGCAGCCCCAGCCGCCCGCCGCGCCCCGCCCCGGCGCCTGGCCCGGTACCGCCGCGCCAGGCGGAGCCGCCGGTCCCGCCGAGCCGGCACGCCGGCCCGGCGGCTGGCCCACGGCCTCCACGCCGGGTCAGGGCGCGCCCCAGCCCGCCCCTGCCGCGTCGGCCCCTGCCCCGGCCGAGCCCGTCCCGTCCGCTCCCGCTCCGGGGCCGGGCCCCGCTCCGGGCATGGCGCAGGGCGCCGGCCAGGTGCGGAACATGTGGCCGGAGATTCTGGAGGCGGTGAAGAACCGCCGCCGCTTCACCTGGATCCTGCTCAGCCAGAACGCGCAGGTGGCCGGCTTCGACGGGACGACTCTCCAGCTCGGCTTCATCAACGCCGGCGCCCGGGACACGTTCGGGAGCAGTGGCAGCGAGGACGTCCTGAAGCAGGCGCTCGCCGAGCAGTTCAACGTGCAGTGGAAGGTCGAGGCGATCATCGACCCCTCCGGTGGTTCCGCCGGACCGGGCGGCACCGCTCCGACCCCCTCGTCGGGCCCCGGCAGCTACGGAAACCAGCCCGCTGCCGGCCAGGGCGGCTACGGCCAGAACCGGCCCCAGCCCGCCTCCCCGGCGTCCGCTCCCGCGGCTCCGCCGGCGCCGCGTCCCGCCCAGCCCGCGTCCCAGCCGTCCCACCGGTCGGCCGCCGCCCCGGCCGACACCGCCCCGGGATCGCAGAACGGGGCGGAGCCGCCCCGGCCCCCGGAGGCGTACGCGCCGCCCCCGGTCTCCCTCGAGGACGACGTGCCGGAGGCCGACGACCCGGACATGGTCGACTCCGCGCTCTCCGGTCACGACCTGATCGTGCGCGAGCTCGGGGCCACCGTGGTGGAGGAATATACGAACGAGTAGCGGGCCGCTCCTCGGAGGCCCGTACGAGACTCCGGCGCGTCGGCGGTTAGGCTGGCTGCCGTGAAGGTCCTCGTCATCGGCGGCGGCGCCCGCGAACATGCCCTGTGCCGCTCTCTGTCCCTCGATCCCGACGTCACCGCTCTGCACTGCGCGCCCGGAAACGCCGGCATCGCGGAGGTCGCCGAGCTGCACCCGGTCGACCAGCTGGACGGCGCTGCCGTCGCGGAACTGGCCACCGGGATCGGTGCCGGGCTCGTCGTCGTCGGCCCCGAGGCGCCGCTGGTCGCCGGTGTCGCCGACGCCGTGCGCCGGGCCGGCATCCCGTGCTTCGGCCCGTCGGCCGAGGCCGCGCAGCTGGAGGGCTCGAAGGCCTTCGCCAAGGACGTGATGGCGGCCGCCGGAGTGCCCACCGCCCGCGCCTACGTCTGCACGACGGCCGAGGAGATCGACGAGGCGCTGGTCGCCTTCGGCGCCCCTTACGTCGTCAAGGACGACGGTCTCGCGGCCGGCAAGGGCGTCGTCGTCACCGACGACGTCGCGGCCGCCCGTGAACACGCGCTGGCCTGCGACCGGGTCGTGATCGAGGAGTTCCTCGACGGCCCCGAGGTGTCGCTGTTCGCCATCACCGACGGCGAGACGGTCCTCCCGCTCCAGCCCGCGCAGGACTTCAAGCGGGCCCTGGACGACGACAAGGGGCCGAACACGGGCGGCATGGGCGCGTACTCGCCGCTGCCGTGGGCCGGCCCCAAGCTGGTCGACGAGGTCATGGCGAGCGTGCTGCAGCCGACCGTCGACGAGCTGCGCCGCCGCGGAACGCCCTTCTCCGGACTGCTGTACGCAGGGCTCGCGATCACCTCGCGCGGTGTGCGGGTCATCGAGTTCAACGCCCGCTTCGGCGACCCCGAGACCCAGGTGGTCCTGGCCCGCCTCAAGACCCCGCTGTCGCGCGTCCTGCTCAACGCCGCGAAGGGCACCCTGGACGCCGAGCCCCCGCTCAACTGGCACGACGACGCGGCCGTGACGGTGGTGATCGCCTCGCACAACTACCCCGGCACCCCGCGCACCGGCGACCCGATCGAGGGCCTGGACGCCGTCGCGGCCGAGGACGCGCCGCACGCGTACGTCCTGCACGCCGGCACCAAGCGGGACGGCGACGCGGTCGTGAGCGCGGGCGGCCGGGTCCTGTCGGTCACGGCGACCGGCGAGGACCTCGTCGAGGCCCGCGAGCGTGCGTACCGGGCCGTGGACCGGATCCGTCTCGACGGCTCCCAGCACCGCACGGACATCGCGCGCAAGGCCGCGGAGGCCTGACCCGTCCGGCCCGGCCCGGGTCTGCCCGAAGCGCGCCGAACAGGAGCAGGACCACTCCCGAGAAGTGCCCGCGCGGCCCTCTCGAGTGTGGTTTTCCACGCCCGCCCCGACGTTCCGTCCGGGCGGGCGTTCCTTTGCCCAAAGCCATTCCATCGAGTGACGGGCGCCCCATCCGGATGACGGCCGTGGAAGCCCCAACTAGGGTGCGGCGCAAGCATTCCGGCACTTGGCCCACCGGCATTGCGATGTCGGTGGGCGGTGCCACAGTGGGGGAGTGACCAACACCGTCGCAGGGCAGAGGGGGTGAGTTCCGGCCGTGTCCGATACCGGTATCGGAGAGTCGATGGGCGCCAGGGGCGCGCGAGCCATGGCGCTTGCGGTGCTGCGGGTCCGCAGCAGAGCGGTCGCGGTGGCGCTCCTCCCGGCGGCCGTCGCCGTCGTCCTGTTCGCCGGTGGCGCGGCGGGTCACATGGAGGGCGCCGGCTGGGACGTCGCCCGCTGGGTCGTGTCGGTCTGCGCTCTGATCGTGCTGGTGACCGCCGCCGCGGTCACCGCGGTGATCGTGCGCGCCTCGCCGGCGCTCAGTCCGACCGTGGAACTGCCGGAGCGGTCCGCCCCGGACCTGTACCGGCTGGTGCGGGATCTGGCGGAGCGTCTCCAGGTGCCCGCGCCGTCCGCCCTGGCGCTGACCCCTGACTGCGACAGCTGGCTCGAGGACCGGTCCCATCCGGCGCACTCGATATCGGGAGCCCGGCGGCGTACGGAAGAGGCGCCGGTGCTGGTGATCGGGTCGCCGTTCCTGTGGTGGATGCGGGTGGCCGAGCTGCGGGCGGTGCTCGCGCCGGTCGTCGCCGGCACCGGATCCGCCGCCGATCCCGACATAGCCGCCGCCCGCCGTTACGTACGAGGGCTGGACGCGGCGGTGGCCGATGCCGCCCGCCCCGGCCGAGGGTTCGTCGGAAGGGTGCCGGCCGGCTTCTTCGGCAGAGTCGCGCGGCTGTTGCTGCGCGCGTGTCAGGAGCAGGCGGCGGGGATGGAGCGCTGGGTCGCGGTCGCCGCCTCGGAGCGTGCGCAGGCCGTGGACCACGGGCTGCGGATCGTCGCCCAGGAGCAGGTCGGCCTGGCGTACGCGGGCTGGGACCGGCTGCTGACGAGGGTGGCGCTGCCCGCGTGGCGGATGGGCCGCTGGCCGTCGCGGCTGGACGCGGGGGTCGTGTCGGCGCTGACGGAGCTGTCGCGCCGGGACCGCCTGGCGGAGGGTTTCACCTCGCGGCTGGGCGAGCGCCCCGCCTGTGACCTGCTGGAGGAGCCGGGGGTTGTGGACGAGGCGGCGTCGCTGCTGGCGGCGCGGCTCTTCCACGGCGGTCCCGCCGGGAAGGGTCCCGACTGGGCGCCGGTCGACTGGCAGCAGTATCCGGAGGAGGTCGTCGACCGTAAGTGGCGTACGGAGGCGGCCCGTATCCACCGGGTCCTCGACGAGCTGGGCGTCCCCCCGTCGAGGGGGCCGCAGGGCCCGACGCTGGCGCGGGTCATCGACCATCTCTCGGCACGGCCGGGCGGCGAGGCGGGCGACGCGCTGGCCGCCGTGCTGACGGCCCGGATGGCACGTGAGGAGGCGGCCGTCGAGCCCGCCCCGGCCGCCGAGCCGGTCGCGGACGGCTCCGAGGGCGCCCTGGCGCTCTGGGGCGGTGGCGACCCGCTGCCGCTGATGCCGCTCCAGCCGCCCCGCACCGGCCGTGAGCTGCTCGCCGACCATGTCGTCGCGATGGTGTGCTGCACCGCGGTCGACACGGTGGGTGCGGTGCCCGGCCTGGACTGGTTGGACGGCCCGGCCCTGATGGTCGACGGCGAGCGCCTGGCGGACCTGGCGTCGCCGGTGCTGAGCCTGGTGGAGGACGGTGACGCGCAGCCGCTGCGGGTGTGGCTCGGTTCGCTCGGGGTGCGCCCCGAGAAGCCGGTCCGCCTCGTCTGACGGGCGGCGCCCGCGCCGAGGCGGCGTTCCGCGCGTGACCGCGGGGGCGGCCGCGCCCGGCCCCCCGATGCGGAACGATCTCTTCCGACTACCGCCTCCTTGCCGTCAATTAGCGACGAACGGTGACGGACTGCATGCGTAATGTGATGTGCTGGAGACCGGCGCTGAACAGGTCGGCGCCGTCGCGGTTGTCACAGAGGCACCGAGGGAGGGGGCAGGCATGGGGGCGGACCAGATCCGGCGATGGGAGTCGGGTGCCCTGGCGCACGCCGTCTCCGACCCCTTCGGTCAGGGCCCGCTGCCCTGGCTGCGCGGCAGTGAGCAGTACTTCGACGACACCGGCCAGGTCGTCCCCTGGTACGCCGACCCGGGCCTGGCCGGGGGCGGTTCCGGCGGTCCCCGTACCGCGGACGACGTGCGCCGTCAGATCAAAGGGTTCGCCGGTCCGGGCGCGGCCGCCCCCGGCGAGGCGATCGACTTCCACATCACCGTGGACCCGCCGCAGCAGTTCTCCGTCGACATCTACCGCATCGGCCACTACGGAGGGCACGGGGCCGCCAAGATCACCACAAGCCCCCGGCTCTCGGGGATCGTCCAGCCGCCCCCGCTCACCGCCGACCGCACGGCCTCGTGTCATCACTGGTGGCTCTCGTGGCGGCTGCAGATCCCGTCCTACTGGTCGGTCGGCGCGTACGTCGCCGTGCTGACCACCCTCGACGGGTACCGCTCCCACATCCCGTTCACGGTCCGCGACGACCATCCCGCGGACCTTCTCCTCCTGCTGCCCGACATCACCTGGCAGGCCTACAACCTCTACCCCGAGGACGGCCGCACCGGCGCGAGTCTCTACCACGCCTGGGGCGAGGACGGCAGGCTGCTGGGCGAGGAGGACGCCGCCACCACGGTCTCCTTCGACCGCCCGTACGCGGGCGCGGGCCTCCCTCTCCATGTGGGTCACGCCTACGACTTCGTCCGCTGGGCCGAGCGGTACGGCTACGACCTGGCCTACGCCGACGCCCGTGATCTGCACGCCGGCCGGATCGACCCGGCGCGGTACCGGGGCCTGGTCTTCCCGGGCCACGACGAGTACTGGTCGGCGCCCATGCGGCGCGCCGCGGAGCTGGCCCGCGACCGGGGGACCTCACTGGTGTTCCTCTCCGCCAACACCATGTACTGGCGGGTGGAGCTCGCCCCCTCGGCCTCCGGGGCGCCCGACCGGCTGCTGACCTGCCGAAAACGCCGCGGCCCCGGCAGGCCCGCCCTGTGGCGGGAGGTGGACCGGGCGGAGCAGCAGCTGCTGGGCATCCAGTACGCGGGCCGCGTCCCGGAGCCGTCCCCGCTGGTCGTACGGAACGCGGACCACTGGCTGTGGGACTCCACCGGGGCCGGCGAGGGCGACGAGCTGCCGGGCCTGGTCGCCGGCGAGGCCGACCGGTACTTCCCGCGCACCGCGCTGCCCGAGCACGAGGGCCGGATCCTGCTCGCCCACTCCCCCTACCGGGACAGTGACGGAGCACTCCGCCACCAGGAGACGTCCCTGTACCGCGCCCCCTCCGGTGCGCTGGTCTTCGCGTCGGGCACGTTCGCCTGGTCCCCCGCCCTGGACCGGCCCGGCCATGTCGACACCCGCATCCAGCGCGCGACCGCCAATCTGCTGGACCGCATCTGCAAGCGCGACTGAGCGGTCGTGTCCGGCGAAGGGGACCGGGCGGTGGCCGGCCAGGCACGGGCGCCTCAACGCCCCCGACCCCTGATCGGGTGGCCTCTGCCCGCGTACGGGACAATCGGAGCTGTTGTTCACAGCCACGGGAGGAACCGTGTCCGGATTCGTCGAAAAACCCGAGCCGTTGCAGGTGCCCGGACTGGTGCATCTGCACACCGGCAAGGTGCGCGACCTGTACCAGAACGAGGCGGGCGACCTCGTGATGGTCGCCAGCGACCGCATGTCGGCGTACGACTGGGTGCTCCCCACGGAGATCCCCGACAAGGGCCGGGTCCTGACCCAGCTCTCCCTGTGGTGGTTCGAGCGCCTGCAGGACCTCATCGGCAACCACGTCATCTCCACCGACGTGCCCGACGGGGCGCCCGCCGACTGGTCCGGGCGCACCATGGTGTGCAAGTCGCTGCGCATGATCCCGGTCGAGTGCGTGGCCCGTGGCTATCTCACCGGTTCCGGGCTCGCCGAGTACAAGGAGTCCCGCACGGTGTGCGGTCTGGCGCTTCCCGAGGGGCTGAGCGACGGCTCCGAGCTGCCGGCCCCGATCTTCACGCCGGCCACCAAGGCGGCCGTCGGTGAGCACGACGAGAACGTCAGCTACGAGGAGGTGGCCCGCCAGGTCGGTGCGGAGACCGCCGCCCAGCTGCGTCAGTCGACCCTCGCGGTCTACTCCCGGGCCCGCGACATCGCGCGCGGCCGGGGCATCATCCTGGCCGACACCAAGTTCGAGTTCGGCTTCGACGGCGACGCGCTGATCATCGCCGACGAGGTGCTCACCCCGGACTCGTCCCGGTTCTGGCCGGCCGCGAGCTGGGAACCGGGCCGCGCCCAGCCGTCGTACGACAAGCAGTTCGTACGTGACTGGCTGACGTCCCCCGACTCCGGCTGGGACCGCACGAGCGAGCAGCCGCCGCCCGCCCTGCCCGAGGAGATCGTGGCGGCGACGCGCGCCAAGTACGTGGAGGCCTACGAGCTCCTGACCGGCACCGCCTGGCAGTAGCGGCAGCAGTGGCTGATCCGGCGGACACGTCCCGCGTCCGCCGGATCGGTCCCGGCGGCATATGAAGCGGCTTACGACACGGCACAACGAAGAAGCCCCCGGCGAGATCGCCGGGGGCTTCACACTGAGCGGACGACGAGATTCGAACTCGCGACCCTCACCTTGGCAAGGTGATGCTCTACCAACTGAGCCACGTCCGCATGCGCCGTAGCGCGGACACCACTATACCCAACCCCGGCGGCGTGCGAGACGCACCGCCGTGTGCCGGTTCTCCGCACCCGGCTTGGCGGCGGCCGAGGAGAGGTAGTTCCGCACCGTCCCCTGGGGCAGCGAGGCCCGCCCAGCGCTCTCCGCGATGGGGGCTCCGTCGGCCGCGAGGACCAGCACCCCGGCTTCTCGCGCGGTCAGCGGCGAGTCCCCGGCCGGGGTCGGCGTCGGCCGCCAACTCCGGGTCCGCGTAACGGTTCCCCGCGTGCACTGTCCGGATGATCTCGGCGAGCCGCTGGGCGCTCACGGTCTTCGGCACGAAGCCCCGCACCCCCGCAGTGAGCGCCCTCTTCAGGTGTCCGGGCAGGCCGTGGCTGGTCACGATCATGGTTCGGCAGCCGGGCAGCTCGTCCCGCAGGACTGTGGCCACTGTCACACCGTCGCTGTCGGGCATCTGCAGATCCAGCACGGCCACGTCCGGTCGGTGCGCTCGTGCCCTGGCCAGGGCCTCGGCGCCGGTGGCCGCCTCCGCGACGACGACGAGATCCTCCTCGAGGGCGAGCAGCGCGGCCGGCGCTCCCCTGATCAGATGCTCGTCGTCGGCGAGCAGCAGCCGCACGGGTGCGGCCGGGTCCGGCTCCGTCAAGGTCATCGGGGCACCTCGGCCGTCAGCCGGAACAGCCGGCCGCCGATCGGTCCGGCGTCGAGGGTGCCGCCGAGCACGGCCAGGCGCTCCCGCAGGCCCGCGATTCCGCAGCCGCTGCCTCCGGCGGACTCAGGGGCGGCCCGTCGTCCTGGGCGACCGGTCCGTCGTGCAGTCCGTCGTTCAGCCCGTCGTTCTCCACGACGAGGACGGCGGCGGTCGGCGACAAGGAGAGGCGTACCGCACAGGTGCGGGGGTCGCCGTGGCGCAGCACGTTGGTCGCCGTCTCGCGGACGACCCAGCCGAGCGCCGACTGGGTGCGGGCGGGCAGTTCGTCCTCGGAGTGTGTGCCGGAGACGGCGCAGTTGATCCCGGCAGCGGCCGGCACGCTCCGCGCTCCCTCCAGTCGACGGCGAGATCGGCGCCCGGTATCCGCGCACCACTTCCCTCAGCTCTCTCTGCGATTCCTGGGCGATGCGCTGGGCCTCCAGCATCTGCGCCACGCCTCCGGTGGTCCGCGCCGGGCCAACTGCACGGCCGGCTCGCTCTTCAGGGCCACCACGGCCAGTTTCCGTCCCAGGATGTCGTGCACGTCCCGCCCGAACCGCAGCCGCTCCTCGGCGACCGCCGGCCGTGCCTGCACGTCCCTCGCCTCCTCCGCCTGCCACATGGCCCGCGGGCTCCAGGCGCACGGCCGTACGGTGACCAGGGTCAGCGCGCAGGTGATCAACGCCATCATCACCAGTCCGGCCAGCTCGCCGCCGCGGTGCGCCGCAGGTCCTCGGCCTCGGTCACGTAGTCGCCGTCGGTCATGCCTCAAGGCTTCCGCCGGCGAAAGGGCGGGGGCAGTGCGCGCTGTCATCGTCGGCGATGGCAAATGTCATGGGCGCCGGGACCGGGAACGACGAAGGCCCCGGTCGTATCGACCAGGGCCTTCGATCTTGAGCGGACGACGAGATTCGAACTCGCGACCCTCACCTTGGCAAGGTGATGCTCTACCAACTGAGCCACGTCCGCATTGCTGCCGCTCAGCTCTCACTGGGCGGTGCGAACACCACTGTACCTGATCCACATCGGTGGACGGTAATAGTGATGCAGAGCGGGTGACAGGAATTGCACACTGCGCCTTCCCCCTGGAAGGGGGATGTTCTACTACTGAACTACACCCGCACGCTGCCCGGGGCGGCCTTTCGGCTTGCCCCTCGGCGTGCTCCAGACTGTAGCCGATCACCAGGGGTGGAGTGCAACTCCGTTCGGCCGCGGCGCGCCCGGGCGCGCCGCGCGTGGCTCAACTGGCCTCGCGGAACGCCTCGTAGACGCGCTTGGGGATGCGGCCGCGGGCCGGCACGTCCATCTTGTTGGACTGGGCCCAGGCCCGGACCGCCGCCGGCGCGGCCTCCACCGAGGTGTGCCGGTAGGTCACGGCGCGGGACTTGTCGCGCTTGCCGCCGGTCACCTGCCGGCGGGCGGCGGCCGTGTACGGTGCCAGTGCCTTGCGCAGTTTCTTTGCATTCGAGGGATTGAGGTCGATCTCGTACGACTTACCGTCGAGGCCGAACTCGACCGTTTCCGCCGCTTCTCCGCCGTCGATGTCGTCGGAGAGCGTGACCACCACTCGCTGAGCCACGGATATCGGTCCTTTCCCTGCGGTATCACCGGTCACGGTCAGGTTCTGACGTGCGGTGATACCGGCTATTCGGCCGTCGAGGAGGAATCCTGCTTTCCTCTGTATTCCTTTGTACAGCGGTCGGTGGCGCATTGTGAAGCCCTGGCAATTACCTCCGCGTGTCCTTCGCTTTGGCGACCCTGATTCTTAACGTCGTTTTTCTTGGGTGACGTCCGCATATCTACCCGCGTAGATTTTCCAGCCGGGTACGCTGAGGGAACCGCCCTCGCAACACACCACCGGGAGTGCCCGTGGCTCGCGTCGTAGTCGACGTCATGCTCAAGCCCGAGATCCTCGACCCCCAGGGACAGGCGGTGCAGCGTGCACTGCCGCGTCTGGGATTCGCCGGGATCGCGGACGTCCGTCAGGGAAAGCGCTTCGAACTGGAGGTGGACGGGCCGGTCGACGAGGCCGCCCTCGCCCGCATCCATGAGATGGCTGAAACGTTCCTCGCCAACACCGTCATCGAGGACTTCGTCGTGAAGGTGGAGTCGTGACCTCTCGTATCGGAGTCGTCACCTTCCCCGGAACGCTCGACGACCGGGACGCCCTGCGCGCCGCCCGTCTCGCCGGCGCGGAGCCCGTTCCGCTGTGGCACCGCGACAAGGACCTCCAGCAGGTCGACGCGGTCGTCCTCGCCGGCGGTTTCTCCTACGGCGACTATCTGCGCGCCGGAGCGATCTCCCGCTTCTCGCCGGTGATGGAGACGGTCATCGAGCAGGCGAGGGCCGGTATGCCGGTCCTCGGCATCTGCAACGGCTTCCAGATCCTCACCGAGTCGCATCTTCTGCCGGGCGCGATGCTGCGCAACAACCACCTGCACTTCATCTGCCGCGACCAGAAGCTGCGGGTGGAGAACGCGGACACCGCGTGGACGGCCGACTACGCGTCGGGCCAGGAGATCTCCGTACCGCTGAAGAACATCGACGGCCGTTACGTCGCCGACGAGCACACGCTCGACGAGCTGGAGGCGGAGGGCCGCGTCGCCTTCCGCTACCTCGACGGCAACCCGAACGGTTCGCTGCGCGACATCGCCGGCATCACCAACGCCGCGGGCAACGTGGTCGGCCTGATGCCGCACCCCGAGCACGCCGTGGAGCCGCTGGTCGGTACCGGCCGCACCGACGGGCTCGGATTCTTCACCTCGATCCTGAAGAAGTTGGTCGCAGCATGACGACCGAGCGAAGCGAGGGCACCATCAAGCACAGCCTGGACACCGTCAAGCACGCGACCGGTACCCCGGAGGCGGACCAGCCCTGGAAGGAGCTCGGCCTCAAGGAGGACGAGTACGCGCGCATCCGCGAGATCCTGGGCCGCCGTCCCACCGGCGCCGAGCTCGCGATGTACAGCGTCATGTGGTCCGAGCACTGCTCCTACAAGAGCAGCAAGGTCCACCTGAAGCAGTTCAGCGAGAAGGCCCCCGTCAACGACGCCATGCTGGTCGGCATCGGCGAGAACGCGGGCGTCGTCGACATCGGCCAGGGCTACGCGGTCACCTTCAAGGTGGAGTCGCACAACCACCCCTCGTACATCGAGCCCTATCAGGGCGCGGCCACCGGCGTCGGCGGCATCGTCCGCGACATCCTCGCGATGGGCGCCCGCCCGGTCGCCGTGGTCGACCCGCTGCGCTTCGGCGCCGCCGACCACCCCGACACCAAGCGGGTGCTGCCCGGCGTCGTCGCCGGCATCGGCGGCTACGGCAACTGCCTCGGTCTGCCGAACATCGGCGGCGAGGTCGTCTTCGACTCCTGCTACCAGGGCAACCCGCTGGTCAACGCCGGCTGCATCGGCGTGATGAAGCACGAGGACATCCACCTCGCGAAGGCGTCCGGACCCGGCAACAAGGTCATCCTGTACGGCGCCCGCACCGGCGGCGACGGCATCGGCGGCGTCTCGGTCCTCGCGTCCGAGACGTTCGAGTCGACCGGCCCGGCCAAGCGGCCCGCCGTCCAGGTCGGCGACCCGTTCCAGGAGAAGCTCCTGATCGAGTGCACCCTTGAGATCTTCAAGGAGAAGCTCGTCGCGGGCATCCAGGACCTCGGCGGCGCGGGTCTGTCCTGCGCCACCTCGGAGCTGGCGAGCGCCGGCTCCGGCGGTATGCGGGTCGAGCTGGACAGCGTTCCGCTGCGCGACGCGACGCTCTCGCCCGAGGAGATCCTCATGAGCGAGTCGCAGGAGCGCATGTGCGCGATCGTCGAGCCGGACAAGGTCGAGCGCTTCCTGGAGATCTGCGAGAAGTGGGACGTCATCGCCACCGTCATCGGTGAGGTGACCGAGGGTGAGCGCCTGGAGATCTTCTGGCACGGTGAGCAGATCGTCGACGTGCCGCCGCGTTCCGTGGCGCACGAGGGCCCGACGTACCACCGTCCGTACGCCCGCCCGTCCTGGCAGGACGCGCTGCAGGCCGACGACGCGAACAAGCTGGCCCGCCCGGGAGACGCGGAGCAGCTGCGCGAGCAGATCCTCAAGCTGGTCGCCTCCCCGAACCAGGCCTCCAAGGCGTGGATCACCGACCAGTACGACCGCTTCGTGCAGGGCAACACCGTGCTCGCCCAGCCCGAGGACGCCGGCATGGTCCGGGTCGACGAGGAGTCGAACCTGGGTGTGGCCATGGCGACCGACGGCAACGGCCGGTACGCCAAGCTCGACCCGTACACGGGTGCGCAGCTCGCGCTGGCCGAGGCGTACCGCAACGTCGCGGCCTCCGGTGCGAAGCCCCTCGCGATCTCGGACTGCCTGAACTTCGGCTCGCCGGAGGACCCGGACGTCATGTGGCAGTTCGCCGAGGCCACCCGCGGTCTCGCGGACGGCTGCCTCCAGCTGGGCACGCCGGTCACCGGCGGCAACGTCTCGCTCTACAACCAGACGGGCGAGAACGCGATCCACCCGACGCCGGTCGTGGCCGTGCTGGGCGTGATCGACGACGTCAACCGCCGCACGCCGATCGCGTTCGCCGAGGAGGGGCAGCTGCTCTACCTGCTCGGTGACACCCGCGAGGAGTTCGGCGGGTCGGCCTGGTCGCAGGTCGTCCACGACCACCTCGGCGGCCTGCCGCCGAAGGTCGACCTCGACCGGGAGAAGCTGCTGGCCGAGATCCTGATCGCGGCCTCCCGCGACGGCATGGTCGACGCGGCGCACGACCTGTCCGACGGCGGCCTGGTCCAGGCCGTGGTCGAGTCCTGCCTCCGCGGCGGCAAGGGCGCGCGCCTGGTCGTCCCGGACGGTCTTGACGCCTTCACCTTCCTGCTGAGCGAGTCGGCCGGCCGTGCCGTCGTCGCCGTCCCGCGCAGCGAGGAGCTCCGCTTCACCGACATGTGCGGCGCACGCGGTCTGCCCGCGACCCGTATCGGCGTCGTCGACGGCGAGGCGGTGGAGGTGCAGGGCGAGTTCAGCATCCCGCTGAGCGAGCTGCGCACGGCCCACGAGGCGACGATTCCGGGTCTGCTCGTCTGACGCACTCGTCGGACCCCGTCCCAGAAGCCCTCGTCCCGGTCCGCCGGGGCGGGGGGCTTCGCCGGTCCGCGTCAGGTGTCCACGAACACCGTGCCCGACGGCCCCCGCACCCCGTAGGGTCGGGCCATGCCACCGGCCAGGAAGCGCCTTCGCGCCTACGATCCCGACATCACGCGTGCCGCCGTCCTCGCCCAGTTCGGGCAGGTGCGGGAAGCGGTGGGCAGGCTCACCGAGGAGCAGTTCGCGCTGCCGACGCGGCTCGGTGACTGGACCGTGCGGGAGCTCGCCGCGCACATCGCGATGGTCTCCGGGCTCGTCGCGCGGTATCTGCGGCTGCCGGAGCCGGACCATCAGGACCTGGCGCTGCTCGACTGGCCCTTCTCGACGGTCACGGCGGCCGGGCAGGTGGACGAGGACACCAGGGCGTTCGCCGACGGCGGCGCGGTCGTCGAGCTGTTCGACCGTACGGCCGCGGACCTCGAGGAACTGCTGCCGGGCGCGTCCGCGGAGCGGCTCGTGCCGATGCGGTTCGGGGGGATGCGGCTCGGGGACTTCCTGGTCACCCGCACCGTCGAGTTGATCGTCCACACCGACGACCTGAACGACGCGACCGGGCTGGGCATTCCGTACGACCGCCGGGCGCTGGCCGCGTGCACCCGGCTGCTCGCCGATGCGCTGGCGGTCAAGGCGCCGGGCGCGTCGACGGAGGTACGGGTCCCGCCGTTCGCGGTCGTGCAGTGCGTCGAAGGCCCCCGGCACACCCGGGGCACCCCGCCCAGCGTCGTCGAGGCGGACCCGCTGACCTGGATCCGCCTGGCCACCGGCCGTACGGGGTGGCGGGACGCGCTGGAGGCGGCGAAGGTCAGCGCGAGCGGGGAGCGGGCCGACCTCGGGGCGCTGCTGCCGATCCTGGGCTGAGAGCGGGCCCCCGCCGCGCACTCAGCCGTACGGGTGATGGGGCGGAACCGGCCCGGAGGCCGCTCCGTCCCATCGGTATGCGCACCCAGCTGAGCATCTCTGTCACCGCACTGGCCGTCCTCGCGCTCGCCGCCTGCGGCGCGGAGTCCGGTCCGGGATCCGGTTCCGGCGGCGGGTCCGTGCAGCCGGACGTGCCCGTGACCGGCGTCCACTGGTCCGTCGACAGCGTCACCGTCGACGGCAGAAAGACCGCGGCCCCGTCCGGCGCACACGTCGAGATCACAGACAAGGGCCGGGCGCAGGGCAACTACGGATGCAACCACTTCGGCGCCGATGTCTCGGTCGAGGGCGACACGATCACCGTGCGGCCCGCCGAGATGACCGAGATGGCCTGCGAGGAGAAGGTCCAGAACTTCGAGGACGCCCTGCGCGCCGCCCTTTCCGGCCGGCTGAAGGCGGAGCTGACCGACGGCAGGCTGACCCTCACGACGGAGAAGGGCGACACCATCGCCCTCACCTCGCAGCGGCCCGCGCCGCTGGTGGGCACCAAGTGGTCCGTGAACAGCCTGGTCTCCGGCGGGACGGCGGCGTCACTGCCCGCCGGCGCGGAGGACAAGGCGTATCTGACCTTCGGCAAGGACGGCTCCGTCCGCGGCAGTCTCGGCTGCAACCGCTTCACCAGCACCGCCGAGGTCTCCGAGGACTCGATCACCTTCGGCCGGCTGGCCTCCACCAGGAAGCTGTGCGACGGCCCCGAGATGGACGTGGAGCGGAAGCTGGTCAAGGTCCTCGAAGGGACGGCGACGTACGAGCTGAACCACCGCTCCCTGACGCTCACCGGGCCCGACGGCGAAGGCTTCGCCGCGGTCGCCGCGGAGATCCCCGGCGAGAAGTGACCGTGTGAACTAGCACACTCCCGCACCGGCTGTCCGCGGCGTCGTGTTCCGGCCGGACGCGGGGCCGTTTTGACGCAGGGTGATCAAGTCGATGCGGCCGGGCCGGGGCGTCGAAGCCCTGGCCCGCGCGGGATACGGGCCGTTGTCTTGGATCGTGGACGCGTCGCTGGACGGATTTCCAAACGTCCGGGGAGGTCGCGCGCACCTCGGCGGGCGGCCGTCATCGTGCCCGAAGTGCGCCCTGTGCACCCCCGGGGCCCGGCCGGGCGCTGTCCCCAATTCGGACCAGTGGTCGATCTCGCCTACACTCGGTGGCGTGCCACGTGGTGACGGACGACTCAACCACGACCTGCTCCCCGGTGAGAAGGGCCCCCAGGACGCTTGCGGCGTCTTCGGTGTCTGGGCTCCGGGAGAAGAGGTCGCGAAGCTCACTTACTTCGGGCTCTACGCCCTCCAACATCGAGGCCAGGAATCCGCGGGAATCGCGGTGAGCAACGGCTCCCAGATCCTCGTCTTCAAGGACATGGGCCTGGTCTCCCAGGTCTTCGACGAAACCTCCCTCGGCTCCCTCAAGGGTCATATCGCGGTCGGTCACGCCCGCTACTCGACCACGGGCGCCTCCGTGTGGGAGAACGCGCAGCCGACCTTCCGGGCCACCGCCCACGGCTCCATCGCGCTCGGCCACAACGGAAACCTGGTCAACACGGCGCAGCTCGCCGAGATGGTCGCCGGACTCCCCAAGGAGGACGGCCGGGCCACCCAGGTCGCCGCCACCAACGACACCGACCTGATCACCGCGCTCCTCGCCGGCCAGGTCGACGAGGACGGCAAGCCGCTGACCGTCGAGGAGGCGGCCGCCAAGGTCCTCCCCGAGGTCCGGGGCGCCTTCTCGCTCGTCTTCATGGACGAGGGCACCCTCTACGCGGCCCGCGACCCGCAGGGCATCCGCCCGCTGGTCCTCGGCCGCCTCGACCGCGGCTGGGTCGTCGCGTCGGAGACCGCCGCGCTCGACATCTGCGGCGCCAGCTTCGTCCGCGAGATCGAGCTCGGCGAGCTCATCGCCATCGACGAGAACGGCCTCCGCAGTTCGCGATTCGCGGAAGCGAAGCCCAAGGGCTGTGTCTTCGAGTACGTCTACCTGGCCCGCCCCGACACCGACATCGCCGGCCGGAACGTGTACCTCTCCCGTGTGGAGATGGGCCGCAAGCTGGCCGAGGAAGCCCCGGCCGACGCGGACCTGGTCATAGCGACGCCGGAGTCGGGCACGCCCGCCGCCATCGGCTACGCGGAGGCCAGCGGCATCCCGTACGGCTCCGGCCTGGTGAAGAACGCCTACGTCGGCCGCACCTTCATCCAGCCGTCCCAGACCATCCGCCAGCTGGGCATCCGTCTCAAGCTGAACCCGCTGAAGGAAGTCATCCGGGGCAAGCGGCTGGTCGTCGTGGACGACTCGATCGTCCGCGGCAACACCCAGCGCGCCCTGGTCAAGATGCTCCGCGAGGCCGGCGCCGCCGAGGTCCACATCCGGATCTCGTCCCCGCCCGTGAAGTGGCCCTGCTTCTTCGGCATCGACTTCGCGACCCGCGCCGAGCTCATCGCCAACGGCATGAAGATCGAGGAGATCGGCACCTCGCTCGGCGCCGACTCCCTGGCGTACATCTCCATCGACGGCATGATCGAGGCGACCACCATCGCCAAGCCGAACCTGTGCCGCGCCTGCTTCGACGGCGAGTACCCGATGGACCTGCCCGACCCCGAGCTGCTCGGCAAGCAGCTTCTGGAGACCGAGCTGGCCGGCGGCTCCGACGCCGCCGACGCGCTCCGTCGTCCGTGATCCCCCTGCAGTACGACACGAAAGTTCTCCAGCATGTCTGCTGAATCTTCCGAGCGTGCTCAGCACGCGGACACCGGCGCCAGCTACGCGGCCGCGGGCGTCGACATCGAGGCGGGCGACCGCGCGGTCGAGCTGATGAAGGAGTGGGTGAAGAAGACGCAGCGCCCCGAGGTCGCCGGACTCGGCGGCCTGGGCGGCTTCGCCGGCCTCTTCGACGCCTCCGCCCTCAAGCGCTACGAGCGTCCGCTCCTCGCCTCCGCCACGGACGGCGTCGGCACGAAGGTCGACATCGCCCGCCAGCTGGGCGTGTACGACACGATCGGCCACGACCTGGTCGCCATGGTCATGGACGACATCGTCGTCTGCGGCGCCGAGCCGCTGTTCATGACCGACTACATCTGTGTCGGCAAGGTCCACCCCGAGCGGGTCGCCGGCATCGTGAAGGGCATCGCCGAGGGCTGTGTGCTCGCCGGTACGGCGCTGGTCGGCGGCGAGACCGCCGAGCACCCCGGTCTGCTCGGCCCGGACGACTTCGACGTCGCGGGCGCGGGGACCGGCGTGGTCGAGGCGGACCGGCTGCTGGGCCCGGATCGCATCCGTAAGGGTGACGCGGTCATCGCGATGGCGTCGTCCGGGCTTCACTCCAACGGGTACTCGCTGGTCCGGCACGTGCTGTTCGACCGGGCGAAAATGTCCCTGGAGCAGCGGGTGGAGGAGCTCGGCCGGACGGTCGGCGAGGAGCTGCTCGAGCCCACCAGGATCTACTCGCTGGACTGCCTGGCGCTCACCCGGACCACCGAGGTGCACGCGTTCAGCCACATCACCGGCGGCGGTCTCGCCAACAACCTGGCGCGGGTCGTCCCCGACTCGCTCCACGCGGTCGTGGACCGGTCGACCTGGACCCCCGGTCCGGTGTTCGATCTCGTCGGCAGGGCCGGCCGGGTCGAACAGCTCGAGCTGGAGAAGACGCTGAACATGGGAGTCGGCATGATGGCCGTCGTCCCGCAGGAGTCCGTCGACGTGGCGCTGACCGCGCTGGCCGACCGCGGGGTCGACGCCTGGGTCGCCGGCAGCATCGTCGAGCGGACCGACGCCGGACACACGGGCGCCGAGCTGACCGGAACCTATGCGTCGTAGCGGCCGGGAGGCCGCCGGCGACGGGGCCCTCTCTTCCGGACCAGGCCGGCGAGCCCGGCAGGATCCGGCAGAGCGGGCCCGGAGCTGAACAGCACAGAACCCGGTCCGGGGTCGCCCCAGGACCGGGTCAGTGTCAGTACAGCGTCAAGCGCCGCGGCGTTGTCGCGACGACGGGCCGGACTCTTCGTCCTCGTCCTCATCGTCGTTGTACAGATCCGCGTACTGTGCGTACGGGTCGTCTTCCTCGTCGTCGTCCTCGAACGGCTCGCCGTTCGGAGGCTGACTCGAAGTCGAAGCGCCCAGCTCGTTGGCCAGACGCGACAGGTCAGTCCCGCCGCTGTTGTACTTCAGCTGGCGGGCGACCTTTGTCTGCTTGGCCTTGGCCCGGCCGCGCCCCATGGCTCGACCCCCTCGGTGACGGGGCTCGACGGCCCCAGAGTCTTGACACGCGTTCATGAGTCGGAACGGGCTCTCCTCGGAGAGACCGGTCCGTAGGGCTTCAACGGTACCTGCTTCCGCGGCCATACGGTACGCCGCCCGCATCACGTGCCCCGTCGCAGGACCGGCGAGGAGCCCTGTCCTCGCTGGTCAACAGCGATTTTAACCCTTTCGCGACGGTCGACCCGCCGACCGGGGTGAGTCATGTCTCCCCGCGGCCGGCGGGCCGGCCCCCACGGTCAGCGACCGCGGGCCTCCGCCATGCGCTGTTCAGCGATCCGGTCGGCCGCCGCAGCCGGCGGAATCCCGTCCGCCTTCGCACGTGCGAATATCGCCAGCGTGGTGTCGAAGATCTTCGACGCCTTCGCCTTGCACCGGTCGAAGTCGAACCCGTGGAGCTCGTCGGCGACCTGGATGACACCGCCCGCGTTCACCACGTAGTCCGGCGCGTAGAGGATCCCGCGGTCCGCGAGGTCCTTCTCGACGCCGGGGTGGTCCAGCTGGTTGTTGGCGGCGCCGCAGACGACCTTGGCCGTGATGGCCGGGACGGTCGCGTCGTTCAGGGCCCCGCCGAGCGCGCAGGGGGCGTAGACGTCCAGGCCCTCGGTGCGGATCAGGGCGGCCGTGTCGGCGGCGGCGGTGACCTGGGGGTGGCGGTCGAGGATCCGGCGCACCGACTCCTCGCGCACGTCCGTGATCACGACCTCGGCGCCGTCGGAGACCAGATGCTCGACCAGGTGGTGGCCGACCTTGCCGACGCCGGCGATGCCCACCTTGCGGCCCCGCAGGGTCGGCCGGCCCCACAGGTGCTGGGCAGAGGCCCGCATGCCCTGGAAGACGCCGTAGGCGGTCAGCACGGACGAGTCGCCGGCGCCGCCGTTCTCGGGGGAGCGGCCGGTGACCCAGCGGCTCTCGCGCGCGGCGACGTCCATGTCGGAGACGTAGGTGCCGACGTCGCAGGCGGTCACGTAGCGGCCACCGAGGGAGTCCACGAAGCGGCCGTAGGCCAGCAGCAGCTCCTCCGACTTGATCTGCTCGGGATCACCGATGATCACGGCCTTGCCGCCGCCGTGGTCGAGGCCGGCCATGGCGTTCTTGTACGACATCCCCCGCGAGAGGTTCAGCGCGTCGGCGACGGCCTCCTGCTCGGACGCGTACGGGTAGAAACGGGTGCCGCCGAGGGCCGGGCCCAGAGCGGTGGAGTGGATGGCGATGACAGCCTTCAGGCCACTGGCGCGGTCCTGGCACAGCACGACTTGCTCGTGCCCCCCTTGTTCCGATCGGAACAGGGTGTGCAGTACGTCGGCATTGGCGCCGGTCACATCGGTCACGGTGGTGACTCCCAAGTACGAAGCGGCGGGTGCGGTCCCTCCTCGATCATCCCGGTCGCTTGTGGCAGGGGAGGCCGGGAAGGTCCGGTTGGGCAAGAGAGTAAGTCCTACGCGTGCGTAGATCCGACCCCGTGCCCGAGATCACCCTCTCGCGGGGTGCCGGCGTGGAAGGATCGCGGCATGCCGGCGCTGTCCTCTGTTCTCGTCCCTTACGCGTCCTATCTGCGGATCTATGAGCCGCTGGCGGCCTTCCCGGAGCCGGAGCGCGGCCACTGGGCCCGCTACGCCCGCCGGGACGCCACGCCGACCGCACAGGACGAACTGCGCCGCTCCCTGGCCGACTTGCTGCCGACGCCGCCCGTCCCCGTCCCGGTCCACGAGAGCGCCGACGCGTTCGTGGCCGACGTGGACGGTGTGGTCTGCGTCTGCCCGTGGCGGACCCGGCTGCGCGGCTGGCTGGCACTCGGCGAGCTCGCCCAGCAGCTGCCGGCGCCTCTGCTGGACGCGGCGCTGCCGCCGGTCGTGCGGGGACAGGCGGAGGCGGACTTCGATCAGTGGCGCGCCCGCAACCCGGACGCCCGGCCGTGGATCAGGACGGCGGTCTGGCATGTCCCGGTCGGCTGGTTCGCACTCTTCACCGACGAGGAGCGCGAGTACGAGCCAGCGGGGACGAGCGCCCCCGTGCTGCGCTACCGGACGCCGATGGTCCAGGCGCGCCGGCGGGTGGCGCGGGCCCTGCGGACGCTGCGGGAGACGATCGACGAGGGCCCGCTGACCGACGCCCTGGTGGACGTGGGCCGCTGGCTGGAGGAGTTCCATCCGCGCTCGCTCGTCGAGCTCGACTACGGCGGCCTGGTGCACGCGCTGCCCGGGGAGCAGCTCGCCGAGGACCGGTCGGCGGCGGATGTGACGGAGGGCATCTCGGCGCTGCGGGCCGGCGACGGCGAGGGGGCGGCCGAGGCGTACGCCCGGCTGACGGAGCGCTGGCGGGCCGTCAGGGACCGTCAGTTCGCCAATTGAAGGCCGACTTCGTTGTCCGGGTCCCGCTGCGTACACGACGTAGGTCCCGATCCGGGCACTTGCCTCAAGCGTGACGGACTGCACTAACCGCGCCCTTGCGCCCATCACCCACCCTCGTGTCAAAATAGGACAAGGAGTCCGGGGAGGGTTCCTTCCGCCCAAGTGTGGGCGGAATGCTCAGCATTGCACTCTATGGGGGGTCTGGCGACTCCTGATCACTCTGTGACTGATCGTTACTGTGACGTGACTGTCCGTTATGGCATGGTCCATCGGGCTTCGGCCGCTGATGGACACCTGAGAGGGCAATTCCATCGGTTTGGCCGACGTCGCTGGACAGATGGTGTAGTTGTAGTGCCGAGGACAAGCCGTTCGTCCTATAACCGACTCGGCCTGCGTCCGCCATTTCGGGCAACGTGGGTCAAGGTGCAGAATTTAGAGGAAAGAACCGAGAAGGTTCGGTTCTCCCGAGGAGGCCGCTCATGACCGCTCGCACCCCTGATGCCGAGCCGCTGCTGACCCCGGCTGAGGTCGCCACCATGTTCCGCGTGGACCCGAAGACGGTCACCCGCTGGGCCAAGGCAGGCAAGCTCACGTCCATCCGCACGCTCGGAGGACATCGCCGGTACCGCGAGGCAGAGGTCCGCGCACTGCTTGCGGGGATCCCGCAGCAGCGCAGCGAGGCCTGAACACACCCCGTTTGACCGGGCATTTCCGGGGCCCCCACCTCGGAACGCCCACCCCTAGCTCCATGTGGCGGAGTCTGCCCCAACAGGCCTCGTCATCGATCGCGCTGGACTCCGCCGGGTCCAGCGCGATTTTTTGTTGCCCAGGGGCTGCTGGGGCTGCTGGGGCGGCGAGGGCGCCTTGTGCCGACCTGTGCCGGACCGTCCTGAAGGGGAGTGCAATGGCACATATTAAATCGGACGGTTGTAGGGAGGGGCTAAGTACCGGGGTTCTGAAATCCGGTTCGGTGACACCCGTCACACTGCCCAACTCTTGCCAAACCCCAGCCTGTCACGGAAAGGAGCGTCACAGGGCGGCCGTTGGTCACTCCTTGGTGGGACCTTTGTCATCGGCCGGCGCCGGCTCGCGCGGCGGATCGTGTGGCGCCTCGCGTGTCGGCTCGACAACCGGGGGCAGGAATGCCCTCGGTACGCGGGTCCGGGGCTCGTTCTCCGGGCGCTCCATGGCGAGCCGCAGGAGGCGATGACAGATGGGGCAGGACCTCGTGAGGTGCCGGTAGCCGGAATAGGCCGACAGATGGGCGCGCAGCAGCGCCCTGGTCTCGTACCGCCTTGCCGTGGACGCCGCCATGCACGTCACCTCCAGGTGTGTGCCGTCCCCTAGTGACTGAGTACCCGCGGCAGATGACGCCGTCAAGACGGCCCGGCGCACGGGGCTCCGCGCCGGACAGGCGTGTGACGCACGACAGCCTTCGTTACTTCACGCGGTCCTGACGGGATTTGCTGTGTCGACGGCGGCTTCGCCGCGGGCGCGGCCTGCGGCGGGGGTTGTACGACGAAGGCCCGCATCGTGTTGATGCGGGCCTTCGTTACTTCACGCGGTCCTGACGGGATTTGAACCCGCGGCCTCCACCTTGACAGGGTGGCGAGCACTCCAAACTGCTCCACAGGACCAGGTTTCGCAGCCGGTTACTGCTCCCTTGGCTGCGTGGACGACTGTACAGCAGGTGCGACCATCAGGTCGAACTCACTCCCGGCGACGGGCCCGTCACGGCGCCGCCGCGTCGATCGCCTTCACGATCCGCTTGTCGGACACCGGGTA
This sequence comes from Streptomyces sp. NPDC006294, assembly GCF_042870895.1. Lineage (NCBI taxonomy): Bacteria > Bacillati > Actinomycetota > Actinomycetes > Kitasatosporales > Streptomycetaceae > Streptomyces > Streptomyces sp. NPDC006294. The sequence continues at coordinate 47,504 of NZ_JBIAHV010000024.1, forward strand.
CGCCGTTCCCAGCGCGTGCGCGAAATAGCTCACCCGCAGCTCCTCGATCATCCAGCGGATGTCCAGGACAGCCTGCGGCACGGGACGCCCCTGCGGCATCTGCTCGAGCAGCCAGGCGTACTCGTCCTGCATCTCGTGGACCTTCTCCATGCGCGTGGTGTCGCGCTGGACGGCCGTCGGCATCTGCTGGAGGCGGCGGTCCACGGCGATCAGGTAGCGCATCAGGTCCGGCAGCCTGCGCAGCCCCGTGCGGGTCACGAAGCCGGCGGGCACGAGGGCCGCCAGTTGCTCGCGCACGTCCTGGACGTTGTTGATCAGGACCAGGCTGTTCGTGGCCTTCAGACGGCGCTCACAGGCCTGCCAGGCCGCCAGGATCTGCTGCACCTGGTCGATCGTGCGCACGGTGAGGTCGACGAGGTCGGCGCGGACCTTGTCGAACAGCTTCCGGAACGACTCCTCGTCCCACGCCGGGCCGCCGTGCTCCGCGATCAGCCGGTCGGCCGAGGCCAGGGCGCAGTCCTCGAAGAGCGCCTGGATCGAACCGTGCGGATTGCGGGACAGGGCCAGCTTCTGCTGGTTCGTCAGCTTGTCGGACGCGAACTTGGCCGGGTTCACCGGGATGTTGAGCATGATCAGGCGACGGGTGCCCCGCCACATGGCCTGCGCCTGCTCGGCCTCGGTGTCGAAGAGCCGTACGGAGACGGAGGAGCCCTCGTCGACCAGGGCGGGGAACGCCTTGACCGGCTGGCCGGCCCGCCGGGTCTCGAAGACCCTCGTCAGCGTGCCGATCGTCCAGTCCGTGAGGCCGGTGCGCTCCAGGGACTCCCCGGAGCCCGCCGGGCCCGCGGTGGCCGCCGCGGCGGCCTTGGAGAGCGCCTGACGGGCCTTCGGCTTCAGCTGGAGCCGAAGCGCCTCCAGGTCCTTGTCCTCGGCGAGCTTCTTGCGCCGCTCGTCGACGATCCGGAAGGTGATCTTCAGGTGATCGGGTACGCGGGAGAGGTCGAAGTCGTCCGCGGAGACGGGCACGCCGACCATCCGCTGGAGCTCGCGCGCCAGGGTGACGGGCAGCGGCTCCTGGAGCGGCACGGCTCTCTCCAGGAACGCCTTCGCGTAGTTCGGCGCGGGGACGTAGTGGCGGCGGACAGGCTTCGGCAGGGAGCGGATCAGCTCGGTGACCACGTCCTCCCGCAGGCCCGGGATCTGCCAGTCGAAGCCCTCGTCGGTGACCTGGTTCAGCACCTGCAGCGGGATGTGGACGGTGACGCCGTCCGCGTCCGCGCCCGGCTCGAACTGGTACGTCACACGGAACTTCAGCCGGCCCTGCCGCCAGGAGTCCGGGTAGTCGTCCTTGGTGACCTCGCCGGCCTTCTCGTTGATGAGCATCTCGCGCTCGAAGTCGAGGAGTTCCGGCTGCTCACGCTGCTTGTGCTTCCACCACGAGTCGAAGTGCGCACCCGACACGACGTGTTCGGGCACCCGCTGGTCGTAGAAGTCGAACAGCGTCTCGTCGTCGACGAGGATGTCGCGCCGGCGGGCCCGGTGCTCCAGCTCCTCGACCTCGGTCAGCAGCCTGCGGTTGTCCGCGAAGAACTTGTGGTGCGTGCGCCAGTCGCCTTCGACCAGCGCGTTGCGGATGAAGAGGTCGCGCGAGACCTCCGGGTCGATCCGCCCGTAGTTGACCTTCCGCTGGGCGATGATCGGCACGCCGTACAGCGTCACCTTCTCGTACGCCATCACCGCCGCCGCGTCCTTCTCCCAGTGCGGCTCGCTGTACGTACGCTTCAGCAAATGCTGCGCGAGCGGTTCGATCCACTCCGGTTCGATCCGCGCGTTGACCCGGGCCCACAGGCGGGACGTCTCCACCAGCTCGGCGGACATCACGAACCGCGGCGGCTTCTTGAAGAGGGCGGAGCCGGGGAAGATCGCGAACTTGGCGTTGCGGGCGCCCACATACTCGTTCTTCGCGCCCTCCTTCACATCCTTCATCCCGACGTGCGACAGCAGGCCGGCGAGGAGCGAGACGTGCACCGACTGCTCGGGCGCGTCGTCCTCGTTGAGGTTGATCCCCATCTGTTTCGCCACCGTGCGCAGCTGCGAGTAGATGTCCTGCCACTCGCGGATGCGCAGGAAGTTCAGATACTCCTGCTTGCACATCCGGCGGAAGCTGGAGGAGCCGCGCTCCTTTTGCTGCTCGCGGACGTAGCGCCACAGGTTGAGATACGCGAGGAAGTCCGACGTCTCGTCCTTGAAGCGGGCGTGCTGCTGGTCCGCCTGCGCCTGCTTCTCCGCCGGGCGCTCGCGCGGGTCCTGGATGGAGAGGGCGGCCGCGATCACCATGACCTCGCGGACACAGCCGTTCTTGTCGGCCTCCAGGACCATGCGCGCCAGCCGCGGGTCGACCGGCAGCTGCGAGAGCTTGCGGCCCATCTCCGTGAGCTTCTTGCGCGGGTCCTTCTGCCCGGGGTCGAACGCGCCGAGCTCCTGGAGGAGCTGCACACCGTCGCGGATGTTGCGGTGGTCCGGCGGGTCGATGAAGGGGAACTTCTCGATGTCGCCGAGACCGGCCGCGGTCATCTGCAGGATGACCGACGCCAGGTTCGTCCGCAGGATCTCGGCGTCCGTGAACTCGGGACGGGAGTTGAAGTCGTCCTCCGAGTACAGCCGGATGCAGATGCCGTCCGACGTACGGCCGCAACGGCCCTTGCGCTGGTTGGCGCTGGCCTGGCTGACCGGCTCGATCGGCAGCCGCTGCACCTTGGTGCGGTGGCTGTAGCGCGAGATGCGGGCGGTGCCCGGGTCGATCACGTACTTGATGCCGGGGACGGTCAGCGACGTCTCCGCGACGTTCGTCGCCAGCACGATCCGGCGGCCGGTGTGCTGCTGGAACACCCGGTGCTGCTCGGCGTGCGACAGACGCGCGTACAGCGGCAGCACCTCGGTGCCCTGCCGATCAGCCCCTCCGGCGCGGGTGTACTGCTTCTTGTTGAGCGCGTCCGCCGTGTCGCGGATCTCGCGCTCACCGGAGAGGAAGACGAGGATGTCGCCCTTCCCCTCGCCCATCAGTTCCTCGACGGCGTCCGTGATCGCGGTGATCTGGTCACGGTCGCTGTCGTCGGCGTCGTCCTCCAGCAGCGGCCGGTAGCGCACCTCGACCGGGTACGTACGTCCGCTGACCTCGACGATCGGGGCGTCGCCGAAATGCCGGGAGAAACGCTCGGGGTCGATCGTCGCCGAGGTGATCACGACCTTCAGGTCGGGACGCTTCGGCAGCAGCTGGGCGAGATAACCCAGCAGGAAGTCGATGTTCAGGGACCGCTCGTGCGCCTCGTCGATGATGATCGTGTCGTAGGCGCGCAGCTCGCGGTCCGTCTGGAGCTCGGCGAGCAGGATGCCGTCCGTCATCAGTTTGACGAAGGTGTCGCCGCCCACCTGGTCGGTGAAACGGACCTTCCAGCCGACGGCCTCGCCGAGCGGGGTGTCCAGCTCCTCCGCGACCCGCTCCGCGACCGTGCGGGCGGCGATCCGGCGGGGCTGGGTGTGGCCGATCATGCCGCGCACGCCCCGGCCGAGCTCCAGGCAGATCTTCGGGATCTGGGTCGTCTTGCCCGACCCCGTCTCGCCCGCGACGATCACCACCTGGTGGTCCCGTATCGCCTCCAGGATCACGTCCTTCTTCTGGCTGACGGGCAGCTGTTCCGGGTACGTGATCTCGGGCACGCGGTCGGCGCGCCGGGCGATGCGGGCCGCGGACTTCTCCGCCTCCGCGGCGATCTCGTCCAGCACGGCCTGCCGTGCCTCGGGCTTGCGGATGCGACGGGCGCCTTCGAGACGGCGGCCGAGCCGGTGGGCGTCCCGCAGCGACGCCCCGGTCAGCAGGGTCTGGATCTCGGCGAGGGAAGTAGACATACGGACTCCAGGATCGCACCCCCGGGAAACCACTGGCGAACCCATTTCGCCCGCGAGCTGGTGCAGTATGGAGCGATCCTCCCCCGTCCGGTCCCGTCCCGCCCCACCTGTGCATCCCGAACTCCGAAGGGACAGCGCGTCCATGCTGATCGGCCGCGACAGCCGGCACCGCCTTGTGGTGACGGCGAGCCTGCTGCTGGGTTTGGTGGGAGCGCTTCTCGGATGCGGTGCGAGCACGGCGGCGACGACGTCCGGCCCCGTCGGCGGGGCCGGTCCGCACGCCGCTGTCACGGTTGTCGCCGCGGCCGCCGGGCCGGTGCAGTCCCCTGGCTGCGGTCCGCGCAGCGACGCCGACGACAGCGGCGTGCGTCCCGGGACACCGCCGCGCGGCTCCTCCGCGTACGAACTGCTGCCCGCGCTGCACCGGACGGGCGGGCCCGTCTCCCCGGCGGCGCCCGGCCAGGCGTTCCTCGACGTGTCGCCGCTGCCCGTGCTGCCGCCGCCTGCGCCGCCCTCCCCGGTCGAGCTCTCCGTCCTGCGCGTCTAGTCCGACGGCCCCAGCCCTCTCACCAGCTCGGACCCGCCAGACCTTCGCCCAGGAGCACCACCATGTCTTCTTCCACCGCTCGCCCCTCGCGCCCCTCGCGCAAGCCCCTCGCCATCGGCACGGGCGTCGTCGCCGCGGCGCTGCTGCTCGGCTACGCCTCCTACACGGCGACCAAGCCGGACGCGTCGCCGGCCGCCGGCTCCTCGTCCGCGGCCTCGTCCCCCTCCGACGCCTCCGCCTCCGCCCCGCAGGCCGGCGCGTACCCCGCGCTCGAGAAGCTCGCCCGCCGCGACGGCGACGACAAGCTGGCGCAGGGCCGTACCGACGCACCCGTCGTGATGATCGAGTACGCCGACTTCCGCTGCGGTTACTGCGGCAAGTTCGCCCGCGACACCGAGCCCGAGCTGGTGAAGAAGTACGTCGAGGACGGCACCCTGCGGATCGAGTGGCGCAACTTCCCGATCTTCGGGGCGGAGTCGGAGGCCGCGGCGCGTGCCGCCTGGGCGGCCGGGCAGCAGGACCGCTTCTGGGAGTTCCACGCGGCCGCGTACGCGGAGGGCGCCAAGGAGAAGGGCTTCGGCAAGGACCGGCTGCGGGCCCTCGCCGGCGAGGCGGGCGTCGCCGACCTCGACCGTTTCACCCGCGACCTGGACAGTGAGGCCGCCCGTGCGGCCGTGAAGAAGGACCAGGAGGAGGCGTACGGGCTCGGCGCCACGTCCACACCCTCCTTCCTGATCAACGGACGGCCCGTCGCCGGCGCGCAGCCGACCAGGACGTTCACCGAGGCGATCGAGGCGGCGAAGAAGGCCGCGGGCGGGGCCGGCCGGTGAGCGACATCGGCTATCTGGCCGCCTTCCTCGGCGGCCTGCTCGCGCTGATCAGCCCGTGCAGCGCGCTGCTGCTCCCGGCGTTCTTCGCGTACTCCATCGATTCGGCGGGCAGGCTGCTGGCCCGCACCGGGATCTTCTACGCGGGCCTGGCGACCACGCTCATGCCGCTCGGCGCGGCAGGGTCGTTCGCCGGGCGGCTGTTCTACGGCCACCGTGACCTGCTGATCGCCGTGGGCGGCTGGCTGATCGTCGCGCTCGGCGTCGCGCAGATCCTCGGCATGGGCTTCGCCTCGCGCCGTATCGCCTCGCTCACCGGCCGCATCCGGCCGACGACGGCGATGTCCGTGTACGCCCTCGGCCTGGTCTACGGGCTGGCCGGCTTCTGCGCCGGCCCGATCCTGGGCAGCGTGCTGACCGTGGCGGCGGTGAGCGGCAGTCCCGTCTACGGCGGTCTGCTCATGGCGGTCTACGCCCTGGGCATGGCGGTGCCCCTCTTCCTGCTGGCCCTGCTGTGGGAACGCTTCGATCTGGGGCGCCGGGGGTGGCTGCGCGGGCGCGCGCTGCGGGTGGGGCGTTTCGAACTGCACACGACGTCGCTGCTGTCGGGGCTGTTCTTCATCGTCCTCGGCACGGTCTTCCTCGCCTTCGACGGGACGACCGCGCTGCCGGGTCTGCTGTCGGTCGACGACTCGTTCGCGGTCGAGGAATGGGTGTCGGGAGTGGGGGCGGCGGTGCCGGACTGGGTGCTGCTGGGTCTTGTGGTGACGGGGGTGGGCGCGGGGTTGGCGGCGCTGGGGTGGGGGCGGCGGGACCGGGTCTGAGGGCGGATGCGTTGCCGCCTGCGGCGGGCTTGTCCCGTATCCGCCCCTTCCCGCTGCACCGGATGTGCGGCTCCGCCGCGTGGCGGGGCGGACCCCGGACCGCCCTCCGGGGGGCGTGCCGGGCTTCGCCCGGACCCGGCACCGGCCTCCGCGGGGTGGCCTCGATCTCCCTCTACGGCCTGGCGGCGTGGGTGGGGGCACCCTCCCCCACGCCGCCAGCCGTAGGGGAGCACCCCCCAGGCCGGGCCGGAAATGCCGCTGCGCGGCAACCAGCCCGAGCCGTGCACATCCGGCCCCGCCGGGCTCAAGGCGGTGGGCCTGGCACGTCCAGCCCCGTCGGCGCTTGAGGCGGTGGATCCGGCACATCCGGCCCCGCCGGCGATTGAGGCGCGGGGCATGTGGCCCGGCAACTTCAGCCTCGCTGGGGCCCCGCCACGGCCGCCAGGCCGTAGGCAAGTTTGAGGCGCGGCGTTCGGGGCGGAGCCCCGGCATGACCGGCCGGCCCAGCCCCGCCCCGGGGGCGACTCCCACGGCCGTCGGGCCGTAGGGGGAGATTGAGGCGCGAGGGCCCGGGGCAGTGCCCCGGCAGGCTCGGACACGGCGATGGCCCCGGCTCGGGGAGCCGGGGCCATCGGGTTGTGGCTGGGGCCGGGGTCGAACCGGCGACCTATCGCTTTTCAGGCGATCGCTCGTACCAACTGAGCTACCCAGCCACGAGACTCTTCCGAGCCTCAGCGGTCCTGACGGGATTTGAACCCGCGGCCTCCACCTTGACAGGGTGGCGAGCACTCCAAACTGCTCCACAGGACCAAGCAATGTGCGAGACAAGTCTCGCACACAGTGTTGCGTGCCCCCAACGGGATTCGAACCCGTGCTACCGCCTTGAAAGGGCGGCGTCCTGGGCCACTAGACGATGAGGGCTAAGGGCCCGCCTGGGCGCTTCGCAGCGCGTCGGGGACGTGAGAAGCATATGGGATGCGGGGAGCTATCGCCAAAACGGTTTACGGCGTGGGGTTGGGCGTGGGACTGGGCGCCCCGGGCGAGGGCGTCCCGGAGGGGGTTCCCGACGGGCTGCCCGAAGGTGAGGGGTCCGGTTCGGGGTCCTCGGCCAGATGGCGGCTGACCTCCGCCGTGGTCAGTCCGAGGCCGCCCAGGGTGATCTCGTCCCACGCCTGCATCCGGCGGGTGTCCCGGTCCAGGTAGAGGACGGATGCCCGGACCTGCTCCGGCTTCTGGTTCTGGACCGCCCGCAGGCCGCCGCCGCCCGTGGAGCCCTCGATCTTCAGGCGGGTGCCGTGCTCGAGGATCTCGGTGTGGCGCCGGTGGACGTGACCGGCCAGGACGAGGGGGACCGTGCCGTCGGTCTCGCGGGCGGCGACCGGGTTGTGCGCGACGGCGATGTCGACGGGTGTGCCGGCGCGTTCCTGGTCGCGCAGGGCCGAGGCCAGGCGGATGCCCGTCATCCGTTCGGCCGGGTCGCCCAGGGCGACGACCGAGCGGTCGGGGGTGAACTGGGGATCGCCGCTGCCGGCGATGCGCAGCCCGCCCACGGTCACGGCCCTGCCCTCGTCGAGGACGTGGACGTTCTCCAGGCGGCGCAGGTACTCCTGGGTGACGGCGGAGTCGTGGTTGCCGCGCACCCAGACGTACGGCGCGCCGAGGTCGGAGATCGGGTCGAGGAAGCCGTTCTCGGTGGCCGAGCCGTGGTCCATCGTGTCGCCGGAGTCGATGATCACGTCGATGTCGTACTGCTCGACGAGCGAGGCGATGATGTGCCACGCCGCCGGGTTGAGGTGGATGTCGGAGACGTGCAGCACCCGCATCGTGCCCGGGTCGGGCCGGTAGGCGGGGAGGGTGGACGTCGCCTCGTACAGCTTGGTGACGTTGGTGACGAGTCGCGCCAATTCTTCCTGGTAGACGCTGAATTCGGTGACGATCGAGCGGGCGTTGCCGACGACGGAGGGGGCGGAGATCAGCAGCCCGGAGAACCTCGGCTCCAGGACGGACTTCGGGTTCCAGGTGGCGTACGCGCTGATGCCGGACGCGGCCAGCAGGGCGAGCGCGAGGCCGCCCGCGGCGAGGGCCCGGCGGGGGCGGCGGTACACGGCGAGGCCCAGCGCGGTCGCTCCGGAGACGACGGCGACGCAGGAGCGAACGGCCAGCTCGGTGGTGCCGTCCCGGACGTCGCGCGTGATCTCCTCCTCGAGGCCGGAGATCAGTTCCGGGTGCTCGACCAGGAGCTGGGAGCGGACCGGGTCGAGGCGGTCCACATCGACGTCGAGACGTACCGGCGCGGTGTGGGAGTCGAGTTCCAGAGCGCCCAGCGGGGACACGTTGATCTTCGTTCCGCCGGTCAGGTCCGGGCGCAGCGTCATCGTCGTGTCCATGGGGCCGACGGGCGTACGGACGTTGCCGACGACGAGCAGTCCGAGCCACGCTCCGACGATGACGACGGTGATCAGGCCGAGCGCCCGGAGCCACGGCCGCGGGGTGCGCGCGAGGGGCGCGGGCGCGCTTCCGGCGCGCGGGGAGCGGCCGCGCCGGGGCAGCCGGCGCCAGAGACGGGCGAGTGCGGAGCGGATCGGGGACGGCGACGTGAGCGAGCGGGGCGGTTGCGGGGCTTCGCGGGCCATTCGACCCGTATGCCCGCGCGGACGGGCGGCCATGCCGGGGCGACCACTCGCACGGCGTACGGGACAATGGCCGGGTGCTGGAGATGACGCGCGAGGAGTTCGAGGAACTGGTCTCCGAGGCCCTGGACAGGATCCCGCCCGAACTGACGCGGCTGATGGACAACGTCGCGGTGTTCGTGGAGGACGAGCCCGCCGCGGACGGCCCCGATCTGCTCGGGCTCTACGAGGGGACTCCGCTGACGGACCGCGGCGAGTGGTACGCGGGCGTGCTGCCGGACCGCATCACGATCTACCGCGGCCCGACGCTGCGGATGTGCGAGTCCCGCGAGGACGTCGTCGCCGAGACCGAGATCACCGTGGTGCACGAGATCGCCCACCACTTCGGCATCGACGACGACCGGCTGCACGAACTGGGTTACGGGTGACCTCCGGTCCGGCGGCCGGCCCCGGCGGCGACGCGGAGGCGATCGACCCGGACGTCGACCTCCATGTGCCCGCCCAGCGGGCGGAGACCGCCGGCGCGCACAAGTGGCCGGTGCTGGCCGCGATCTCGGCGGGCGGCGCGGTGGGCGCGTCCGCCCGCTACGGCGCGTCCCTGCTGTGGCCGGCGTCCGAGGGCGCCTTTCCGTGGGCGGTGTTCTGGGTGAACGTCCTCGGCTGCGGGCTCATCGGCGTGCTGATGGTGTGCGTCAGCGAGGGCGGCCGCTCGGCCCCGCCGCTGCTGCGGCCGTTCCTCGGGGTGGGCGTGCTGGGCGGGTTCACGACCTTCTCGACGTTCGCGCTCGACTTCTCGGAGCTGCTGGAGCGCGAAGAGGCGGGCACCGCGCTGGCGTACGCGGGCGGCACGGTCGCCGGGGCCGTGGGGGCGGTGTGGCTGGCGGCGTCGGCGGCCAGGGCGCTGGCGAAGCGGGTGGCGCCGCGGTGAACTGGCTGATGGTGGTCGTGGGCGCCGCGATCGGGGCCCCGCTGCGGTATCTGACGGACCGTGCGGTGCAGGCGCGCCACGACTCGGTGTTTCCGTGGGGGACGTTCGTGGTCAACGCCGTGGGGAGCCTGGTGCTCGGGGCCGTCGCCGGTGCGTCGGTGTCCTCGGGCACGTACGCGCTGCTCGGCACGGGGCTGTGCGGGGCGCTGACGACGTACTCCACGTTCTCGTACGAGACGTTGCGCCTGGCCGAGCGGGGGTGGCGGTTCCTGGCCGCGGCGAATGTGGCGGCCTCGCTGCTGGTGGGGCTGGGATCGGTCCTCCTGGGGCTGGAGTTGGCGCGGGCGCTCACCGCGTGACACGGGCGGCCGGCGCGTTCGGGTACCGGGATCCCGGGCGTGTCCCCCGCGGGGTGCCGGGAGTTGGGCAGTGAGACCCGCGTCCCCTGCCCCGGAGGTGCCCCCGTGCGCCAGTTGTCCACCCCTGGCCGCCGTACGGCCGTCTGGATCGCCGCGTCACTGGCGGTCCTGGCCTCGGCCGGCTGTATGAGCGTGAGTGACGACGAGAGCAGGAAGCCCGCGGTGAGCACGTCCGCCGACGGCGACGGGGCGGTGGCCGAGCCGGACGGCGGCCATCTGCCGCCGGGCGGGCACGGCCGGCACGGCGCCGGCGGTGACTCCACCGGCCGGGACGCGAAGAACGGGAGCGCGTCGCCGAGCCCGAGCGGGTCGGCGTCCGCGGAGCCCGAGCCGACGCGGCCCGGCCGGCAGCCGCCGGCCTCGGAGCCGGCCGCACCCACGGGCGGCGCGTCACCCTCCGCGTCCCGGTCGTCCGTCCCGCCGCCGGCCCAGGAGTCGCCGGAGCCCCCGGTGGACAGCCCTCCGCCGTCCGAGCCGGAGCCCTCGGACCCGCCGAGCGCGTCGTCCGCGCCGGAGGTGCACATCGGCGCGATGCGGGAGGTGGACCACCCCTCGGGGGCGCGGGCGGAGCCGGCCGCGTCACCGCAGTCGCAGCCCGGCGCGGCGGACGGCACGCGCGGGACGGACGGCGGCGCGGACGAGCGCGAGGCGGACGGGGCCGGCCGGCCGTCGGCGGCGTAGCGGCGGGCTGTGCGGGGGCCGTGCCGGGCCCGCAGGGGGTGCGGTGGCGGTCCCGTGAAGGCGGTGTGGTCCGGTTCACCCGGAGGCGGTTTGCCTTCACCCGGGGAGGGTGCGTATGGTGGTAGATCGTTTGATCCCATTGCCCGGCGCCGAAAAAGAAGAGCGCCGTGTGGCGCGTACTCTCCCTGACCGTGGCTGACCGCATAGAGGCGGTCGATTTGCGAAATCACGGAGTTTGGGCGCGTGCCGAGACTCCGGAAGGTTTCGCATTTCGCATGTCCACTTTCAGCACTGATCACTCCGTCATGCCCGACAACGACGAGATTGTCGCGACCGCTGAGGCGGCCGTCGTGGAGGCCGCCGAGGCCCCCGAGGAGCCCCAGATCACCTTCTCGGAGCTCGGTCTCCCCGAAGGCGTCGTGCGCAAGCTCGCCCAGAACGGCGTGACCGCGCCCTTCCCGATCCAGGCCGCGACCATCCCGGACGCCCTGGCCGGCAAGGACATCCTCGGCCGTGGCCGTACCGGCTCCGGCAAGACCCTCTCCTTCGGTCTGCCGACCCTGGCCTCGCTGGCCGGCGGGCACACCGAGAAGAAGAAGCCCCGCGCGATCATCCTCACCCCGACCCGTGAGCTGGCGATGCAGGTCGCGGACGCCCTTCAGCCCTACGGCGACGTGCTCGGCCTCAAGATGAAGGTCGTCTGCGGCGGTACCTCCATGGGCAACCAGATCTACGCGCTGGAGCGCGGTGTCGACGTCCTCGTCGCCACCCCGGGCCGGCTGCGCGACATCATCAACCGCGGCGCCTGCTCCCTGGCGAACGTCCAGGTCGCCGTCCTCGACGAGGCCGACCAGATGTCCGACCTGGGCTTCCTGCCCGAGGTCACCGAGCTGCTCGACCAGATCCCCGGCGGCGGCCAGCGGATGCTCTTCTCCGCCACCATGGAGAACGAGATCAGCACGCTGGTCAAGCGCTACCTGACCGACCCGGTCACGCACGAGGTCGACAGCGCGCAGGGCAACGTCACGACCATGAGCCACCACGTGCTCGTCGTGAAGCCCAAGGACAAGGCGCCGGTCACGGCCGCCATCGCCGCCCGCAAGGGCCGGACGATCATCTTCGTCCGCACCCAGCTCGGCGCCGACCGCATCGCGGAGCAGCTCTGCGACTCCGGTGTGAAGGCCGACGCGCTGCACGGCGGTATGACGCAGGGCGCGCGCACCCGGGTGCTCGAGGACTTCAAGAAGGGCTACGTCAACGCGCTCGTCGCGACCGACGTCGCCGCCCGCGGCATCCACGTCGACGGCATCGACCTGGTCCTGAACGTGGACCCGGCCGGTGACCACAAGGACTACCTGCACCGCTCGGGCCGTACGGCGCGTGCCGGCAAGTCCGGCGTCGTCGTCTCGCTGTCGCTGCCGCACCAGCGCCGCCAGATCTTCCGGCTGATGGAGGACGCGGGCGTCGACGCCTCGCGTCACATCGTCGGCGGGTCCGGCGCGTTCGACCCCGAGGTCGCCGAGATCACCGGCGCCCGTTCGCTGACCGAGGTCCAGGCCGACTCCGCGAACAACGCGGCCAAGCAGGCCGAGCGCGAGGTCGTCGAGCTGACGCGTCAGCTCGAGCGCGTCCAGCGCCGTGCGACCGAGCTCCGCGAGGAGGCGGACCGCCTGGTGGCCCGCGCGGCGCGTGAGCGCGGCGAGGACCCGGAGGCCGCGATCGCCGAGATGGCCGAGGCCGCCGAGGCCGAGCTCGCCGCGGTGCCTGCCCAGGCAGAGCCCGTTCGCGAGTCCCGCGACGACCGCGGCAACTTCGACCGCCGTGACCGCCGTGACGAGCGTCCCTCGGGCGGCGGCTTCCGCCGGGACAACGATCGCGGCGGCTTCCGCCGCGACGACCGTCGGGACAACGACCGTGGCGGTGACCGCGGTGGGCGTTCCTTCGAGCGTCGTGACGACCGCGGTGGTGACCGTGGCGGCCGCTCCTTCGAGCGTCGCGACGAGCGTCCCTCGGGCGGCGGCTTCCGCCGCGACGACCGTCGGGACAACGACCGTGGCGGTGACCGCGGTGGGCGTTCCTTCGAGCGTCGTGACGACCGCGGTGGTGACCGTG
>NZ_JBIAHV010000024.1:60471-91614 GCF_042870895.1 Streptomyces sp. NPDC006294
TCCGTGGCGGCCGCTCCTTCGAGCGCCGTGACGAGCGTCCCTCGGGCGGCGGCTTCCGCCGCGACGACCGTCGGGACAACGACCGTGGCGGCTTCCGCCGCGACGACCGTCCGGCCGGCCACCGCGGCAGCGACCGCCCCTTCAACCGCGACCGCCGCGACGACCGTCCCTCGGGCGGCTTCCGCCCCGGCGCCGGTGACCGCCCCCACGGCCGCCGTGACGACCACCGCGGTGGCGCCGCCGGCTCCGGCTCCTTCGGTGGCGGCCGCCGCGACGACAAGCCGCGCTGGAAGCGCAACGGCTGACGCCCGCTGAATCCCGGTCAGGGCCCGTACGACACCTCGGTGTCGTACGGGCCCTGTCGCGTCCTCCCCGGGCCGAGCGAGAAGTGGGGACGCGCCCAGGGCTGTGAGCTGGGGCTGTTGCTAGGCTCCGCCTACTTGTGCTGCGGGAGAGGCCGGGGGGATCTGGCCGGGAGGGGCGCCGTCGGTGACGGCCGCACTCCGCTCCTTCAGCTCTGCCCCAGGGGAGGAACCGGGTGCACAGACGCCCATCCATTCGTCCTGCCGTGTTCGTCACGGCAGCCGTCACTCTTGTCGCGGGAACCGGGCCGCTCGCCGTCCCGGCCGTCGCGGCACCGACCGCCGAATCCGTCGCCGGACAGGTCGACTTCACGCCCACCTCGCGCAAGCTGCCGCGCCAGGAGGAGATCTACAACCTCGGGCCCACCGGCTATCTCCACGGTTCCGAGCGCCACAGCAGCGTCAGTGGTGACGCGTCGGTGTGGACGGCGTACGAGACCGGGAAGAGCACCGAGCTCACCGGCCTCGGCGGGGGCCGAGGGCCCGGCAGCGGGGCTCTCGGCTCCGCCGGCGAGGGGTCGGACGTCGTCGCCTTCGACGACTCCGGGAGCGAGAGCGTCGACCTCAAGGACATGGCCACCGGCACGGTGACCCATGTCGAGGTCCCGAGCGGCGACGTCAGGGCCGGTGTCTTCGGTTCCCGCGTGCTGGTCAAGGACTACGCGGGCGAGAACCTGGACCAGGTGCCGGGCTGGTACCTGCTGCGGCCGCAGCAGGACGGCTCGATCGTCCGCACCCCCGTGGAGGGCTGGCCCGCGGGCAGCGACCTCAAGGACGGCAGGCCGCTGGGCGGCGACGCCCGCTCCGTCGTGGTCGCCTTCAGCACCACGCCCGACCCGTACGACGTGCCGGACATGCTGGGCGTCGTCGATCTGGCGACCGGTGCGCTCGAGTCCTTCGAGGCCATGGCCTCCTCGCGCGCCGTCCTGGACCCCGGGCAGATCGCCTGGTGGGACCACCGGGACCGCAGCGTCCACATCCGCAGCCGCGCCGACCTCGCCGGCGGCGAGCGGACGGTCGCCGTGCCGGAGGACCTCGACCACGACCACTTCGCCCTCCTCGGCGACGACTGGCTGATGGCCCCGGAGAAGGACGGCACGACCGACCCGTTCGGCAGGGGCATCGTCGCGTTCTCCCTGGACGGGACGCGGCGCAAGGCCCTGCTGGAGAACGCGGGCTCGCAGACCGAGCAGTTCCCCGGCGGCGGCGCGGTCACGATCGGCGGTGAGTCGTCCGAGGCCTGGTTCGTCCACCGGGCCACGGTCGAGAACGGCACCCCGCTGCTGCGGAAGCTGCACCACATCGAGCCCATGACGGCCGAGGTCGATGCGATCGCCGTGGCCGGCGGCTCCGTGACGACCCTGGAGGAGAACGGCGTCAGGTCGACGTCCGGCTTCTACCGCCGGGACCTCGCCCCGCTCGCGTCCCCCACCACCGCCGGAAAGGCCGAGTGGCTCGGCCGTGAGACCAGCCGATACGAGACCACGAGCTGCGGCGCGGTCGCCTGCGAGTCGGTGTTCGCCTCCGGCGACGGACGCTCCGTCTACGAGGTCAGCACCACGCTGAACGGGACGACCACCGCCGAACTCGTCGCCCGTGGCGCCACGGACCGTGTCGCGCGGGTGAACACCGGCCAGGGATCCGGGCAGATCGTCGACACCTTCGGCCGCTACGCGGCCTTCGCGGGCGGCGCGGTGTCCGTCGGCCAGCCGGACCCGGCCGGGAAGCTGGTCGTCGTCGACTTCGACGCCCCCGCCGGTTCCGGAATCGTGCTGACCAAGCCGCGTACGGCAGCGGCGATCTGGGGCAGCACCCTGTACACCGCGACGGGCACGGCCGGTGAGGTCGAACTGACCGACCTGCGGACGGGCACGCGGACGGGCATGCTCCAGACCGGCGCGAGCTGCGTCCCCGTCGAACTGCAGACGGCGGGCCGCTGGCTCTCCTGGTCCTGCCCGTACTTCAGGTCGTCCGGCGCGATCGACCGGGACAACGGCACCAAGGTGACGCTGCCCGGCGACCGGGGCCTCCTGGGTGACGGTTTCTTCGTGACCGTCTCCGAGACCTTCGTCGTGACGGAGTTCCAGGACGGCACGGCCGAGACCCGCGATCTGGGTGTGCGGCCGGGCTGGAACGGCGGACGCGCCACCATGCGGTACTCCTGGAACGTCGACCGCTTCGGCGGCGGCATCGCCTACATCGACAACGAGTTCCAGGGTCACGTCATCCCCAGCGGCGTCCCCGTCTCCGACCTGGCGGCATTCCCCGCCGGCGTCCCGACGACCGCCGACCTGGCCGGCGGCGCGGGCTGGGCGGCGAACTGGCAGCTCTCCCGGCCCGCTTCCTCCTGGCGGCTGACGGTGCACGACAAGGCGGGCACCGCCGTGCACACGGCCGGCGGCGGGGGGACCAGGGGCCCCGTGCGGGTCAGCTGGGACGGCAGGGGAACGGACGGCAAGGCCGTCGTCGACGGTACGTACAGCTGGAGCCTGAAGGCCCTCCCGGCGGACGGCACGGGGCCGGCGGCGACCGCCACGGGCACGTTCCGGGTGACCGGCGGGACCGAGGCCGTCACCGGCACGTTCCAGCCGGTGCAGCCCAACCGAGTGATGGACACGCGGATCGGGCTCGGCGTGCCGAAGGCGAAGGTCGGCGCCGGGAAGACGGTCACCCTGCAGGTGGCGGGCACCGGCGGCGTGCCCGCGTCGGGAGTGACGGCGGTCGTCATGAACGTGACCGCGACGACGGTCAGCGCGACGACCTATGTGGCCGTGTACCCGAACGGGACGACGCGCACCAGCGCGTCGAACCTGAACGTCCGTACCGGTGAGACGCGTCCCAACCTGGTCGTCGTGCCGGTGGTGAACGGCAAGGTGAACTTCTACAACTACGCCGGTTCGCTGAACCTGATCGCCGATGTGTCGGGCTACTTCACCGCGTCGGGCGAGGGCTCGACGTACGAGCCGGTGACGCCCAACCGTCTGATGGACACGCGGATTGGGCTGGGTGTGCCGAAGGCGAAGGTCGGCGCGGGCCGGACCGTCACGCTCCAGGTGACGGGCCGCGGCGGAGTGCCTTCCTCCGGGGTCACGGCCGTGGTGCTGAACGTGACGGGCACGACGGCGACGGCGACGACGTACGTCGCGGTCCATCCCAACGGCATGCCGCGCACCAGCGCGTCGAACCTGAACCTGGTGGCGGGCCAGACGGCGCCGAACCTGGTGGTCGTGCCGGTGATCAACGGGAAGGTCAGCTTCTACAACTACGCCGGGACCGTGAACCTGATCGCGGACGTGTCGGGCTACTTCACGTCCGCCACCGACGGCTCCACGTACCGGCCGCTGACTCCGACGCGGTTCATGGACACGCGCATCGGCCTGGGCGTACCGAAGGCGAAGGTCGGCGCGGGCAAGACGGTGACGCTCCAGGTGACCGGGAAGAACGGCGTACCCGCGTCCGGGGTCACGGCCGTGGTCATGAACGTGACGGGTACGACGGTGACGGCGACGACCTATGTGGCCGTCTACCCGAACGGCACGACCCGCACCAGCGCGTCGAACCTGAACCTGGTGGCGGGCCAGACGGCCCCGAACCTGGTGATCGTCCCGGTGGTCAACGGCAAGGTCACGTTCTACAACTACGCCGGCTCGGTGAACCTGATCGCCGACGTCGCCGGCTACTACGTGAGCTGACGCCACGGCCCCCGGCCGCCGCGTCCCCGTGCCACGCCGCTTCGGCGGGGCACGGGGACGCGGGGCCGACGGCGGGGGACGCGGCCGGGAAGGGATACCCGATCGGCTCCGGGGATCTCTCCCGCTATGCTCAGGGGTGTTGTGTCGAGGGCCGTTAGCTCAATTGGCAGAGCAGCGGACTTTTAATCCGTTGGTTGTGGGTTCGAGTCCCACACGGCCTACCACTCAGCCCCAGGTCAGGAAGGTTCTGACGTGGGGCTCATCTCGTTCCGGGGCCGGATCGGCGCTCCTGCTGGCCCGCTGCTGGCCCGAAAGGTAAACGATCAAGCGTTCTCGGACCTGATGTCCCCGACGTAGTGCAACTGCACCCCGGACGGGGGCCCGCCGATCGGGCCGTCGCCGTCGTTGATCGAGTAGCGGCAGTGGACGCCCGGACGCTCAGGATGCGGGAGACGGAACTCGGTCGGCCCCGGAGTGGCGTCGATCGTCTGGCCCTTGTGCGGGCCGCTCATGATGTGAAGGTTCATGTGGGCGCAGGGTGCCTGTGCACTCGCGGAAACGCAAGCACGCGACGTGGGCAAGAAGTAGCCCCGGCCGGCTGCGACGGGGGACGCAGACCGGCCGCGGCCGTAGGGTGCCTCAGCTTGCGGGCGAGAAGATGAAGCCGCGCACGGGCCGCGGCTCATCCGGGTCACGCGACGGCGGCTCCTGCGCTCGCTCCCAGGCTTCCACCAGCTCGGCGTACCGCGGGTCGATCCACTCCTGTGACATGCGGGTCACCTCCTGCCCTCAGGCTACGGCTGCTCAGGCTTCGGCATGGGGCGGATCTGGCAGTTCGGCGCGTGCTGGCAGTTCGCCGCCACGGAGACGAGGAGCTTCTCGTCGGGCGCGCCCCACAGCTCCGAGTCGACGTCGAACCCTGCTCGGGCGATCAGCTCCCGTGTGCGGTCCAGGATCGCCGGGGCGTAGTGGGTCGGGTCCCAGCCCGGGTAGTGGTGCACGAACGAGCCGAACCTGCCGCACAGCTCCGCATATAGGGCGGAGTGCAGCAGCAGCGCGTGCCACCCCTCGTCGACCACGCGGGACGGAGCCATGCCGACGCCGGGCTTCTGCGCGCAGGTGGCGACGAACTTGATGCCCTCCTCGACGATCCGGCCGGCCATGTCCTCGGACATGTTCGGGTTGGCGTCCATCACCGTCTTGCGGACGTTGTCGAAGTGCTCGCCGACCAGGGCGCGCGGGTCGGTCGGGATCGGGTTTCCGGGCGGGTCGGGTACGGGCATGGACATGGGCAGTCCCTTCACTGGAGTGGTGGGATGAACCCGCCCCGGCCGGGGTTTCCTGGCGGGATGCGTCCGGCCGGGGCGGGGGTACGGGACGGTCAGCGGCAGCGGGGGCACTGGCACGGCGGGAACGCCATGGAGCCGGTCCCGGGCGCTGCGCCTTCCGGGAGTTCCACGGCTTCGCGTGCGGGCTCGCCGCGGCCTATGCCGTCTCGCTCGCGCAGTAGCTGCCGCAGGGTTTCGCGGGCGCCAGACGGGCCGCGCCCTTGCTGCTTGTCCGTCATGTAGCCAACGTGGACCAGCCTTTAGGACGTTTCTACGGCCGCGACCCTGACGGACAGGACGCTTCGGGACTACCGTCCGAGAAAGCCCAAACGTCCTCGGGGGTCACCTTGAATACGGTGCTGCGTGACGCTATGGCCCAGGCGGATATGACCGTTGGCCGCCTCGCCCGTACAGTCGGCGTGACGGTTAAGACGGCCGAACGCTGGTTATCCGACCCGTCACGGGTCCCTCACCCGCGGACCCGCTCTGACGTAGAAGACGCGTTGGGAGTGAGCGCCGAGGTGCTGTGGCCGAAGGCTGTCCGATCGGCAGTGAAGACCGGGCCGGACCGCGAGATCGTGGCGGCGTACCCGTACCGGAATGCCTGCCCGACCTCGGTGTGGGCGCAGCTGATCGACGGCGCCTCGCAGTCGATAACGTTCGCCGGGTACACCAACTACTTCATCTGGCAGGAGCATCCGCGGCTCGCCGACCGCCTGCGTCGCAAAGGCGAGGACGGCTGCTCCGTACGGTTCATCGTCGGCGACCCGGAGTCGGAGGTGACGCGCCGGCGCGAGGAGGTCGAGGGCGTGCCGCTCACTGTGGGTACGCGGATCCGGATCACCCTGGACGCGCTGGGGAAGATGCGCGAGGCGCCGGGCCTGCAGGCCCGGTTCAGTGACGAGCACATCGCCCTGTCGGTGTTCGCGTTCGATGACCAGATGCTGGTGACACCGCACATCTCGAACCTGCTGGGGCACGAGTCTCCGATGCTGCACCTGCGGCGCCTCGGTGAGGACGGCCTGTACGGCCGCTTCGCGTCCCACGTCACCGCCCTGTGGGAGACCGGGCGTCCCGTCTGGACATGAACGCCCGCGCGCAGGACATCACGATTCGCTGACCGCGCCGTACCGGCGCGCACGTCATGGTTCACGGGCTCCCGGCCGAGCCCCGGTCCGGGGCTCGGGCGGGGCGGTGGGCGTCAGTCGCGGCGGCGGCAGGAGAGGAAGACCTGTTCCTCCGGCGGCACGTCGGCGATGGCCGGGGCGTAGGTGTAGGACGTCTCCTCGAGGATCTCGAAGCCCGCCGTCTCGATGACCTTGCGCAGCTCTTCGCGGAGGTAGCCGGAGACCCGGATGGTGTTTCCGAGGAACGGGATCGGGCGGTCGTCGACGTCCGCCTCCACCATCGAGAGCGAGAACAGGCCGCCGGGCTCCAGCACATGGTGGATGGTCCCCAGAGCCACCGGGATCTCGGCGCGCGGGAGCATGAGCAGGGAGAAGAAGGCCGCGACCGCGTCGAAGCGGCCCAGGTCGACGGGGCCGCCGGGTCGGAGGTCCGCGAGGTCGAGCTCGTGGAAGGTCGCTTCGGGGACCTTCTGCCTGGCCAGCTCCACCATGACGCTGGACAGGTCCACGCCCACCACCTCGTGCCCGGCGTCGACCAGTTGGCGTGCGGTCGGTACGCCCGTACCGCAGCCGAGGTCCAGCACCCGCGATCCGGAGGGCAGTGAGCGGATCAGCCACTCGCCGGCGGCGAGCTGTCCCTCCTTGTGGGGGAAGGCCTCGTCGTAGCGGTCGCCGATGGCGTCGAAGGCCTCTGCCTGCTCCCTGCGTTCGTCCCGCAGGTGCTCGTAGCCGGCGTCGTCGATCCCTTTGGTCACGAACGTACCTTTCTTGAGGTCATCCCGAAGGCCCCCATCATCCCGTTGCGGGCTCCCGGTGTCAGGCGTCTGGTGCATCGGGCGGTCACGAGTGCGACGCCCGGGGGGTGCCCGGGAGGTGTGGAGTGGACCCCTGAATCGGACTGTCAGATGCGCATTTGGTAGCGTTCCGCTGTGCGACTGACCAAGTTCACCGACCTGGCGCTGCGTGCCGTCATGCGCCTCGCGGTCTCCGAGCAGGGCGGACCCTCGACCACCCGGGAGGTGGCCGAGGTGGTGAACGTTCCGTATGCGCACATGGCCAAGGCGGTCGCCCGGCTCCAGCGCCTAGGGGTTCTGGAGGCCAGGCGCGGGCGGGGTGGCGGGCTGGAGCTGACCGGACTGGGCAGGCAGGCTTCCGTCGGCTGGCTGGTGCGGGAACTGGAAGGCGAGGCCGAGGTCGTCACCTGTGAGGGTGACGCGCCCTGTCCGCTGCGCGGGGCCTGCCGGCTGCGGCGGGCGCTGCGCGATGCGCAGGAGGCCTTCTACGCCACGCTCGACACGCTGACCGTGGGCGATCTGGTGGCCTCGCCGGCCGGGCCGGTGCTGGTCGGCCTGTCTGCGGGGGGCGCATCGCATCGCACCGCGCCGCATCGCACGCAAAGCACCACGTGAACAGCGTCGTGTGAAGTGAACAACGAGGTCCTCCTCTCCTCCTCGGGGGGCGCTCGATAATGCGAAGATCATTAACCAATTAAGGAGTCGCTGTGCTGTCCGAGCAGTCCGCCCCCGTCGTCCGGGCCACCCTCCCCGTCGTCGGTGCCGCCATCGGAGACATCACCCAGCTCTTCTACCGCAAGCTGTTCGACGACCGTCCCGAGCTGCTGCACGACCTGTTCAACCGGGGCAACCAGGCCAACGGAGAGCAGCAGCAGGCGCTGGCCGGGTCCATCGCCGCCTTCGCGGGCATGCTGCTCGAGAGGCCCGACGACCGGCCCGACGCGATGCTCGCGCGGATCGCGAACAAGCACGCCTCTCTGGGCGTCACCTCGGAGCAGTACAAGCTCGTGCACCACCACCTCTTCGCGGCGATCGGCGAGGTGCTTGACGACGCCGTCACCCCTGAGGTGGCCGGGGCCTGGGACGAGGTCTACTGGCTGATGGCGAACGCCCTGATCGCCCTCGAGTCCCGGCTCTACCAGCAGGCCGGCGCCGCCGAGGGTCAGGTGTGGCAGAGCATGGAGATCGTCGAGCGGCGCGAAGAGACGCCCGATGTCGTCTCGTTCCTCCTGCGCCCCGCGGACTGTACGCCGGTCCCGCTCTTCAGACCCGGACAGTACGTCAGCGTCCGGGCCGAACTGCCGGACGGGGCGCGACAGATACGTCAGTACAGCCTCTCCTCCGCCCCCGGCCGCCCGCACTGGCGGATCACCGTCAAGCGGGTACGGGACGGCCACGGCCCGCAGGGCGAGGTGTCCTCGTGGCTCCACGAAACCGCCCGGTCCGGCGATCTGTTGACCGTGTCCCTGCCGTTCGGCGACCTGGTTCCCGGCGAGGGCGACGGGCCGCTGCTCCTGGCGTCCGCCGGGATCGGCAGTACGCCGATGCTGGCCGTCCTCGACCACCTCGCCGCCACCGGGTCCACCCGCCCGGTCACCGTGGTCCACGCGGACCGCAGCGCCGCCGGCCACGCCCACCGCGAGGAGTTGCGCCGCCTCGTCGACGCGCACCCGGCCGCGTCGCTGCACCTCTGGTACGAGGAGCGGCGGGCGGGCGACGGCGCGGCGGCCGGGCAGGCCGACATCGGCGCGCTCGACCTGCCGGAGGGGCTCACGGCCTACCTGTGCGGCCCGCTGCCCTTCATGCGCGCGGTCCGCGGCGACCTGCTGCGCCGCGGTGTCCTGGCCGCGGACATCCACTACGAGGTGTTCGGGCCGGACCTCTGGCTCGGCCAGGAGTGACGCGGGGCCCTCACGCGCCCGTGACGGTGAGGTCCAGGCGGTCCAGCCGTTCCGGGTCGGTGAGGATGTCGATCTCCGCGATCCGTCCGTCGGTGACCGTGAAGGCCATGACCGCCAGGCGCCGCCCGCCCGCCATCTCGACGACCCCGGCCGCTCCGTTGACCAGGGCCGGCCGGGCCACCTCCGCGAGGCGCGCGTAGGTGATCGCCTGGCCGGCGACGGCCGCCGCGCCCCGTACGACCGAACCGGGACGCAGCGCACCGCTGTCGGAACGTACGACGACGTCCGGGGCGAGCACCGCGACGAGCGCCTCGAAGTCGCCGCCGCGCGCCGCCGCGAGAAAGGCGTCGACGGCGACACGCTGCCGGGCGAGGTCGGCGTCCGGGACGGGGGCGGAGCCCTGGACGCGGCGCCGGGCACGGCTCGCGAGCTGGCGGGTGGCCGCCGGGGTGCGCCCGACGACGGGCGCGATCTCGTCGAAGGGCACCCCGAACATGTCGTGCAGCACGAACGCCAGCCGCTCCGCGGGGCCCAGCGTCTCGAGTACGACGAGGAGCGCGAGGCCGACCGAGTCGGCGAGCAGTGCCCGGTGCTCCGGGTCGACGGTGTCCGCGCTGCTCACGATCGGTTCGGGCAGGCGCACGTCCATCGGTTCCTCGCGCCGGGACGTACGCGAGCGCAGCATGTCCAGGCAGACCCGCCCCACCACGGTCGTGAGCCAGCCGCCCAGGTTGTCGATCCCGTCGGAGTCGCTGCGGCTGAGCCGGAGCCACGCCTCCTGGACGGCGTCGTCCGCCTCGCTCAGCGAACCGAGCATCCGGTAGGCCACCGCGCGCAGTTGCCCGCGATGTGCCTCGAAGCGCTCGGCCAGGAAGTCGTGGTCGTCCATCGTCGTTCCGTCCCCTCGTCGTGCCCCGATGATCGGGTTGCCCGTATGTCTGTCGATCCGGTCCCCCGTATGTCTGACGTACGGCGGCGGGCCGATGTGACGGCGTCCGGGAGGGCTCGTGGAAAGGGTGGAGTTGATCTTGCTCGGGATGCCGTAAGGTTGTGTTCACGACGCGGGGTGGAGCAGCTCGGTAGCTCGCTGGGCTCATAACCCAGAGGTCGCAGGTTCAAATCCTGTCCCCGCTACTGATGGCACCGGCCCGGTGGTCGATCCTGGAGATCGACCACCGGGCCGGTGGCTTTTCCCCGGTCACCGGCTCTCCTCCACGGTGGTCGCTCCGACCGTCCCGGCATTCGCCCGGTTGGACGACGGGAAGTAGCTGCGCGGCGTGTCGACGCTCAGCCTGAGGAGGGCGCGGTACTGTCCGCAGCCGTCAGCGGACCCGGCAGGAGACCACCTTTGGGACAGCAGCGGCGAGCACAGGGCGGCGTGCGACGGGCTCCGTGGTTCGTTCGGGTCCTGCCCGTCGCGATGATCGTCGCGGGAGTGGTCTTCGACCTGCTGACACCTCCTCGTTTCACCCCCGTGCCGTTCTTCGCCGCCGCTCCCCTCCTCGCCGCCCCGCTCGTCACGTTCGTCATGACCCTGCTCATGGGGGTCGCCGCGATCATGGGCGTGAGTGGCATGCACGTGGTGAACGGGACCGCCGCCCAGATCACCGCGGTCACCGAGACCAGCACGGTGTTCACCGTCGCCGCTCTCGCTCTGCTCATCAACAGGGTCGTCCAGCGCAGGGGCGAACAGCTGGCGTCGGCCCGGGTGATCGCGGAGACCGCGCAGCGCGCCGTGCTGCCAGCGCCGGCCGAGCGGATCGGCGGCCTGCACATCGCCGCCCGGTACGAGGCGGCGCAGGAGGGCGCGTTCATCGGCGGTGACCTCTTCGCCGTGCAGGACACCCCGTACGGCGTGCGCCTGATCGTCGGCGACGTCCGCGGCAAGGGGCTGGGGGCGGTGGGGACCGTGGCCGTGATCATCGGCGCGTTCCGGGAGGCCGCCGAGCAGGAGCGCTCGCTCGAGGGTGTGGGGCAGCGGCTGGAGCGTGCGCTCAAGCGGGAGGGCACCCGGCGGGAGAGCCTGGACGCGGTGGAGGGCTTCACCACCGCAGTGCTGGGCGAAATCCCGCGCGGACGTGCGGTGGTGCGGCTGGTGAACCGGGGGCACCCCGAGCCACTGGTGCTGCACGCCGACGGCGCGCTGGATGTGCTCCAGCCGCAGCAGGCGGCGCTGCCGCTCGGGATGGGCCTGGGGGAGTGGCCGGACCGTGCGGAGGAGTTCCCGCTGCCCGACGGGGCGACGCTGCTGCTCTACACGGACGGCGTCACGGAGGCGCGTGACGACCGCGGTGTCTTCTACGATCCGGTCGAACGGCTCGGCGGGCGGCTCTTCCCCGGGCCCGGGGATCTGCTGGACGCGATCGTCGACGACGTGCGTTGGTACACCGGCGGTGGGTCGAACGACGACATGGCACTCCTGGCCGTCGGCCGCCCGGCGCGGGGGCAGCCGGACCGGCGCAGGACGGTGCCGGTGGTACCGCCGGAGGCGTGATCCGGCGGCGAAAACGGATGATGCGGGTCCGCCCGGCCCGTGCCGTCCGAGGCGCGACCGGTCCACCGGCCGCGCGACCCTCACGGGCCGTAATCGAAGAACACCCCTCCGCATAACATTTGACGCAACATCAGAAAAAGGTCCGGGCCTGACGTTTGATCAAGTCGCCCGGTTCCGCCCGCTTCTGTCCGGTTAAGTCCCTGCCGGAATCGTTAATGATCAACCGGAACAGCTTGGAATCCGGCCCCGCAGTCTATTAACGTTCGATAACGCAGCGCGGTCGTCCCAGCCGGCGTCAGAGTCGGCACCGCGCGCACGCGCCGAATCCCGCAAGGGAACCGGGGAACCACCAATTGGGGTGAATCGGGCACCTCTTGCCGTGCAGTCCGCGGTCGAGGCGCCCGTAGGAGACCTTCCTGCTCCGAACCCGTCAGCTAACCCGGTAGGCGAGAAGGAAGGAAGGAGAACGCCTTCGTGGCGTCCAACATGCCTGCCCCAGAGGCCCGCTTCGCGTCCGAACACTCCGGTGGCGACGCACCCGAGCGGGCCTGGGAGGAATGGAATCCCACCGAGGAGTCCATCCGCCCGGTGCGCGGCCGGCACCGTGTCATCAAGCAGCGCGGCGGACTCGCCCGCAGCTCCACGGTGCTCGGCGTCGGTGTGATCGCCGCGGTCGGCGCCGGTGGCATAGCCACCGCGCAGGACAAGCCGGCCGTGTCCATCTCGCTCCCCGACGCCATCACGGACAACCTTCCCGACGCCAAGTCCCTGCCGGGCGTCGGCTCGTTCATCTCCGACGACTCCGATGCCGGCGACGAAGCCGACGCCGCCCCGCTGACCGCCGCCGCGGCGCCCGTGGCCGACGGCGACAGCGCCGCGCAGTCGGCGGGCGCCGGTGAGGCCCTGCGCGCCCGCATCCTTCAGCAGGCCGAGCAGCAGCAGGCCGTGGCGGACGCGGAGGCCAAGGCCGCCGCGGAGAAGCTCGCCGCGGAACAGGCCGCGGCCGCTGCGGCGAAGCAGCAGAGCGAGGCCGAGGCCAAGGCCGCGGAGGAGAAGCGCAAGGCGGAGGAGGCGGCCAGGGCCAAGGCGGAGGCCGAGCGTCTCGCCGAGCTCGCGAAGAGCTTCTCCCTGCCCACCTCCTCGTACACGATCACCTCCACCTACGGCGAGGCCGGCTCCATGTGGTCCTCCGGCCAGCACACCGGCCTGGACTTCGCCGCCCCGACCGGCACGCCGGTCAAGGCCGTCCACGGCGGTACGGTCAAGGCCGCCGGCTGGTCCGGCTCCTACGGCTACCGCATCGTCCTCGAACTGGACGACGGCACCGAGGTTCTGTACGCCCACCTGTCCTCGATGACGGCGAGCGCTGGCCAGACGGTCACCACCGGCGAGACGATCGGACGCGTCGGCGCCACCGGCAACGTCACCGGGCCCCACCTGCACCTCGAGGTGCATACCGCGGGCGGCTCCGGCATCGACCCGATGGCCTGGCTGCGCGACAAGGGCCTCACCATCTGATCCCTGCCCGGTACGGGACTCGCCGCACGCTCACCCGTGCGCACTCCGTGCCGGGCAGATCCATGTCTCCGGCAGCCTTGGCGTCACACCCCCCGACGCCAGGGCTGCCGGGCTGTGCCCGGAGCACCACCGCCGCCGGCCTCCGCGGCGGTCAGGAGCGGTACGGGTTGTAGCCGCCGTAGTCGCGGTACGGAGGCGGCGCCGGTGTCCGGCTCGTCGCCCGGTCCGCGTACGCCAGTGACGGGCTCGCCACCTGGCGCCGCTGCCAGAGGTGGTGCAGCAGCTCCTGCTCGCGTTCCGCGAAGTCGGGGTCCGCCGCGCCCCGGTGGGCCCGGCGGCGCAGGAAGGCGAGCGACGTCGCGAACGCCTCGTACTCCGACACCGCGTGGCCGGCCGCCGGACCGTAGGTGCGCCGGGCGAAGTCGCGCGCCATCGCGCGGGCCCGCATCGAGGACAGGGCCCGCGACTCGGCCGCCGGCATCCAGCCCGCCGCGGCGTAGGCGGGGAGCTCGTCCGATATCGTGCGCAGCTCGCGCTGGCGGGTCCATATCGTCAGCCAGGTGAGCAGCCCGAAGGCCGGCACCATGAAGGCCCCGTACACCGCGTAGAAGCCCCACGGGCCGAGCATCGACGCGGAGCCGTTCCACAGGGCGTGCATGCCCATAGCGAGGGCCAGGCCCAGGAGCGGCAGCGCGATACGCCGCAGCCGCCGGTGGCGGCGCGCGCCGAGCGCGGCGAGACCGAAACCGAGGCCCGTCAGCACGGTGAAGAGCGGATGGGCGAACGGCGACATCACCACCCGGACGAAGAAGGTCGCGGCGGTCACCGAGGCGAAGCCGGACGTGCCCGACGACTGGTCCTCGTCGAACGCGCTGCCCAGGTAGAGGATGTTCTCCGTGAAGGCGAAGCCGGTGGAGGTGAAACCGGCGACCACCACACCGTCCACGATCCCGGTGAAGTCCCGTCTGCGGAAGACGAAGATCAGCAGGATCGCGGCGGCCTTCGCGCTCTCCTCGACGACGGGCGCCACGACCGTCGCCCCGATGGTGTCGGCGGACGCCGGATCGGCGGTCGCCGTCGCTATCCAGCGGGTCGCGAACGTGTTCGCGACGATCGCGATCAGCGCCGCGGCACAGGCGCCCCAGGCGAAGGAGAAGATCAGATTCCGCCAGGGGCCCGGCTCGACCCGGTCCAGCCACCGGAACGCGGCCAGCAGCAGCGGGACCGGCAGCGTCGCCAGAGCGAGCCCGACCAGGAAGCCCTGGGTGCCGGTCTGTTCCCGCACGAGCACCAGGATCACCAGGCCGCACAGGGCGAGCAGCGTGATCACCGCGCCGGCGCGGACCGCCCTGCTGCGCCATAACCTCGAGGCCGCCAGGGGCCGGTAGCGCCGGCGCGCGGGCTCCGGCACCTCGGTGAGCAGCACGTCGACGTGCTCCTGCCGGAGCGCGGGCAGCACCGGGTGCGGCGGCACCGCCACGCTCTGCGGGCGGTACTGCGGCGGCTGCTGCGCGGACGAGTCGGACACCTGTCGACCCTAACCACGGACACTGACAACTGGCGACGGCGCAAGGCGCGCCGAGGCCCGGCGCAGTGGTCAGCCCTGCGGCTGAACCCGGCGGAAGAGCAGGTCACGCACGGTGTGGCCCTTGTCGAGGCCCTGGCCCTCGAAGCGGGTCAGCGGCCGGAACGCGGGACGTGGCGCGAAACCGCCGCCGCTCTCGGTGTTCTCGAAGTCCGGGTGCGTGGAGAGCACTTCGAGCATCTGCTCGGCGTACGGCTCCCAGTCGGTCGCGCAGTGCAGGACCGCGCCCGGCTTGAGCCGCTGGGCGGCGAGGCTGAGGAACTCCGGCTGGATGAGCCGGCGCTTGTGGTGCCGCTTCTTGGGCCACGGGTCGGGGAAGTAGACGCGCATGCCGTCGAGCGAGTGGGGCGGCAGCATCTCCCGGAGAAGGATGATCGCGTCGCCGTTGGCGACCCGGATGTTGGACAGGCCGTTCCGCTCCGCGAGACTGAGCAGGTTGCCCTGGCCGGGGGTGTGCACGTCGACCGCGAGGATTCCGGTCGCGGGGTCTTCGGCGGCCATCTGCGCGGTGGCCTCGCCCATCCCGAAGCCGATCTCCAGGACGACCGGCAGCCCGCCGAACATCTCGTCGAGGTCCAGCACCCGGTGCCCGTCGATGTCCATGCCCCACATCGGCCACAGCCGCTGCAGCGCGTCGCCCTGCCCGGCGGTGACCCGGCTCCGCCGCGGCTGGAAGCTGCGGATGCGGCGCTCGTGGTGCGATCCGGCCGGGTCGGCGGAGGGGCCGCCGGGAAAGCGCGGCTCGCCCTTGGCGCGGATGTAGTGGCGAGGGGCGTCGGGGGTGGTGTTAAGCGACTCAGACACAGTGCTCCCGATTCTACGAGGGCGGGAGCGCCGACGGCTCCGGGCGCCCGCTCCCCCCGCCGGAGCGCGGAACGGCCGGGCCGCCGGGTGTCAGACGGAGAGCGCGGCCAGCGAGGCGAGGACGCGGCGGGCGATCTCGCGCCCGATCGGGAGCGAGGCCGTCGCCGCCGGGGAGGGGGCGTTCAGGACGTGCACCGTCCGCGGCGCCTCGCGGATCAGGAAGTCGTCGGCGAGCGTCCCGTCCCGCAGCACCGCCTGCGCCCGCACTCCTGCCGGGGCAGGCCGCAGATCCTCCTCCGTAAGAGCAGGGAGCAGCCGGCGCGCGGCCGCCGTGAAGGCGCGCTTCGAGAGCGACCGGCGCACTTCGCCGGCCCCGTACCGCCAGTGCCGGCGGGCGATGTGCCAGGAGCCGGGCCAGCCCAGGGTGCCGGCGAGCTCCCGGGGCCGGACGGTCGACCAGCGGTAGCCCTCGCGGGCCAGCGCGGGGACCGCGTTCGGGCCGACGTGGACGCCGCCGTCGATGCCGCGGGTCAGATGGACGCCGAGGAAGGGGAAGGCCGGGTCGGGCACCGGGTACACCAGGCCGCGAACGAGACCGGGGCGGGCCAGGTCGTAGTACTCGCCGCGGAAGGGGACGATCCGCATCCCGGGGTCGTCGCCCGCGAGCCGTGCCACCCGGTCGCAGTGCAGTCCGGCGCAGTTGACCAGTGTCCTGGCCCGTACGACCGTGCCCGACCGCGTCCGCACCGCGACGCCCCAGGGGCGGCGGTCCACGACGGTGACCTCCTCGCCGTACCGCACGTCCGCGCCGGACGCCGTGGCGAGCTGCGCGGCCACCGCCCCGTAGTCGCAGATCCCGGTCGTCCCCACATGGATCGCGGCGAGACCGCGGACCTCCGGCTCGTACTCCGTGATCTGGGCCGGGCCCAGCTCGCGGACCGGGATGCCGTTCTCCCGGCCGCGCTGGACCAGGGCGTGGAGCCGCGGGAGCTCGTCCCGGTCCGTCGCGACGATCAGCTTGCCCGTGACCTCGTGGTCGATGCCGTACTCGGCGCAGAACTTGACCATCTCGGCCGCGCCGCGCACCGCGAACCGCGCCTTCAGCGAGCCGGGCCGGTAGTAGATCCCGCTGTGGATCACCCCGCTGTTGCGCCCCGTCTGGTGCCTGGCGGGGCCGTTCTCCTTCTCCAGGACCGTCACCCGCGTCCCCGGCGCGGAGCGGACGAGCGCGTACGCCGTCGAGAGGCCGACGATGCCGCCGCCGACCACCAGCACGTCGCAGTCGAAGTCCTGCCCGGACGCCCTCACCGCGTCACCTCCCACCCCGATAGTGCACTGGCCCGCTGACAATGCGCTTAAACCAGCCGCCGTGCGGGACACGCACCCCAGGGCCCGGGACCGGAGGGCCTCGGCCCCCGGCCGGGGAGGCTCAGGCCGGGGTCCCCCGGCCGGGGAGGCTCAGGCCGGGGTCCCCAGGCCGGTCGAGCCTCAGGCCGGGGTCATCAGGAGCGGGCGGGCTCTCTCCCGCAGCTCCATGACCCTCGGCTCGTCGCCGTACGGCTCCAGCCGGTGCAGCAGGTCCCGTACGTACTCGGTGGTGCGCGCGGAGGAGATCCGGCCCGCCACCTCGACCGCGCGGGTGCCGGCCGCGCACGCCGCGTCCAGGTTGCCCGACTCCAGTTCGGCCACCGCGGAGACCACCAGACGCAGGCCGTGCGAGCGCACGTACTCCTCGGTGGGCCGGGACAGCGCCTGCTCGGTGAAGCGCCGCACCTGCCGGGGCGCCTTCAGATCGCGGTAGCACTCGGCCGCGTCGGCGGCGAACCGGTCGTACGAGTAGAAGCCCAGCCACGACGGGTCGCCGTCGCCCTCCCGCGAGCGCTCCAGCCAGCCCTCCGCCGCCCTGAGCGCCGCGCCCGCGGCCGCCGCGTCGCTCGCCTTGGCATGGGCCCGGGCCTCCACCAGCCGGAAGAAGCTCATGGTGCGGGCGGTGGCGAGCCCGCGGTTGCGTTCCAGTGCCGCCTGGGCGAGGTCGACGCCCTCGTCGGCGAAGCCGCGGTACGTCGCCTGCAGCGACATCGACGCGAGGACGTACCCGCCGAGCGGGACGTCCGCGGCGGCGCGCGCCAGCCGCAGGGCCTGGATGTAGTACCGCTGAGCGGCCTCCTGCTGGCCGGTGTCGAAAGCCATCCAGCCGGCCAGTCTCGTCAGCTCGGCCGTCGCACCGAACAGGGCGCGGCCCACCTCGTCCGAATAGGAGCCGAGGAGCAGCGGCGCCGCGTCGACGCGCAGGCATTCGGGGACCATGGAGGAACGCCAGTCGCCTCCGCCGTACTTGGAGTCCCAGCGTCGGGCGTCCTCCGCCGCCTCCCGCAGTTTCGCCACGTCGCTGTGACCCACGCGTGCTGGCGTGTCGGCCGAGTCCGGAGTGTCGGCGAGGTCGGCGGGCGAGGACAGGGGGGCGGAGGCGTCGGGCAGGACGAGGGAGCCGCCCGTGGTGTCGAGCAGCCGCTCGACCGACGGGTCGGCCGGGGTTATCAGCCAGCGCGACGCGGGCGTCGCATAGGCGCTCACTGCGAACGATCCGGCCAGCGACTGCCAGATCCCCCCGCTGCCGGCCCGGCGGCCCGCGAGGTCCAGCCGGTACAGCTCGGTGGCCGATTTCACCGCCTCGCCGACGTCGCGCGGAAAGGCCAGCCCCACCTCGGGGGCCGGGTCGGCGTCCGCGAGACCGATCTCGTGCAGCGGCACCGGGCGGCCGAGCTTGGCCCCGATGGCGGCGGCGATGAGGTGGGGTGCGGCGCCCTGCGGCACCATGCCCTTCGACACCCACCGGGCCACCGACGTCTTGTCGTAACGGAGGGTCAGGCCACGTTGCGCGCCGAGGTCGTTGACCCGCCGCGCGAGGCCCGCGTTGCTGATTCCCGCGAGGGCGAGAACCGTGCCGAGCTTTTCGTTCGGCCCGCGTTGCTCCCTGGACATGCGCCACCCCTCGACACACAGACGGCTGCCGTGCGCGGCCCGCGCACGGCATTCGTGCTGGGTCCTCCCGGTTCGCCGCCCCCCGTTCCGACCGGTCCCGGCCGCAAAAGCGTGCGGCCGAGCCCGGTGGAATATGCGCGCCTGTGGAGAACATCAGTAAACCCAGCGTAGTTCGCCGCATCCCGACCGTTAAGGGGCCAACTTCCCTATGGCGGGATTGTGGTCCGCGAGGGCGGACGCCCGCCCGCCCTCGTGCTCCCGCCGTGTGGCCGTGCGCCCGTTCGTGCGCTCTGGCCGGTCCGGGGGCGGGAGCGCTTCCATGAGTGCTGCGTGGGTCGGCCCGCTGCGCACTGGAACCTGCGGGCTGGGGGACACCATCGCCTCAATCCCCGCGGGCGGTGGACAGGGTCCGGGGGGTGAACTGCGCCTCCCGGTCCATGTGTTGGGCCGGTGAGGGCGCGCCGAGGTTCCCAAAAATGGCTGGATATCGCCTGTCCGACTCACCGCTTCTGCGGCTTCTGTGCACCCTCGCCGGTCTCCGGGCCGACCTCGGCACCGTCGGCAAATCGCCAATGCCAGGGGCGCGTTCACTTTTTGCGCGCGCTACGTGCGGCCCCTCACTTGCGCCTCCTTCGTGGCAGCATGTTCCCGAACGGCTTCGGGCAACGTGGGGAGGCGGCGATGCGGTGGCTGGTGGGGTGGAGCAGTATCGCCGCGAACTTCGGCACGGTGGGCGCCGTCGGGGCGTCCGGAGAAGGCCGCACCGTCCATCCCGTCGGAGCCCAGCTCCTGTGGGGTGACCCCGATCCGCTGTGGGCTGTCGGCGACTGGCGCCCCGACGAGGTACGCGTCATCACCGCGGAACCCAACCAGCGGCCCCACTCCACCCCCGCGGGCCCCCGCACCGCCCCCGGCGCACAGAATCCCGGCGTGACCCGGCTCGCCGTCCTCGGCTGCTGCGCGGCCAGCGACGAGCAACTGCGCGTCGGCCTGTTCGCGGCGCGCGGCGGCGCACTGCGGCATCTGACCGCATGGGCCGGCAGCTACACCGTCGTCGTCCAGGTCGGCCGCCGCATCACCGTCGTCGGCGATCTCGCGGGCGCGCGGCCCGTCTTCCACACCCCCTGGGCGAACGGCACCGCGTACGCCACGGCCGCCCTCCCGCTCGCCGACCTCATCGAGGCCCAGCTCGACATCGGGCACCTGGCCGCGCTGCTCGCCTGCCCCGAGACCCCTGAGGCGCTGCGCGACTCGACCCCGTACGCCGGGGTCAAGCGCATCCCGCCCGGTCACGCGCTGATCCTGCGGGAGGGCTCGCGGGAGATCACCGGCTACGAGCCGGTCGCCTCACTCGCGGTCGCCGCCCCGCAGGTCGAGGCGGCCCGCGCCATCGACGGCGTACGCGACGCACTGGTCGAGGCCGTACGCGCCAGGCTGACCGCGCCCCGGCACGCGCCGGAGACCGTGCCGCCGGACCCGGGCCCCGTCCCCGGCATGGGGCCCGCGGAACGCCGCGCGGCACGGGGCGCGCCCGCGCCGGGCATCGGCGCCGACCTCTCCGGAGGCAGCGCGTCCAGCACCCTCGCGCTGCTGGCGGCCGGACTGCCCGGCGTGCCCGGCACCGTCCTCGGCCATGGCACCGGCGCCGGCGAACGACTGCTCGCCGTCACCTTCAACGACCTCGCCACCAGCGGACACGACCTGCGCGAACCGGAACTGGAACGCGCCCGCGCCATCGCCGCCAACCCGCGGCTGCACCACGTCGTGGTCGCCGCCGGGGAGGAAGCACTCCCGTACGCCAACCTCGAATCCGGTCCGCTGACGGACGAACCCGCGCCGTCGCTCGTCACCGCCGAACGCCACCGGGGCCGACTGGCCGCCGGCAGCGCCGACCACTTCACCGGCGCGGGCGCCCGGCAGGTGCTCGACGCGCATCCGGCACGCCTGGCCGACCTGCTGCTGGACCGGCGGCGGCGCCACCTCCTGCGGCCGGTCACCGCGCTGGCCCGCTCCGAACGGCCCTCGCCGCAGTCCCTGTTCGTACCGCTGACGGTCTACCGCGCGGCTCGCAAGCTCGCCCGTACGCCCTACCGCACCGGCCTCGAGACCGCCGCCGACCACCTGCTCCTCGCCAACCGCCCGGGCCCGGCGCTGCGCAACGGCGCCGTGGGCGCGTCGCTGGCCGCGCTGGCCTGGTCCCGGCCGGGGCCCGCGGCGCGCTGGCTGACCGGGGAGGCGCTCGCTGAAGTATCGGTTCGTCTGACGGACGCGGCGACCAGGCCGACCTCGGTCCAACGCCCGGGCGAGGCCCGGGCGCGGGCCGCGCTCGCCCGCCACGCCTTCGACCACCGGATCCTGGAACAGGCCGCGGAGATCCGCAGCCAGCGGCTGCACGCGCCGTTCCTCGACAACCAGGTCGTACGGGCCTGCCGCGACCTGCCCGAGTCGCTGCGCGTCCAGCCGGGCGCGCGGGCGGCCGTCCTGCGCACGGTCCTCGCCGGCGCGGGCATCCACGACCTGCCGGCCGGCTGGGGCTCCCCGACCCACGCGTCGTCCGCCGCGGCCGCGCGGGCGGGGCTGCGGGCCGCGCTGCCGAACCTGCTCGCCCTCTTCGAGGCCCCGCTGCTCGCGGACGCCGGCCTGATCGAGGCACGCGTCGTCCGCAAGGCGCTGCGCGCGGCCTCGGAGGGCGAGCCCGTGGCGCTGGACGGGCTCGCGGACCTGGTCTCGACCGAGCTGTGGCTGCGGCGGCTGCTGTCGCGCCGCGGCACCTGCTGGACGGGGACGGCGGCTCCGCGCCAGCGTGCGGTGGCGGGCGGGGTGCCGAGGCGCCCGACGCTGCAGTCGTAGGGCGGGCGGGGCGGGGGCGCGCTGCGGGCGCGGGTGCAGGTGGGTGGCGCGGGTGGCGCCTGTGGCGGGCTGTTCCCCCACCCTCCCCCTGCGGCCCGGCGGCCGAGGGACCTCCTGCGGCCTGGCGGCCGAGGGGGGGACCCTCATCTTCCCGAACCGGGGCAGGCCCCGGACCCCGTACCGCGCTTCGCGGGGTGGCCTCAAACTCCTCCCACGGCCGCCAGGCCGTAGGGGGAGATTGAGGCGCAAGGGCCCGGGCACGACGCCCCCGCGCAGCGGGCGCACCCCCGCCGACGCCTACACGCAGCTGATGCGTGACTCCGCCCAGTCCGCCAGCGCCACATGGTCCCGGGGGGTCTGCGGCTCCGCCACGAGGCGGATGGTGCGGACGCCGGAGAGCGGCACATGGACCGGCACCGCCGGCTCGCCGCTGTGGACCACGGGGGAGCGCCACAGCGGCGTCCCGTCGCCGTAGACCGAGAAGCGCACCGCGGTCGGTCGCATCCCGCGGGTCATGTCGTCGATGCCGGCGAATGCGTCGTAGGTGGTGCACCGGCGGTTGAGGTCGATCGTGATGGACGACTTGGCGTGCGCGGTGACGCCGTGGGCGTACTGGCGGCCGCCGATGGACATGCCGTAGCGCTGCCAGACCCAGCCGCTCTCTCCCAGGCGCACCTCGGGGCCCGTCCCGTCACCGAAGTGCCCGTACTGGAGGCGGTTCACCTGGTAGACCTCGGGTGCCGGTGGCGGCGGGGGAGGCGGAGGAGGTGTGGGGGTCGGGGTCGGCGTGGGGGACGGCGGCGACGGCTTCGGGGTCGGGGACGGTCTCGGCGGCGTGGGCTTCGGGGTCGGCGTGGGAGTCGGGGTGGGGGTCGGCTTCGCCGCCACCCGCACCACGGGCGGCTCCGGAGCCGGTGGGGGCGGAGGCGGCGGGGTGGGCGGCGGTGTCGGCACGACCGGCTGGGCCACCGGCGGCTTGGCGACCGGCTCCGGGACGGGCGCGGGCTCACCGGCCAGGGCCCAGACGAGCCCGGCGGTCACCGCGATGGCGACACCGGCCGCGATGCCGGCCTTCGCCGGCGCCCCCAGCCCTTCGGCGGCGGCGCCTCCCGCCGCCCCGCCGGAGGCCGGCGCGCCACCGGTGGCGGCCGCCGCGGCCCCGGCGCCCGCGACACCGGTCGCCCCGCCGGCCACGATCCCCGCGGCCTTGAGCGAGTAACCGGCGGCGAACCAGCCGATGACGGCGACCGGCAGCAGCGCGGGGATACCCGCGTTGACATGTGCCAGTTCACCGGCGGCGAGCCGGCACTTGACGCACTCGTCCAGGTGCTTGCGCAGCCCGAGCTCCGCCCGCATCCGCAGACCCCCGCGGGCGTAGGCGCCCAGCCGGTCCGCGTACCGCGCGCAGTCGCCGCCCGTCGTGAGCGAGGTGCTCACATGGGCCTGGAGATAGGCCTGCTTGAGTCCCTCCCGGGCGCGGCTCGCCAGCACCGCGGTGGCGTTGGCGGTGAGCCCGAAGAGCGGGGCGACCTCGCTCGGGGACTCCTCCTCGACCGTGGTGTGCCACAGCACCGCCTGCCAGCGCTCCGGAAGCGACCGGAACGCCTGCATGGCGAGCGACTGCTCCGCCTCGTGCATGGCCCGCACGTCCGCGCCCAGGTCGAGGGTGTCCTCGTTGGACGCGCCCGCGGCGCGGGCCGCATCCGCGGCGAAGACCGCGAAGTCGTCGACCAGTTGCTCGCGCTTCGCGGACTTCATCCAGGTCGCGGCCACGCGGCGGACCGTGGTGAGCAGATAGGCCCGTACGGCCTGTTCGGGCCCGGCGCCGTTGCGGACCGCCTGCAGTGTCCGGGCGAACACCTCCGCGGTCAGGTCGTCGGCGGTGTCGGCGTCCCGGCAGCAGGTGCGGGCGTACCGCCGGACGGCGTCCGAGTGGCGGTGGAACAGCTCCTCGTACGCGCTGTCGTCGCCGCCTCGCATCTGCTGGACGAGCTCGGCGTCCGAGGGCGGCAGTTCGCGGGGCGGTGGCAGCACCGAGTCGTGGCCGCTGCCGGGCTCCCGCTGCTGGGGAACCGCATACCGCTCCGCGGGCTCGGCGGCCTCCACGGACGCCGGCCGTGGAACGCCGGACCCGCCGTGGCCACCCTGGCTCGGAACCTGGGAGGCGGACAGGTCGTCCGACTCGGGCCCGGCCGTACCGCCGAGCGACTCGCCCTGCCCGTCACGGCTCATCGCGGAAGCCCCCGTCAGCACCTACAGACCCGAACACCGGGCAAGCCTGCCACAGAGCGGTTGTATGCCGTACCGTTCCTGAAGACTGAGCAGGAGTTGGTCCGCACAGCCGCGCACCCCGAACGGTCTTGGGCGCACTGGTCCCCGGCGGACTCGACCCCTGGGCGGCGACACGCATCGCGTGCGTGGTCCGATCCAGGGAGGCCAGCTCCCTCACGCCCTGGCCAAGTGGCTACGGACAGAGGGCGACGGAGAAGTCCCAAACCTTCTCTCTGGAGGAAAAGGGGCCCCGCACGCTGGCTCCGTTCCCGGCGTCCCAGATCGCACGATCACGTTAACCCGATCAGCCCAGGGCACCGCAAGGCCGCACCCGGACCATCACACGATCGAGCGAGCTCGACCTTGTACGCACTCCCCGGTGAGCAGTTACCACCCCTCCGTAGGGCAACCACCCGTCCGGGGAAACTTCCATGGGGCGAGGGCCTTCGCACCACCCGGTCGAGGGCAGCCCGAGCGGCCGTGCTGACACGGCCCGTTGACGCCAGGAACGCGCGCCGCTCACGCCGAACGCGGCCGCAGACCCTCCAGCAGAATGTCCAGCAGCCGTGCAGAGGCCGCCTCCTGCTGCGCCGCGTCCGGCAGCGACGGAGCCGCCGTGGCTATCACCAGCAGCACGTCGGCCACGGTCACATCGCCCCGCAGCTCACCCGCCGCCCGCGCCCGGTCCACGAGCCGCCCCACGACCTCCAGCAGATCCGCCGAACCGGGGTCGTCCTGCTCCGCCGCCGGAACGGGCCGTGGAGCCACCACCCGCAGCCCCGGCTGCGCCACCGGCCGCTGCTCGGGCACCCGTACGTCGTCCAGCGCCTCGACGTCGCCCGCGACGACCGTCGACTCCTCGCCGTCCACGCCCACCCGCAGCACCTGCGGGGGCAGCAGCCGCCCCGCTCCGGACGCCACGGAGGTGCGCAGGAAGCGCGCGAGCGCCGACCACGGCTCCTCCTCCTGCCCGAGCGCCGTGCGCGCCTGCTCGGTCAGCCGGGAGGTCTCCTCCTCGGCTATGCGGCGCACCAACACGTCCTTGCTGGGAAAGCGGCGGTACACCGTGCCGACGCCGACCCTGGCCCGCCGGGCCACGTCCTCCATCGGCGCGCCGTAACCCAGCTCGCCGAACACTTCGCGCGCCGCGCGCAGTACGTGCTCGAGATTCCGCTGCGCGTCCACGCGCAGCGGAGCCGAGCGGCCGGCTCCGCCCGGCCCACGTCCGTTCCCATGGCTGTCCGCCGTAGCTGCCGGCGCGACATCGGTCTGCCAATGCGAATCCTGAATATGCATGAGCGTTCCCCCGGTCATGTCGTCTCCCCCCGGAGACCTCCCCGCCTGTCCGCCGGGCATGTCGTATCCCGACACCCCGACCGGGTACGAACATAGTTGAGCCCGAGTCAATTCAGAAGGGGGTACTTCCGCACGGAGCGCCCCCCGATCGGAGCAAGAGCCGGAAGGCTCCCTATTACACCCCCGCCTTTGGGTCCATCCGCCCTGCCTGACCTGCGTCGCTTCCTTTTTGCCCGGACCTGTTCGCGGGCAGTGCGGCGACAGCCTTCCGGTCACACAATTTGCCGGGCCTGTGGACAAACTCCGGAGGCCGTTGCCTCATGGGATGGTGAAGGCTGCAAACAACCGGGGCACGACCCCCGCCACCCCGCCGCGCACGCGCATTCTCGTCGTCGGCGGTGGTTACGTCGGGATGTACACCGCGCTGCGCCTCCAGCGGAAGCTGAAGCCCGAGCTCGCGCGCGGCGACGTCGAGATCACCGTGGTCACCCCCGACCCTTATATGACGTATCAGCCGTTCCTCCCCGAGGCCGCGGCCGGCTCCATCTCCCCGCGCCATGTGGTGGTCCCCCTCCGCCGCGTCCTCGACAGATGCATGATCGTCATCGGCGAGGCCAAGTCAGTCGACCACGCGAAACGCACGGCGACCGTCGCCACACTCGCGACGGAGGAGGAGGGCGCCGGCGCCGTCGAGATCACCTACGACGAACTCGTCATCGCGCCCGGGTCCATCTCCCGCACCCTTCCCGTCCCCGGCCTCGCCGACTTCGGCATCGGCTTCAAGACGGTCGAGGAGGCGATCGGCCTGCGCAACCACGTCATCGAGCAGATGGACATCGCCTCGTCCACCCGCGACCCCGCCATCCGCGACGCCGCCCTCACCTTCGTCTTCGTCGGCGGCGGCTACGCGGGTGTCGAAGCCCTCGCCGAGCTCGAGGACATGGCCCGCTACACCTCGCGCTACTACCACAACATCAAGCCCGAGGACCTGAAGTGGATCCTGGTCGAGGCGCAGGGCCGCATCCTCCCCGAGGTCGGCGAGCAGATGGGCCGTTACGCCGTGCGTGAGCTGCGCGCCCGCAACATCGACGTACGTCTCGACACCCGGCTCGACTCCTGCGAGGACCGCGTCGCCGTCCTGAGCGACGGCTCCCGCTTCCCCACCCGGACCCTCGTATGGACGGCCGGCGTCAAACCCGCTCCGGTGCTCGCCGCCACCGACCTGCCTCTCAACGAGCGCGGCCGGCTCAGCTGCGACGCCCGGCTCGCCGTCGAGGGCGTCGACCACGCCTGGGCCGCCGGCGACGCCGCGGCGGTCCCCGACCTGACGTCGGACAAGCCCGGCGCCGAGTGCGCGCCGAACGCGCAGCACGCCGTGCGCCAGACCAAGGTCCTCGCCGAGAACGTCGTCGCCTCGCTGCGCGGCACGCCGATGCGGGAATACGCGCACAAGTACGCCGGCTCGGTCGCGTCCCTCGGTCTGCACAAGGGCGTCGCGCACGTCTACGGCCGCAAGCTGAAGGGGTATCCGGCGTGGCTGATGCACCGCGTCTACCACCTCAGCCGGGTCCCCACCTTCAACCGCAAGGCGCGGGTGTTGGCCGAATGGACCCTGTCCGGCCTCTTCAAGCGTGAGATCGTCTCCCTCGGGTCGCTGGAACACCCGCGTGCCGAGTTCGCGCTCGCGGCGGGCGGCGGACGACCGGCGAACGGCGCCGAGGGCGGACCGGCCGCAGCCCCCGGGGACGAACCGAAGGAGCAGTCGGCCGACGGATCACCGGACGGGTCCTCCGGCGGCCCCAAGGGGACTTGACGGCTGTTCGGCACCTCGCGGAAAGAAGACTGTCAGTCCGGTCGGCCACACTGGACGTGTGACCATAGGTGGGCTCACACCTGCACAGAGTGACCCTTCGCGAACAACCCATTGAGGCTAGAAAGTCAGTGAACTTCACGCGTTGGAGCGCCAGGCTCCCCGGTACGCAGCGTCGCGCCGCAGCGCGGGGGACCGACCAGGGGCTCTCCCCGGCGAAGCGGTCCGAAGGCTCCGTGCCCGCGGCACGCGGTGAGTACGGCCAGCCGGAGCCCCCGCCCGACGACGTTCCCGCGCTGGAGGACTTCTCCGTACCGGAGATTCTCGGCCGACTGCCCGCGCTGGTCGCGCTCGTCTACGGCCCGGACCACCGCGTCGCGTACGTCAACGACGCATACGCCGCCGCCTTCGGCCCCCGGCCGGCCGGAGCCACCGCCGCCGACGTCTGCCCCGAGCTCGTCGAGCTGGGCCTGCTGCCCCTGATGGAACAAGTGCTGCGCAGCGGCAAGCCCCGTACGGTCAAGTCCCGCCGGATCCAGAGCGGGGCTGCCGACCGGCGCGTCGAGGGTTCGTACACGGTCACCTGTCTGCCCGCGGAGCGGGTCGACGGAAGCGGGGAGACCGCGGGCGTCCTGGTCTTCGCCGCGGACGTCACCGACCACGCGGACGCCGCGGAGCGGCTGCGGGCCAGCGAGCGCCGGCACCGCGAGACGGCCGTGACGCTGCAGCGTTCGCTGCTGCCACAGGAGCTGGAGCAGCCCGACGACCTGCGGTTCGCCGCCACCTACCAGCCCGGCGGCATCGACGCGGCGGTCGGCGGCGACTGGTACGACGTGATCACGCTCGGCGCGGGGCGTACGGCGCTGGTCATCGGCGACGTCATGGGCCGCGGGGTGCGCGCCGCCGCCGTCATGGGCCAGCTGCGCACCGCCGTACGGGCGTACGCCCGCCTGGATCTCCCGCCGCACGAGG
Organism: Streptomyces sp. NPDC006294; assembly: GCF_042870895.1. Taxonomy (NCBI): domain Bacteria; kingdom Bacillati; phylum Actinomycetota; class Actinomycetes; order Kitasatosporales; family Streptomycetaceae; genus Streptomyces; species Streptomyces sp. NPDC006294. The sequence continues at coordinate 88,258 of NZ_JBIAHV010000024.1, forward strand.
TCCTCCAGCTGCTGGACGGGCTCGCCGCCGAGATCGACGCCAGCCAGATCGCCACCTGCGTCTACGCGGTCCACGACCCGAACGAGGGCAGGCTGGTCTACGCGTCCGCAGGCCATCTGCCGATCCTGGTCCGCGACGAGGACGGCACGGTACGCACGGCCGCGGACCCGACCGGTCCGCCGCTCGGCACCGGCGGCTGGCTCCACACGTCCGGGGCGATCGACCTGCCGCCCGGTTCCACCGCCGTCCTCTACACGGACGGCCTGGTGGAGCGCCGCGGTGAGGACATCGACGAAGGGGTCGCCGCGCTGGAGCGCGCGCTGGCGGGGGCGACGGGCAGCCCGCAGGTCGTGTGCGACCGGCTGATCCGGGCCCTCGGCGTGACCGCGGAGCACGACGACGACGTCGCCGTGCTCGTACTCCAGCATCCGACGCGCCAGGGAGCCGACGCAGAGCTGTTCCACAACGCGGCGCTCGACCTGCTCGGCGGGATCGAGGCCGCGCCGCGTGCCCGCGCCTTCGCCTCGGGGGTGCTCGCCTCCTGGCGTTTCTCCCCCGAGCTGCACGACCTCGGCGTCCTGGCCGTGAGCGAACTGGTCGCCAACTCCCTCCAGCACGGCACCCCGCCCATGCGGCTGCGGCTGCGCCGTACCGACCGACGGCTGATCGTCGAGGTGACGGACGGCGACGACCATCTGCCGCGCCGGCGCCGCGCGGAGACGGAGGACGAGGCGGGCCGCGGGATCTCCATCATCGCGACGATCGCCTCGTCCTGGGGAAGCCGCCGCACCCCCGGCGGCGGTAAGGCGGTCTGGTGCGAATTCGCCCTGCCCCGGCGGGACAAGGCCCTGGCGAGCCGCGGACCCGCCCGGCCGGCTTCCCGGTGAAGGCCCGCCTCAGGCGGCCGGGGCGACGGCTTCCTCGGGCTTGTGCACCGCCACCACCCGGCTCCTGGCCGCGAGCGACGGGCGGTCCTGCACAGGGCTGAGCCGCTTGCCGAGCCGCAGCGCGAGCACCGTGATCGAGAGCGAGAACAGCACGAAGGTCACGATGTACGGGCCGTGCAGCGCGGCGCCCATCGGCCCGCCCACGGCCGGGCCGACCGCCAGCGCCAGCTGCTTGACCAGGGCGAAGGCGGAGTTGTACTGCCCGACCATCGCCTCCGGCGCCAGGTCGGCGACCAGCGGCGCCACGGTCGGCGACAGCATCGCCTCACCGAGGCCGAAGAGCGCGTACGTGGAGATGAACGCGGCCGTCGCCATGGCCTGGCTGCCGTGCCCGAGGCCCGCGTAGCCCGCGGCCAGCCACGCCACGGCCCAGATGAGCCCGACGGAGGCGATGACGCGGCTGCGGCTGCGGTGCTCCACGAACTTCAGCACCAGGAACTGGGCGAGCACGATGACCGCCGTGTTCGCGGCCAGCGCCGTCCCGAGCGTCGACGGCTCGATACCGGCGGCCTCCGTGCCGTACGCGGCGAGGCCCGATTCGAATTGGCCGTAGCAGGCGAAGAAGAGGACGAAGCCCAGGACCAGCAGCTGCACCATCGCCCGGTGCCCGAGCAGCATCCGCAGCCCTCCCTTGGCTCCTGACCCGGCGCCCGCAGGCCGGACGCCGGACAGCGCGGGGGAGTGGGGGAGCCGCACGGTGAGGGCGATCACGGCGAGCACCAGGAACATGGCGGCCTCGATGCCGAACAGCAGGGTGAAGCTCGCCGGCCTGCTCTCGTCGACGAGGTGCCCGCCGATCAGGCCGCCGATGCCGAGCCCGAGGTTCTGCAGGAAGAACTGGGTGGCGAAGGCGCGGGTGCGGGTCGCCGTCTCCGAGCACCAGACGATCATGGTGGCCAGCGCCGGCTGCATGATCGCCGTACCGGCGCCGAGCACTGCCGCGGAGAGAACGACGGACGGGACGGAGCCGGAGAGGCCCATCCCGACCGCGCCGGCCGACGCGAGCAGAGCGGCGCAGACCAACACGGGCAGCGGGCCGCGCCGGTCGATGACCCGACCGGTGAAGGGCAGCGCGACGAGCGCGGCCATCGCGAACGCGGCGAGCACGGCGCCCGCCGTCGTTGCGCCCAGCTCCCGCACCTGCGCCACATAGACGTAGAGATAGGGAACGGTGAAGCCGAGCCCGAACGCGCTCAGCACGTTGCCTGCCTGGATCCGGCGCATCGCTGCACCCTTCGCCTTGGTCACACCCACCCACTTCAGAAGGAGGCCGGTCCGCCGAGCCACCGAGACGGGGCCGGAGGACTGAAGCCTGAAGACTTCAAAACTAAAGTTCGACATTGAAGAGTACACAGAGAAGGACTTCGATGCCAACGAGTGGCGTGCCATACTGCGGCGCATGCCTACCGAGACCCCCCAGGCCTCCCCGGCCTCCGGCCCGCAGGAGCCGACCCTCGACGAGCAGATCGCCGCCTACCAGCGCGAATTCGGCGACCTCGATCCGCAGGTCGAGAAGGTGGTCTCGGCTCTCGGCCGGCTCAATCGCCGTATGAACGTCGCGTACGGGCGCCAGGTCGCCGACCTCGGGATCAGCAACACCGAGTGGGAGGTCCTCAAGACCCTGGTCCTCTCCGGCGCCCCCTATCGGATGGGCCCCGGCGAGCTCGCCAAGCGTCTCGGTCTCACACCGGCCGCCATGACCCATCGCATCGACCGCATGGCCGGCGAGGGCCTGGTGACGCGCGACCGCGACGAGAGCAACCGCGTTCGGGTGATCGTCGAGCTGACGGACGACGGCCGCACCAAGTGGCTCGAGGCGATGCGCATGGCGACGAACTTCGAGGAGGAGCTGCTCCAGGACCTCACGGGCGACGAGCGGTCACTCCTCGGAGAACTCCTCATCCGCGTACTGCGCCGTGTCGAGCACGACCAGCCGGACGCCGGCGGACGCCTCAGTGACCTGGACTAGCGGCGGGCGGAAGGGGCGGGTTGACACTGCCCCGTGCGATCCGTAAGGTACTTCGAGTTGTCACAGAGCCGGAACGGTTCTTCGACAGCCATCCCCGCCGCGAACGCGGCAACCAAACTCAGCACGATCTCCCACTCGGGAAGAATTTCGGCATGCCGAAATTCATTTCGAAAGCTCGATTATGAGTCGCCGGAGAAATCCGCTAGAGTTTGGGTGTCGGAACGGCCCAACGGCCGCGAAGACAACTCCCGCTGACTGGGAGCCAGGCCCGGAAAGAGTCTGATAGAGTCGGAACCGCCGGAAGGCCGAAAGGCCGGAAAGCACCGAGGAAATCGGATCGGAAAGATCTGATAGAGTCGGAAACGCAAGACCGAAGGGAAGCGCCCGGAGGAAAGCCCACAGGGAGACCTGAGGGTGAGTACAAAGGAAGCGTCCGTTCCT
>NZ_JBIAHV010000025.1:0-77328 GCF_042870895.1 Streptomyces sp. NPDC006294
TCCACCTCCACCTCCACCTCCGTCGGCACCACCGCCATCGAACGCTGGCTCCGCCCCGTCACCTACCAGAACACCCCCCACCCACTGCTCCCCCCGGAGCTCCACGACGACAACCCGCACGCCCTTCCCCGCCGCGTCAACGGCCAACTGCAACACTGACCCGCATGGAATTGAAGCTGCCCGATCTTCCCTTCCCCCTGCGGGCGTACGGTCCCGAGGCCGACTGGTCCTACGAGGACGGTGTGCTGACCGCCTGGGCCGGCCCGCGGCACGACCGCTTCGTGCCGCCGACCGGCCACGCCCTCGAACCGGCCTCCGACGCGCCCCGTCTGCTCGGCGCGCCGGAGGGCGACTTCCAGCTCATCGCCCGCGTCAAGGTCGGCTTCGCCGCGGCCTTCGACGCGGGCGTGCTCTATCTGCACGTCACCGAGCAGGAGTGGGCCAAGCTCTGCCTGGAGCTGTCCCCGGACACGCCCACGGTGTGCACGGTCGTCACCCGCGGCCACTCCGACGACGCCAACTCCTTCACGGTGCACGGCGACAGCGTCTGGCTGCGCATCAGCCGCACCGGCAAGGCGTTCGCCTTCCACGCGTCCACCGACGGCGAGCACTGGACCTTCGTCCGCATCTTCACCCTCGGCGACGAGGACCGGGCCGGCGCGGCACTCGTCGGCTTCATGGCCCAGTCACCGGTGGGAGAGGGCTGCGTGGTCGCCTTCGACCGGATCGAGTACCGCGACAGCTGGCCGGAAGGTCTGCGCGACGGCTCCTGACGACGCCACCGGCCGGGCCGCCCCGGCCGGTGGCGCGGCTCAGGCGGCCGGCAGGACCGGCGGACGCCCCGTCGTCCAGACGGGCTCGACCGACACCCGGCTGATCCGCCAGCCCTCGCCGGTGCGCCGCAGCTCCGCGTCGAACCGGCCGCCGACGGTGAACAGCTCGGCGGGCCCCTCGTGGTGGACGTGCACCATCAGCGCGTTCCAGGAGGCGTGCGCCGTGCCGGACGAGGGCTCGACGTCCGCCAGGACGTCGGACGACAGATGCTGGGTGCGGGCGAACCGCCCGAGGGCCTCCTCGGTGCCCCGCACCGCCGCCGGGCCCTCGAACACGCCCACCGGGGCGACCATGCGCACGTCGTCGGTGAAGTAGCCCTCCGCCCAGCCGTCCGTGAACTTCCGCTCGTCCAGCGCGCGGAAGAACCGGCTGACGAGCGTGGCGATCTCGATGTGATCCGTCTGTGTGGTCATGCCGACGAGCGTTCACCCTCAACCGTGCTTGAGGTCAAGCGCGGTTGACGACCCACCGGCTCGAGCACCTGGAACCGGCGCCGCCCCGGGCACGTCTCCCCCCACATGATCAGGACCGCCCGCCCGGCCGACCTCGACGCCGTCGCCGCCCTCCACGCGCAGGCCCGCGCCACGTACTACCGGGGCCACATCCCCGACGAGGCCTTCGACAGCCCGGCCGAGCACGCCCGCACCCGGACCGGCTGGGAGAACGCCATCGGCCGCGGCGCGGTGCTGTGCGCGATACGTGACGGGGCCGTCGCCGGTGTGGCCGCCTTCGGCGAGCGGGACGGGGCCATGACCCTGACGCAGCTCCACGTCGCCCCCGGGCACTGGCGCTCCGGTGTCGGCAGCGAGCTGCACTCGGCGGTCGTCGAGGCGTGGCAGCGCGCGGGCGTGCCGACCGCCCGCCTCGAGGTCTTCGAGAAGAACGACCGCGCCCGCGCCTTCTACACCCACCACGGCTGGCACCCGGACCCCGCGGAGCCGCACACCGGCAATCATCTGAACCTCCTCTTCACCGTCCCGCCCACGCCCTGAGGCGGGGCAGATCGACCGGGGACGGGCGGAATGAGCCGGGGGCGATTCCCGTTGAGCCTGTGCGGAGGCGCCCCCTGCGCTCTTCCGTGCCCCCTGCCCGGCGGCCACCGCCACGGCACACGACCCTGGAGTGATGAACGAGCATGCGCGTCGAGATCTGGTCGGACGTCGTCTGTCCCTGGTGCTATGTGGGCAAGGCCCGCTTCGAGAAGGGCCTCGCCGCCTTCGCGCACCGGGACGAGATCGAGGTCGTGCACCGTTCCTTCGAACTGGACCCGCACCGCGTCACGCGCGAGACCACTCCGGTCGTCGACATGCTCGCGAAGAAGTACGGCCGCACCCGCGAGGAGGCGCAGGCCATGGAGGAGCGCGTCGCCTCGACCGCGCGCGCCGAGGGGCTGGAGTACCGCACCGAGGGCCGTGGGCACGGGAACACCTTCGACGTCCACCGGGTGCTGCACCTGGCGAAGGCCCGCGGGTGTCAGGACGAACTGCTCACCCGTGCCTACCGGGCGAACTTCGCGGAGGAGCGGTCGGTCTTCGACCCCGAGACGCTGGTCGCGCTCGCCGTGGAGGCCGGGCTCGACGAGCAGGAGGTACGGCAGGTCCTCGCGGACACGTCCGCGTACGCCGACGACGTACGCGCCGACGAGCGGGAGGCCGCCGAACTGGGTGCGACCGGCGTGCCGTTCTTCGTGTTCGACCGGCGGTACGGGGTGTCCGGCGGGCAGCCCGCGGAGCTGTTCACGAAGGCGCTGGAGCAGGCCTGGCAGGGCCGCGAGGTCACCGCACCCGACGGAGACGCGGCGGCGTGCGACGCCGACGGGGCCTGCGAGGTCCCGGCCGCCCCTGCCGCCGCCGCCGATTCCGCGGCCGACTGATCAGCGCTGCTGAACGGTTTTGTGCAGCAAGGCGTGATTGACCCCGTGGCGCGGCCACCGCAGGGTGGTGCCATGGAGATCTCGAAGCCGCTGATCGAAGCCGAGTTCGCGCCCCGCACCACCTACCTGAACACCGCCGTCAACGGGCTGCTGCCCCGGCGGTCGGTCAGCGCCGTCACGGCCCTCGCGGAGGAACTCGGCGAGGGCAGGGCCGACGGTCCCGGGGACTTCTCCGCGGTGACCGCCGCCCGGCAGTCCTTCGCCCGCCTCGCCGGGGTGGACGAGGGCCGGGTCGCCGTCGGCGGCGCGGTCTCCGCGCTGGTGGGGCTGGTCGCCGCCTCGCTGCCGCCGGGCGCGGAAGTGCTGTCCCCCGAGCGGGAGTTCACCTCGCTGGTCACACCGTTCTCCGTCCGTGGAGACCTCAAGCTGCGGTACGTCCCGCTGGACGGGCTGGCCGAGGCGGTACGCCCGGGCACGGCGCTCGTCGCCTTCTCCTCCGTACAGTCCGCGGACGGCCGGGTCGCCGACCTGGCGGCCGTACGGGCGGCCGCGGCGGCCCACGGGGCGCGGACGCTCCTCGACGCCAGCCAGTCCGCCGGCTGGCTGCCGCTGGCGGCCGGGGACTGGGACTTCACCGTCACGGCCGGCTACAAGTTCCTGCTCTGCCCGCGCGGCGCGTCGTTCCTGACGGTGACCGAGGAGGCGCAGGAGTCGCTGCCGGCGCTCTACGCGGGCACCGCCTCCGCCGAACGGCCGTGGCGGGACGACACCATGTACGGCCCGATCACCGAACTCGCCCGTACCGCCCGCCGGTACGACGAGTTCCCGGCCTACCTGTCGTACCACGGGGCGCAGCAGTCGCTGGCGCTGCTGGAGGAGATCGGCATCGAGGCCGTGCACGCCCATGACACCGCGCTGGCGGCCCGGTTCCGGGCGGGCCTGCGGGAACACGGCCTCGAGCCGGTGCCGGGCGACTCGGCGACCGTGGCCGTCCCCGGTCTCGCCCACCGCGCCCAGGAGCTGATCCGGGCCGGGATCCTGGTCTCCGGGCGGGCGGGCAATCTGCGGGCCGCCTTCCACCTCTACAACACGCGGGCGGACGTGGACCGGGCGCTGGACGTCCTGGTGGGCGGCTGAGCGCCCGGGCCCGTCGAAGCCCCCGGCGGGCCCGGGCGTGCCCCGGCCGCGGTCGCGGCCCCGGACCGGCCTGCTCCTGGAGCCGCGCGGCGGTCGGCGCCCCGTCCTCGGCCACGACGATGAGGCACTGAAGGTCGGGCGCCGAAGCGCCGTTCACGCCGGCGAACACGGTGTGGAGGCGTCGTCGTCGGTCTCGAGGCAGCCGGCGACGGTCCCGGCGCCGACCGAGAACCGTTCGTTCGGCGCGTCGCAGCCCACGACCGTGCCGGTCTCGGGGAAGACCTGGCCGCGGGCCGGCCAGTCGGTGCAGATGTCGGCACGGCGCACGCGGAAGGGCCGGTCTCGGGAGACCGGCCCTTCCGCGTACTGCGTGCTGTGAGGACGTCCTACCGCACGGGCGTGAAGTCCCGCGCCCCGATGAACTCCGGCCGCGGCACCGGCGCCGCGAAGGGCTCGACCGCGGTGTTCTCCACGCTGTTGAAGACGATGAAGACGTTGCTGCGCGGGTACGGCGTGATGTTGTCACCCGAGCCGTGCATGCAGTTGCAGTCGAACCAGGTCGCCGACCCCGCCTTGCCGGTGAAGAGCCGGATGCCGTGGTCGTCGGCGAAACGGGTCAGCGTCTCGTCGGACGGGATGCCGGCGTCCTGCATCTGCAGCGACCGCTTGTAGTTGTCCTTCGGTGTCTCGCCCGCGCAGCCCAGGAACGTCTTGTGCGACCCCGGCATGATCATCAGACCGCCGTTGGTGTCGAAGTTCTCGGTCAGCGCGATCGAGACGGAGACGGTCCGCATGTTCGGCAGGCCGTCCTCCGCGTGCCACGTCTCGAAGTCCGAGTGCCAGTAGAAGCCGGAGGCGCCGAAGCCCGGCTTCACATTGATACGGGACTGGTGGACGTACACGTCGGAGCCGAGGATCTGCCGGGCTCTGCCCACCACCCGCTCGTCGCGCACCAGCGAGGCGAAGACCTCGCTGATCTTGTGGACCTCGAAGACCGACCGCACGTCCTGGGACTTCGGCTCGATGATCGAGCGTTCGTCGGCCCGCACCCTGGGGTCGCTGATCAGGCGCTCCAGCTCGGAGCGGTAGAGAGCGACCTCGTCGTCCCCGATCAGCCGGTCGACGGCGAGGAAGCCGTCCCGCTCGAAGCCCATGAGGTCGGGCGTGGCGATCGGACCGGGGGCTCCCGGCGCGGACCAGACCACCGGGTCCTTGCGCGGGGTCAGCACCTCACTGGCGCCACGTGTCGGGTACAGGTCGGTGCGTGCAGGTGCGGTGGTCATTCCTCAGCCCTCCTCGGTCAGCAGCGGGTAGACGCCGTTCTCGTCGTGGTCCTCCCGTCCGGTGACGGGCGGATTGAAGACGCAGACGCAACGGAAGTCGGTCTTCGGGCGCATTGTGTGCTTTTCGTGCCCGTCCAGCAGATACATCGTGCCGGGCTCGATCCAGTGGGTCTCGCCCGTCTCGTCATTGGTAAGTTCGGCCTCGCCCTCGACGCACAGCACGGCCTCGATGTGGTTCGCGTACCACATCGACGTCTCTGTACCCGCGTACAGCACGGTCTCGTGGAGCGAGAAGCCGACCTTCTCCTTGGCGAGCACGATGCGCTTGCTCTCCCAGGTGCCGGAAGCGGACTTCACATGGCGCTCGGTGTTCTCGATGTCCTTGAACGATCGGACGATCACGGTGGTTCTTTACCTCTCGGTCGCAGATGGTCAGGCGGTCTCTCGGACGCAGCGCGCCAGGATGCGCAGACCCTCGTCCAGGTCTTCGGTGGAGATGGTCAGCGGCGGCAGGAGCTTCACGACCTCGCTCTCCGGTCCCGAGGTCTCCAGCAGCAGCCCGAGCTCGAAGGCGCGGGCGCAGACGGCGGACGCCCGCGGCTTGTCCTCGAACTCCAGGCCCCAGACGAGACCGCGGCCGCGGAAGCTGACGCCCTCGCCGCCCATCTCGTCGACGATGGCCAGCAGCGCCCGCTCGACCTGCTCGCCGCGGGCGATGGTCTGCTTCTCCATCTGGCCGTCGGCCCAGTAGGTGTTCAGGGCGGCGGCGGCCGTGACGAAGGCCGGGTTGTTGCCGCGGAAGGTGCCGTTGTGCTCGCCCGGCTCCCAGACGTCCAGCTCCGGCTTGAACAGCGTGAGGGCGAAGGGGAGCCCGTAACCGCTGATCGACTTGGAGACGGTGACGATGTCCGGCACGATGCCGGCCTCCTCGAAGGAGAAGAAGCCGCCGGTGCGGCCGCAGCCCATCTGGATGTCGTCGACGATCAGCAGCATGTCCTGGCGGTGGCACAGGTCCTGCAGCGCCCGCAGCCACTCGGCGCGGGCCACGTTGATGCCGCCCTCGCCCTGGACCGTCTCGACGATCACGGCGGCGGGCTTGTTGAGGCCGGAGCCCTGGTCCTCGAGCAGCCGCTCGAACCACAGGAAGTCGGGGATCTGGCCGTCGAAGTAGTTGTCGAACGGCATCGGCGTGCCGTGCACCAGCGGGATGCCGGCGCCGGCCCGCTTGAAGGCGTTGCCGGTGACGGCGAGCGAGCCGAGCGACATGCCGTGGAAGGCGTTGGTGAACGAGACGATCGCCTCGCGGCCCTTGACCTTGCGGGCCAGCTTCAGCGCGGCCTCGACGGCGTTGGTGCCCGTCGGGCCGGGGAACATGACCTTGTAGGGCAGATCACGCGGCCGCAGGATCACGTTCTGGAACGACTCCAGGAACGCGCGCTTGGCGGTGGTGGCCATGTCCAGGCCGTGGGTGATGCCGTCGCGCTCGATGTAGTCGATCAGAGCGCGTTTCAGGACGGGGTTGTTGTGCCCGTAGTTCAGCGATCCGGCGCCGGCGAAGAAGTCGAGGTAGGTGTGGCCGTCCTCGTCGTGGAGGTGGCTGCCCTGCGCGCGGTCGAACACGGCGGGCCAGCCGCGGCAGTAGCTGCGCACCTCGGACTCGAGGGTCTCGAAGACGCTCAGGGCGGGCGGGGTGATGGTCACAGCGAACTCCAGGGGGTGGGGGTGGGGCGCGAGAGGTCTGGGATCACACGGGGTGCGGCAGGTGCCGGCACGCGGCGCTCGGCGCGCGTCAGGCGGCGACCGGGCCGATGCGGTACAGCACTTCCGGCTCGTGCGTCCCCTCGGGGAACAGCCCGCCGTCGAAGAGAACCTCGCGGTGAAGGGTTGCTCCGTGGCGCTTGGCGTAGGAGGTGAACAGGGCGTCGGATGCGGTGTTGTCCGGGGTGATGGTGGTCTCGATCTCGCGTACCCCGCGTCCGCCGGTGACCTTGGCGGTCAGTGCGTCCAGAAGGACGCCGGCCAGTCCCCGGCCCCGATGGGCCCGGTCGACGGCCACCTGCCAGACGACGAGCGCCTCGGGGTGGTCCGGGCGTACGTATCCGGTGACGAAGGCGATGGGCTCGCCGTCGCGGCCGCGGGCCACGACGGAGGTGGCCGCGAAATCGCGACACCACAGCAGGTAGCTGTACGAGGAGTTGAGGTCCAGGACCTCGGAGTCGCGGGCTATGCGCCAGATCGCGGCTCCGTCCTCCACTCGTGGGGTGTCGATCTCCAGGAATTCGTCTCGGGCTCGTACAAGGTCTTCTTGTGCGGCGGTCATGTCGATTCAATTTACCGAGCAAATTCCGAGATTGCATCGGCCCAGGGGGTTGGGTGGCGGGAGCCGGTGTGTTATCGCGCGGGTGCGCGCTCGATGCCGATCACCGTGCGAACGCCAGTATTTATGGGGATTTTTCCGGGCATACCGTGGCCGGTGTGTGGTCGGTCACATGTTGGTAACCCCGTTGACACGTGATCGAATCGCCCCCCGAACCGATATGAATCTCCACGTTTAGGCGTCCGGATCGGGGGCAGCAGAATGCGGGGAGCTGCTTACTGGAATTCGCTCCCCGTATTTATGTTTGTCGCACGGCCCAGTATGAATGCAAGTTTTCGAAAAGTACCCCGGACCGGTTACTTCCAGCTTTCGTCGGCCGCCCGGCGCGCGGCCTCCCGGTCCACCGGCACCCCGTGCTCCGCCAGCGCGCCGCCCAGCGCCGCGAGCGAGGACCGCACCACGTCGCGGCTCGCGTCCACACCGTAGTGGTTCACCCGGATCATCTCCGCGGCCGGCGTGCCGCCCCCGGCGACCAGGGGCAGCGACGGGTCCTCGGCCAGCGCCTTCGCCACCAGGTCCCGGGCGTCCACCCCGGCCGGGGCGCGCAGCGTCGTCGCCACCGGCGCCGCGTCCCGCGCCTCGTGGACGTACGGGGTGAGACCGCCGCCCAGCGCGAGCGCGCCCGCCCGGGTCGCCGCGGCCGCGGCGGCGTGCCGGGCGGCCACCGTGTCCAGGCCCTGGGACTCGATGCGCTCCACGCACGCCTCGAGCGCCAGCATCTCCAGCTGCGCCGGCGCGTGCGGCAGCGCCCTGCGGCCGCCGTCGATCCACCGCTGCTTCCAGTCGAGCAGGGACAGGTAGGAGGCGCGGGGAGCGGCCGGATTGGCGGCGATCCGCTCCCAGGCCCGCTCGCTCACCGACACCGCGGAGACGCCCGCCGGGCCGCCCATCGCCTTCTGCGCGCCGATCACGCACAGGTCCACGCCCCAGACGTCGGGCAGCAGCGGCTCCGCCGCCACGGAGGCGACCGCGTCCAGCATGAACAGGGCCCCGTGCGCCCGTACGACCTCGCCGATCGCGGCGACCGGGTTGGTGTTCCCGGTCGCGGCCTCCGCGTGCACCAGCGAGACGAAGCCGATCTCCGGGTGGTCGGCGAGTGCCCGCTCGACCTGCTCGGCGGTCACCGCCGTGTGGAACGGCACCTCGAGGTCCACGACGTGCGCCCCGCAGTCGCGCAGCCAGTCGCCGAAGGTCTGCCCGTAGGGCCCGGTGACCACGTTCAGCGCCGTAGAGCCGGGGTGCGCGCCACTGCGGACGCAGCCCTCCAGGGGCAACAGCGCCTCGCCCTGCATGATGATCACGTCCTTCTCGGTGCCGAGCAGGGCCGCGACCCTCCGCTCGATGGCGGCGAAGCGCGCGGCGGTCAGCGGGGGCAGGTCCAGCAGCGGGTGTGTCACGGCGGTGCTCTGTTTCTCTCGGTGCCGAAGCTTCTCTCGGTGCCGAAGCGGTGTTCGGACAGTGTTCGGGCGCTGGCTCGAGACTACCGACGGCCTCGTAGAGTTCCTGACATGAGCGATCACACGGTGCTGCATGTGAAGGGGCGGGTGCTCGTCGGGCCCGAGGAGGTGCGGGACGAGGTGTGGGCGGTGGACGGCCGGATCACCTTCGAACGCCCCCGCGCCGAGGCGGTCACCGTGCACGGCTGGGCGCTGCCCGGACTCGTCGACGCCCACTGCCACGTCGGCCTCGACCGGCACGGCCCGGTCGACGCCGTGACCAGCGAGAAGCAGGCTGTCACCGACCGTGAGGCGGGCACGCTGCTGATCCGTGACGCGGGGTCGCCCTCCGACACCCGCTGGATCGACGACCGCGAGGACCTGCCGAAGATCATCCGGGCCGGCCGGCACATCGCCCGCACCCGCCGCTACATCCGCAACTACGCCCATGAGATCGAGCCCGAGGACCTGGTGGCGTACGTGGCCCAGGAGGCCCGGCGCGGCGACGGCTGGGTCAAGCTCGTCGGCGACTGGATCGAACGCGACGCGGGCGACCTGACCGCCTGCTGGCCGCGCGACGCGGTCGAGGCGGCCATCGCGGAGGCGCACCGTCTGGGCGCCCGGGTCACGGCGCACTGCTTCGCGGAGGACTCGCTGCGCGACCTCGTGGAGGCGGGGATCGACTGCGTCGAGCACGCGACGGGGCTCACCGAGGACACGATCCCGCTCTTCGCGGAACGCGGCGTCGCCATCGTCCCGACCCTGGTCAACATCGCCACCTTCCCCTCTCTCGCGGCGGGCGGGGAGTCCAGGTACCCCGCTTGGTCGGCCCATATGCGCCGGCTGTACGAGCGCCGCTACGACACCGTGCGCGCCGCCTACGACGCCGGCATCCCCGTCTTCGTCGGCACGGACGCGGGCGGCTCCCTGGCGCACGGCCTGGTGGCCGCCGAGGTCGCCGAGCTGGTGAAGGCCGGCATCCCGCCGCTGCGGGCCCTGTCCGCGACCACCTGGGGAGCCCGGGCCTGGCTGGGGCGCCCGGCGCTCGAAGAGGGCGCTCCGGCCGACCTGGTGGTGTACGACGAGGACCCGCGGGCCGACGTCCGGGTGCTCGCCGCGCCGCGCAGGGTGGTCCTGAACGGGCGGGTGATCGACTGAGGGGCGGGCACGGGCCGCGTTGTGCAAACCGTCGCCCGGCCGGCCGGAACGGGCCGGCCACGTCGCGAGGTTGACCGGGCGTGACCCCGCGCCGCCGCGCGTCGTTGAAGCACCTCACGCGCGCCCCCTTGGTCGGCCCGGCGCACCACCTGAGGACCGTGCAGGACGGCTCCCAGGGGAACGCGCGTACCTCCAGATTCGAATACGGGCTCGGAAACCCCACTTTGGAGTGAACTCACCGCAGGTGTCTGTCGGTTCACTCGGTGTGCGTAAAGATTCCGGTGTCTGGTCGCCGCCGTCCACGTGTCCCCGTCGGACGGCCGGCGACGCCATGTCTCCGTGGGGGTTCCACCACCTTGAACAGCAACACCTTCCGCATGCCCGCACGCAGGGCCGCCGCCGCGACCGCGGCCGTCGCGCTGGGCGCCGCGCCCCTGGCGCTCGCCGCCCCAGCCCACGCCACCGGCGGCGGCGAGGGCCGCGCCACCGCGGTCGTGCTCCGTGCCGGCCTGGACGTCTCCCTGCTCGACAAGACCGTGCAGGTTCCCCTGAAGACCACGCTCAACGAGGTCCAGGCGCCGGCGAGCGCCGAGAAGACCGCGCTGAGCGTCCGGTTGGACGGCGTCGAGGAGGGCAGGCCGGTCCAGCTGCTGCGGGCCGACGTGGCCACCTCCGGGGCCACCGTGGAGAGCGGCAGGACCGAGGCGCACAGCAACCTGGTGAACGCCCGCGTCCATGTGCCCGGCCTGCCGCTGCTGTCGCTGATCGAGGTCGAGAAGGTCACCTCCAAGGCCGTCTGCGCGGCCGGGGAGCAGCCCGTCGCCGAGTCGAACGTCCTCGGCAAGGTGCAGATCCTCGGCAAGAAGGTCACGCTCACCGCGGGCGGTCCGACCCGCGTCACGGTGCCGAACGTGGGCGAGGTCAGTATCGAGCTGTCGAAGACGCACACCACGTCCCGCACGGCCGCCGCGACGGCGCTGCGGCTCGACGTCGCCGTCGACCCGCTGAACCTGAACGTGGCGGAGGTCCAGGGCGAGGTCACGCTCGTCGAGGCCACCTGCGAGTCGCCCGACGCGCCGAAGACGCCCGAGAAGCCCGCCGGGCCCGAGAAGCCCGCCGAGTCCGCACCTGCGGCGGACGGCGTCTCCGCCCGGTCGGGCGCCGAGCCCGCCCCGGAGAACCTCGCGGAGACCGGCGGCAGTTCCACGACCCCGTACCTCGCGGGCGGCGCGGCCGCCCTGCTCGCCGTCGGCGCCGCGGCGACGTACCTCGGCCGCCGCAGGTCCAGGGGCTGACGGCCCGCCGCACCGGCCGGGTCCCTCAGGAGGGGGAGGGACCCGGCCGTGCGGCGTCAGTGGCCGACCATCGCCAGCGCCTGGTCCAGCGCCTGCAGGAACCGGTTGGTGGTGACCCGGTCGCGTACCGCGAGACGCAGCCAGTCGTCGTCCAGCCCCGGGAAGGTGTCCCCGCGCCGGGCCGCGAAGCCGAGCAGCCGCAGCCGCTCCCGTACCTGCGCCGCGCGCCGCACCCTGACGAGGACGAACGAGCTCTCGGCCGGCTCCACCGCCCGGACCTCCTCGAACTCGGCCAGCCCCGCCAGCAGATGCGCCCGGTCGGCCGCGATGCGGCGCGCCGCCTCCTCCGCCTCCGCCAGCGCCGTCTGCCCCATGCACGCCTCGGCCGCGACCAGCGCCGGCGTGGACACCGGCCACAGCGGCTGCGCCCGCTCCAGCGCCGCCGTCGTCTCCGGCTCCGCGAGCACATAGCCGACCCGCAGACCCGCGAGCCCCCATGTCTTGGTGAGGCTGCGCAGCACCACCAGACCGGGCAGGTCGGTGCGCCCGGCCAGTGACTCGCGCTCGCCCGGCACCGCGTCCATGAACGCCTCGTCCACGACCAGCACCCGTCCCGGCCGGGCCAGCAGGGCGATGTCCTCCGCCGCGTGCAGCACCGACGTCGGATTGGTCGGATTGCCGATCACGACCATGTCCGCCTCGTCCGGTACGGCCTTCGGATCGAGCCGGAAGTCCTCGTCCTCGCGCAGCAGCAGCCGCCGCACGGTGTGCCCGGCGTCCCGCAGCGCCGCCTCCGGCTCCGTGAACTGCGGATGCACGACCAGCGGCCGCCGCACCGGAAGAGCGCGCGCCAGCAGCACGAACGCCTCCGCCGCGCCCGCCGTCAGCAGCACGCGCTCCTGCGGCAGCCCGTGGCGGCGGGCGACGGCGGCACGCGCCGCCCGGCCGTCGGGGTACGCGGCGAGCGAGCCGAGCGAGGCGGCTATCCGCTCGCGCAGCCAGTCCGGCGGCGTCCCGGCCCGGACGTTCACGGCCAGGTCGGTCAGTCCCGCGGCGCCGTCCCGCACTTCCGCGTCGCCGTGGTGGCGCAGATCGTGCCCGCCGAAGCTCTGCCCCGGCTCCTCGGGGGGCTCTGGGTGCTCAGCGCGCGCGTACATGGCTGCCGTGCCGTGGTGGGGGAGAGCTGGTCACGGATGTCTCCTCGATGTGGGGGAACGATGAGAGTTCGAACGGTGGGAGAGTTCGAACGGAGGGTGAACACACGCACGACGGACATCATGGCGCGTGAAGCCGGATCGCGGCAGTGGCCCGGGGGTTGCGGCCGTTCGCGCACGTCACCTCCGGCAGCCGGTCGCACGCTCACCGTCGGCGGGCGACCGCGCACGTCGCCCCCGGCGGCCGGCCCACCGGGGCCGACCGCCGCTTCGGTACGAGCAGTTCGCCGCCCTCCGCCAGCGCCGCGGCCTCCGCGACCGACGGCGTCCCGACCGCGCGCAGGGCGGCCGGGGACGGGTTCGCCACCGGCACCCGCGCCAGCCGCCCGGCCCCGTACGCCAGCAGCGGCACGCCCAACCGCTCGGCGGCGCCCACCAGTCCGGGCTCAGCCGCCTTCGCGTCGACGGTCGCCAGCGCCACCACGTCGGCCGGGGACAGCCCCGCGTCGCGCAGCGCCCCGACGACCAGCGTGTACACCTCGTCCACGGGCACACCACGCGAGGCGCCGACGCCGACGACCAGGCTCATGGTCCGCGTCATGCGGTGGCTCCTTCGGGCGACGGCCGGTGGCGGGTCGGACGGGTAAGGCGCCGGGTACCGGAAGGCTCCCCGGACCGCCGGCCCGCAACGATCCCGCGCCGTCCATCCTCGCCACGTTCATCCCCGGCACGCCCCCACGAACCGTGCCGCCACATCCGGCCGCGACGCCCAGTGGGTGTGCAGATAGCTGGCGTGCACGCCCTGCTGCACGAACCCCTCGACCCGGCGCTCCGGCCGCACCATGCCCCACGCGGGCGCCGGCCCGGCGCCCGGCTCGAGCACCGTGCGGTGGAACTCGTGCCCCCGCATCCGCGTTCCCGCGGCGGCGAGCGGACTGTCGCCCACCGCGACGGCCTCGCGGTAGCCGAGCGTCAGCCGGCCCGACATCCGCGCCTCGGCGTCCAGCACCCCGCACATCGGCTTCCCGTCCAGCGACCGGGCCAGATACAGCAGCCCGGCGCACTCGGCGGCGATCGGCGCCCCGGAGCGCGCCAGTTCGGCGACCTCCTTGCGCAGCGGCTCGTTCGCGGACAGCTCGGGCGCGTACACCTCCGGGAAGCCGCCGCCGATGACGACACCACGGGCGCCCTCCGGCAGCCGCTCGTCCCGCAGCGGATCGAACCCCACGACCTCCGCCCCTGCCGCCCGCAGCAACTCCACGTGCTCCGCGTACGAGAACGTGAACGCCGCCCCGCCGGCGACCGCGACCACCGGCGGCCGCGTGCCGCCCGCGGGCAGCGGCTCTTCCACGCCCGCCGCCCACGGCGTCTCGTGCAGTGCGGGCGCGCTGCGCGCCAGCGCCAGCAGCGCGTCCAGGTCGCACCCCAGCCGGACCTGCTCCGCCATCGACGCCACCGCGTCCACCGCGTCGGCGTGGCGTTCGGCCACCGGCACCAGGCCGAGATGCCGTGACGGCGTCGCCACCTCGGCCGCCCGCCGCAGCACACCCAGCACCGGCACCCCGGACTCGCCGAGCGCCTCCCGCAGCAGATGCTCGTGCCGGTCCGTGGCGACCTTGTTGAGGATCACCCCGCCGATCCGCACCTCCGGGTCCCACGACGCGAACCCGTGCACCAGCGCCGCCACGGAGCGCGACTGCGACGACGCGTCCACGACCAGCACCACCGGCGCCCGCAGCAACTTGGCGACCTGCGCCGTCGACGCCAGCTCACCCTGGTCGGCGGCGCCGTCGTACAGCCCCATCACGCCTTCGACGACGGCGAGTTCGCAGCCGAGCGCCCCGTGCAGGAACAGCGGGGCGATCAGGTCCGTGCCGCACAGATACGCGTCGAGGTTGCGGCCGGGCCGCCCCGTGGCCAGCGCGTGGTAGCCGGGGTCGATGTAGTCGGGGCCGACCTTGTGCGGCGACACGGCGAGACCCCGGCCGGCGAACGCGGCCATCAGGCCCGTCGCGACCGTGGTCTTGCCCGCCCCCGACGACGGCGCCGCGATGACGAGACGTGCTACCACTCGATGCCCCGCTGGCCCTTCTGACCCGCGTCCATCGGGTGCTTGACCTTCGACATGTCGGTGACCAGATCGGCGAAGTCGATCAGCTTCTGCGGCGCGTTGCGGCCGGTGATCACCACATGCTGGGTGCCGGGCCGCTCGCGCAGCACCTCGATCACCTCGTCGGTGTCGATCCAGCCCCAGTGCAGCGGATACGCGAACTCGTCGAGCACGTACAGCTTGTGCGTCTCGGCGGCCAGGTCCCGCTTGACCTGCTCCCAGCCCTCACGGGCCTTGTCCTCGTTGGACTGCTCGCCCTCGGCGGGCTCGCGCTGGATCCACGACCAGCCCTCGCCCATCTTGTGCCAGGCGACCGTGCCGCCCTCGCCGCTGGCGCCCAGCACCTTGAGCGCGTTCTCCTCGCCGACCTTCCACTTCGCCGACTTCACGAACTGGAACACCCCGACCGGCCAGCCCTGGTTCCACGCCCGCAGCGCGAGCCCGAACGCGGCCGTCGACTTGCCCTTGCCGATGCCCGTGTGCACGAACACCAGCGGCCGGTTGCGGCGCTGACGGGTGGTGAGACCGTCGTTCGGTACGACGGACGGTTGTCCCTGCGGCATCAAGCGGCCCTCCTGGTGGCGGATACGTCCCGGACGTCCTTGACGAGTCCGGCGATCGATTCGGCCCGCAGCTCGTCGAGCGTCACGGCGCTGCCGCCGAGCGCGCCGGCGAGCCTGCCGGCCAGCCCGAGCCGTACCGGCCCGGCCTCACAGTCCACGACGACGGCCGCGGTCTTCTCCGCCGCGTGCAGCCGCGCCGCGCGCAGCGCGGACGCGAAGGCGTCCCCGCCGCCCGCGCCGGTGGCGCGGCCGTCGGTCACCACCACCAGCAGCGGACGGCGCGACGGATCCCGCAGCCGCTCGATGCGCAGCACGTCCTGGGCCTTCAGCAGCCCCTCCGCGAGCGGCGTACGGCCGCCGGTCGGCAGCGACTGGAGCCGGACCGCCGCCGCGTCCACCGACGAGGTCGGCGGCAGCGCCAGCTCCGCGCCCCTGCCGCGGAAGGTGATCAGCCCGACCTTGTCCCGCCGCTGGTAGGCGTCCAGCAGCAGCGACAGCACCGCGCCCTTGACCGCGCCCATCCGCTTCCTGGCCGCCATCGATCCGGAGGCGTCCACCACGAACAGCACGAGGTTCCCCTCGCGCCCCTCACGGGTCGCCTGCCGCAGATCGTCCCGACGGACGACCAGCCCCCGCCCGCTGCGCCCACGGGCACGCTGGTGCGGCGCGGCGGCCTGCACGGTGGCCGCCAGATGCAGCTTCGTGAGCGCGCCCCGCGGCCGCCGTGCGCCGGTGGTACGGCCCTGGTCGGTACGCGCCCGGGACCTGCGCCCCGCCGCGCCCTCGCCGAGACCGGGCACGCTCAGCGTCTTCGTACGGAACGGCTCCGCGGCCCGTACGGGCTGCTGCTCGGCGCCGCCCCCGGTGCCCGGCGCCGGCGCCTGACCCGTTTCCGGCTCGGACCCGGCCGCCTCACCGGTGTCCGGCTCACCGCCCTGCGGCGGCACCCCGCCACCACCGCCGCCGGGCCCGCCCTCCGGACCGGGGTCCGGGTCCGGGTCCGGGTCGGGCTCGGGGTCCGGCTCGTCGTCCCCGCCGAACTCGTCCAGCGTCTCGTCGAGCTTGTCCTCGTCCAGACCGGGCGCGTCGAACGGATTGCGCCGCCGGCGGTGCGGCAGCGCCAGCAACGCGGCCTGCCGCACGTCCTCCTCCGTGACGTCGTCCCGGCCCGCCCACGCCGCCAGCGCGGTCGCCGTCCTGGCCATCACGATGTCGGCGCGCATTCCGTCGACCTCGAACGCCGCACACGTCGCCGCGATCTGACGCAGCGCCACATCACCGAGCACCACCCGCGGCAGCAGCTCCCGCGCCGCCACGATCCGCTCGCGCAGCGCCTCCTCCTCGTCGGCCCAGCGCGCCGCGAAGCCCGCCGGGTCGTCGTCGTACGCGAGCCTGCGCCGTACGACCTCCACCCGCAGATCCGGGTCCCGCGAGGCCGCGACCTCGACGGTGAGCCCGAACCGGTCCAGCAGCTGGGGCCGCAGCTCGCCCTCCTCGGGGTTCATGGTCCCGACGAGCAGAAAGCGGGAGGCGTGCCGTACGGAGACGCCTTCACGCTCGACGTACGAGGCGCCCATCGCGGCGGCGTCCAGCAGAACGTCCACGAGGTGGTCGTGGAGAAGATTCACCTCGTCGACGTAGAGGATTCCGCGGTGCGCGTCCGCGAGAAGGCCGGGCTCGAACGCCTTCACGCCCTCCGAGAGCGCCCGCTCGATGTCCAGCGCGCCGACGAGCCGGTCCTCGGAGGCGCCGACGGGCAGCTCGACCATGCGCGCGGGCCGCGCGGTCGCCGCCCCGGCCTCGTGCGGGCCGTCCGGGCACGACGGGTCCGGCGCGGCGGGCGCGCAGGAGAAGCGGCACCCGGCGACGACGTCGACATCGGGGATCAGCGAGGCGAGGGCACGTACCGCGGTGCTCTTGGCGGTGCCCTTCTCACCTCGCACGAGCACACCGCCGACCGCCGGACTGACCGCGTTGAGCAGCAGGGCCAGCCGCAGGTCGTCCATCCCGACGACCGCGGTGAACGGATAGGGGGTGCTCATCCTTTGATCACTCCTTTGCGGGAGTCGCGCCGACGGCGCGACTCGCTTGGTTTCCGCCGGGAGCGGCGGGCGGTGAGAGAACGGGAGGAGGGTCTGCCGCGGGAGCGGCCCGCGCCCGCCGCCCGGGGGCCCGTCACGGCGCTCCCGGCGGCACGAACGGCAGTCCGGCCGGCGCCCCGTCCTCGATCAGCCGCAGCAACGCCCCGGTGTCCGCGTGCTCTTCGATCAGATCGCCCAGCCGGTCGAGCTGCTCCTCCCGCAGCACCCCGAAGCTGGTGTCCGGCGCGGGTACGAAGCGCCGCCCCGCCCGCGCCGCGACCTCCCGCAGGAAGGCCCGCCGGAAGCCGTCGCTCTCCAGCGACCCGTGCCAGTGCGTCCCCCACACCGCGCCCACCCGGCAGCCGTCCAGGAAGGGCTCGCCGCCCAGGACCTCGGCGACACCGTGATGGATCTCGTAGCCCTCGACCCGCTCCCCGAGCGCCTCGCCGACCGGTCTGGCCAGGCACTTCTCGCGGGCGAACCGCACCCGTACCGGCAGCAGTCCGAGCCCCGCCACCTCGCCGGCCTTCGACTCGACGTCGTCCTCGATGTGCTCGCCGAGCGCCTGGAAGCCGCCGCAGACGCCCAGCACCGGCCGGCCTTCCGCCGCCCGCCGTGCCAGGGCGTCCGCCAGCCCGCGTTCCCGCAGCCACGCCAGCGCCCCGACCGTCCCCCGGGTGCCCGGGACCACCACCAGGTCGGCGTCCACGAGCTCCTCCGCGCGGTCCACGAACCGCACCACGACGCCCGGTTCGGCCGCCAGCGCGTCCACATCGGTGAAGTTCGACATCAGCGGCACCGCGCACACCGCGACCCGCAGCACGTCCTGGCCGACGGGCGCGGCGACCACCGACTCCCGTACCGCGCCGCGCAGGGACACCCTCCCCCAGCCTCCGGCCGGGGGGACCCCCATGCCGTCCTCCTCGTCGATGCCGAGTCCGTGCGCGTACGGCAGGACACCGTAGGTCGGCCGTCCGGTGAGGCCGCGCAGCATGTTGAGCCCCGGCTCCAGCAGCGACACGTCGCCGCGGAACTTGTTGACCAGATAGCCCGCCACGAGCGACTGGTCCTCGGGGCTCAGCAGCGCCGTCGTACCGAAGAACTGCGCGAACACCCCTCCCCGGTCGATGTCGCCGACCACCAGCACCGGCAGCCGGGCCGCCCGCGCGATGCCCATGTTCACAATGTCCGTGCGGCGCAGATTGATCTCGGCCGGACTGCCCGCCCCTTCACAGATCACAGCGTCGTACGTGCCCCGCAGCTCCTCCAGGCACGCCATGACCGGCTCGAAAAGCTCGCGTTGCCGGTTCCCGTGGTAGCCCTTCGCGCTCATCTCGCCGACGGGCCTGCCCATCAGGACCACTTGGCTGGAGCGGTCGCCGCCGGGCTTGAGCAGCACGGGATTCATCAGCGCGGTCGGCTCCACACGGGCGGCCTGCGCCTGCATCGCCTGGGCCCGCCCGATCTCCGCGCCCTCACGCGTCACGAACGAATTGAGGGACATGTTCTGCCCCTTGAACGGCGCGACCTTCACCCCCTGCCGCACCAGCCACCGGCAGATCCCCGCGGTGACGACGCTCTTGCCCGCGTCCGAGGTGGTTCCCGCGACCAGCAGCCCACCGCTCATGCCCGTCTCCGTTTCAGTGCCCCCGCGCCGAGCCGTGCGACCGCGCAGACCGCCAGGGCCAGCAGCCCCACTCGGCGCGACAGCCGCACCGCCCGTCCGATGTCGCCGAATTCCACCGCACGGCCCTCCGCGCACAGCACCGGCCGGTGCTCGACCCGGCCGCCGTAGGAGAGGGTCCCGCCCAGCCGTACGCCGAGGGCGCCCGCGAAGGACGCCTCCACGGGGCCCGCGTTGGGGCTCGGGTGCTTGGCGGCGTCCGCCCGCCAGGCCCGTACGGCGCCTCGCGGGTCGGGCCCGCCCAGGGCCGCCAGCACGGCGGTCAGCCGGGCGCCCGGCCAGCCGGCGACGTCGTCGAGGCGGGCCGAGGCCCAGCCGTAGCGCCGGTGGCGCGGCGACCTGTGGCCGACCATCGCGTCCAGGGTGTTCACCGCCCGGAAGCCCACCAGCCCGGGCACGCCGGCCACGGCGCCCCACACGAGGGCGCCCACGACCGCGTCGGAGGTGTTCTCGGCGACGGACTCCACGACGGCGCGGGCGATCTGCTGCTCGTCCAGGGCCTGCGGATCGCGGCCGCACAGATGGGGCAGCCGCTCGCGCGCGGCCTCGACGTCCCCGGCGGCCAGCGCCTCTCCGACGGCCGTGGCCTCACGGCCGAGCGTCGTGCCCCCGAGGACGGCCCAGGTGGCGGCGGCGGTCAGGGCGAGCGAGGCGGCGGGGGAGCGGCGTACGGCACGTGCGGCCAGGGCCGCCGCGGCCACGGCTCCGCCGGCGCACAGCGCGGTGTGCAGGGCCCCTCGGCCCCGGTGGTCACGCCACAGCGCACGCTCGACGGCGCCCGCGGCCCGCCCGAACACGGCGACCGGATGCCCCCGGCGGGGATCGCCCAGGAGTCGGTCGCCGACGAGGCCGGCCGCGGCGCCGTACACGAAGATCCGGTCGGCGCGCACGGGATCAGCCGTCCGAGGGGAGATGTCCGCAGGGACGGGGTCCGACAGGCAGTGCGGGCAAGGCGGGCAGTGCAGACAGGGCAGTACCGCGGCCGGGCATGGCAGGAGTCCTCACTCAGGGTCCGCGCCCTGGTTCGACGTGACCGGCGGCGAGAGTTCCTGGCTCCCCGGGTGGTGTCCCCGGGTGACAGTGGCGGGACCGCGCCGGATTCGCACCGGACTTCCTCTTCTGCCGCCGTAGATGGCCCCGGCAGTCCACCATGTGCGCGAACGCCCGTCAACTCACCCTTGACCTGCTGCGGGACAGTGTGCGCAGTCCCACACGGGCGGACACGCGAAGGCCGGGCCGGACCCACCCGTGGGTGCGTCCGGCCCGGCCTCCGTGCGGCTATGGGACGTCAGGTGACGATCAGATAGATCCCGTAGGCCACCGCCGCCGCGCAGAGCGCGAAGCACGCGTACGCGCCGGTGCGGGTCAGCACGCCGGAACCGGCGGTCTGCGTGCCGGACCCCTGCTTGCTCAGGCCCACGATGCCCAGGGTGAACAGGCCCACCAGGGCGACGGTGGCGACGAGGCTCACGCCGAACACGGAGCCGAGGGCTACCCAGTCGATCTTCATGCTGCTGCTTCCTTACACCGCGGCCGGACGGACCGGCTCGGGGTCGGCGGGGGCCGGGACAGTGGTCTTCAGTTCGCCGACGGGCGGCGGGGTGACGGCCGTGACGGCGTCCGTGACGACGTCCGCGGGCTCCTCGGTGTCGACGTCGTTGACGTTGGTGTGGTCGACGACCTGACGGCGCGAGATGAACCAGATCGCGATGCAGGAGCCGACGAGGAAGGCGGCGACGGCCGCGACACCCCAGCCGCCCTGCTTGGTGACGTACTCGGAGATCGCCGCGACGAGTCCGGCGGCCGGCAGGGTCAGACCCCAGGCCACGAACATCCGGGTGGCGGTGGACCAGCGGACCACGCCGCCCTTGCGGCCGAGGCCCGCGCCCATGACGGCGCCGGAGCAGGAGTGCGTGGTCGACAGCGAGAAGCCGAGGTTCGAGGAGGCGAGGATCACGCTGGCCGCGCTGGTCTGGGCGGCGAAGCCCTGCTGCGGCTGGAGGTCCGTGAGGCCCTTGCCCATGGTGCGGATGATGCGCCAGCCGCCGAGGTAGGTGCCGAGCGCGATCGCCATACCGGCCGAGACGATGACCCACATCGGAGGGTTGGACCCGGGGGCGACGACATTGCCGGCGACCAGGGCGAGCGTGATGATGCCCATGGTCTTCTGGGCGTCGTTGGTGCCGTGCGCCAGGGAGACGAGACCGGCGGAGGCGATCTGACCGGCGCGGTACCCCTTGGCGGTGGCCTTCGCGTCGGTGTTCCTGTCGACCCGGTACGTCAGCCGCGCCGCCAGCATGGCGGCGAGACCGGCCACGACCGGCGCGGCGATGGCCGGGATGAGCACCTTGGTGACGACGACGCCGCCGTTGACCCCCGCGAAGCCGACCGAGGCGACCGTGGCGCCGATCAGACCGCCCATGAGGGCGTGCGAGGAGCTGGACGGCAGGCCCACCAGCCAGGTGAGCAGGTTCCACAGGATGGCGCCGACGAGCGCCGCGAAGATGACTTCAGGTGTGATGCCTGATTCGTCGACCAGTCCGCTGGAGATGGTCTTGGCGACCTCCACGGAGAGGAAAGCGCCGACGAGGTTCAGAACGGCGGACATGGCCACCGCGGTCTTGGGCTTCATGGCGCCGGTCGAGATGGTCGTCGCCATCGCGTTGGCGGTGTCGTGGAAACCGTTCGTGAAATCGAACACGAGCGCTGTCACGATAACGATCGCGAGCAGCAGTGTGATGTGTTCCATTTACCCAGGCAATCGTTTGACGTCATTGACGCGAGGACCGTAGGCAACCTGGATGAACGGAAGGTGAACTGGGTCGGACTTCGCGGTGTCCCCAAGTGGGGTCGACTGATTCCGCTTAATCCGATTTCCAGCTCCGGTGACGCGCACAGCAGCCACTCGAACACCCTCCGTGTCACCGGGGTCGCGCGCCCGGCTGGCAGGATCGCCGCCATGACTGATGAGGCGACCGGTGCGGCGACCGGCCAGGGACGGCGGAACGGCATCGAGCAGGCATGGCGGGAGCTCGTGTACACCGCCCGCAGGACCGCGGCCGAAGGACTCGTCGTCGGCACCTCGGGCAACGTCTCGGTCCGGGTCGGCGAGGTGGTCCTCGTCACCCCGAGCGGAGTCCCCTACGACCGGCTCACGGACCGCGACACCGTCGCCGTCGACCTCGACGGCAAACAGGTCCTCGGCGACCTGACGCCCACCAGCGAACTGCCCCTGCACCTGGCGATCCACCGCGAGACCGGCGCACGCGCCGTCGTGCACACCCACGCCGTCCACGCGACGGCGGTCTCCACGCTCGTCCCCGAACTCCCGCCCGTCCACTACATGACCGCCGCCCTCGGCGGCCCGGTCCGTGTCGCCCCCTACGCCCTCTACGGCACGGACGAACTGGCCCGGAACATGCTCCACGCACTGCGCGACCGCACGGCCTGCCTCCTCCAGAACCACGGGACCGTGGCCTATGGCGACACCCTGCCCCAGGCGTACGACCGCACGGCGCAACTGGAGTGGATGTGCCGCGTCTGGCTCACGGCCGCCTCGGTCCCGGGCCACACCCCGAACATCCTGACCCCACCCCAACTGGCAGCGGCGTCCACCCGTCTCGCCGACTACGGCCAGCGCCCTTCCTGACGGCCGCGCGGGGCAAGGCCCGGACCCGGTACCGCGCTGCGCGCGGTTGCCTCCGTCTCCGGCCGGGGCTGACTGTGTCAGCCTCGGGCGTTTGAGGCGCGGGGTTCGGGGCGGAGCCCCGACGGGACCGGCCGACCCAGCCCCGCCGGGGGCAATCCCCCTACGCCTGGCGGCGTGGGAGGTGCCCCCACCCACGGCTGCCGGGCCGTAGGGGGAGATCGAGGCGCGGGTCCGGACGGAGCCCGGTTCGGGAAGGTGGGGGTCCACCCGCGGCCGCCAGGCCGCAGGGGGAGGGCAGGGGACAAGCCACGCGCAGCGCCCCCGCCCCGCGGCGACACGCCCGGCTCCCCCCACTGGCCCCCACCCCCGCCCGCCCCGACACTGGACCCGTGCGCCCCGCTACAGCGACGGCAGCGGCCGTCACCACACTGATCGGCGTCGGCGCGGCCGCAGTCGCGGCCGGCCGCTACGCGAGCCACGCCGCGCTCCGCGGGGCCCGAAGGCCACTGCCGGGCGATCCCCGGCTCACCGTCCACGCCACCGCCCCCGGCCGCGTCGTCCTGACCCGCAGCCTGGCCTCGATGCGCCCGGGCACGTACGGACTGGAGGCGCCCGGCGTCCACGCGGTCGTGGGCCCCGTGCTCGACGGCGTCGCGCACGACGCGGACACGGTCGTGCGCCGGCTCGTGCGCGTCACGGAGGGCGGGCTGGAGCCCGGCACCCGGGTCCGGCTCACCCCGCAGGTGCACAAGGGCGACCCGTCCGCCGCGCTCGGCATCGAGCACTCCGACATCCTCGTCCCCGGCGAACTCGGCGCACTCCCCGCCTGGTTCGTGCCCGGCGCCCGGGCCACCTGGATCATCGCCGTGCACGGTCTCGGCACGACCCGGGAGCACACCCTGAACGTGCTGGACTTCCTCCTCGGCCAGCAGTTCCCGGTCCTGTCCCTCGCCTACCGGGGCGACGAGGGCGCCCCCCGGCCCCCCGACGGTCTGGGCCACCTCGGCGACTCCGAGTGGCGCGACCTCGACGCTGCCGTCCGGCACGCGGTCCGCCACGGCGCCGAGCGCGTCATCATCCACGGCTGGTCGGTCGGCGCCTCGATGGCCCTGCACGCCGCCGCCAACTCCGGCCTGCGGGACCGCATCAGCGGTGTGGTGCTGGACTCGCCGGTGCTCGACTGGGAGGCGACCGTACGCAGCCTCGCCGCCGCCCGCAGGACCCCCGCCGCGCTGCTGCCGCTGGCCGTGCGGGCCGCGCAGGGCCGCACCGGGGCCGGGTACGGCGACCGGCTCGCCGAAGCTGTGGACCCGCGGTCGCTGGGCGTGCCGACGCTGATCTTCCACGGCCCAGACGACTCCCTGGCCCCCTGGCACCGCTCGCGGGAACTCGCCGACCGGCGTCCCGATCTGGTCACCCTCCACACGGTCCCGCAGGCCCCGCACGCCGCCATGTGGAACGCGGACCCGAAGGCCTACCACGAAGTCCTCCGACGCTTCCTCACCCCGCTGATGTAAGTGCAGGCCGGGAGGGTGCGCGGCCCGGCCCGCGAGGTTCCGTTTGGGCTTTCGGCCTGTCAACGGGAAGACTGCACCCTGTGACGTCCCGAAAGCCTGATGAGCAATTGGCGCGCAACTCCAGACTTCGTCTTGTCCGCCCGCGGTCCCTGGCCACCGCACGAAGGGCCGTGACGACCCGGCGCACGCGTCCGTCGCCCCGGCCGCCGGAGGGCACGCCCGCCCCCGCCGAGCTCGCGCGCCAGGCGCGGGCGGTGCTCGCCGACGCCGTGCGGGTCGCCCGCTGGGCGGCCGTGGAGCGCGGTCCCGGCGCGGCCAGCTCGATCGCGGAGGCACGGGAGCGGGCCGCGGCCGCGCTGGACATGTCCGCGGACCAGGTACGGGCCGGCTGGGACCGCGCCCGTCTCGCCGGTCTGATCGAGCTGCACGGCGAGACGGCCCGCCCCGGCTGGCGGCTGCGCGCCTGGGACCGGGACGACATGGCCGTGCTGCGCGGCTGGGTCGCCCTCTTCGACGCCTGGTCACTGGTCCACCCGGTGCCCGGGGACGTCGCTCCCGCCACGGTCGCCGAGGTGGTCGAGGCCGTACCCCAGGTGCTCTCCCTCCTCCAGCTGTCGGCCGGGCCCGTGCTCAAGCCGGCCCTGGCCGACCTGCTCCAGCAGCGCGTCGCCGAGCTCCGCGAGGAACGCTGCGAGGTCCCCGACGGCACCCGGCCCGAACCGGCGGCCGGACCGGTCCCGGACGAGGCGCCCGTCGCCGCGCTCCTCGACTGGGCGCTCGAAGGGCTGTCGGCCGTCGGCGCCCTGACCCTCGAGCGCGGCCAGGCCACCCTCACCCCGCTCGGCAACTGGGCGGTCTGGGTCAAGCTGGAGCAGATCTGCGTCGCCGCGCAGAGCCCCGCGGGCAACATCGAGCAGTCCGCGGAGGACATGCTCCGCGGCTGCGCCCGCCTCACCCCCGGTCCGGCCCGCGCCGAGTACCGCGCCTGGCTCGCGGCCCGCACCGTCTCCAGCGCCGTCGCCGAACTGCTGGCCGTCGCCCGGGGCGAGGACGCCCTGCTGCGCGGTCTGGCCTTCGAGGCGCTGCGTGTGGTCGGCGCGCCCGCGGAGACCGAGGTCCGCGCGGCCGCCGCTGAACCGTCCCTGCGCCCGTACGCCCTGCTGTGGCTGGCCGAGTACGAGGGAGCGGACCCGGACGACGCGGCCGAGGTCCTCACCCGTGAGGAGGCGACCTGGCTGTGGGTGGACACCGCGGCCGCCGTCGCCGACCACGGTGAGCCGCAGCTGCTGCTGCGGCACCTCGACTCGGCGGTCCAGGGCACCGTCCCGGCCCTGCTCGACGAGGTCCGCGCCGGCGGTCACCCCCGTACGGTCCAGGTGCTGGTCGCCCTCGCGGCGGCCCACCCGGACCCGGCGCTGGCCAAGGCGGTGCGCAGGGCCGCCTTCCAGGTGCACACCGGCGGCGTCTGACCCCGGGGCGCGCCGGCGCGAGACGCGGCGGGCCGCGGCGAGGTCTACGCGGCCCCCGCCGACCCCGGCGCGTACGTACCGAAGCTCCAGATGTTGCCCTCGAGGTCGCGGGCCATGTAGTCCCGTGAGCCGTAGTCCTGGTCGGTCGGCGGCATCACGATCTCCGCTCCGTGCTCCACCGCTCTGCCGTGGTGCGCGTCGACGTCGTCGACATGCACGAACACACCGGTCGGCCCCGCGCCCTCCATCAGCTTGTCGAACGAGCTGCCGGTGCCCTTGCTGCCCAGCATCACCATGCCGTTCCCGTACGTCAGCTCGGCGTGGGCCACGCCGCCGTCCTCGCTCTCGTACACCGCGTGCTCGGAGAAACCGAAGGCCTTGGTGAGCTGTCTGATCGCGGCCTTGGCGTCCGCGTACACCAGCGTCGGACAGATGCTCGGCGACTGAACCATGGCGACCACTCCTCAACTTGCTCGACGACAGGGATGTGATCTGTGTCTCAGTCTGGCATCCGCCACTGACAACGCGGCTGTGCCGCACGTGCAGGCGGCCCGCGTCGTCGCGGGGGTGAGGGGCGCCCGGGCCCTGTCCGGCCGGGAAAAACACTTGCACCGTCCCGTTAGACTGGGCCGTATGGCAATTCTCCTTGTGCATTAGACGGCGTAGAAGCGTCTGCCGCCCGTCCCTTCCGCCGTCCATACCGCCCTGGAGTTTTCCCCTTGATCACCGCATCCGGTATCGAGCTGCGCGCCGGCGCGCGCGTCCTCATCGAATCCGCTTCCTTCCGCATCGCCAAGGGCGACCGCATCGGCCTCGTCGGCCGCAACGGAGCGGGCAAGACCACGCTCACCAAGTGCCTCGCGGGCGAGGGTGTCCCCGCCGGCGGAACCATCACCCGGTCCGGCGAGGTCGGCTACCTCCCGCAGGACCCGCGCACCGGCGACCTCGACGTCCTGGCCCGCGACCGCATCCTCTCCGCCCGCGGTCTCGACACCCTGATCCACAAGATGCGGCAGAACGAGGAGCGCATCGCCGGCGGCCAGGGAGCCACCCGCGAGAAGGCGCTGCGCCAGTACGAGCGCCAGGAGACCGAGTTCCTCACCAAGGGCGGGTACTCCGCGGAGGCGGAGGCGGCCACCATCGCCGCCGCGCTCGGCCTGCCCGACCGGGTGCTCGGCCAGCCGCTCCATACCCTCTCCGGCGGTCAGCGCCGCCGTGTCGAGCTCGCCCGCATCCTCTTCTCGGACGCCGACACTCTCCTCCTCGACGAGCCCACCAACCACCTCGACGCCGACTCCATCGTCTGGCTGCGTGACTATCTGAAGACCTACCGCGGCGGCTTCATCGTGATCTCCCACGACGTAGACCTCGTGGAGACCGTCGTCAACAAGGTCTTCTACCTCGACGCCAACCGCGCCCAGATCGACGTCTACAACATGGGCTGGAAGCTCTACCAGGCGCAGCGCGAGGCCGACGAGAAGCGCCGCAAGCGCGAACGGCAGAACGCCGAGAAGAAGGCCGCCGCCCTCAACTCGCAGGCCGACAAGATGCGCGCCAAGGCCACCAAGACCGTCGCCGCGCAGAACATGGCCCGTCGCGCCGAGCGCCTGCTGGCCGGCCTCGAGGACGTCCGCATGGCCGACAAGGTCGCCAAGCTCCGCTTCCCGGAGCCCGCGCCCTGCGGCAAGACGCCGCTCAGCGCGGAGGGCCTGTCCAAGTCGTACGGCTCGCTCGAGATCTTCACCGACGTGGACCTCGCGATCGACAAGGGCTCCCGCGTCGTCATCCTGGGCCTCAACGGCGCCGGAAAGACCACGTTGCTGCGCCTGCTCGCGGGCGTGGAGACGCCTGACACCGGCCGGGTCACCCCGGGCCACGGCCTCAAACTCGGCTACTACGCCCAGGAGCACGAGACCCTGGACCCCGACCGTACGGTCCTGGAGAACATGCGCTCCTCCGCGCCGGACCTCGATCTGGTCGAGGTCCGCAAGACACTGGGCTCTTTCCTCTTCTCCGGCGACGACGTCGACAAGCCCGCCGGGGTGCTCTCCGGCGGCGAGAAGACCCGGCTCGCCCTGGCCACCCTCGTGGTCTCCTCCGCCAACGTGCTGCTGCTCGACGAGCCCACCAACAACCTCGACCCGGCCAGCCGCGAGGAGATCCTCGGCGCGCTGCGCACCTACAAGGGCGCGGTCATCCTCGTCACGCACGACGAGGGCGCGGTCGAGGCGCTCGAACCGGAGCGGATCATCCTGCTCCCGGACGGCGTCGAGGACCTGTGGGGAGCCGACTACGCGGATCTGGTGGCCCTGGCCTGACGGCCTTCGGACGGGGTGCCGCACCGGCGCGGGACCCTGCCGGGCCGCCCGGCGCGGCCTCCGTATGGATCTCTGTATGGATCATTCGGCCTACGAGTGATCCATCATCTGTGTGAGGGCGTCTCGTATCGCGGCGTGGCGGCTGGTGCGCGGCAGCCGCCGGGGCCGCTGCGGGGGCGCCTCTCGCGCAGCGTCTCTGACCTGGCCTTTCCGTCGCGGTCCCGTTCTGACACCGGCCTACGCCCGACCGGAATCTGGCATTCCGTTCGTGGTGACCTCCTACCGCAGGGCAAAGCGTTCCGTACTGACCTTGTCGAATGGGTGGCCAGGACGCCCGCGAGGGGTGATCATGGGAATTCCAGAGCGCACTTCCCATGAGGAGGCACGGGTGGCCGAGACTCTGAAGAAGGGCAGCCGGGTAACCGGCGCCGCGCGCGACAAGCTCGCGGCAGACCTGAAGAAGAAATACGACTCCGGTGCGAGCATCCGGGCGCTGGCCGAAGAGACCGGCCGCTCCTACGGATTCGTCCACCGGATGCTCAGTGAATCCGGAGTCGTCCTGCGAGGGCGCGGCGGAGCGACGCGAGGCAAGAAGGCCGCATCGGCCTGACGGTCCCGTCGTACGAGGCTGTTTTCTCCGGCCCGTCGGTTCCCACGGCGAGCGCCTGGTCGGTCCCCAGGACCGATCAGGCGGTTACCGTGCAGTAGCTTACCCTTCGTGACACGAAGGGTAAGCCAGACTGCACCGAACCGGAGGCGCCTCATGACTTCGCTCGACCCCGTACTCGACAAGGACGGCGTACGGCTCACCGTCGAAGACACGGTCGCCACGGTGACCCTGACGAACCCGGACAAGCGCAACGCCCAGAACTTCGCGCTGTGGCGGGCGTTGACGCAGGCCGGGCGGTCGCTGCCGGGCAGCGTGCGGGTCGTCGTGCTGCGCGGTGAGGGCAAGTCCTTCTCCGCCGGCCTCGACCGGCAGGCCTTCACGCCCGAAGGCTTCGACGGCGAGCCGTCCTTCACCGACCTGGCACGCGGCACCGACGCGGAGATCGACGCGTCCATCGCCGAGTTCCAGGAGGCGTTCACCTGGTGGCGCCGCAACGACATCATCACGATCGCGGCTGTCCAAGGACACGCGATCGGAGCCGGCTTCCAACTCGCCCTCGCCTGCGACCTGCGGGTCGTCGCGCAGGACGTGCAGTTCGCCATGCGCGAGACCGCGCTCGGCCTCGTCCCCGACCTCACCGGCACGCACCCGCTGGTGTCCCTCGTCGGCTACGCCCGCGCGCTCGAAATCTGCGCGACCGGCCGCTTCGTCCACGCGGAGGAGGCCGAGCGCACCGGCCTGGCCAACCTCGTCGTCCCCGGCGACGAACTCGACGCCGCGGTACGGGACCTGGCCTCGGCGCTCCTCGCCGCGCCGCGGGACGCGCTGATCGAGACGAAGGCGCTGCTGCGGGGTGCGGCGGACCGCTCGTACGACGACCAGCGGGCGGCGGAACGGGCGGCCCAGGGCCGCAGGCTGCGCGACCTGGCGGGGCTCGCGGACTGACACGTCTTCCCTGCCGGATGGGGTGGGCGTGCGTGCCGGGCTGCGCCCGGACCCGGTACCGCGCTCCACGCGGTTACCTCGATCTCCGCTCCACGGCCTGGCGGCCGCGGGTGGGCCCCCAAGCCGGGCCTGATGTGCCGCTGCGCGGCAACCGGACCGAGCCGGGCAACTCAAGCCTCGCCGGACACGTCACCGGCCGGGTCGGGTGCGCCGGGGCAACTCAAGCCTCGCCGGGGGTAGTCCCCCTACGGCCTGGCGGCCGTGGGAGGTGCCCCCACCCACGGCCGCAGGCCGTAGGGGAAGGCCGGGACGCGGGCTTCGGGGTGGAGCCACGACGGGACCGGCAGACCCAGCCCGCCTGGAGGTCCCCCACGGCCGCAGGCCGTAGGGCGAGCTCGAGGCGCGGGTCCGGGCGGAGCCCGGCAGAAGGGGAGTGGTCACGGCGTGGCCGTGATCACCACCGTCACCGGCCGGCCGTCGCCCAGCGCCGCCCCCACCGCGCCCCGCACCGCCCGTGCCACGTCCAGCGCCCGGTGCCCCTCCGCCGTCGCCAGTTCGACGCGGACATGGTCCGGCGCCGAATGCACCGCCGTGCCCAGCGTCGCCGTCAGGTGCGCCACACCCGGGGTCGCGGCCGCGGCCGTGCCCGCCGGGTCGGACGGGGCCTCGACCGCGGGCGGCTCGGGCGGCCGGCGCTCCTTTGGGGCCGCGTCCAGCAGCCGGGTCACCCGTAGATCGACGACCGTGACCGCAAGGCCCAGATCCTCCACCGCCGCGTCGAACAACGCGCTCCGCAGCGCCGCCGTGAGCGCCGGCAGCGGCTCGTCCAGGTCCCACACCGCCACGTCCGCCTCGACCCGGAGCGGCCCCGGAGGCGACGCCGCCGGCGGGGCCGGCACCGTCGGGTCCTCTGCCGCCGCGGGGTCGGCCAGGGAGAGCCGTACGTCGTCCAGCGCGGCCCCCGGCACCGAGGCCGCCGCGCCGCGCAGCACCGCCGTGGCCGCGGACTCGGCCAGCCAGGCGCCGTCCGCCGGACCGCCCAGGGCGAGAAGTCCGCCGAGGCCCAGCACCCTGTGCACCCGTCGCCGCACCGCATCGGGAGTGGTCATTGCACCAGCCTGCCGCATCCCCGGAGCGGATGGGGGCAAGCGCGCCTAATGTGGGCAACGGGGTAACCAACCGCCCGGAAAGGACCACAGCGATGACCGAAACACCTGGGCGCAGCCAGCCCACGACGTCTGGAAACGAGCTGTCGGGTTCCAGCGACTCGAACCGGCGGCCCGGCGGCAAACGCCTTCCCGAGCCCGGAGCCCGCGGCCGCACCACCATCGCCGACGGCGTGGTGGAGAAGATCGCCGGACTCGCCGCCAGGGATGTGCTCGGCGTTCACGCGATGGGCGGCGGCCTGTCCCGTACGTTCGGTGCGGTGCGCGACCGGGTGGGCTCCAGCAGCAGCAAATCGAGCGCGACGCGTGGCGTGAAGGCCGAGGTCGGCGAGGTGCAGACGGCGCTCGACCTCGAGATCGTCATCGACTACGGCGTCTCCATCGCCGACGTCGCCCGCGACGTCCGGGAGAACGTCGTCTCCGCCGTCGAACGGATGACCGGGCTCGAGGTCGTCGAGGTCAACATCGCCGTCGGCGACGTGAAACTGCCCGATGAGGAAGAGGAAGAGCCGGAGCCGCGACTCCAGTAAAGGAGCCCAACATGAGCATGGCGGTGGTCGGACTGATGGCCGGCATGGCGCTCGGATTCGCCGGATACTTCGGCGGGTTCGGTGCGTTTCTGCTGGTGGCGGCCCTGGGAGCGGTCGGCTTCGTGGTTGGTCGGTTCCTCGAGGGCGACCTCGAGGTCGGCGACTTCTTCCGGGGCCGCGAGCGTGGCGACGGGCGGCGGTGACGGACCGTGGCCGTGGATCCGGTGGGGGTGTCGGGCACGCCCGGAGAGATGCCCGTGGGGCGGCCGGCGCCGGCCGCCCGGGGCGCGACAACCATCGCCGATCGCGTCGTCGCGAAGATCGCCGCGCAGGCGGCACGTGAAGCGCTGCACAGCGTGCCGGAGGGCGGCGCGCCGCCGCACGCCATGGTCGTCGTGCACCACGACACCGCCCGGGTACGGGTCAGCCTCGAACTGGACTACCCCTCCGACATCGGCGCCCAGTGCGGCGCGGTGCGTCGGCAAGTCGTCCAGCGGGTAAAGGCGTTGGCGGGGATGGAGGTCCCCGAGGTGGCGGTGCACGTCGAGCGGCTGCACTCCGCCCACTCGCGCGGTGCGGCGCAGGGGAGGATTCGATGACCGAACCGGAGAAGCCCACCGGCGCGGGGCCGGGCCCCGACCGGCCGACGGAGGCCGGACCGGCCGCGGGGTCCACGGGTTCCGGACCCCCGGTCCTCGAACTGGACCAGTCCGCCTCCGCGTCCGCGTACGACCCGGTGCCGGGGGAGGACGGGGACGGCGGCAGAGCCGGACGGTTCTGGTCGGTGCGCCGCGTGCCCGCCGCGCTGCTGGCCCTGCTGATCCTCGGCGGCGCCGGACTGCTGCTCTACGACGTCGCGGCCGTGCGGGCAGACCGGCCCGCGATGCGCTGGCGGCGTGCCGCGGCCGACCATCTCGCCGAATGGCGCCTCGACGAGATGGCGATCCTCGCCGCGGCGGGCGCCGTGATGCTCGTCGGCATCTGGCTCGTCGTCCTCGCGGTGACGCCCGGCCTGCGGCCGCTGCTGCCGATGCGGCGGGACCGGGCGCAGCTGCGGGCCGGTCTTCACCGTGATGCCGCGGCCCTCGTGCTCCGCGACCGGGCCATGGAGGTCTCCGGGGTGCAGAGCGTCCGGGTGCGGATCGGGCGCTCCAGGGCATCGGTGCAGGCGCGGGCCCACTTCCGCGACCTCGACGACGTACGAGCCGACCTGGACACGGCGCTCGGTGTGGGACTGAAGGAACTCGGCCTCGCCCGGCCTCCGGCCCTGGCCGTGCGTGTGGGCAGACCACCGGCGAAGAAGGGGCGATGACCCGTGCACGAGAAGCTTCGAGCCGTCAACCGTGTGCTCCTCGGCCTCGCCGGGCTGGTGATGATCTGCGCCGGCGGTGCCGTCCTGGCCGCGGGCGCGGACCTCTCCGTCCCCTCGTGGTGGCCCTACGACGGACCGCACGACGTCCTGCTGAGCGACGCCGACCGGGCGCGCTGGCAGGACGAGGGCTGGTGGTGGCCGGTCGTCATCGCGGTGCTCGCCCTGCTGGTCGTCCTCGCCCTGTGGTGGTTCCTCGCCCAATTCCGGCGCGCGCGGCTGGCGGAGGTCCTGGTGGAGAGCGGCGACGGCGAAGGCGCGCTGCTGCGGGGGCGGGCTCTGGAGGGCGTACTGGAGGACGAGGCGGCGTCCCTGGAGGGCGTCTCCCGTGCCTCCGTCGCCGTGGCCGGGCGGCGTAACGCGCCGCGGGCGCGGGTGGTGCTCCAGCTGGAACCCGACGCGGCGCCGCGCGCGACGCTGGAGCGTCTCGCCGACGAGGCGGTGGCGCACGCGCGGGACTCGGCGGGGTTGGAGGCGCTGCCGACGGAGGTGCGGATGGGAGTGGCGAGGCATCGGGCGCGGCGGGTGTCGTGACGGTGGCCGCTGCGCGGGCCGTTTCCCCACCCCGCCCCTTCCCGGACCGGGGGCGCTGCCCCCGGACCCCCGCGCCGCAAACGCCGGCGGGGCTGGGGAATCCAGCCCCGCCGGCGTGCGCGGTACCGGGTCGGGGCGGAGCCCGGAATCTCTCCCGTCAGAAGCCGTGGCGGGCACCGCCGTCGACCGGGAGCATGAGGCCCGTCAGGTAGGACGCCGCCGGCGAGAGCAGGAACGCCGCCGCGCGGCCGAACTCGTCAGGGGTGCCGTAGCGCCGCAGGGGGATGGCCGACTCGTTCGCCGTGCGGGCCGCTTCCGCGTCGCCCGAGAGGGCGTCGAGTTCGCGCACGCGGTCCGTGTCGATGCGGGAGGGCAGCAGGCCGACGACCCGGATGCCGCGCGGGCCCAGTTCGTTCGCGAGGGACTTGGCGAAGCCGGCGAGGCCGGGACGCAGGCCGTTGGAGATGGTCAGGCCGGGGATGGGTTCGTGCACGGAACCGGAGAGGACGAAGCCGATGACGCCGCCGTCGCCCAGTTCCGCCGCGGCCGTGCGGGCGAGGCGGACCGCGCCGAGGAAGACCGACTTGAAGGCGGCGGTCCACTGCTCGTCGGAGTTGTCCGCGACGAAGCCGGGCGCCGGGCCGCCGACGCTGATGAGGATGCCGTCGAGGCGCCCGAAGTGGGCCCGGGCGGCGGCGACGAGGCGCCCCGCACCCGCCGGGTCCGCGTTGTCGCAGGCCACGCCCACCGCGCCGGCGCCGAGTTCGGCTGCGGCGTTCTTGACGGTCTGCTCGTCCCGTCCGCTGATGACGACCTTCGCGCCGTCCGCGACGAGCGCCCGCGCCGAGGCGTTGCCCAGGCCGCGCGAGGCGCCGGTGACGATGTAGACACGGTCCTTCAGTCCAAGATCCATGGCCCTATCCTGCCGCTTCCTGTCCGGTGAGCGCGAGGGCCGTGGTGACCAGGCCGATGTGGCTGAACGCCTGCGGGAAGTTCCCGAGGTGCCGGCCGGCCGCCGGATCGTACTCCTCGGCGAGGAGGCCCACGTCGTTGCGCAGGGCCAGCAGCCGTTCGAACAGTTCGCGGGCCTCCTTCTCCCGGCCGGTCAGCCGCAGTGCGTCGGCCAGCCAGAAGGAGCACACGAGGAACGCGCCCTCCTGGCCCGGCAGTCCGTCGACGTGGGTGGCCTCCGCGGTGTAGCGGCGTACGAGGGGGCCGCTGCCGAGTTCCCGCCGGATCGCGTCGACGGTTCCGATCACCCGGGGGTCGTCGGGCGGCAGGAATCCGACGCGGGGAATGAGCAGGACGGCCGCGTCGAGCTCCGCCGAGCCGTACGACTGGGTGAAGGTGTTCCGTACCGGGTCGAAGCCCTTCTCGCACACCTCGCGGTGCACCTCGTCCCGCATCGCCCGCCAGCGTGCCGCGTCGCCGCGCAGCGACGGCTCCGACTCCAGGGTGCGTACGGCGCGGTCCGCGGCGACCCACGCCATGATCTTGGAGTGCACGAAGTGCCGGCGCGGGCCGCGGACCTCCCACAGGCCCTCGTCCGGTTCGCGCCACTTGGCCTCGAGGAAGCCCAGCAGGCTCAGCTGGATGTTCCAGGCGTGCCGCTCCGGCGCGAGCCCCGCCTGCCGGGCGAGGAAGAGGGAGTCGATGACCTCGCCGTACACGTCGAGCTGGAGCTGGTCCGCGGCGCCGTTGCCGACGCGGACCGGTACGGAACCGGCGTAGCCGGGTAGCCAGCCCAGCTCCAGTTCGGCCAGGCGCCGTTCGCCCGCGAGCCCGTACATGATCTGGAGGTCGGCCGGGTCGCCGGCGACCGCGCGCAGCAGCCAGTCACGCCAGGCCGCGGCCTCGTCGAGATAGCCGGCGGAGACCAGCGCGCTCAGGGTGAGGGTGGAGTCGCGCAGCCAGCAGAAACGGTAGTCCCAGTTCCGCACGCCGCCGATCTGCTCGGGGAGCGAGGTGGTGGGGGCGGCGACGATGCCGCCGGTGGGGGCGTACGTCAGCGCCTTGAGGGTGATCAGGGAGCGCAGGACGGCGTCCCGGTAGGGGCCCTGGTACCGGCACTTCGACGACCACGTCTCCCAGTCCTGCAGGCAGTGCTTCAGCGACTCGTGCGGATCGATGAGACCGGGCCTCGGCTTGTGCGAGGGATGCCAGGTGAGGACGAACGCCACCGAGTCGCCCTCGCCGACGGTGAACGACGAGCAGGTGCTGTACTGCTGCCCCCAGGTCTTGACCGGCGGTTCGCTGCGCAGCCACACCGAGTCGGGGCCGGCGATCGCGATCCGGTGGCCGTCGGCGCGCCGCACCCAGGGCACGACGGAGCCGTAGTCGAAGCGGAGCCGCAGGGTGCCGCGCATGTCGACGGTGCCGCTGACGCCCTCGACGATGCGGACGAGGTCGGGCGCCTCGTCCCGCTGCGGCATGAAGTCGAGGACCCTGACCGTCCCGGTGTGCGTCTCCCACACCGATTCCAGCACCAGTGACGCGCCGACATAGCGGCGGCTGGTGCAGGTCGCCGCGGCTTCGGGAGCGATCCGCCAGTGGCCGTTCTCCTCGTCGCCGAGGAGGGCTGCGAAGCAGGCCGCGGAGTCGAACCGGGGCAGGCACAGCCAGTCGATGGAGCCGTTCCTGCCGACGAGTGCGGCGGTCTGCAGATCGCCGATGAGGGCGTAGTCCTCGATGCGCTGGGTGTGTGGGGTCACGCTGTGGCGTGTTCCCACGGCGGGAGACGACTAAGCAGCGGCCGGGGCCGGCTCGGGCGTGGCGTTCCGTGCCGCCGCGCGGTCCTGCTTCTCGCGGCGTACCAGAATCACCCATCCGACGGGCACCGCCGCGGCGAACAGCCACCACTGGACGGCGTACGCCATATGGGCGCCGATGGAGTCGTGGTCCGGTTCCGGGATCAGCTCGGGGCCGGCGCCGGCGGGCTTCGGGTCGGACTGCTCGACGTAGCCGCCGAGCACCTGCCGGTCCAGGAGCAGGCTCTGCTGCTCGCTGTTGATCAGCATCACCTGGCGCGGCGGCAGTCCCTTCAGGTCCTTGATGCCGCTGGAGCCGGTCGTCTCGTCGGCCTTGAGCCTGCCGGTGACCGTCACGGTGCCCCCGGGCGCGGGCGGCACCTCGGGGAACGCCTTCTGGTCGGCCGCCGCGGGGACCCAGCCGCGGTTGACGAGGACGGCACGCCCGTCGGCGAGCACCAGCGGGGTCAGTACGTGGAAGCCGACGCGGTCGTCGGCGTTGGTACGGCGGCGGACGACCACCTCATGGGCGGTGTCGAAGGTGCCGGTCGCGGTGGTCCGCCGCCAGTAGTCGGCGCGCGGGACCGTGTGCCCCGGGGAGGTGAGCTCGGTCACCGGGACCGGCTTCGCGCCGAGGTTCCGCTCGATGACGGCGTTCTGCGCGACCCGGCGCTCGTGCCGGTGGAGCTGCCAGAAGCCCAGCTCGATCATCGTGGGAACGAGCACGAGGCCGATGAGGGTGAGGATCACCCACTGCCGGGTCAACAGGAAGCGGTACACGGCTTCGACCGTACCTGCTCCGCGCCGGGTCCCGGACGCTGGGTCCCGGTGCGGGACTGCCCGTCGACCCGGCCGGGACGCAGGTCACACCCGGTCGACGATCCCGGCCCTCCCCTCGGCGCGGGCGCAGTGGGCGCCGCAGTACCAGTGGCCCTCGACCTCGACGCCCTGGCCGATGATCTGCACCCGGCAGTGCTCACAGATGGGCGCCATACGGTGGATGGCGCAGGAGAAGCAGTCGAAGACGTGCACCGCGCCCTGCGCGTGCACCTCGAAGGACATGCCGTAGTCGTTTCCGCAAACCTCGCAACGTGCCATGCGCCACAGGGTGAAACGCTTCGGCGCCCCGGGCGAGCGGCCGGCGGGCGAGTCGCGCCGGGTTCACTCCGATGCGCGTGCGCGTCCCGCCGACGGGTCGGTTGCGCCGGCCGCCGGGGTCACGTCCCGCAGCAACTGGGTGAAGGCGCCCTCGTCGACGACGGGCGTGCCGTACGACGCCGCCTTCACCGTCTTGGACGTCGCCGCCCCCGGGTCGTTGGTCACCAGCAGGCTCGTCAGCCGGGACACGCTCGTCGCGACGTGCAGCCCCGCCTCGACGGCCCGGTCCTCGAGCAGTTCACGCTCCACCGACGTGTCCCCGGAGAAGGCGACCCGCATGCCCTGCACGAGCTGCCCGTCCGGCTCGTACCGCCCAGGGTTGGGGAACGGGCACGGGGGGCGCTTGCGCGACGGGCGCCAGCTGCTGTGGCCGTACGACGACTGGTAGCCGACGCGCGGGATGGCGGGGGCGTCCGACCACTCGGTCAGCGGCCGGCATTCGAGCAGCGGCAGCCGCACACCGTCGCGGGCCGCGAGGTGCAGGCTCGGCCGGAACGCCTCCGCGAGCACCCGGGCGTCGTCCAGCGCGTGGTGGGCCCGCTGCTGCACCACCCCGTAGTGCGCGGCGAGCGATTCGAGCTTGTGGTTCGGCAGCGGCAGCCGCAGCTCCTTGGCGAGCGCGATGGTGCACAGCCGCTGCCGGGTCGGCGCCGCGCCGCGCGCACGCGCGTACTCCCTGGCAATCATGGACCAGTCGAACGCGGCGTTGTGCGCGACCAGCACCCGGTCGTCGAGCCGGGCGGACAGCTCACCGGCGATCTCGCCGAACAGCGGCGCACCCTCCAGCACATCGCTCGTCAGACCGTGGATCCGCACCGGCCCGGGATCGCGCTCCGGGTTGACGAGCGTGTACCAGTGGTCCTCGACGTTGCCCTGCGTGTCGAGGTGGTAGACGGCGGCCGACACTATCCGGTCGTCCCGGGCGAGTCCGGTGGTCTCCACGTCGACGACCGCGTACCTCTGCGGATACGCGGCCGGCCATGTCGGGCTTACGGTCGTACGGTCGTCGAGCATGGTCACAGAGAATACGGGCCGGGACCGACAGCCCTTGCCCGCCCCCGGTCCCGCGGAGCCGGGGCGTGGCACACCGCGCCCAACTTCCCCGGCGTGAAAGGGTCCCCGGATGAGTGAAACGACCGGCGGCGGAATGCACGACGAACCTCACGCGGGCGGCGGCCTCGGCACCCGTCTCAACTGGCTGCGCGCCGCCGTCCTCGGGGCGAACGACGGCATCGTCTCCACCGCGGGCATCGTCGTCGGCGTGGCCGGAGCGACGAACTCGCGGGG
The DNA here is from genome assembly GCF_042870895.1 of Streptomyces sp. NPDC006294. Classification (NCBI taxonomy): domain Bacteria; kingdom Bacillati; phylum Actinomycetota; class Actinomycetes; order Kitasatosporales; family Streptomycetaceae; genus Streptomyces; species Streptomyces sp. NPDC006294. The sequence goes on from NZ_JBIAHV010000025.1 coordinate 38,285, forward strand.
CGCGCTGCTCACCGCCGGGCTCGCCGGACTGCTCGCCGGCTCGATGTCGATGGCGGCCGGCGAGTACGTCTCCGTCTCCACCCAGCGCGACTCCGAGAAGGCCGCTCTGGCGGTGGAGAAGCGTGAGCTGAGGGAACAGCCGGAAGCCGAACTGGACGAGCTGACCCGGATGCTGGCGGACCGTGGTCTGTCGCAGGAGGTGGCGAGGGAGGCCGCCGTCCAGCTCACCGAACGCGACGCGCTGCGCGCCCACGCGCGCGTGGAGCTGGGCATCGACCCCGACGCGCTGACCGACCCCTGGCAGGCGGCGGGCGCCAGCTTCCTCGCGTTCACGGTCGGCGCCCTGCTGCCGTTGCTGGCGATCGTGCTGCCCCCGGCGCCGGCCCGCCTGTACGTCACCGTCTGCTCGGTGCTCGTCGCGCTCGCGGTCACCGGCTGGTGGAGCGCCCGGCTGGGCGCGGCCCCGCCACGGCCCGCCGTGCTGCGCAACGTGTCCGGCGGGGCGCTCGCCATGGCGGTGACGCACGCGGCGGGCACGGCGCTGGGAGCGGCAGGGGTGTGAGACCGCGTCAGGTTCTGGTGCGCCTCACCTCGATGCGGTCGGGCGGGAAGCGGTCGATGCCGATGAACGGGGTGTCGTCGGTGACCGAGACCTTCAGGCCGGGCACGGCGGCGAGCGGTCCGATGTCGACGGGTGCTCCGGACGGTGAGCACTGCCAGAGCCGGAGGGAGGCGAGTGAGGGCAGGTCGCGCAGTGCGGTGAGACCGTACGGCAGTTCGCACCGCCAGAGGAGCAGCTTCCGCAGCGTTGCGTGGCCGAGGAGCGGACGCGGGTCGAGAGGGTCGAGCTCGTACAGGCTCAGACTCGTCAGCGCGGGCGGCAGCGGCAGGCACGACAGCTGGCGCAGCTGCGACTGGCCCGCGATCGTCAGCTCCTCCAGCAGCGGCCACCGCTCGATGCCCTCCAGGCTCACATAGCGGGTCTGGGTGTGGAGCCCGAGGTGGACGAGGCGCGGGCCGACCGGAAGTTCCTTCAGGCTCTCGATGAGCAGCGGCTGCGAGAGCATCACGCTCTGCAGATCGGGCATGTCCCGCAGGGGCTCGATCGAGACCTCCGGGTGGACCTCCCAGAGCGAGAGCCGCTCGAGTCCGGGCCGCGCCAGCGGCCGCAGGTCGCGCAGCCGGGGGCACCGGCTCAGACCGACGTCCTTGAGCCCAGGGAACGACGCGAGCGGCGTGAGGTCGTCCACCACCCCGTTCTCGTACAGGAAGACCCATTCGGGGTCTTCCACCGCGAGCAGCGGAGTGAGGTCGTGGTGGTCGCCCGTCACGTGCAGGCGCCGGGCATGGGGTACGTGGCGGAGGGCGTGGAGCTGTTCCGGCGTCTGGACGTGGAGGTACGAGGCCTGCCACGTCCCGGCGGCCAGCACGTCCCTGGCGTACGACTCGGTGTCGAACGAACCCCAGGCCGTCGACACCTGGAACGTCACGGACTGCCGTGCGTCCTCGCGGTACCGCGCGGCCACCTCGAACGCGGCGTCACCCTTGATCAGGGCCGCCGTGCGCACCACGGCGGCCGCCGTGTACTCCTCCAGGTCCTCCGGTCCGGGCAGCAGCTCCAGCACCAGCTCGCCGACCTTGGCCAGCTGTGCCGCGTCGTCCTGGGTGCGCGGCGGCAGCAGCTCCTGGGTGCGCGACTGCACCGTTGCACGGATCTGCGGATCCAGCTCCGGAGCGTGCTCCAGACAGGCCGCGGCGAGCAGCACCAGACGGTGCCGGTGGCGCTGCGCCCGGTCGGCGCGGCGCAGCAGCTGCCGCAGCAGCCGGGCCCGCTCCTCGACGCGGGCGTGGCCGACGGCCATCTGCACCACGTCGTCCCACTGGTCGTCGTGCGCGTTCTGCACGAGGACCCCGAAGTCACGGGCCTCCACCGCCGCCTTGGCGCCCAGGTAGTCCTGGAAGGTCCGGTGCACGAAGTCCACGGCCCCCGGGCGCGGTTCGCGCAGCAGACCGCTCCTGATGAGCAGATGGGAGAAGACCTGCTCGGGGCTGCCCTGCACCTGCGGCATGGCGGCCAGCCACTCGCCCACCATCTCCACCGCCTCGGCGCGCTCCGCCTCCACCTGCCCGTTGCGGATGAGCCAGTACGCCAGCCGCTGCAGCAGCGCCGTCTGCTCCTCGCGCGTCAGGTCGACGCCCTCCACGGCGACGATCTCCCGCTCGGTGTCCCGCCGCACCAGCAGCATGTCCAGGGCCGCGTCGTAGAGCTCCTTGCGGGCGCGCGGCAGCTGCATCCTGCGGTCCCGGTTCAGTGCGCACAGCAGTGCGCACATCAGCGGGTTGGTGGCGAGCCTGCCCAGATCACGGCGGGTGGAGACGGCCTTGCGCAGGGACGTCTCGTAAGTGTCCAGCTGGGCGCGTTCGGGTTCCGACGGGCACTCCTGGCGCGCGGCCTCGTGCCAGTGGCCGATGAACGAACGGATGTCGTCGCGCTCCATCGGAAGAAGGGAGTGGGCGACGAATCCCTGGCGGGACAGCCAGTCCTCGGGAACGGCGGAGGGCCGCGTCGTCACCACGTACCGGGCGTCCGGGTAGGCGGCGATCAGCGACTTCAGCCAGCTCTCCGTACGGTGCCGCTGCCGTGCGGGGATCTCGTCCACTCCGTCGACCAGGATCAGCGCCCGGCCGTCCGCCAGCAGCTTCTCCGTCCAGCCCGCGGGCGCCTCGCCGTGCAGCGGGACCCCCGCGGCCCGCAGGAAGGCGTCCGGCATCGGCAGCGCGTCGGACGCTGTGAAGGCGCGCAGCCGCAGCAGGAAGGGCACGCACCGGTTCCAGTCCTCCAGATCCCTGCCGAAGCTGCGCCGCGCGGCGTTGAGGGCGAGCCACTGCACCAGGGTGCTCTTGCCCGACCCGGCGGCGCCACGCAGGACGAGCCGGTCGGCCGAGGCCAGGATCTGCTCCGCCTTCACGGCGACCTGCCCGGTCCGGGGCAGCCCGAAGCTTTCCTGGTGGGGCCCGTCCCCGCTCACCGCCAGCGAGATGTACGCCGTGTCCAGCGGCCACTCGCTCCCCGATCTGCCGAGGGTGAGGCCGAACAGTTCCAGCCGCCCGTGCGTCTCGGCCACATAGTCCGCGTACCGTTCCTCGAAGCCGAGTGCCACCGCCTCGGGCCGCGGGCCCAGCCTGGCCCTGACGTCCTCGACGAGCGCTTCGGTGCGGCCCGCCCTGCGGGTGTGTTCCACCGCGGCCCGCGCCATGAACGACGGATCGGCGGTCAGCTTCTCGACCAGATGCGCGCAGCACAGCCGCAGCAGTTCGTCGTAGAGCTCGACACCCCGCTCGGCCAGACCCGCCGCGGGGTCGCGCAGCGCCCGGAACAGCCGCTCCGGGTCGAGGTCCAGCGCGAACAGGCGGTCGGGGCCGACTGTCCCGGCGCCCTGGACCGTGTCCCGTACCGCCTCGACGGCCGCTTCGCGCTCGTGGTCCGGCAGGTCGGCGTACGGATCCGAGAGCCGGCCGGCGAGCCTCTTCGCCACCGGGGCCGGGTCCGGCCGGGGCAGCGGCGCGGCCCTGCGGCCCGGCACCAGGCCCGCTCCCGGGCGGGCGGCGATCAGCGACTTGACGACGGTCACGGCCACCGTCCCCGCCAGCCGCAGAACGACAACTTCCAACCCCTGCAATGCGGTTCCTCCCCCTGAAAACCCCGGCCTCCGGATCGTACGGTCCGCGATCGGCGCTCCGCCGGTCATCGATGCATGCCCGTGGCGCCGACAGGCGTACCCCGGCCACCCGGAAACGGCCGGAAGAGTCCGGGAGGCACCGGCGTGTGCGCGCCGCGGCCGTCACGCCGTGGCGTCCCGCCACCGCGGTGCGTCCGTGCCCCACCGCCCCGCCGGGCGTGCCCAGTCGGCCGGGCCGCCCTCGTAGGCGACCGCGGGCAGGGCGTGGCGCAGGCGGCCCATGGGGCTGTCGCGCTCGGTGAGCCACCGCTCGGCTTCGTATGCCGGGGACTGCGCGGCGGGCTGCTTCAGCAGCCTCCCGGTCAGCCAGGCCGCCGTCTGGGTGAGAGCGGCCTCCACCACCCGGGTCCCGCCCGCGGCGTGCTGTTCCGTCAGGGCGCGCAGCACCCCGGCGGCGAGCAGGTATCCGGTGCCGTGGTCGAGCGCCTGGGTGGGCAGTGCGCCCGGGTTGCCGTCCTCGCCCTCGGTCACGGCGATGCCCGACGCCGCCTGGACCAGGCTGTCGAAGCCGCGCCGCCCGGCCCACGGCCCGTACCGGCCCCAGGCCGAGAGCCGGGCCACGACCAGGCCGGGGCGGCGCGCGGCGAGCGCCTCCGGGGAGAGGCCGAAGCGGTCGAGGGCGCCCGGACGGTAGCCGGTCACCACCACGTCCGCCAGGGCCAGCAGTTCCTCGAACGTCTCCCGGTCGGCGGCCGACGCCAGATCGAGCAGGGTGGACCGTTTGCCCGAACCGGTGTCGTTGTGGGCGTCCTGACTCTCCGGCAGGTGCGGTGCGTCGACCCGCAGTACATCGGCGCCGAGCAGTGCGAGCGTCCGCGTGGCGACGGGACCGGCCAGCACCCGCGTCAGGTCCAGCACCCGCAGGCCCGCACACGGGGGCGACGCCGGGCCGTCCGCCGTACGGGGCGGGCCGTCGTCCCCGAGCCGCTCGACGCGCAGCAGCGGATGTCCGGCGGCGGCAGCGCCCTGCGGATGCCGCGCCCATGCGTCCGGGTCGCGCACGGCGACGGCCAGGCCGCCCGCCGCGTACAAACTCTCCTCCACGTCCAGTGCGCGGCGCGCGCCGATCGCCTCGGCGGCGGCGTCCACGCCGGCGTCCGGCGGCAGGGCCAGCGCGCCGAGCAGCCGTGCCCGGTGGTGCGGGTAGTTGGCGTGCGTACGCACCCAGCCGTCCGCGGTGCGCCAGAACCGGGACAGCGGGGCGAACGTGGCCGGCGCGACGTCGTCCACCCGCACCAGCCGGTCGCTCCGGAACGCCGTCGTCACCGCACCGTCGTCGACCCGTACGGCCGGGACGGCGCCGTCGCCCCGGCGCGCGGCCAGCTCGGCGGCGGCCAGTGAGCAGACCGCGACCGTGGCACGTGCCAGTTCCATGACCGGCAACCGGGCGGGCAGCGAGCCGCCGCCCCGGAAGGTGACGCGGTCGAGCAGCGCGGGGTCGCCGCCCAGCGCCGCCCATGCCTGAGCGGCGCCGCTCGCGTCGGAGTTCGAGGAGGAGTCGGTCATACGATCACTATGGCACCGGGTGCCACGACGGCGACGGGCCCGGTGCGATCACGCACCGGGCCCGCTTCATGACGGAAATCCCGCCGGAACAGCCGCCGGCCAGGAAACCCTTACCGGCGGACCGCGTCCAGGGCGTCCGTGACGCCGTGGCCGTAGAAGCCGTTCTTGTTCTTGCCGCCGTCACAGACCGCGTCGACCGTGCCGTCACCGTTGATGTCGTACGGGTTCGTGCACGCGGTGTCGTCCGCCTGCGCGAACAGCAGGCCCTTCACCAGGGCCGGCGGTGCGTACGGGTGGGTCGACTTGATCAGCGCGGCCACGCCCGCGACATGCGGGGAGGCCATCGACGTACCGGCCTTGTAGCCGTAGCCGCCGGGGACGGTGGACAGGATGCGGCCGTCGACGGCCGGGGCGTCCGGCATCTGGTAGCGCGTCGCGTCGCCGCCGGGGGCGGAGATGTCGACCACGCCGTTGCCGTAGTTGGAGTACGAGGACTTCAGGCCCTTCGCACCCAGCGCCGACACCGTGACGACACCCGGGATCTGGGTCGGGATGTCGAGGCACTCGCGCGGGTTGATGACCCGCTCGCCCGGCGTGGTGTCGTTCGGGCTCGACGTGTCCGTCAGCTCGTCGGCGGCCAGGTCCATCCGGGAGTTGCCGGCCGCGGCGACGTTGACCGCGCCCTTCTTCTCCGCGTAGCGGGTGGCGCGGGAGACGGCCTCGACGAGCGCGTTCTGGTCCGCGTCGTTCTTGCAGTTGAACAGCCACGGGTCCGTGTAGTAGCTGTTGTTGGTCACGTCGACGCCGTGCTCGGCGGCCCACACGAAGCCGCAGACGACGGCCTCGGTGTAGAAGAAGCCGTCGGGCTGCGAGACCTTGATGCCGGAGACCTTCACGCCCGGCGCGACACCGGTGACCCCGATACCGTTCTTGGCCGCGGCGATCGTGCCCGCCACGTGGGTGCCGTGGTCGGACTCGGTCGGGCCGGGACGCCACGCGCCGTCCGCCGTGTTCGGCACGCCGCCCACGCAGCTCACCGACGCGTCGCGGTCGAAGTTCGGCGCGAGGTCCGGGTGGGTGTCGTCGACACCCGTGTCGATGACCGCGACGGTGACCTTGTCACTGCCGAGGGTCTTCTCGTGGGCCTTGTCCGCCTTGATCGCCGGCAGGTCCCACTGCAGGGGCTCCAGCGGGTCCTGGTCCGAGTCCGCGATCGCGGCCGCGGACTTCGCCTCCTCTGCGGTGAGCGGACGCTCCGAGTCGATGGCCAGGTCGGCCGACGGAGCCAGCGGCGCGGTACGCGTCGCACCGGCCGACTGCACACCCCGCACACCACGGATCGTGGTGCCGAAGTCCGGGTTCTGCGAGTGGACGACGATGACGCCTATCTGGTCGTAGGCGATCACCACCGTTCCACCGGCCTTGGCTATGGCCTTCTTGACCGCCTTCGCGGTGCCGTTTCCGCCCTTCACGTTCACGACGTAACTGAGCTTCGGTCCGTCGGTCCGGACCGCAGCGGTCACATCGTCGACCGGCGCCGCCGTAGCGGCCCCCGCGGGCATGAAGCCGAGCGAGGCCGTGAGCGCCAGACCGGCGGGCAGCGCGAGTGCGCGGCGCCGTCTGGATCCCAGATGAGCCATGGGTTCTCCACATCATCCGTGACAACCGCCCAGACACCCCTGTGCGAATGGGCGGGTACATGACGAGTGAAGCTATCGCTGATCAAGGTCCTTCTTCAATGAGTTCGCCAAGGAAGCACGGAAGAAAAAGACCTGCGGTGAACCGGTTCGCGGCGAGCGCCGTGACGTTGTCAGGGAGTGGAGCAACATCCAACCGCCCTGCCAGCGACACCCCCCAGTCCATGCCTATCGCACCCGCGTCGCGAGGAGATTCCGTGACCACCGATGCACCGCCGCCCCCCGAGTCCGCCACGGCCGCCGGTCCGGCCCAGCCCACCACCCAGTCGTTCATGCGGGTGCAGCAGAGTACGGAATTCGGCGAACTGCGCCGCACCTACCGTTCCTTCGCCTTCCCGCTGACCGTCGCGTTCATCGCCTGGTACCTGCTCTACGTGCTGCTCTCCAGCTTCGCCGGCGGCTTCATGGGCACGAAGGTCGTGGGCAACGTCAACGTCGCCCTCGTCTTCGGCCTCGCCCAGTTCGCGACCACCTTCCTCATCGCCTGGTTCTACTCGCGGCACGCCGCGGCGAAACTCGACCCCAAGGCCGAGGCGATCAAGTCCCGTATGGAGGCCGACGCATGAGCCCCGTCCTGCAACTCGCGGCCTCGAACGCGACCTCCGAGCACCGGCCGCTGATCATCTCGCTCTTCGCGGCCTTCGTGATCGCGACCCTGTTCATCACCATCCGGGCCGGCAAGCAGACCAAGAACGCCTCCGACTTCTACGCCGGCGGCCGCCAGTTCACCGGCTTCCAGAACGGCCTCGCGATCTCCGGCGACTACATGTCGGCCGCCTCGTTCCTCGGTATCGCCGGCGCCATCGCCCTCTACGGCTACGACGGCTTCCTCTACTCCATCGGCTTCCTGGTCGCCTGGCTCGTCGCCCTGCTGCTCGTCGCCGAGCCGCTGCGCAACTCCGGCCGCTACACCATGGGCGACGTCCTCGCCTACCGGATGCGCCAGCGCCCGGTGCGCACCGCCGCGGGCGCCTCCACCATCGTCGTGTCGATCTTCTACCTGCTGGCGCAGATGGCGGGCGCGGGCATCCTCGTCTCGCTGCTCCTGGGCATCACCAGCGACGGCGGCAAGGTCGCGATCGTCGCCCTCGTCGGCCTGCTGATGATCGTCTACGTGACCATCGGCGGCATGAAGGGCACCACCTGGGTGCAGATGGTCAAGGCCGTGCTGCTCATCGCGGGCACCCTGCTGATCACCTTCCTGGTGCTGTGGAAGTTCAACTTCAACGTCTCCGACCTGCTCGGCGAGGCCGCGGCGAGGAGCGAGACGGGCCAGCAGGGCAACCCGGACGCCTTCCTGGAGCCCGGCCTCAAGTACGGCATCGACGGTATGACCAAGCTGGACTTCATCTCGCTCGGCATCGCGCTCGTCCTCGGCACCGCCGGACTCCCGCACATCCTGATCCGCTTCTACACCGTGCCCACCGCCCAGGCCGCCCGTAAGTCGGTCAACTGGGCCATCGGCATCATCGGCGGCTTCTACCTCATGACGATCGCGCTCGGCTTCGGCGCCGCCGCCATCGTCGGACCGGCCGAGATCAAGGCGTCCAACCCGGCCGGCAACACCGCCGCCCCGCTCCTCGCCCTGCACATCGGGGGCGTCGACTCCACCTGGGGCGCGATCCTGCTCTCCGTGATCTCGGCCGTCGCCTTCGCCACCATCCTCGCCGTCGTCGCCGGACTCACGCTGGCCTCCTCGTCGTCGTTCGCGCACGACATCTACGCCAACGTGATCCGCAGGGGAGAGGCCACGGAGAAGGAGGAGGTCCGCGCCGCACGCTGGGCGACCGTCTTCATCGGCATCGTCTCCATCGCCCTCGGCGCACTCGCCCGCGACCTGAACGTGGCCGGCCTCGTCGCCCTCGCCTTCGCGGTCGCCGCCTCCGCCAACCTGCCGACGATCCTCTACAGCCTCTTCTGGAAGAAGTTCACCACCCAGGGCGCCCTCTGGTCGATCTACGGAGGTCTCGCCTCCTCCGTCCTGCTGGTGCTCTTCTCGCCGGTGGTCTCCGGCAAGCCGTCGTCGATGTTCCCCGGCGTCGACTTCGCCTGGTTCCCGCTGTCCAACCCGGGTCTGATCTCCATCCCGCTGGGCTTCCTGCTCGGCTGGCTCGGCTCGATCCTCACCAAGGAGAAGCCCGACGAGGGCAAGTACGCCGAGCTCGAGGTCAAGTCCCTCACCGGCATCGGCGCCCACTGAGAGGAAAACGACACACACACGTCAGCGGCCGCGTCGTAGAGTCCTACGACGCGGCCGCCGCGTACCTCGTGCCAAATGCGCCCTGGTGTTGTCGGCGTACTCGCGTAGGCTCGGACGCGTCGGATCCGCGAAGAGGGAGGGGGCCCACAGTGCTCATCGACACCTACGGCCGAGTGGCCACTGACCTGCGCGTTTCACTGACCGACCGGTGCAATCTGCGGTGCACGTACTGTATGCCGGAAGAGGGCCTGCAGTGGCTGGCCAAGCCGGATCTGCTCACAGATGACGAAATCGTCCGCCTGATCCGCATCGCCGTCACCGATCTCGGCATCGAGGAAGTCCGCTTCACCGGCGGAGAGCCCCTGCTGCGCCCCGGCCTCGTCGGCATCGTCGAGCGCTGCGCCGCCCTCGAGCCGCGCCCCAAGATGTCCCTCACCACCAACGGCATCGGCCTCAAGCGGACCGCCGCGGCCCTGAAGGCCGCCGGCCTCGACCGGGTCAACGTCTCGCTGGACACCCTGCGGCCCGACGTCTTCAAGACCCTCACCCGCCGCGACCGCCACCGCGACGTGCTGGACGGCCTCGAAGCCGCCCGCGCCGCCGGCCTCACCCCCGTCAAGGTCAACACCGTCCTGATGCCCGGACTCAACGACGACGAGGCCCCCGACCTGCTCGCCTGGGCCGTGGAGCACGACTACGAGCTCCGCTTCATCGAGCAGATGCCGCTCGACGCCCAGCACGGCTGGAAGCGTGACGGCATGATCACCGCTGGTGACATCCTCGAGTCGCTGCGCACCCGCTTCGACCTCACCCCGGAGGGCGACACCGCACGCGGCTCCGCGCCCGCGGAGCGCTGGGTCGTCGACGGCGGGCCGCACCGGGTCGGCGTCATCGCCTCCGTCACCCGGCCGTTCTGCAGCGCCTGCGACCGCACCCGGCTCACCGCCGACGGCCAGGTGCGCACCTGCCTGTTCGCCACCGAGGAGACGGACCTGCGGGCGGCCCTGCGCTCCGACGCGCCGGACAAGGAGATCTCGCGCATCTGGCGGCTGGCGATGTGGGGCAAGAAGGCCGGATCCGGTCTCGACGACCCGTCGTTCCTTCAGCCGGAGCGGCCCATGTCAGCCATCGGCGGCTGATCCGGCTCCCGTGCCGCGCTCCCACTGCTCCAGCGTCACGACGTCCTTCAGGAAACCGCGCACCCCGAGGAACTGCGACAGGTGCTCGCGGTGCTCGTCGCACGCCAGCCAGGTCTTGCGGCGGTCCGGGGTGTGCAGTTTCGGGTTGTTCCAGGCGAGGACCCACACGGCGTCCGTACGGCAGCCCTTGGCCGAGCAGATGGGGGTCTCGTCACTCACCGGAGGATTCACGGGATCATTGTCCCAGCATGGCGACGCCGAGCAGCCACGGGGGGAGCTGCCCGGCGTCGGTCCGTCGCTCCGACGGGGGATGCGGAGCGCGTAGGCAGTATGTCACGGGCAACAGGGTGCGGTGCACCGGAACTTCATGATTGATCTGAGCTTTTCCTGAGCTTTTTCCGGGCCTCGAACGGCCCGTCGGCGGCCCCCGCCGTCAGCTCGGCCGTCAGCTCGGGCCGGTCTCCGGACGGTCCCCGGGGACGGCCTCCGCCTCCGGTCCGGATTCCGCGGCGTCCGGCTTCGCGGCCGCCTCGACCGCCGGCCGGACCGGCGCCGGAACGAACGTCGACGGCAGCGAAGGCGCGTTCTCCCGCCCCGCGTTGGCGATGACGACGGAGATGTAGGGCAGCAGGATGCCGAGGACCAGCGCCACCACGGCCACATGGCGTTCCACGTTCCACAGGACCGCCGCGAGGACCACGGAAACGGTCCGTACCGACATCGAGATCACATAGCGGCGCTGTCTGCCGCGGACGTCGTCGGCGAGACTCTGCCGTGCGCCGGTGATCCGGAAGACCTCTGCTCCGCCGTGCTTCCGCATCGCGTCTCCACCACCCGATTCCCGCGCGGGACGTGCCCGGGCACGTCCTTTCCCGTCGCCTCCACGGTACGCCCGCTCTGCGCCGCCTTCGAGAGCGGGGCCGCCCCGGAAATGCGTGCCCGGACTGCGCCGTGACGCGTACGGCCCTCCCCGACATGCGCTGTACGGCGGCCGGACCGAGACTGGCGACGTAACTGCTCACGCAGAGGCCGTACAAGGAGGCAGCCATGGGCTGGTTGTGGGCGATCATCGTGGGATTCGTGCTGGGTCTGCTCGCGAAAGCGATCATTCCGGGCAAGCAGCACAGTCCCCTCTGGCTGACCACCATCTTCGGCATCATCGGCGCCGTCATCGGCAACGCCGTGGCGCGTGGTATCGGCATCGCGGAGACGAGCGGTATCGACTGGGGCCGGCACGCGCTGCAGCTCGCGGCGGCCGTCGTCATCGTCTTCCTGGGCGACATGGCGTACACCGCCGTACGCGGCAAGAAACGCCACGCCTGACACACGCGGAGGCCGGGTGGGCGTTCTCGCCCCACCCGGCCTCCGCGCGTGTTACCGGATCAGCCGGCCGCGACCTCGACCGCCGCCAGGTTCTTCTTGCCCCGGCGCAGCACCAGCCAGCGGCCGTGCAGCAGCTCGTCACCGGTCACCACGGCGTCCTCGGCGGTCACCTTCACGTTGTTCACGTACGCGCCGCCCTCCTTCACCGTGCGACGGGCGGCGGACTTGCTCGGCGCCAGACCGACCTCGGCGAACAGGTCGACCACCGGCAGCAGCTCGCCGACCCGGGCGTGGGGAAGCTCGGACAGCGCCGCGCGGAGCGTCGCCTCGTCCAGACCGCCCAGCTCGCCCTGACCGAACAGCGCCTTCGACGCGTTGATCACCGCGGCGCACTGGTCCGCGCCGTGCACCAGCGTCGTCAGCTCCTCGGCCAGCGCACGCTGCGCGGCGCGCGCCTGCGGACGCTCCGCGGTCTGCTTCTCCAGCTCCTCGAGCTCCTCGCGGCTCTTGAAGCTGAGGACGCGCAGGTACCGCGAGATGTCCCGGTCGTCCGTGTTCAGCCAGAACTGGTAGAACGCGTACGGCGTGGTCATCTCCGGGTCCAGCCAGAGCGTGCCCGTCTCCGACTTGCCGAACTTGGTGCCGTCCGCCTTCGTCATCAGCGGCGTGGCCAGTGCGTGCACCTCGGCGTCCGGCTCGAGGCGGTGGATCAGGTCCAGGCCCGCGGTCAGGTTGCCCCACTGGTCGCTGCCGCCCTGCTGCAGGGTGCAGCCGTACCGCCGGTACAGCTCCAGGAAGTCCATGCCCTGCAGGAGCTGGTAGCTGAACTCGGTGTAGCTGATGCCCTGCTCCGACTCCAGGCGCCGGGCGACCGAGTCCTTCGTGAGCATCTTGTTGACGCGGAAGTGCTTGCCGATGTCCCGCAGGAACTCGATCGCGGACATGCCCGCGGTCCAGTCCAGGTTGTTCACCATGATCGCCGCGTTGTCGCCCTCGAAGGACAGGTACGGCTCGATCTGCGCACGCAGCCGGGCCACCCACAGCGCGATCGTCTCCGGGTCGTTCAGCGTGCGCTCCGCGGTCGGCCGCGGGTCGCCGATCTGGCCCGTCGCCCCGCCCACCAGCGCCAGCGGCCGGTGCCCGGCCTGCTGGAGGCGGCGGACGGTCAGCACCTGCACCAGATGCCCGACGTGCAGGCTGGCCGCCGTCGGGTCGAAGCCGCAATAGAACGTGACGGGACCGTCCGCGAGCGCCTTGCGCAATGCGTCCTCGTCAGTGGACTGGGCGATCAGCCCACGCCACTTCAGCTCGTCGACGATGTCCGTCACGGGTCTCGCGTCTCCTTGGGAAAGTGCCGTCGGGCGTGGCATCCAACGTGCCGTTGAACGTGCCATTGAACGTGTACGAGGTTATACGCCCTGGCTGACCGAACTCATATTGAAATCCGGGACCCGCAGCGCGGGCATGGCCGCCCTGGTGAACCAGTCGCCCCACTCACGCGGCAGCGTCCGCTCGCTGCGCCCCGCCTCACCGGCTCGGGACAGCAGATCGACGGGCGACTCGTTGAAGCGGAAGTTGTTCACCTCACCGACCACCTCGCCGTTCTCCACGAGATAGACGCCGTCCCTGGTCAGGCCGGTCAGCAGCAGCGTCGCCGGGTCGACCTCGCGGATGTACCAGAGGCAGGTCAGCAGCAGCCCGCGGGCCGTCCCGGACACCATCTCCTCCAGCGAGCGCTCACCGCCGCCGTCCAGGATCAGGTTTCCCGCGCCCGGGGCCACCGGCAGGCCGGTCAGGCCGGCGGTGTGCCGGGTGGTGACCAGGTGCGCCAGCTTGCCGTCGCGCATCCACTCCGTCGCCGTGATCGGCAGCCCGTTGTCGAAGACCGAGGCGTCGTCGCCGGAGGAGTGCGCGATCACGAACGGGGCCGACTCGAGGCCCGGCTCGTGCGGATCGCTGCGCAGCGTCAGCGGCAGCGGCGACAGTTTCTCGCCGACGCGGGTGCCGCCGCCCGGCCTGGAGAAGACCGTGCGGCCCTCCGCCGCGTCCCGGGCCGCCGACGACCACATCTGGTAGACCAGCAGGTCCGCCACCGCGGTCGGCGGCAGCAGCGTCTCGTAACGGCCCGCGGGCAGCTCGATCCGGCGCTCCGCCCAGGCCAGGCGCCGCGCCAGATCGGCGTCCATCGCGGCCGGGTCCACGTCCTTGAAGTCCCGTGTCGACAGGCCCGCCCACGCGGAGCGCACCCGGTCCGGCGACTTGGCGTTGATCTCGAGGGTGCCGTTCGGCTGGTCGTGCCGCAGCCGCAGGCCAGTGGAGGTGCCGATGTACGTCGAGGTCATCTCGTGGTTGGCGAACCCGTACAGCTCCCGGCCGCCCGCCCGGGCCCGGGCGAACGCCTCGCCGAGCGCCGGGGCGAAGTCCGCGAACACGGCGGACGTCGTCTCCGCGGGGGCGTCCGTGAAGCCCGGCGACGCCTCGACCCCGGTGACCAGCGGCTGGGCGTCCTCCGCCGGCCCGGCGCCGCGGGCAGCGGCCTCGGCGGCCCGCACCAGCGGCTCCAGATCGGCGGCGGTCACCGCGGAACGGGACACCACGCCCGACGCGGTGCCCTCGGCGCCGTCGACGGTCGCGATCACGGTGAGGGTGCGGCCGCGGGTGACGCCGTTGGTGGTCAGCGCGTTGCCCGCCCAGCGCAGATTGGCGGAGGACTCCTCGTCGGCGATGACGACACAGCCGTCGGCGGTCGACAGCGCGAGCGCCTGCTCGACGATCTCGTGCGGCTTGCTGGTCCGGGGGCTCATCGACCGGCCTCCTGCGTCGTGTTGAGGATGTTGACGCCCCGGAACAGGGCGGAGGGGCAGCCGTGCGAGACCGCGGCGACCTGGCCCGGCTGGGCCTTGCCGCAGTTGAAGGCGCCGCCGAGCACATACGTCTGCGGGCCCCCGACCTGCTCCATCGAGCCCCAGAACTCGGTCGTCGTCGCCTGGTACGCGACGTCCCGCAGCTGACCCGCCAGCCGGCCGTTCTCGATACGGAAGAACCGCTGACCCGTGAACTGGAAGTTGTACCGCTGCATGTCGATCGACCAGGAACGGTCGCCGACCACATAGATCCCGCGCTCGACGCCGCCGATCAGATCCTCCGTCGACAGCCCGCCCGGGTCCGGCCGCAGCGACACGTTCGCCATCCGCTGCACCGGCACATGCGCGGGGGAGTCGGCGTAGGCACAGCCGTTGGAGCGGCCGAGGCCCGTCAGCTTCGCGATCCTCCGGTCCAGCTGGTACCCGACCAGCGTGCCGTCCTTGACCAGGTCCCAGCTCTGCGCCTCGACGCCCTCGTCGTCGTAGCCGATCGTCGCCAGCCCGTGCTCCGCGGTGCGGTCCCCGGTCACGTTCATCACCGACGAGCCGTACGCCAGCTTCCCCAGCTGGTCGAAGGTCGCGAACGACGTCCCCGCGTACGCGGCCTCGTAGCCCAGCGCCCGGTCGAGCTCGGTGGCGTGGCCGATCGACTCGTGGATCGTCAGCCACAGGTTCGACGGGTCGACCACCAGGTCGTACCGGCCCGCCTCCACGCTCGGGGCGCGCATCTTCTCCGCGAGCAGCGCCGGGATCAGCTCCAGCTCCGAGTCCCAGTCCCAGCCCGTGCCGGTCAGATACTCCCAGCCGCGGCCGGCCGGCGGCGCGATGGTGCGCATCGAGTCGAATTCGCCGCTCGTGTCGTCCACGGCGACCGCGGTGAGCTGCGGGTGCAGCCGTACCCGCTGCTGCGTCGTGACCGTGCCCGCGGTGTCCGCGTAGAACTTGTTCTCGTGCACGGTGAGCAGCGACGCGTCCACATGCGCCACGCCGTCCGCCCGCAGCAGCCGGTCGCTGAAGTCGGCGAGCAGCGCGGTCTTGTCCTCGTCGGGCACCTCGAACGGGTCGATCCCGTACGACGAGACCCAGGTCTTCTCCGAGTGCACCGGCTCGTCCGCCAGCTCCACCCTCTCGTCGCTGCCCGCCGCCGCGATCACCTTCGCCGACAGCTTCGCCATGGCGACCGCCTGGCCCGCGACCCGGGCCGCGGCGTCCATGGTCAGATCCACCCCGGAGGCGAAACCCCACGCCCCGCCGTGCACGACCCGGACCGCGTACCCGAGGTCCGTCGTGTCGGAGGAACCCGCGGGCTTGGCGTCCCGCAGCCGCCAGGCCGCGCTGCGCACCCGCTCCAGCCGGAAGTCGGCATGCTCGGCGCCGAGCGCGCGGGCCCGGGCGAGGGCCGCGTCGGCGAGCGCCCGCAGCGGCAGCGCGGTGAACGTCTGATCGATGTCGTGGGGCACGGACGGCCCTTCCCTTCACTGTGACTCGTCGCTGTGACTCGCCCTGAAAGCGTCTGCGGCGGTGAATCGTCTGCGGCAGTGAATCATGTCCACCGGCCGCGATCCCGTGGAATTGCACGGCGAGTGGCAGGTTCTGTAGGGACCCGACAGTGACCGGATCGCGGCGCTGTCAGAGACCGAGTCCTCGCTCGGTGGGCCGGACCGATAGGTTTTCTGGGTAGTCGCCTGGGCTCAGGTGCTTGGAACAGCTAGTGAAAGGGTGATCCGTTGAGCCGCTCGGTTCTGGTCACCGGAGGAAACCGGGGCATCGGCCTTGCCATCGCCCGCGTTTTCGCCGCCAACGGTGACAAGGTCGCCATCACCTACCGCTCCGGCGAGCCGCCCGCCGAGCTCGTCGAGGCCGGCTGCCTGCCCGTCCGGTGCGACATCACCGACGCCGAGCAGGTGGAGCAGGCCTACAAGGAGATCGAGGAGAAGCACGGCAACGTGGAGGTGCTGGTCGCCAACGCCGGCATCACCAAGGACCAGCTGCTGATGCGCATGTCGGAGGACGACTTCACCTCCGTCCTCGACACCAACCTCACCGGCACCTTCCGCGTCGTCAAGCGTGCCAACCGCGGCATGCTGCGCGCCAAGAAGGGCCGCGTCGTGCTGATCTCCTCCGTCGTCGGGCTGCTGGGCTCCGCCGGGCAGGCGAACTACGCCGCCTCCAAGGCCGGGCTCGTCGGCTTCGCCCGCTCGCTGGCGCGTGAGCTGGGCTCGCGGAACATCACCTTCAACGTTGTCGCGCCCGGTTTCGTCGACACCGACATGACGCAGGCACTCACCGACGAGCAGCGCGCGGGCATCGTCTCGCAGGTGCCGCTCGGCCGGTACGCGAAGCCGGAGGAGATCGCCGCAGCCGTGCGCTTCCTCGCCTCCGACGACGCCTCGTACATCACTGGAGCCGTCATCCCCGTTGACGGCGGATTGGGCATGGGTCACTGAACGACATGAGTGGAATCCTCGAGGGCAAGCGCGTCCTGATCACCGGTGTGCTGATGGAGTCCTCCATCGCCTTCCACACCGCGAAGGTGGCCCAGGAGCAGGGCGCTGAGGTCATCCTGACCGCCTTCCCGCGGCCCACCCTGACCGAGCGCATCGCCAGGAAGCTCCCCAAGCCCGCGAAGGTCATCGAACTCGACGTCACCAACGACGAGCACCTGGCCCGCCTCGAGGAGCTCGTGCGCGCGGAGCTCGGCAGTCTCGACGGCGTCGTCCACTCCATCGGCTTCGCCCCGCAGGACGCCCTGGGCGGCAACTTCCTCCACACGCCCTTCGAGTCGGTGGCGACCGCGATGCACGTCTCGGCGTTCTCGCTGAAGTCGCTGTCCATGGCGTGCCTGCCGCTGATGCAGAACGGCGGCTCGGTCGTGGGTCTCACGTTCGACGCGCAGTTCGCCTGGCCGCAGTACGACTGGATGGGCCCGGCGAAGGCCGCGCTCGAGGCCACGAGCCGCTACCTGGCCCGCGACCTCGGCCCGCGGAACATCCGCTGCAACCTGATCTCGGCCGGCCCGCTCGGCTCGATGGCCGCCAAGTCCATCCCCGGCTTCACCGACCTGGCCAAGGTGTGGGACGAGCGCTCCCCGCTCGACTGGAACATGGCCGACCCGGAGCCGGCCGGCCGCGGCGTCGTCGCACTGCTCTCGGACTTCTTCCCGAAGACCACGGGCGAGATCGTCCACGTCGACGGCGGCGTCCACATCATGGGTGCCTGACCAGCAGACATATACACCGGGGATGCCCCGCCGACCGCTTCGCGCGGTGGGCGGGGCGCCGCTCGTTCGGCCCAGTGCGTGGGCGGGCGGACCCGGGGGCGGTGATGCTGGAGGAGCAAATCTTCCTTGTGGTGCTGTTGCGGCGCGTGCGCCGCAGCCCGGCCGAGGAGGTCCTGCTCGTGCGTACGACATGGCGCAACGCCTCCGTACTGGCCGCCGCGACGGTCCTGCTGGGGGCCGTCCCCCTCGCCACCCTCCAGTTCCGTCAGGAGACGCAGGACCCCCGGCCGGCGCCGGCGCCGGACTACCGGGCGCAGTGCACCACCGTCGTCGAGGGCTCGCGGGTCACCGCCTACTGCCACAACCCCTACCCCTCCGCCGACCGGGTCCGCCTGCACGTCGAGTGCGACCGCTGGTGGGACGTCGACGCCGACACCGCGCCCGTCCTGCTCCGCGCGGCCGAGTACCGGGAGCTGACCGGCCGGTGCTGGAAGGAGATCCGCTCCGTCTGGGTCAGCCACCAGCCGATGCGGGCCGACGCAGGCACATGAACGGATAACCGGCCGCCTCCGACGCCGCCGCGTCGCCGTCGCCCGCGCGGATCGCCTCGACCATCCGTCCGTGGTCCATGTGGTGCTCGGGGCGCAGCTCCTGCCCGATGTCCTCGCGCAGCCAGTCCCGCAGCAGGTCGCCCAGGTCGGCGTAGAGCTCGGTGAGCACCTCGTTGTGCGAGGCGGCGACCACGGCGAGGTGGAACGTCGCGTCGGCCGCCACGAACTCCTCCGCGACCCCGGACGCCCACGCCTCCTCGCGCCTGGCCAGCAGCGCGTCCAGTTGGTGGAGGTCGCGCTCCGTACGCCGCTCGGCGGCCAGCCGGGCCGCCGACGACTCGAGGGTGGAGCGCAGTTCGGCGACGTGCCGCGGGTCGGCGTCGGCGAACCGGCGGTGCATGACGCCCGCGAGCTCGCTGGTGGCCAGCACATACGTGCCCGAGCCCTGCCGGATGTCCAGCAGCCCGTTGTGCGCCAGCGCGCGCACCGCCTCACGGACGGTGTTGCGGGCGACACCGAGCTGCTCGACCAGTTCCGGTTCGGTCGGGATCCGCGATCCGACCGGCCACTCGCCCGAGGTGATCTGGTTCCGCAGCTGGGCGATCACCTGGTCGGAGAGCGCGGAACGCCGGGGAGAGGACAGCGCCATGGTGCTCCTTGTCGTGAGGTGCCCACCCGGCGTCCGGCAGGCAGGCCGCCGGACCGTACGGGATTGGACAACCAATCATCCCATGATTCTATGATGGGCCAATGCCCGAGGAGACCCGCACCGTGAGCCCCGCCGAGACGGCCCCTGCCGCCCAGGATTCTGCCGCCCGGCGGACACCGGTCTGGGCCACCCGGCTCGTCGTCGTCGGCATCGTGCTGGCCGCGCTCAATCTGCGCCCCGCCATCACCAGCCTGGGAGCCCTGCTCGAAGAGGCGCGGACCGGGCTCCACATGAGCGGCAGCGTCGCCGGGCTGCTCACCTCCGTACCGCCGCTCTGCTTCGCCGTCTTCGGCGTCGCCGCGCCCCGGCTGGCCCGCCGCTTCGGGCCCGGGGCCGTCGTCTGCGCCGGCATGGCGGCCATCGCGACGGGCGTGGCCGTAAGGCCCTTCGTCGGCGGCACGGCCGCCTTCCTCGCCGCCAGCGCGCTCGCCCTCATGGGCATCGCGGTCAGCAACGTGCTGATGCCGGTGATCGTCAAGCGGTACTTCCCCGACCGGGTCGGTTCGATGACCGGTCTCTACTCGATGGCCCTCGCGCTCGGCACGTCGCTCGCGGCCGCCGCGACCGTGCCCCTCGCGAGCGCGCTCGGCGGCAGCTGGCGGGGCGGTCTCGCGCTGTGGGCGGTCCTCGCGGCCGTCGCCGTACTGCCCTGGCTGGGGCTGCTGCGCGACCGCGAGGGCACCGCCTCGCCGGCGTCGGGCAAGGCCGACGGCGGCACGAAGCGGCCGGCTGCCGCGCCGCGCATCACCCGCAGCCCGACCGCCTGGGCGCTGGCCTGCTTCTTCGGGCTACAGGCGACCGGCGCGTACATCACCATGGGATGGATGCCGCAGATCTTCCGCGACGCGGGCGTCCCCGCCGGGACCGCGGGCGTGCTGCTGGCCGTCACCATGGTGATGGGCGTGCCGCTGGCCTTCGTGATCCCCCGGCTCGCGGCCCGGATGCGGCAGCAGGGACCGATCGTCGTCGCACTCGGGCTGTGCGGACTGACCGGCTACCTCGGCCTCCAGCTCGCACCGGCGGCCGGGGCCTGGGCATGGGCGGTGCTGCTGGGCGTCTCCAACTGCTCGTTCCCGCTGGCCCTCACCATGATCGGCATGCGGTCGAGGACGGGAGCGGGGGTCGTACGGCTCTCCGCGTTCGCCCAGTCCACCGGCTATCTGATCTCCATCCCCGGTCCGCTGCTGGTGGGCGTCCTGTACCAGCACAGCGGCGGCTGGGACCTGCCGCTCACGCTGATGGCGGCCCTGCTCGTGCCGCAGATCGGCGTCGGGCTCCTGGCGGGCCGGGACCGGACGATCGAGGACGAGACCGGGATGCGAAACTGATTCCATGCCTGTGCTCGACCCGAACCCCCAGAACGGCCAGAAGAAGCTCCTCGGAATCTTCGGCCTGATCCTCCTCATCGGCGTGATCATCTCCGTCATCGCGACGATCGCTGCGCCGTAATCTTCCGGGGCTCGGTTCGCCCCCACGGACAACCGGGCCGACCCCGTGGGTCTGCCCGGAGGACCGGGCTCGCCACATCGGCGAGTGAGCCGAAGGGGCTCGCGGCCCGTGGCCGCTGTGAGTACAGCGGAAGTGGAGAACACGCGGAGGTCCCGAGGAACCAGGGACCGAGCATGATCGACCGTCGACACACGCACGGAGCGCCCCGGTGGGGGTCCGCCGGCGAAGCCGGGGGAGAACCGAGCCTCAAGAAAAAGGGGGTGCTGGCACCACCGTCCCTTAGGGGGCCAGGGTCAGGGTGAAGTGGGTGGGTCGCCGGATGGGCCGCGGGATTCATGATCCGTACGTTTGAGGTACTGGACCTCAGACCTACGGAGGCGGCCATGCCGGCCCACACGCACCCCCGGTCCTCGGCCCCCGTCGCGGGCGTCGGAGGGGTCCGGCTGCCCTGGTGGGCGCTGGCGCTGCCGGTGATCGCCTTCTGCACGCTGCTGATGCTGATCGCCGGTCCCGGCCAGGCGCACGCCGCGGCGGACGACGTTCCGGGGGTCGCCGAGTTCTTCCGGCTCATCCACCGGCTGATCCGTTGACGGGGTCACTCTTCATGGCGGAGCACGTCAACACCCTGCGCCCGCTGGCTCATTTCATGCGAAGCTGGGTTGCATGAGCGCCGCTGTGTCTTCCGGGGGGACACCCCCCGGATCTCCCGAATCCCGCAGGATTGTTCTCCTCCGGCACGCGAAGGCCGACTGGCCCGAGGTGTCCGACCGTGAGCGCCCGCTCGCAGAGCGCGGCCGGAAGGACGCTCCGGTGGCAGGCCGGCGTCTGGCGGAGACCGGTATCGACTTCGACCTGGCCCTGTGCTCGACCGCGGTCAGGACCCGTGAGACCTGGAAGCTCGCGGTGCACGAGCTGCCGCACCGCCCGAAGACGGTGTACGAGGATCGGCTGTACGAGGCATCTCTCGGTGATCTGCTCGCCCTGCTGGCGGAGACGTCCGACGAGGTGAACGATCTGCTGGTCATCGGTCACAACCCCGGTATGCACGCGCTGGCGGACGCCCTCGCGGGCAGCGCCGAGGGCGACGCACTGGCCCGTATGACCCGGGACGGCTTCCCGACCTCGGCGTTCGCCGTCCTGTCCGTCGGCGGGCCGTGGAAGTCCGTGGAGCACGGCGCGGGAAGGCTGCTCGACTACTGGACTCCTCATCAGGAGTGACCGTCCACCGCGTGTGAGCGGCCCCCGGCGCATCGCCATCGCCTGCCGGGGGCCGTCGTATGTCCGAAGCTGTCGTACGTCAGGAGCAGGGCGGGAAGAAGCGCGTGTCAGTGCTCGCCGGTGCCGTCGTCGGCCGCCTCGACCTCTTCGCGGGTGATGCCCAGCAGGTACAGCACCGTGTCGAGGAAGGGCACGTTGACCGCGGTGTGCGCCGCCTTGCGGACGACGGGCTTGGCGTTGAACGCGACGCCGAGTCCGGCGGCGTTCAGCATGTCGAGGTCGTTCGCCCCGTCGCCGATCGCGACCGTCTGCGCGAGCGGCACCCCGGCCTCAGCCGCGAACCGGCGCAGCAGCCGGGCCTTGCCCGCCCGGTCCACGATCTCGCCGACGACCCGGCCGGTGAGCTTCCCGTCCTCGATCTCCAGGGTGTTCGCCGACGCGAAATCGAGCCCGAGCCGGTCCTTGAGATCGTCGGTGACCTGGGTGAAGCCGCCGGAGACGACGCCCACTTGGTAGCCGAGCCGCTTCAGCGTACGGATCAGAGTGCGGGCGCCCGGAGTGAGCCGTACCTCCGTGCGGACCTTGTCCACGACGGAGGCGTCGAGCCCTTCGAGCAGCGCCACGCGGGCGTGCAGCGACTGCTCGAAGTCCAGGTCGCCGCGCATGGCCGCGGCGGTGACCTCCGCGACCTCGGCCTCGCAGCCCGCGTGCGCCGCGAAGAGCTCGATGACCTCGTCCTGGATGAGGGTGGAGTCGACGTCCATGACGACGAGGCGCTGCGCCCGCCGGTGCAGTCCGGCGGAGACGACGGCGACGTCGACGCCGATCTCGGCGGCCTCCATGGCCAGCGCGGTCCGCAGCGGCTCGGTCTCGACGCCGGAGACCGCGAACTCGACGGCCGTGACCGGATACTTCGCCAGCCGGAAGATGCGGTCGATGTTGCCGCCGGCGCCGGCGATGGTGGCCGCTATGGCCGCCGTGGACTCCGCGGTGAGCGGGTGTCCGAGCACCGTCACATGGGAACGTCCGCTGCCGCGCGGCCGGTTGTCGCCCGTACCGGAGATGATCTCGGCCTGCAGCCTGAGGGACTCGGCCCAGCTGTGCACGGTGGCACGCAGTTCGCCCTCGGTGGCGCCGCCGGCCGTGGGGGAGGTGACGAGCGCGCACAGTACGAGCCGGCCCCGGGAGACGACCTGCTCGATGTCGACGACGTCGACGGCGTACGCGGCGAGGGTGTCGAAGAGCCCGGCGGTGATCCCTGGGCGGTCCTTCCCGAAGATCTTGACGAGAAGGGTGGGGACGTCGGCGTTGGGAGGGGGCTGCTGTGCGCTCATGGTGCTACCACCGTATCGGGCGACGGGCGGGACGAGAGGTTCTGTCCCGCCTGGCGGACACCAGGGGCGGGTACGGCGCGGAAGGGGTCCCGGGGCCCGATTGGCCTGGAATATTCGTTTCCCGCATGATCCGTCACCACTCGTGGGCGCCCGTCGCCGCCGCGCCACGTCCCGATCCCTCGGCGAACGTCCCAACTCGGTACCGAACGAGGTCTTCACACGGCCCGGCTTTCGGATACGAGGCCGGGCCTGAAATAGTTCCCCACGATGTTCGCCTTCCCTAGACTCCCGGCGACGGGGGAAGCTCGGGGGACAACTAGTGGGGCATGGAGTGCCGGAACTCGTACTGGAATTGAACGGAAGGACCTGGACGCTCGATCCGTCCAGGTCGTACACCCTGGGACGCGATCCCCAGGGCGATGTGGTGATCGACGACGCCAGGGTCTCGTGGCGACATGCCACGATCAGCTGGGGCGGGCGCAGTTGGGTCATCGAGGACCACGGCAGCACCAACGGCACCTATGTGCAGGGCCAGCGGATCCACCAGATGGAGATCGGTGCCGGGACGGCGGTCCACCTGGGGAACGCCACTGACGGTCCCCGTCTCGGTCTGACCGGCGCCGGCGCACCGGCGGGCGCCGCGGCCGGCGCCTACGCACAGGGCGCGCCGCAGCAGGCCGCTCAGGCTCCGGCACAGCAGCCGCAGCAGCAGGGCTGGCAGCAGCCGCCCGCGCAGCAGCCGCCGCAGCAGGCCGCCGCCCAGCAGGGCTGGCCGCAGGCGCAGCCGCAGGTGCCGCACCAGCAGGGCGCGCCGCAGGGCCAGGGAGCTGTGCCAGTCCACGGTGACCGCAGCCCCACGACCTTCCACCAGCTGTCCCTCGGCCGGGTGATGCGCATCGGCCGTGCGCTGGAGAACGAGCTCGTCGTCTCCGACCTGCAGGTGTCGCGGCACCACGCGGAGTTCACCGCGCACCCCGACGGCCGGTTCGAGATCCGTGACCTGGGCTCCCACAACGGCACCTATGTCAACGGACAGCCGATCGCCAAGTCCGGCACGGTCCTCATCGGCCCGAGCGACATCGTCGGCGTCGGTCACTCCACGTTCCGTATCGTCGGCGGACAGCTCGAGGAGTTCGTCGACACCGGTGACGTCTCCTTCTCGGCCCGCCACCTCACGGTGACCGTCGACGGCGGCAAGCAGATCCTGCGCGACGTCTCCTTCGGCGTCCCGGAGAAGTCGCTGATCGGTGTCATCGGCCCGTCCGGCTCCGGAAAGTCCACCCTGCTGAAGGCGCTCACCGGCTACCGGCCCGCCAACCAGGGTGACGTCCTCTACGACAACCGCAGCCTCTACAAGCAGTTCGCCGAGCTGCGCCAGCGCATCGGTCTGGTTCCGCAGGACGACATCCTGCACAAGGAGCTCACCGTCCGTAAGGCGCTCAAGTACGCGGCCAAACTCCGCTTCCCCGGCGACACCGCCGAGGCCGAGCGTGAGGCCCGTATCGACGAGGTGCTGCGCGAGCTCAAGCTCGACATCCACAAGGACAAGCGGGTCACGTCGCTCTCCGGCGGTCAGCGCAAGCGCGTGTCCGTCGCCCTGGAGCTGCTGACCAAGCCGTCGCTGATCTTCCTGGACGAGCCGACCTCCGGTCTCGACCCGGGCATGGACCGTGACGTCATGCAGCTGCTGCGCGGCCTGGCGGACGACGGCCGCACGGTCCTCGTCGTCACCCACTCGGTGGCGGAGCTGGGGCTGTGCGACAAGTTGCTGGTCATGGCGCCCGGCGGCTCCGTGGCGTACTTCGGTCCGCCGGAGGAGGCGCTCAACTTCTTCGGCTACAGCACCTGGGCCGACGTCTTCTCGGCCTTCGAGAACTACCGCGACTACGACTGGGCGGGCCGCTGGCGCGGTTCGCAGCACTACCAGATGTACGCGGCCGACATCGACGCCGTCGCCGCGCAGTCGGTGAGCATGCCCGCGCAGCAGATGCGTCCGCCGAAGCCGCAGAGCTGGGGCTCCCAGCTGCTCACGCTGACCCGCCGCTACATCTCGGTGATCGTGTCCGACAAGGGCTTCATGGGCCTGATGCTGATCCTGCCCGCGGTGCTCGGCGCGGTCAGCCTGCTCATCGACCCGGACCGGGGCCTGCTGGTCAACCAGAACGCGCAGACCGGCAGGATCATTCCGAACGGCACGGCCACCACGGTGCTGCTGATCCTCGCGGTGGGCGCCTGCTTCGCCGGCGCCGCCAACTCCGTCCGCGAGCTGATCAAGGAACGGGTGATCTACGAGCGGGAACGGGCGACCGGCCTGTCACGCTCCGCGTATCTGATGTCCAAGGTCATCGTCCTGGGCATGATCACGGTCATCCAGGGCGGTCTGGTCGGGGCCATCGGCTTCGCCACCCGTGAGCTGCCCGAGGAGGGGCTGGTGCTGGGCGGGGCCGTCATGCTCGAGCTCTCGCTGCCGATCATGGCCCTCGGCTTCACGTCGATGATGTTCGGCCTGATCATCTCCGCGCTGGTGAAGACGGCCGAGAAGACCATGCCGCTGCTGGTCATGTTCGCGATCATCCAGGTCGTGTTCACCGGCTGTCTGTTCATCCTGCACGGCACGGTCGGCGTCAACGAGTTCTCGTACCTGATGCCGTCGCGCTGGGCGGTCGCCGCCGCCGGAGCGACGCTGGACTTCAACCGGATCAACCCGAACACGGACGATCCGACCAGCACCGACCCCCTGTGGGACCACGACGCCGGGGCCTGGTTCCTCGACATGGGCGCGCTGCTCGCGCTCGGCGCCCTGTGCGGATTCCTGGTCGCCCGCTTCCTGCGCAGGCACGAGCCCGAGGTCATGCGCAAGTAACGCAGACCACTGGGCAGCACCACGACGCCGAAGGGCGCACCCCGTACGGGGTGCGCCCTTCGCGTCTGTTGCATGCCCGCCGGCCGCGCCGCCGGCTTGGTGTGTCCGGTCAGCCTCAGTAGGCGCTGTTCACGTTGTCCATGGAGCCGTAGCGGTCGGCCGCGTAGTTGCAGGCGGCGACGATGTTGGCGACCGGGTCGTACTGGTCCCAGGAGGTGCCGGGGACGTGGTAGGCGTCGAAGGTCGGCTTGATGACCTGCAGCAGGCCCTTCGAGGGGACGCCGTTGATGGCGTTGATGTCCCAGTTGTTGATGGCCCGCGGGTCGCCGGAGGACTCCCGAATGATGTTGCGGTGGATGCCCTCGTAGCTGCCGGGGATGTCGTGCTTCTTCATGATCGACATCGCCTCGCGGATCCACCCGTCCAGGTTGTTCGGGTAGGTCACCTTCGCCGGCTTGCGCTCGGCGGCTCGGCTGGCGGCCTGCTCCTTGGCGCGCTTCTCGGCGGCCGCCTTCGCTGCGGCCTTCTTCGCTGCGGCGGCCTTCTCGGCCTTCGCCTTCGCCTCGGCCTTGGCCTTGGCCTGCGTGGCCTTCAGCTGGGCCTCGAAGGCGGACTGCTGGCTGGTGATGCTCTCGTGCAGCGCGGCGGTCTTCTTGGCGTCGGCCTTCCAGGCCACCGGGGCCGCGGCGACGGCCTCGGTCTGCACACCGGCCTCGGCGTTGCCCGAGGGGGCGATGGAGAGAGCCACAGCGGCGGCCGCGACGGTGGCGACACCGGCGACGGCAGTCTTGCGGCTCTTGAGTCGTCGTCGGATCTCAGGGGTGATGAACGCGGACATACAGACGTACCTCTTCGAATAGCGGAAAGTCGCTCCAGGCCGGTTCGGCTCTGCGCTGTTCGGAAGCGACGTCGGCAATTCTTAGCTGGCGCAAAATGCCGTGGCAAAGGTGTGACGTACGATCCACGGTAGTGGATCATATGTTTCCAATGTCCGTATTAGTCGCTGGTGTCCGGGGATAGATGCCCCTTTTGTAGCAACTAAAGAGTCTCGTAAGTGATCTGGACCCTATGTGCGGGCTCACATCGCCCCTGCGTCGATCTCACCAAGTGTTGCTGACGCAATCCTGAGAGTGAGGCCGTTCCGGCGGCAGGACGAGGTGGACGTCGCCGAACTCGTGCCAGAGGTAGCGGCGCCTCAGCGCCTCGGCATACGCGCTGGTCAGCGCGGCCCTCCCGGCGATCGCCTCCAGCATCAGCAGATGTGACGCCTCCGGCTCGTGCAGTCCGGTCAGCAGACCGTCCACCACCCGCACCCCGCGCCGCGGCGTCACCACCAGGTCCGTCCAGCCCGCGGCCGGCCGGACCACGCCGCCGGCGCCCGCGGCCGACTCCAGGGCCCGCACGGCCGTCGTGCCGACCGCCACGATCCGGCCCCCCGCGGCACGTGCCGCGTTCACCAGCCACGCCGTCGTCGCCGGGACGTCGAAGCGCTCCGGGTACGGCGGCTCGTGCGCCTCCGCCGACGCCACGCCGGTATGCAGCACGATCGGCGCGAACTGCACCCCCCGGCTCACCAGCTCCGCCACCACCCGCGCGGTGAACGGGCGGGCCGCACTCGGCATCTCCGCCGAGCCCGAGCCGTCGGGGGAGGGGAGCGCGAAGACCGTCTGGTACGCCGACAGGGGCTGGTCCCGCGCCGTGTACCCGTACCGGATCGGCCTGCCGTGCCTCCGCAGCAGCGCCGGCACGTCCACGGACGCCGAAGCCCACCACAGCCGGTCCGCCCCCGGGGCGAGCGGCGTCTCGAAAACCAGCTCGCCGCCGCCGGGCAGCCGTACGGCCGCCCCCGCCGGGCCGCCCGCCCGCGGCGCCGTGCTGCCCGCGCCGTCCGGGCGGCGCAGCTCCACCGCCCATCGGCCGCCCGCGGCCCCCGGCCCCGGGTGCCCCCGGTCACCGCGGGTCGAGAAGTGCACCACCACCGGCTCGCCGCCGAGCCGCCCGTCCACGGCGGCCGCCAGGGTGGCCGAGGTGTTCACGACCAGCACGTCACCGGCCCGCAGCAGGTCCGGCAGGCGCGTGAAGCGGTGGTGGGACACCTCCGTGCCCCGCGAGAGGAGCAGCCGCACGTCGTCGCGCCCCGCGCCCCGCTGCTCGGCGGGCGTGCGGGCGGACAGCTCGTCCGGCACGCGCAGGTCCTCCAGGGCCGTCACGGCTTCCGCCCCCGGGCTCATCGGGTCTCCAGCAGCGCGGGCACCGTGTACCGGCCGCCGGCCGGCCGGTCCTCGACCAGCCGCAGGAAACCGGGCACCACGGACTCGGGCGAGGGACGCGGATCCGTGTCGTCGGGCACCGCCGCCGCGTACAGGTCCGTCTGCATGTCGCCCGGATCGACGCTCCACACCCGCAGCCCGGGCTCCTCGACCGCGAGCACGGCGGCGAGATGGTCGAGTGCCGCCTTGGACGCCCCGTAGCCGCCCCAGGTCTCGTACGCCTCCACCGCCGCGTCGGAGCTGACCGCCACCACGGCCCCGGCCCGCGACCGCCTCAACAGAGGCAGCGCCTCCTGTACGAGGCCGAGCGGCGCGACCACATTGGTCTCCAGCGCCGCCCGCAGCCCCGCCGGCGGCAGCACGTCCAGCCGCACCAGCGGCTCGGCGCCCAGCGCGCTCGCGTTGTTCACCAGCAGGTCCAGGCCGCCCAGCCGCTCGGCGGCGGCAACCAGCGCGGTGCGGTGGCCGGCGTCCGTGACGTCCCCCGCCACCGCCACCACACGCGTCCCGTGGCGTCCGGCGTGCCCGGCGCTCTCCTTCAGCGCGTCGGCGCCCCTGGCGCCCAGCACCAGGTCCCAGCCCCGCTCGGCCAGAGCCGCCGCCAGCGCCCGGCCCAGCCCCTTCGACGCCCCAGTGATCACTGCTACCGGCATGATGCCCATCCCCTTGTCGTGAGGCGCTCGTGTGCCGCCTCCTCGGATGGACCCAACGTAGGAACGCACCGCCGTCCGCCGCCTCGTGCCCGAGACCCCACCGTGCAAGGCACTTCGACCTACGTCCGCAGCCCTACTCGGATGCGGTCCCCGGGCCGATACGGACCGTCACACCCCGCCGGTACGGTGAGTGGCATGAGCCACCGACCCGGTTCCGGCCTCGCCGCCGTGAGCACCGCCCTCCTCGCGATGAGCAGACATCTCGAGGTGCGCGACGTGCTCAAGACGATCGTGGCCTCGGCCCGCGAGCTCCTCGACGCCGAGTACGCGGCGCTGGGCGTGCCGGACGATCACGGGGGCTTCGCCCAGTTCGTCGTCGACGGCGTCAGCGACGCCCAGTGGAAGGCGATCGGCCCGCTGCCCCGCCAGCACGGCATCCTCGCCTCGATGCTCCGCGACGCGAAGCCCGAGCGGCTCGCCGACGTCCGCGAGGACCCGCGCTTCGAGGGCTGGCCCTCCGCCCACCCCGACATGTCCGACTTCATCGGCCTCCCGGTGAAGGACGGCGACGAGGTCATGGGCGCGCTGTTCCTCGCCAACAAGAGGTGCCCGCGGCCGGAGGGCGGCTGCGGCTTCACCGAGGAGGACGAGGGGCTGCTCGGCATCCTCGCCCAGCACGCCGCCATCGCCCTCACCAACGCCCGCCTGTACGAGCGCAGCCGTGAGCTGACCATCGCGGAGGAGCGCTCCCGCCTCGCCCACGAACTGCACGACGCGGTGAGCCAGAAACTGTTCTCGCTGCGGCTGACCGCACAGGCCGCCGCGGCGCTCGTGGACCGCGACCCGGACCGGGCCAAGGGCGAGCTCCAGCAGGTGGCCCACCTCGCCGCGGAGGCCGCGGACGAGCTGCGCGCCGCTGTCGTCGAACTGCGCCCCGCCGCCCTCGACGAGGACGGGCTGGTCAACACCCTCCGCACCCAGATCCAGGTCCTCGACCGCGCCCACAGCGCCCGCGTCAGCTTCGACAGCTGCGGGATACGGGCCCTGCCGGCCACTCAGGAGGAGGCCCTGCTGCGAGTCGCCCAGGAAGCCCTGCACAACGCGCTGCGCCACTCGGGCGCGGCGGAGGTGGACGTGGTGCTGGTCCGCCGCGGCCAGGGCGCGGTCCTCTCCGTCACCGACAACGGCAGGGGCTTCGAGCCGCGAGCGGTCCGCAGGGCGGGACGGCATCTGGGGCTGGTCTCCATGCGGGACAGGGCGAGCGGCGTGGGCGGCAGGCTGAGCGTCGAATCGGAGCCCGGCAAGGGCACCACGGTCGAGATGGAGGTCCCCGGTGGCTGACAAGCGGATCCGTGTCCTGCTGGTCGACGACCATCAGGTGGTGCGGCGCGGTCTGCGCACCTTCCTGGAGGTCCAGGACGACATAGAGGTCGTCGGGGAGGCGGGCGACGGCGCGGAGGGCGTCGCGCTCACCGAGGAGCTGCTGCCGGACGTCGTCCTCATGGACGTCAAGATGCCGGGGATGGACGGGATCGACGCCCTGCGCAAGCTGCGGGAGCTGGCCAACCCGGCCAAGGTCCTGATCGTGACCAGCTTCACCGAGCAGCGCACGGTGGTCCCCGCCCTGCGCGCCGGCGCGGCGGGCTACGTCTACAAGGACGTCGACCCGGACGCGCTGGCCGGCGCGATCCGTTCCGTGCACGCGGGCCACGTCCTGCTGCAGCAGGAGATCGCCGGCGCCCTGCTGGCCGACGACACGCCGGGCAGCGGCACGGGCCGCGGCAGCAGCCTCACAGAACGGGAGCGCGAGGTGCTCGCCCTGATCGCGGACGGGCGCTCCAACCGGGAGATCGCGCGGGCGCTGGTCCTGTCGGAGAAGACGGTCAAGACACACGTCTCGAACATTCTGATGAAGCTCGATCTGGCGGACCGGACGCAGGCGGCGCTGTGGGCGGTGCGGCACGGGATGACGGGGTGACGTGCCGACAGGCCGGGGGCTGCGTCGGTTGTGCGGAGCGCCGGAATGCGGTCCGAGATTCATACTGTCGGGTGGATGTCACCCACACGGCGCATCCTGATCCACTCGTGGGCGTTCTCCAGGGCGTGCTGCGGCGGCCGGCCGCAGCGAGTGCCCAGGAGGAATGACAAGTGAAGAACCTGAAGAAGGCCGCAGCCCTCACCATGATCGCCGGCAGCCTTGTCGCCGCGGGCTCGGGTGTCGCCGCGGCCACCACCGGCGGCGCCCACGCCCACGGCGAGGCCGTGCACTCCCCGGGCGTCCTGTCGGGCAACGTGGTCCAGGCGCCGGTGCATGTGCCGGTGAATGTCGTGGGCAACACGGTGAACCTGATCGGCCTGCTGAACCCGGCGTTCGGCAACGGCGGCATCAACGTGTGACGCGCGGCCTGCCGCGGGCGCGGGTACGTGGCGCCTGCGGCGGGCTTGTTCCCCACCGGCCCCTTCCCGCTGTACCGATGTGCGGCTCCGCCGCGTGGCGGGGCAGGCCCCGGACCCCGTACCGCCCTCGGGGCGGGCGGGCCGGGCTTCGCCCGGGCCCGGTACGGCGCTTCGCGCGGTGGCCTCGATCTCCCCCTACGTCTTGGCGGCCGTGTGTGGGTGCGCCTCCCACGCCGCGAGGCGTAGGGGGAGTGCCCCCAGGCCGGGCTCGAGTTGCCCGGCCCAGCGCAGCCTCGCCGACGCTCAAGGTCCCGGACCCGGCACGGAACCGGGCAAGCCGGCGGGGGCGGGGCGGGGCGGGGCCGGGCCCGGACGGGACCGGCAAGTTCCAGCCCCGCCGGCGTCTGAGGCGCGGGGCTCGGGGCGGAGCCCGGACGGGACCGGCCGACCCGGCCCCGCCTGGGGATACCCCCACGGCCGACAGGCCGCCGTAGGGGGAGATCGAGGCGCAGGGGACCGGGGCAGCGGTCCGGTTCGGGACTGCGCGGGTCAGCCCCGCCCCCGCTCGCGCTCCTCCACGCACGCGTTGTACGCCGCCACCTGCGCCCTCCGGGCCACCCGTTCGACCGGCCGCAGCGCCTCCACCCGCGCCGCCATCTCGGACGCGCTCACCGCACCCCCGTGGCCGTTCTCGTACGCCAGGGAGACCAGTACGCCGATCCGCTGCGCCAGCTCCAACACCCGTACCGCACGCGGCGGGTAACCGGGTGCCAGCGTGTCCGCCGCCGCGCCGCGTTCCGCCCGCGCGCGGTACGCGTCGAGCGCCGCCGCCGCGACCGGGCCCGACGCCGCGACATCGAGCCGCGTCAGGGCCGCCGTCGCGTCCCGCAGAGCCTCCGCCAGCTCGCGCTCCGCCTCGCTGAGCGACGGCACGTCCGCCGGTGGGGCCTCCCGTACCGGCAGGCAGTGCCATACGACCTCGACATGGAGGTCGCCGGCCGGGCCGGCCTCGTACACCTCGGGCACCAGCCCGTACGCCGCCCCCGTCGCCACGACCGCCTCCTCGGCATCGAGGGCCCGGGCGTTGAACTCCGGCGGGCCGCTGAGCCCCAGCGGATGGCCCGCGGCGGGGAGCGCGACCCGGTAGCCGGTGACGCCGAGCGCACGCAGCCGGCCCAGCGCGAGCGTGAGGCCGACCGGCGCCGCTTCCCCGGGCAGCCCCTCGACGCGGTGGACCGCGTCGTCACCGACAATGGTGTGCACCGCGTCGTCCGGTGACACAAGTCCGGCAAGCAGGGCATTCCCCCATGCGGCCAGCCGTCCTGAGCGTGGTTCCGAAAGCATGGCACCAGCCTAGGGACCGGACCGGGCGACCGGAGCACTCACCCGGTGGCGTAGGTTTTCCCTGGGTGGTGTGCCCACAGGTGCGCCAGGTGCACAAAAGAACCGAATCGCACCCGAACACCTCAAGACGACTGCATGGGGAGACTACGCGCTCATGAGCGATGTACTGGAGCTGGTGGACGTATCCGTGGTCCGCGACGGACGCGCTCTGGTGGACGACGTCTCCTGGTCGGTCAAGGAGGGTGAGCGCTGGGTCATCCTCGGTCCGAACGGCGCGGGCAAGACCACCCTGCTCAACCTCGCCTCCAGCTACCTCTTCCCGACCACCGGCACGGTCCAGGTCCTCGGCGAGCGCCTCGGCGGCGTCGACGTCTTCGAGCTGCGGCCCCGCATCGGCATGGCCGGCATCGCCATGGCCGAGAAGCTCCCCAAGCGCCAGACCGTGCTGGAGACGGTGCTCACCGCCGCCTACGGCATGACCGCCACCTGGCACGAGGACTACGACGAGGTCGACGAGCAGCGCGCCCGCGCCTTCCTCGACCGCCTCGGCATGACCGAGTACCTCGACCGCAGGTTCGGCACCCTCTCGGAGGGCGAGCGCAAGCGCACCATGATCGCCCGCGCCATGATGACCGACCCCGAGCTGCTGCTCCTCGACGAGCCCGCCGCCGGCCTCGACCTCGGCGGCCGTGAGGACCTGGTCCGCCGGCTCGGCCGGCTCGCCCGCGACCCGTACGCTCCCTCCATGATCATGGTGACGCACCACGTCGAGGAGATCGCCCCCGGCTTCACGCACGTCCTGATGATCCGCCAGGGCAAGGTGCTCGCCGCCGGTCCGATGGAGACCGAGCTGACGTCGCGCAACCTGTCGCTCTGCTTCGGCCTGCCGCTCGTCGTCGAGCGCAACGGCGAGCGCTGGTCGGCCCAGGGCCTCCCGCTCGGCTGAACTCCGCCCGGCACAGGGGCGGGTGACCTTGACTCGCCCCCTGTCCCGACCCCCTCCGGCCGACCTACCATGCCCATGTGGACATCGACGCATGGGTGTGGTGGCTGATCGGCGCGGTCGGACTGGGCATTCCGCTCGTGCTGACCGCCATGCCGGAATTCGGAATGTTCTCCGCAGGGGCGGTGGCAGCGGCCGTCGTCGCGGCGCTCGGCGGCGGAACGGTGGCCCAAGTGCTCGTGTTCGCCGCGGTGTCCGTGGCGCTCCTCGCCGTCGTACGCCCCATCGCGATGCGGCACAGATCGCAGAATCCCCGGTTCGCCAGCGGCGTCGACGCCCTGAAGGGCCGTCAGGCCGTCGTCCTCGAACGGGTCGACGGCAGCGGCGGCCGTATCAAGCTGGCCGGCGAGATCTGGTCCGCCCGCGCCTTCGACGCGACCATGGCCTACGAAAAGGGCCAGCAGGTCGACGTCGTCGAGATCGACGGGGCCACCGCTGTGGTGATGTGAGGCCGCCGCCACCCGGTCTCGTCCGGACCGAAGCGGCGGAAGGGGCCGAACTGGCAACACCGCGGCCCGTGTTCTGGGAAACTGATCATCGGACTCATCCGGCAGCGAAGGGCACAGGGAACGCGATGCAACCGATCATCATCGTCCTGATCATTCTGGTGGTGCTGGTCTTCATCGCCCTGATCAAGACGATCCAGGTCATCCCACAGGCCAGCGCCGCCATCGTCGAGCGTTTCGGGCGCTACACCCGCACCCTCAACGCGGGTCTGAACATCGTCGTCCCGTTCATCGACTCCATCCGCAACCGCATCGACCTCCGCGAGCAGGTCGTCCCCTTCCCGCCCCAGCCGGTGATCACCCAGGACAACCTGGTGGTCAACATCGACACCGTCATCTACTACCAGGTGACCGACGCCCGCGCCGCCACCTACGAGGTCGCCAGCTACATCCAGGCGATCGAGCAGCTCACCGTCACCACCCTGCGCAACATCATCGGCGGCATGGACCTCGAGCGGACCCTGACCTCCCGCGAGGAGATCAACGCGGCCCTCCGCGGCGTCCTCGACGAGGCGACCGGCAAGTGGGGCATCCGCGTCAACCGCGTCGAGCTCAAGGCCATCGAGCCGC
Source organism: Streptomyces sp. NPDC006294 (assembly GCF_042870895.1). NCBI lineage: Bacteria > Bacillati > Actinomycetota > Actinomycetes > Kitasatosporales > Streptomycetaceae > Streptomyces > Streptomyces sp. NPDC006294. Next base: position 72,841 of record NZ_JBIAHV010000025.1, read on the forward strand.
CCACCTCCATCCAGGACTCGATGGAGAAGCAGATGCGCGCGGACCGCGACAAGCGCGCCGCGATCCTCACCGCCGAAGGCATCCGCCAGTCGCAGATCCTGACCGCCGAGGGCGAGAAGCAGTCGGCGATCCTGCGCGCCGAAGGTGAGGCCAAGGCGGCCGCCCTGCGCGCGGAGGGCGAGGCCCAGGCCATCCGTACGGTCTTCGAGTCGATCCACGCGGGCGACGCCGACCAGAAGCTGCTCGCCTACCAGTACCTGCAGATGCTCCCGAAGATCGCCGAGGGCGACGCCAACAAGCTCTGGATCGTCCCCAGCGAGATCGGCGACGCCCTCAAGGGCCTCAGCGGAGCGATGGGCAGCTTCAACCCCATGGCGGGCATGGGCGGTGGCGGCACCGTGCCCAAGCAGTCCGGCGGCAACGGCAACAGCACCGAACGCCGCGAGCAGCCCCCCATCGACTGACCGCGCGTCCCTTCATGCATGATCGGTGAGACCCCTCGACCTTGACGGCGGGGAGGTGACTCACGGACATGTAAGGAGATGGCGTTGTCCATCTGGGAAGCACTGGCGGTATTCGCGGCCGGCGTGGGAGCCGGAACCATCAACACCATCGTGGGCTCCGGCACCCTGATCACCTTCCCGGTACTGCTCGCCACCGGACTGCCGCCGATCACCGCGAACGTCTCCAACGCGCTGGGCCTCGTACCCGGCTCCATCAGCGGAGCCATCGGCTACCGCGCCGAACTTCGCGGACAGACCGGCCGGGTGCTGCGCCTCGGCGTCACCGGGCTCCTCGGCGGCCTGGCCGGCGCCGTCCTGCTGCTCGCCCTGCCGTCGGAAGCCTTCGCCACGATCGTCCCCGTACTGATCGCCCTCGCGCTGATCCTCATCGTCCTGCAGCCCCGCCTCGCCAAGGCCGTGCAGCGCCGCCACGCGGCACGGGGCACCGAGCCGCACCCGCACGGCGGGCCCGCCCTCCACACCGGTCTGCTCCTCGCCAGCGCGTACGGCGGTTACTTCGGCGCCGCCCAGGGCATCCTGTACCTCTCCCTCATGGGGCTGCTGCTCGACGACAGCCTCCAGCGCATGAACGCCGTCAAGAACGTCCTCGGCGCCGTCGTCAACGGCGTCGCCGCCGTGTTCTTCCTCTTCGTCGCCGAATTCGACTGGACCGCCGTCCTGCTGATCGCCGTCGGATCGGCCCTCGGCGGGCAACTCGGCGCGAAAGTCGGCCGCAGGCTCAAGCCGCAGGTGCTGCGCGCCTTCATCGTCGTCGTCGGCAGCATCGCCATCGTCCAACTGCTGCTGCGCTGACACGACGAGGCCCGCCCCCGAGAACTCCGGGGGCGGGCCTCCTTCGTCAAGCCGCGGGCTGCGCCGCCAGCCAGTCGGGCAGCGCCGCGCGCTCACCCGACCCGAGCCCCAGCAGCATCGTCTCCGCCGGCGACGGGACGAACGGCTCACGCAGCAGCGGCATACCCGCCTGCTCCGGCGTACGGTCCGCCTTGCGGTGGTTGTCCTCCGCGCACGAAGCCACCGTGTTCAGCCAGCTGTCCGCACCCCCGCGCGACTTCGGCACCACGTGGTCCACCGTCGTGGCACGCCGTCCGCAGTACGCGCACCGGTGCTGGTCCCGCACCAGAACACCCCGCCGCGACCACGGCGCCTGTCTTCGGAACGGCACCCGTACGTACCGGCAGAGCCTGATCACCCGGGGCACCGGAAGATCCACCGCCGCCGCACGCACCCGCAGTGCCGGGTGGGACTGCTCGACCACTGCCTTGTCCTGGAGCACCAGCACCACCGCGCGGTTCAGCGTCACCGTCGACAGCGGCTCGAAGCTCGCATTGAGTACCAGTGTGTCCCGCATCCTGCCCACCTCCGTTCACCGGCCCGGCCCCCGTCGGCGGGCATCAGCCTGGGATCAACTCTGGCCGGGCGAGCCGAGATGGACAACGCAATATCCGTGCCTTGCCGGGGGAGGACACCAGGACCCCCGGCAACAAAACTGCCCTGCCCTGATCTCTCCAGGACCAGGGCAGGGCAAACGCGAAGCGAACTCTCAGCTCTCCGCGGGAGCCTCGTATTCGGCGATCAGCTGGGCACGCGCGAGCGTGCGGAAGCGCAGATTGAAGCCGACGACCGCCGGTGAGACATCGGCGTCCGGCCCGAGCTTCTCGCTGTCCACCGCGTACACGGTGAAGACATAGCGGTGCTTCTCACCGGCCGGCGGAGCGGCCCCGCCGAAGTTCTTGGACCCGTAGTCGTTACGGACATGGACCGCGCCGTCGGGCAGCCCCTCGAACTTCCCGCTCCCGGCACCCGCCGGGAGCTCCGTCACCGACGCGGGGATGTCGAAGAGCACCCAGTGCCAGAAGCCGCTGCCGGTCGGCGCGTCGGGATCGAAGCACGTCACGGCGAAGCTCCCGGTCTGCGCCGGGAAGCCCTCCCAGCGCAGCTGCGGCGAGGTGTCGCCCGCCGATTTGACCTGCGCGTCCTTCAGCATCGATCCCGGCTCGATGTCATCGCTCATCAGCGTGAACGAAGGCACCGCCGGATGAAAGTCGTGGGGAAGCGGAGCCCTCTTGAGCTCGGTCACGTCAAACCCTCCGATTCGGCCGTCCTGCCTCTTCCGCCCATGAGCCTAGAGCCAGTTGCGACGCCCGCCGACATCCGCCAGCCACTGGTTGAGGTAGGCCGTCCAGTCGGTCGACCGGAAACTGTCGTGGCCCACCTGGAACGCCTTGTACGAGTCGCTGCCCTCACTGAAGAGGCCCGGCTTCTTGTCCATCTCCAGGATGACGTCCATCTCCCGGTCGTCGGCGACGAAGGTCAGCTCGACCTGGTTCAGCCCGCGGTACTGCTGCGGCGGGAGGAACTCGATCTCCTGGTAGAACGGCAGCCGCTGCCGCGTCCCGCGGATGTGACCGCGCTCCATGTCCGCGCTCTTGAAGCGGAAGCCGAGCTGGACGAACGCGTCGAGGATCGCCTGCTGCGCCGGCAACGGGTGCACATTGATCGGGTCGAGGTCGCCCGAGTCCACGGCGCGCGCGATCTCCAGCTCCGTCGTCACACCGATGTTCATCCCGCGCAGGCTCTGTCCCTCGATCATGGTGACCGGCGTCTCCCACGGGATCTCGAGACCGAACGGCACCACGTGCACCGCGCCGGCCTTGACCTCGAAGGCGCCGCCCAGCCGCTGCTTGGTGAACTCGATGTCCTGCTTGACCTCCTGATCACCGCCCTCGACCTCGACGCGCGCCTGCAGACCGACGGACAGCCCCTCGATCTGCTGATCCACCGAACCGCCCTGGATACGCACCTCGCCCTGGACGACCCCGCCGGGGACGACGTTCGCCTCGGCGAGCTCCGTCTCGACGGAGGCGCCGCCGGCGCCCATGCTCGCAAGCAGCCTCTTGAAGCCCATGTCCACTCCTTCTGGTCCTGACCCCTACATACGCGCGACGACCGTAGCCGGTTCCCGCATTCCCGAGATACCGCGCTCCGGCCGCTCTCTCCGCGGCTTCGCGGGCCCCCGGTACGCTCGGGACCGATGATCGAGCGCTCTGACCGTACGCCGCTGCCCCGGGACTTCTTCGACCGCCAGGTCCTGGAAGTCGCCCCGGAGCTCCTCGGCTGCACCCTGACCCGGCTGACCGACGACGGCCCCATCGAGCTGCGCATCACGGAAGTGGAGGCGTACGCGGGCGAGGCCGACCCCGGCTCGCACGCCTTCCGCGGCCGTACCGCACGCAACGAGGTCATGTTCGGCCCACCGGGCCACGCGTACGTCTACTTCACATACGGGATGTGGCACTGCCTCAACGTGGTGTGCGGCCCGGAGGGCAGGGCGAGCGGGGTCCTGCTGCGCGCCGGCGAAGTACGGGTGGGCGCGGAGCTGACCCGCAAACGTCGGCTCTCGGCCCGTCACGACAAGGAACTCGCCAAAGGACCCGCCCGGCTGGCCACCGCGCTCGACGTCGACCGCGCGCTGAACGGCGCCGACTTCTGTCTCGGCCCGACCGCGCCCCTCTCTCTCCTCCCGGGCCGCCGGCCCTCCCCCGAACAGGTCCGGAACGGCCCGCGCACCGGGGTCGGCGGTGAGGGCGCCTTCCACCCGTGGCGCTTCTGGATCGACGGAGACCCGACGGTGAGCCCGTACCGGGCCCATGTGCCGCGCCGCCGGGGCCGCACCGCAACTTGACTCGGGCATCGCGGACGCCTAACGTAGTCCGAGCCGCTTGAGACGGAGCACTGCTGTTCAGCAGATCCGGAGCGGCCATCCACTACTCAGAAGACGAACCCAATCGGGTGCGATTTCGGCATGCCGAAATTCAATCCGAGATGACTCGATTATGAGTCGCCGGGGAAATCGGCTAAAGTTGTGGACACGCCGGAAGGCCGAAAGGCCGGAAAGCACCGAGGAAATCGGATCGGAAAGATCTGATAGAGTCGGAAACGCAAGACCGAAGGGAAGCGCCCGGAG
>NZ_JBIAHV010000026.1:0-66524 GCF_042870895.1 Streptomyces sp. NPDC006294
CGCCCGGTTACATTCCGAACCCGGAAGCTAAGCCTTTCAGCGCCGATGGTACTGCAGGGGGGACCCTGTGGGAGAGTAGGACGCCGCCGAACAATCTTTCAGGACCCTTGGTCCAGCGTTCACGCTGGACCAAGGGTCCTTTTTGCTTTTCCCAGAATGACGAAGCGCGGCCGATGGCCGGCTGCGCGAGAATGACTGTAGTACCCGATGACAGGAGTCACGCCGATGTCCCCCAACTCTTCCGACGATCGTCCGGAACGCGAACCGCGTCGCAAGGACGGTGGTGACAGGGGCGGCTTCCGCGGCGGTCGCGACGACAGGGACCGTGGTCCCCGTCGTGACAACGACCGCGGTGACCGCGGTGGCTTCCGAGGCTCCCGCGACGACCGCGGCGGTCGCCCGCCCGGCGGCGGTGCCCGCGACGACCGGGGTGGTCGTCCGGCGACGAGCGGTTTCCGTCGTGACGACCGTGGCGGTCGTCCGGCGACCGGTGGTTCTCGTGACGACCGTGATCGCGGTCCGCGTCGCGAGGACGACCGTGGTGGATACCGCGGTCCCCGCGACGACCGAGGTGGTGACCGCGGTGGCCGTCCCAGTGGCGGTGGCTCGTACTCGCCTCGCCCGGGTGGCGGTGGCGGCGGTGGCTTCCGCCGTGACGACCGCCAGGGCGGCTTCCGTCGCGACGACCGTTCCGGTGACCGGCCCGGCTTCGCGCGTGACAACGACCGTGGTGGGTACCGGGGCCCGCGTCGTGAGGACGACCGTGGCGGATTCCGGGGTCCCCGTGACGACAGGCGTGATGACCGTCGTGATGACCGGCGGGGTGATGACCGTGGTGGTCGTCCCGGCGGTGGCGGTGCCGGCGGCGGTGGCTTCCGTCGCGATGACCGGTCGGGTCAGAGTGGGTTCCCGCGTCGGGACGACCGTCAGGGTGGGTTCCGCCGTGATGACGACCGTGGTGGGTTCCGGGGTCCGCGTGATGACCGTCGTGACGAGCGTCCGGGTGGCTTCCGTCGCGACGACCGCAGGGACGACCGTCGCGACGACCGGCGTGATGACCGTCAGGGCGGATTCCGCCGTGACGACAGGCGTGATGACCGTCGTGATGACCGGCGGGGTGATGACCGTGGTGGTCGTCCCAGCGGTGGCGGTGCCGGCGGCGGTGGCTTCCGTCGCGACGACCGGTCCGGTGGCAGCACCTACGGCCGGCGCGACAACGACCGCGGTGACTCCCGCGGCCCCCGTCGCGACGACCGGGACCGTGACCGCGACCGTGGCGGCTACCGAGGTTCCCGTGACGACCGGGGTGGAGACCGCGGCGGCTACGGCGGCCGGCGCGACGACCGTGACCGTCCCGACCGTGAGCCCATCAAGCGGCTTCCCATCCCGGACGACGTCACGGGCGACGAGATCGACAAGGACGTCCGCCAGGAACTGCAGAGCCTCCCGAAGGGTCTCGCAGAGGACGTCGCACGGAACCTCGTCATGGTCGCGAACCTGATCGACGAGGACCCCGAGCAGGCCTACGCCTACTCGCGCATCGCGCTGCGGCTCGCCTCCCGTGTCGCCGCCGTGCGCGAGGCCGCCGGCTTCGCCGCGTACGCGTCGCAGAAGTACTCCGAGGCGCTGGCCGAGTTCCGCGCGGCCCGTCGGATGACCGGGACCGTGGAGCTGTGGCCTGTCATGGCGGACTGCGAGCGCGGGCTGGGCCGGCCCGAGCGGGCGCTGGCGATGGCCGGCGAGCCGGAGGTGCAGAAGCTGGACAAGGCGAGCCAGGTCGAGATGCGTCTCGTCGCCGCCGGAGCCCGTCGGGACATGGGGCAGCTCGATGCCGCCATCGTGACCCTGCAGAGCCCCGAGCTCGCCTCCAACTCCATGCAGCCCTGGACGGCGCGCCTGCGCTACGCGTACGCCGACGCGCTTCTCGCCGCGGGCCGGGAGGACGAGGCCCGTGAGTGGTTCGCGAAGACGATCGAGGCCGACAAGGACGGCGCCACCGACGCGTCCGACCGGCTTGCCGAGATGGACGGCGTCGAGTTCGTCGACGCCCTCAGCGACGAGCACGACGAGCACGACGCCCACGACGTACTCGGCGACGTGAAGGCTGACGCTGCGGCCGACAAGGCCGACGCTGTGGACGACAAGCCGGACGACGCCGCGGCCGACGAGGCGGACGACAAGGCGGAAGCCGCGACGGACGACAAGGCCGCCGCCGCGTCCGCCGACGCCGAGCCTGAGACGGACGAGCGGCCCGGCGACGACGCGTAGTCGACCGACGGCACATGAAGGAGGGCGGCACCCGGTCCACGGGTGCCGCCCTCACTCATGTCCGGCCTCGGACCGCGGCCTCACTCCAGCGCGAGGCTCCTGAGGACCAGCCCCGTCGCCGGCTTCGGCCCGAACGACGTCGACTTGCGCGGCATCGTGACGCCCTCAAGCGCCAGTTCCCGTACGACCTCCTCATTCACCGGATGCATCAGCACCGCCGTTCCCCCGATCCGCTCCGCCTTGGTGACGGCCGCCTGGGCGTCGTGGATGTAGGTGATGTGCTCCGGGGCGTCCGGGGTGCGCCAGACGTGTTCGAGGAGTGTGGCGTGCAGCACCGTCGCGTCCAGCGTGCGCCAGGCCTCCGGTCGGTCGGCCGGCACCGTGCGGCGGAGCAGTTCGGCGTCCGGCCGGTCGACGAGGTGGAAGCGGCCGGCTCCGGCGAGCAGGAACGCGTTGCCCTCGGCGGCCGCGCCGGCGAGGGCGTCGAGGGCCTGGGGGAGCGGCACGTCGAGGTCGCGGACGCGGCATACGCCGGTCAGGGCGGCGAGCGCCTCGCTGACCGGGAGGCGATGCAGCAGCCGGTGGATCGCCCGTACCTGGAGGGGATAGCGCGCGGTGTCGATGAGCAGCACCAGACCGTAGTTCCAGGGGCCGGGCGCCGGGTGTTCGGCACGGAGCCGCAGATAGGTCGCCCAGCGGTGGTGGCCGTCGGCGATCATCGCCTGGTGCCGCATCAGATCGTCCTGAACTTCGGCGACTTCGTCCGGGTCCGTGACGCACCACAGACGGTGGCTGAAGCCGTCCTCCGTGGTGGTGGACAGGAGTGGTGCATGCTGGACGGTGCGCTCGATGACGGCCGTGGTGCCCACCGCGTTGCCGGTGCTGCGGTAGGTGAGGAGCAGCGGTTCCAGGTTCGCGGCGGTGGTGCGCATCAGGTCGGCGCGGTCGGCGACGATGTCCGGCATGACGTCCTCGTGCGGCAGGACCACGCCGGCGGCCGGTTCGGAGAGGGCCAGTGCCCCGATGACACCCCGTTGCAGCACGTCGCCCCTGCGCTGCTCGTACACGTACAGGGCGGGCTTCTCGTCCGCCGCCAGGACGCCTTCCGCCAGCCAGCGTTCCAGGGTCTCCGCGGCCCGGCTGTGGGGATCCTCGGTGGTGCGTGCCTGGGGCAGGATCAGCCGCACGATGTTGTACGGGTCCGCCGACTCCAGATGGTGCAGGCCGTCGGGTCTGACGACCACGTCGTACGGCGGTGAGGTCACTGCGGCGAGGCTGCCCACCCGCTCGGGGACGTAGCGCAGTCCACGGAACGGGATCAGATGCAGACCGCCATTGGCCGCAGAACCATCGTTGTTCATCAGGGCATCGTAAGCGTGGGACATGGATGCGCGATGATCGGGGGAGCGGACCCGGCGGCGGGACGCAGCCAGAGCGAGGAGCGGAAGCGGATGAGCCAGCAGGGCCGGCAGGGCACGAACAGGCCGCGCGGCAGCGCGCGGGCGCTGAGCGAGGCGTACGACACCGCCCTGCTCGACCTGGACGGGGTGGTGTACGCGGGCGGTGAGGCCATCGCGTACGCCGTCGAGTCGCTGGCGACGGCCCGCGAGCAGGGCATGCATCTGGCGTACGTCACGAACAACGCGCTGCGGGCCCCCGACGTCGTGGCCGGGCATCTGACCGAGCTCGGCATCCCGACGGAGGCCGGCGACGTGATCAACTCCGCGCAGGCGGTGGCCCGGCTGATCTCCGAGCAGGTGCCGCCCGGGTCGCGGGTGCTGGTCATCGGCGGCGACGGGCTGCGGGTCGCGTTGCGCGAGCGCGGTCTCGAGCCGGTCGAGTCGGCGGACGACGACCCGGCGGCGGTCGTGCAGGGGTACGGAGGGCCCGATCTTCCCTGGGGCCGGTTCGCGGAGGCCTGTTACGCGATCGCGCGGGGCGTGCCGTGGTTCGCGTCCAACACCGACCTGACGATCCCGGGTCCGCGGGGCATCGCACCGGGCAACGGCGCGGCCGTCGAGGTCGTACGGATCGCGACCGGCGCGGAGCCGCAGATCGCGGGCAAGCCGCTGCCGCCGATGCACAAGGAGACGATCCTGCGTACCGGGGCGAAGCGGCCGCTGGTCGTGGGGGACCGGCTGGACACGGACATCGAGGGGGCGTTCAACGGGGGAGTCGACTCGCTGCTCGTGCTGACCGGTGTCACCGACGCGGCGCAGCTGCTCGCCGCGGAGCCGCGGCACCGGCCGACCTATGTGGACGCGGATCTGCGGGGGATGCTGACGGGGCAGCCCGAAGTGGCGGAGACGGACGGCGTGTTCGGCTGCGGAGGCTGGACGGCCTCGGTGCGGGGTGAGGCGCTGACGCTCGACGGCGACGGTGAGCCGCTGGACGGGCTGCGCGCCCTGTGCGGGGCCGCGTGGACGAGCGCGGGCGACGGTTCCCACACGCTCGACGCCGGAAAAGCGCTGGCCCGGCTGGGGTTGTAGGGCCGGGCCGGGGCCGCCACCCCGTCGATCGACCGTGGCGAGGGTAGGCTAACCTAACCTCGTGTTGGTCGACAGTCCCCCCAAACGGAGCGCGGAGCCCGTAACCGCACCCGCCACCCCGAAACGGCATGCCCTGCGCGCCGCGGGGCTGTTGGTGTCGTGCGGCGTCCTGCTGCTGATCTGCGTCGCGAGCATCGCCCTGGGCGCCAAGTCCGTACCGGTCGCAGACGTGTGGCACGGGCTGTTCCACCACACCGGCACCGGCAACGACGTGATCATCAGGGATGTCCGCCTGCCGCGCACCGTGCTCGGGTTCGTCGTCGGAGCGGCCCTCGGCGTCGCCGGCGCCGTGATGCAGGCGCTGACCCGCAACCCGCTGGCCGAACCCGGCCTGTTGGGCGTGAGCGCGGGAGCGTCGGCGGCCGTCGTGTCCGCCATCAGCTTCCTCGGCGTCACATCCCTCACCGGCTACGTGTGGTTCGCCTTCCTCGGCGCCGCGCTGGTCTCCGCCGCCGTGTACGTCCTCGGCGGCAGCCGCGGCGCCACCCCCGTACGGCTCGCGCTCGCCGGCACGGCCGCCACCGCGGCCCTGTACGGCTACATCAACGCCGTCCAACTCCTCGACGCCGCCGCGCTCGACCGGCTGCGTTTCTGGACCGTCGGCTCGCTCGCCTCCGCCGACATGGAGACCATCGGGAAGATCGCGCCGTTCGTCGCCGTCGGTCTGGTGCTCTCCATACTGCTGGCCCGGCCGCTGAACGCCATGGAGATGGGCGACGACACCGCCCGCTCCCTGGGCGCGCGCCTCACCCGGACCCGCGTCCTGTCGATGGCCGCCATCACCCTGCTGTGCGGGGCGGCGACCGCGGCCTGCGGGCCGATCGTCTTCATCGGGCTGATGATCCCGCATCTCGTCCGTGCCATCACCGGCCCCGACATGCGGTGGATCATCCCGTACGCCGCCGTCCTGTCGCCCGTGCTGCTGCTCGGGGCCGACGTCGTGGGCAGGGTCGTCACCCGGCCCTCCGAACTCCAGGTGGGCATCGTCACCGCGCTGATCGGCGGGCCGGTCTTCATCCAACTCGTCCGCCGCAAGAGGATGGCCCAGCTGTGAAGGCCGTGAAAGCACTGCGCACGCCCGGCGGCTTCTCCGTACGCGTCGACTCCCGCGCGGCCGGCGTCGTCCTGCTGCTCGCCGCCGTCGCGGCGTCCGTCGCGGTCGTCCTCATCGGCAGCGGCGACTTCCCGATGTCGTTCGGCGACGTGGTCGGCACGCTCCTCGGAAACGGCACGGCCGCCCAGGAGTTCATCGTCCAGGACGTACGGCTGCCGCGGGTGCTCGTGGCGCTGCTCGTCGGCGCGTCGCTCGCCCTCAGCGGCGCCGTCTTCCAGTCCCTGTCCCGCAATCCGCTCGGCAGCCCGGACGTCATCGGCTTCTCGCAGGGGTCGACCGCCGGCGCGCTCACCGTGATCGTGCTCTTCGGCGGCGGCTCGCTCGCCGTGGCGGGCGGCGCGATCGCGGGCGGGCTGGTCACCGGCGTCGCCGTCTACACCCTCGCGTGGAAGCGCGGGGTGCAGGGCTTCCGGCTGGTGCTCGTCGGCATCGGCGTCGCCGCCATGCTCACCGCGGTGATCCACTTCCTGATCACCAAGGCCAATCTGGTGGACGCCACCCGGGCCACGCTCTGGATGACCGGGTCGCTCGACGGGCGCGACTGGGTGCAGGTGTGGCCGCTGGCCGGCATGTGCGCGGTCCTCATGCCGGTCGTCCTCGCGCACGGACGGCCCCTGCGGATGCTGGAGATGGGCGACGACGCGGCATACGCGCTGGGCGTGCCGGTCGAACGCACCCGGGTCGTCCTCATGGGCTCCGGCGTGCTGTTCATGGCCGTCGCCACGGCCGCCGCCGGGCCCATCGCCTTCGTGGCGCTCAGTGCTCCGCAGCTGGCGCGCCGCCTCACCCGCTCACCGGGACCGAACCTGGCGGCCGCCGCCGTCATGGGCGCGGCCCTGCTGCTCGTCGCGGACTGGATCGCCACCAACGCCTTCGGCGACCGGATGCTGCCGGTCGGCGTCGTCACCGCGGTGCTCGGCGGCGGATACCTGCTCTGGCTGCTCGTCACCGAGCGCAGGGCGGGCCGGATATGACGCCCGGATCGGCCGCCGCCTCGCAGTGCGTTCCGCACCTCACAGATCCCAGGAGTACGACGACGATGCAGCGCAAGCGCCGGCCCCAGCGGCTCACGGCGGAATCGGTCACCCTCGGCTACGACCAGCGGGTCATCGCGGAGGACCTGTCGGTCGAGATACCCGACAACTCCTTCACCGTGATCGTGGGACCCAACGCGTGCGGCAAGTCCACGCTGCTGCGTGCGCTCTCGCGGATGCTCCGGCCGACGCGGGGGCAGGTGCTGCTGGACGGGCAGGCCATCCACTCGCTGCCCGCCAAGAAGGTCGCGAAGACCCTGGGACTGCTGCCGCAGTCGTCGATCGCCCCGGACGGGATCACGGTCGCCGACCTCGTGGCGCGCGGGCGCTACCCGCACCAAGGGCTGCTGCGCCAGTGGTCGCCGGACGACGAACGCGTCGTCGAGGAGTCGATGGCCGCGACGCGGGTCGGGGAGCTGGCGGACCGCTACGTCGACGAGCTGTCCGGCGGGCAGCGTCAGCGGGTCTGGATCGCGATGGCCCTCGCGCAGCAGACCCCGCTGCTGCTGCTCGACGAGCCGACGACGTATCTGGACATCCAGCACCAGCTTGAGGTGCTCGACCTGTGCGCCGAGCTGCATGAGACGCAGGGCCGCACGCTGGTCGCGGTCCTGCACGACCTCAACCAGGCCGCGCGCTACGCCACGCACCTCGTCGCGCTGCGCGACGGCAGGGTGGTGGCGGAGGGGCCGCCGGCGGAGGTGGTCACGGCGGAGCTGGTGGAACAGGTCTTCGGCGTGAAGAGCCAGATCATCGAGGACCCGGAGTCGGGGACGCCGCTGGTGATTCCGGCGGCGCGGAGGGGAACGGAGCGGGGGTGGGGTAACGGGGCGGGGCGTGCCGGGGGCGCGCCCTCGGGGGCGGTACCGGCTCCGGCACGGGGCCGCTGCGCGGGGCCTGTTCCCCTCCCCGCCCCTTCCCGCAACCGGGGCTCCGCCCCGGACCCCGTTTCGGGGGGTCCGCCCCCGGACCCCCGCGCCTCAAGCGCCGACGAGGCCGGGTGTGCCGGCCGGGGGCGGGTCGGCCCCCGCGCCTGAGTGTCGGGGCGCTGCCCCAGGGCTCCCGGACCCCGGGCGACGCGCTGGGTGTGCCGGCCGGACCGGTATCGCTGCGCGGCATCAGGCTCGCCGGGCGGCCAACTTCAGCCTCGCCGGCGATTGAGGCGCGTGGCTCGGGGCAGAGCCCCGACAAGACCGGCAAGTGACAAGCCCGGCCCTTCCGGCTACAAGAGCTTGCGCAGGCGGAGGAGGTCGCGGACGCCCGCCTCCAGGCGGACCCGGCCCGACGCCCACGCCTTCGTGAAGTTCAGGGAGCCGTCCACCAGTGCCACCAGGTCGTCCCCGGCCATCGCCAGCCGGATCTGGGCCCTGTCCCGCGGCGGGCCCTGCGTGGTGTCCGTCACGTCGATCCGGCCGTTCACCAGACGGCCGGCGAACGTGACGTCCAGGTCCGTGATGTGGCAGCTGACGGAACGGTCGAGCGCCGCGGCACTGCGTACGTCGCCGTTCGAGTTCGCCAGGTTGTCCGAAAGTTTGTCGAGCGCGCAGAGGCACTCCTGCGTGGTGGCCATCGGCAGCGACGGTACCGCAGGGCTTCGCGGTAGCGTCTGGGCATGAGCGACTCGATGCCGGAGCCGGAGCCGGAGCCCGCGGACCTCGTCGACCCCGTCGATCCGGCACCGCTCGGCGTGCCCCGCGTCCCCACCGGTGACGCCGCCGTCGACGCGCTGCTCGGGCGACTGGCCGATGTCGACCACCTGGCCGCGGACGGACACCTCGAGGTGTACGAGGATGTACACCGAGGGCTCAGGGACGCGCTGACCGCGCTGGACACCCGTCCGGGGCCCCGGCCGGAACCGCACGACCACAGGAGCTGAACCGCACGTGGCTGGAGTCGCCCGCCGCCGTCTCGACGCAGAGCTGGTACGCCGGAAGCTCGCGCGCTCGCGCGAGCACGCCAGCCAGCTGATCGCCGCGGGACGGGTGACCGTCGGCCGCAACACGGCGACCAAGTCCGCCACCCAGGTGGAGACGAGCGCCGCGATCGTCGTCACGGCCGACGACAGCGACCCGGACTACGTGTCGCGCGGCGGCCACAAGCTCGCGGGCGCGCTCGCCGCGTTCACGCCGCTCGGTCTTCAGGTGAAGGGCCGGCGGGCGCTGGACGCCGGTGCGTCGACCGGAGGCTTCACCGATGTGCTGCTGCGCGCCGGCGTCGCGCACGTCGTCGCCGTGGACGTCGGCTACGGGCAGCTCGCCTGGTCCCTGCAGAGTGATGAACGCGTCACCGTCAAGGACCGTACCAACGTACGAGAAATGACGTTGGAGACGATCGACGGAGTGCCGGTGGACCTGGTGGTGGGTGATCTGTCGTTCATCCCGCTCGGGCTCGTACTGCCCGCGCTGGTGAACTGCAGCGCGCCCGACGCGGACCTCGTGCTCATGGTCAAGCCGCAGTTCGAGGTCGGCAAGGAGCGCCTCGGCAGCGGCGGAGTGGTGCGCAGTCCCGAACTGCGGGCCGAGGCCGTGCGGGCCGTCGCGCAGCGGGCGGCGGGGCTCGGGCTCGGGGTGTGCGGCGTGACCGCGAGCCCCCTGCCGGGACCCTCCGGCAACGTCGAATACTTTCTGTGGCTCCGGGCCGGCGCGCCCGAGCTCGATCCGGCGGACGTCGACCGCGCAGTGGCGGAGGGACCTCGTTGACCACGACATCAGGAACGACACCGGGCACAGGCGGCAACACTTCGAGACGCACTGTTTTCCTGCTCGCCCACACGGGACGGCCCGCGGCGATCCGCAGCGCCGAGCTCGTCGTCCAGGGGCTGGTGCGCAGCGGCATCGGCGTACGCGTGCTGGCGGCGGAGGCCGTCGACTTGCCGCTGCCGTCGGCGGTCGAGACCGTGACCGACGCGACCCCAGAGGTGCTCGACGGCTGCGAGTTGCTGATCGTCCTCGGCGGCGACGGGACGCTGCTGCGCGGCGCCGAGTTCGCCCGCGCGTCGGGCGTGCCGATGCTCGGCGTCAACCTCGGGCGCGTCGGCTTCCTCGCGGAGGCCGAGCGCGACGACCTCGACAAGGTCGTCGACCGGGTCGTGACGCGCGCCTACGAGGTCGAGGAACGGATGACCATCGACGTCGTCGTACGCAGCAACGGCGACATCGTGCACCGGGACTGGGCGCTGAACGAGGCCGCCGTGCAGAAGGTCTCGCCCGAGCGGATGCTCGAGGTCGTCCTCGAGATCGACGGCCGGCCGGCCACCGGCTTCGGCTGCGACGGCATCGTGTGCGCGACCCCGACCGGTTCGACGGCGTACGCCTTCTCGGCCGGCGGGCCGGTGGTCTGGCCCGAGGTGGAGGCGCTCCTGATGGTGCCGATCAGCGCGCACGCGCTGTTCGCCAAGCCGCTGGTGACCTCGCCGAAGTCGGTGCTGGCGGTCGAGGTGCAGCCGCACACCCCGCACGGGGTGCTGTGGTGCGACGGCCGCCGGACCGTCGAACTGCCGCACGCGGCGCGTGTGGAGGTGCGGCGGGGCGCCGTGCCGGTACGCCTGGCCCGGCTGCACCACGCGTCGTTCACGGACCGGCTCGTGGCCAAGTTCGCCCTCCCCGTCTCCGGCTGGCGCGGCGCACCGGACTAGGCGGGCGCGGGGGCGGTGCGGGCCGGTGCGCGGGCCGCGGATTGCCCGGGAGAGTGAATCCGACGCCGGGGTCCGTCGCACACCGGCCGCCGGACCTCGTATGGTCGTGTCCGTGTTGGAGGAGATGCGGATACGGTCACTCGGGGTCATCGACGATGCGGTTGTCGAGCTGTCACCCGGTTTCACGGCGGTGACCGGCGAGACGGGCGCCGGCAAGACGATGGTCGTCACCAGCCTGGGGCTGCTGCTCGGCGGGCGCGCCGACCCCGCGCTGGTGCGGATCGGCGCGAAGTCGGCCGTGGTCGAGGGGCGGATCAGGGTGTCCCCCGACTCCGCGGCCGCGATCCGCGCGGAGGAGGCCGGGGCCGAGCTCGACGACGGCACACTGCTGATCAGCCGGACCGTTTCCGCGGAGGGGCGCTCGCGCGCCCATCTCGGCGGGCGCTCCGTGCCGGTGGGCATGCTGTCCGAACTCGCCGACGAACTCGTCGCCGTGCACGGCCAGACGGACCAGCAGGGCCTGCTGAGACCCGCCCGGCAGCGGGAGGCCCTCGACCGGTACGCGGGCGCCGCCGTGTCCGGCCCGCACGCCAAGTACGCGGCCGCGTACCGGCGGCTGCGCGCCGTCAGCGTCGAACTGGAGGAGCTGACCACCCGGGCGCGCGAGCGGGCCCAGGAGGCGGACCTGCTGCGCTTCGGGCTCGGCGAGGTCGCCGCCGTCGAGCCGCGTGCCGGGGAGGACGTGGAGCTCGCCGCGGAGGCGGAGCGGCTCGGCCACGCGGAGGCGCTCGCGTCCGCCGCGTCCGTCGCGCACGCCGCCCTCGCGGGCAATCCGGAGGACCCGGAGGTCGTGGACGCCACGACGCTCGTCGCCGGTGCGGGACGGGCGCTGGACGCCGTACGCGCCCACGACCCGGCGCTCGCCGCTCTCGCCGACCGGATCGGCGAGATCTCCATCCTGCTCGGTGACGTGGCCGGCGAGCTGGCCGGATACGCCGACAACCTCGACGCCGACCCGCTGCGGCTCGCCGCCGTGGAGGAACGCCGGGCCGCGCTGACACAGCTCATCCGCAAGTACGGCGGGTACGACGGCGACGCGGCCGCCGTGCTCGCCTGGGCGGAGCAGGGCGCCGGCCGGCTCACCGAGCTCGAGAGCGACGACGACCGGATCGGCGGGCTCACCGCCGAGCGGGACGCCCTGCGCGACGAACTGTCCGGACTGGCACAGGCGTTGACGGACGCCCGCACCGAGGCCGCGGCACGCTTCGCGGAGGCGGTGACCCGGGAGCTGGCCTCGCTGGCGATGCCGCACGCCCGGGTGTCGTTCGCGATCCGCCAGACCGAGGATCCGGAGGGCGTCGAGGTCGGCGGGCGGCCGGTGGCGTACGGGCCGCACGGCGCAGACGAGGTCGAGCTGCTGCTCGCCCCGCACCCCGGGGCCCCGGCGCGGCCGATCGCCAAGGGCGCCTCGGGCGGTGAGCTCTCCCGGGTGATGCTCGCCGTGGAGGTCGTCTTCGCCGGGACCGACCCCGTGCCGACGTACCTCTTCGACGAGGTGGACGCGGGCGTCGGCGGCAAGGCCGCCGTCGAGATCGGGCGCAGGCTCGCCAAGCTGGCCAAGTCGGCGCAGGTCGTCGTGGTGACGCATCTGCCGCAGGTCGCGGCGTTCGCCGACCGCCAGTTGCTGGTCGAGAAGACCGACGACGGCGCGGTGACCCGGAGCGGCGTGACCGTCCTGGAGGGCGAGGACCGGGTGCGGGAGCTGTCCCGGATGCTGGCCGGGCAGGAGAACTCGGAGACGGCCCGGGCCCACGCGGAGGAACTGCTCGCGACGGCACGCGCCGACGGGTAGGCCCGCCGCCCTCCCGGGGACCGGGTTCACCCATGTGAGTGATCCCGGTCAGTCGGCCCCGGTCCTGTACACAGGCACGACACCCGGACGGTCCCGGAACGTCCGTACGGGCTGGCATCCTTGGCGCGTGACACAGCTGCGTACGGTCCAAGTGCTGGGCGGCGGCAGTGCGGGCAGCGGCGCGCACGTCAGGTCGCTGGCCTCGGGGCTGGCGGCACGGGGCGTGCGGGTGACGGTGTGCGCCCCCGCCGAGATCGATCACGTCTACGACTTCTCCGGCGCCGGCGCGGACTTCGCGCCGGCGACGATCGCAGCGTTGCGCGCGGCGTGCGCCGGGGCGGACGTGGTGCACGCGCACGGGCTGCACGCCGCCGTACGCGCCGCGCAGGCCCTCGGCGCCGCCCGGCGCGCCCGCGTCCCGCTCGTCGTCACCTGGCACACCAGGACCCACGACGCGGGCGGCGCCCGGGCCGCGGTCCTGGGGCTGCTGGAGCGCAGGGCCGCACGGTCCGCCACGGTCGTCCTCGGCACCTGCTCCGAACTGGTCGACCGGGCCAGGGCGAGCGGCGCGCGCGACGCCAGGCTCGCGCCCGTGACGGCCCCGGCCGCGCCGTCCGCCCCGACCGGCGAAGGCGGCAAGCTCCGCGCCGAACTGGGCGTCGTCGAACGCCCGTTGCTGCTCGCCGTCGGCGCGCTCGAACGCCACCGGGGCTACGGCACCCTGCTCGACGCCGCCCGCGCCTGGAGCGGCCAGGACCCGGCGCCCCTGCTGATGATCGCGGGCGAGGGCCCGGCCCGGGAGGCGCTCCGGCGGCGCATCACGGACGAGGACCTCCAGGTCCGGTTGCTGGGCCGCCGCGACGACATCCCCGAACTGCTGGCCGCCGCGGACGTGGCCGTCCTCCCCTCCCGCTGGGAGGCCCGCTCCCTGCTCGCCCAGGAGGCGCTGCGCCTGGGCGTACCCCTGGTCGCCACGGCGGTCGGCGGCGTCCCGGAACTCGTAGGCGACGCGGCGGAACTGGTGCCGTACGGGGACTCCGTCGCCCTGTCGTCGGCCGTGACCCGCCTCCTGGCCGACCCGGCGCGACGTGCCCGGCTGTCGGCGGCGGGGCGGGCGCAGGCCGGGACGTGGCCGACGGAGGACGAGACGGTGGCGCAGATCCTGAGCGTCTACGACGAACTGACGTCCCACACGTGACGCGCCCGGAGGCGCGGCTGCCTCTCGGCCCGACCGGCCCCGTCGGGGCTCCGCCCCGAGCCCCGCGCCTCAATCTCCCCCTACGGCCTGGCGGCCGTGGGAGGTGCCCCCGGGCGGGGCTAGGAGTGGCGGTCTCGTCGGGGTGCTGCCCCGAGCCCCGCGTCTCAATCGCCGGCGGGGCTGAAGTCGCCCCATCCGGCGGGGCTCTGAGCCTGCCGGTCTTCTCGGGGCTCCGCTCCGAGCCCCGTGTCTCAATCGCCGGCGGGCTGGAGTGGCCGGGCAACTCCAGCCCGGCCGGCGTTTGAGGCCACCGCGCGGAGCGCGGTACCGGGTCCGGGCGGGGCCCGGACCGCCGGCACGGGGGCCGGGGCTTGCCCCCCACGCGGCGGAGCCGCACATCGGTACAGCGGGAAGGGGGCGGGGTGGGGAACAGGCCCGCCGCAGGCGCAACGGACCGGAGGGGGCGCGCCCCCGTCAGCGGGCGTGGCGGCGCGCCCGCAGCGCCACGCTCAGCGCCAGGACCGTCTCCGGGTCCTCCAGGTCCGTGCCCAGCAGCTCCCCGATCCGCGCCAGCCGGTTGTACAGCGTCTGACGGTTCAGATGCAGCTCCCGCGCGGTCTCGGCCTTGCGCCCCGCGTGGGCCAGATACGTCTCGAGCGTGGGCAGCAGCGGCGGCCTTGACGCCGCGTCATGGGCCCGCAGCGGCCCGATGGCGCGGTCGACGAACGCCGCCAGGTCCGGGTGTTCGCGCAGTCGCCACAGCAGCAGGTCGATGTCGAGGCGGCGGGCGTCGTACCAGGGTCGGTCGTCCAGGCCCTGCGCCGCGGTCGCCGTCTCCGAGGCGTGCCGGAGCGCCGCGCCCGTCGCGGCCCAGCCGCCCGCCGCGGCGACCACGACCACCGGAGGGTGCGCGCCCGCCCGTTCGAGCCCCGCGCGGGCCACACCGGCGCGCAGCGCGTCCGCGACCCGGTCGGCGACGGCGGCC
The DNA here is from genome assembly GCF_042870895.1 of Streptomyces sp. NPDC006294. Lineage (NCBI taxonomy): Bacteria > Bacillati > Actinomycetota > Actinomycetes > Kitasatosporales > Streptomycetaceae > Streptomyces > Streptomyces sp. NPDC006294. Next base: position 14,635 of record NZ_JBIAHV010000026.1, read on the forward strand.
CGGTCGGTCTCGGCGCGCAGGCCGACGAGGAGCGGCACCCGGCCCTCCACGGGCCGTACGCCGAGGAGTACGGGCACCCCGAGCGACGACAGCTCCTCGGACACGGCGCGGGCGAGCACCGCCCAGTTGCCCGTCGGCGTCAGTTCGGCCGCGAGCCGCATGACGACCGGCAGCAGCGGCCCGGCGCCCGGCTTGAAGCCGAGGACGCGGGCCTGCGCGGGCGCGGCGTCCGGGGCGATGCGGCCCTCCGCCAGGTCGGTGAGGAAGTCGCCGCGGCCGCGGGCCGCGAGCTCCTCCTCCTGGCGGGCCTGCATGAGGACGACGGCGAGGATGCCCGCCGCCCGCTCCGCCGCCATCCGGTGCACGGGCAGCAGCGGGGAGGAGACGGCCAGCAGCACCAGCCGGGCCCGGACCGCACCGGCCCCGCGGCCGCCGCCGGGCACGTCGACGAGGACGGCGTTCGCCGGCGGCCCGTCCTGACGGCCGCCGCGCAGGCCCTCCCACACCTGGAGGGGGTCGGCCGGCGCGGACTCGGCGCCCGGCAGGTCGGCGGCGTACAGCAGCCGGCCGTCGGGCGTCTCGAGGAACACCGGGTCGCCGGTGAAGGACGCGAGGATGCCGAGCACTTCGGGCACGCCGCCCCCGCCGAGGAGGGCCTCGGTGCAGCGGCGGTGGACCTCCTCCGCCTGCTGGAGCAGGGCGTAGTGGCCGTTGACGATCTCGGTGTGGATCTCTTCGGTCACCGTCACGAACGGCACCTCGCGGTGCAGTTGGACCAGCGGCAGCCCGGCCGCCCGTGCGGCCTCCACGATCGAGGCCGGCAGCCGGGAGAACCGGGGCCCGAGCTCGACGACGAGCGCCGCGATGCCGCGTTCGGCGAGCCGGTGCACGAAGGCACGCTGCTCGGCCGGGCGGGTGCCCAGGCCGAGACCGGTGGTCAGCAGCAGCTCGCCGCCCTTGAGCAGCGAGGCGATGTTCGGCACCTCGCCGGCGTGCACCCAGCGCACGGCGCGCTCCAGCCGGTCGGCCCCCGCGAGGACCTCCGGGAGCCCGCTGCGGAGGCCGGGCAGCTCGAGCGCCCGCCGTACGGTGATGCCGCCCTGCGTTTCCATGGCTGTGGACGCTACCGGCGAGCCAGTTCCCAGGCCAACAGCGGGCCTAACCGCCGTACGCCCCGGATGCGGTCAGCCGCAGGGCGGTGTCGATCAGCGGCACGTGGCTGAACGCCTGCGGGAAGTTGCCCACCTGGCGCTGGAGTCGCGGGTCCCACTCCTCCGCGAGGAGACCGAGGTCGTTGCGGAGCGACAGCAGCTTCTCGAACAGCCGCCGCGCCTCGTCCACCCGTCCGATCATCGCCAGGTCGTCCGCCATCCAGAACGAGCACGCCAGGAACGCGCCCTCGTCGCCGGGCAGACCGTCGACGCCCTCGTCCGCGCCCTCCGTCGGGTACCGCAGGATGAAACCGTCGTCGGTGGACAGCTCGCGCTGGATCGCCTCGATGGTGCCGATGACGCGCTTGTCGTCGGGCGGCAGGAAGCCCATCTGCGGGATCAGCAGCAGGGACGCGTCCAGCTCCTTCGAGCCGTACGACTGGGTGAAGGTGTTGCGCTCGGGGTCGTAGCCCTTCTCGCAGACGTCCCGGTGGATCTCGTCGCGCAGTTCGATCCAGCGCTCCAGCGGCCCGTCCGCGTCGCCGGACTCGATCAGCTTGATCGTGCGGTCGACGGCGACCCACGCCATCACCTTCGAGTGCACGAAGTGGCGGCGTGGCCCGCGGACCTCCCAGATGCCCTCGTCGGGCTGGTCCCAGTGCTTCTCCAGGTAGCGGATCAGCTTGAGCTGGAGCAGGGACGCGTAGTCGTTGCGGGCCAGGCCCGTCATGTGCGCGAGGTGCAGGGCCTCGGTGACCTCGCCGTACACGTCGAGCTGGAGCTGGTGCGCCGCGCCGTTGCCGACGCGCACCGGTCCCGAGTTCTCGTAGCCGGGCAGCCAGTCGAGCTCCGCCTCGCCGAGCTCGCGCTCGCCCGCGATGCCGTACATGATCTGCAGGTTCTCCGGGTCGCCGGCGACGGCGCGCAGCAGCCACTCGCGCCAGGCACGGGCCTCTTCGCGGTAGCCGGTGCGCAGCAGCGAGGAGAGGGTGATCGCCGCGTCCCGCAGCCAGGTGTAGCGGTAGTCCCAGTTGCGGACGCCGCCGATCTCCTCCGGGAGGGAGGTGGTCGGCGCGGCGACGATGCCGCCGGTCGGGGCGTACGTCAGGGCCTTCAGCGTGATCAGCGAGCGGACCACGGCCTCCCGGTAGGGGCCGTGGTACGTGCAGTGGTCGATCCAGTCGCGCCAGAACTCGACGGTCGCCTCCAGGGAGCCCGCCGGGTCCGGGAGGGCCGGCGGCTCCTTGTGGGAGGGCTGCCAGCTGAGCGTGAAGGTGAGCCGGTCGCCGGGGCCGACGGTGAAGTCCGAGTAGGTCGTGAGGTCTTTGCCGTACGTGTCCGTGTCGGCGTCGAGCCACACCGAGTCGGGGCCCGCGACGCCGACCGTGCGGTTGTCCACCTTGTGGACCCACGGCACGATCCGTCCGTAGCTGAAGCGCATCCGCAGGGCGGAACGCATCGGCACCCGGCCGGAGACGCCCTCCACGATCCGGATCAACTGCGGGGCGCCGTCACGGGGCGGCATGAAATCGGTCACGCGGACGGTGCCGCGCGGGGTGTCCCACTCCGATTCCAGGATCAGGGAGTCGCCGCGGTACTCGCGGCGGGTCGCGGCCGGCGCCTGGGAATGGGTGCCGTACGCCGGCCCCAGCCGCCAGAAGCCGTGCTCCTCGGTGCCCAGCAGCCCGGCGAAGATGGCCTGGGAGTCGAAGCGGGGCAGGCACAGCCAGTCGACCGTGCCGTCCCGGCAGACCAGCGCTGCGGTCTGCATGTCTCCGATGAGTGCGTAATCCTCGATGCGCCCGGCCACGTGCATCTCCAGTCGAACGGCCACGTCCGCCCCGCGGGGCGCTTGCTGCGGTTTCTGCGGTTTCCTTGGGGTCAAGAGTCGTCGACGAGCCGTGGCTACCCCAAAAACACCACGCGGGAGGCGATGCCACTGCCTGGTGGGGGCGCCGATGTCCGCGTGACGGTCAGGGGATGGAGGCCGTTCACACGTCCGGCTCGGCAGCGAGTGTCCGAGCAGGATACGACGCACGCCGGTGATCTGTGTGGGTGTCCCGGCAACATGGGTGCGCCGAACGGCTGAGCGGACGGTCTTCTGCGATGAGCGGCTCCCACACCTGTCGTCACGGTACCTCCGCGCACCCTCCGGCCGCGTGCGGAGGCGTGGCCGGAGGCGACCCCTCCATGGCGCTGATACCCTGGTACCCCGTGGACCGGTGGCCGCAAGGCACCGAAACCGCAGCGACGGCACCCCCGGATCCGGGTCGGCGGCCGACACGCACCTCACTTAGCGACCACGGGAGCCCCCTCTTGGCGATGCCGCCCGCTGCTTTTCGAAACAGCACAGCCATGACGACCAAGCACATCTTCGTCACCGGGGGTGTCGCCTCCTCCCTCGGCAAGGGCCTCACGGCCTCCAGCCTGGGCCAGCTGCTCAAGGCGCGCGGCCTGCGGGTCACGATGCAGAAGCTCGACCCGTACCTCAACGTAGACCCCGGCACGATGAACCCGTTCCAGCACGGTGAGGTCTTCGTCACCAACGACGGCGCCGAGACCGACCTGGACATCGGCCACTACGAGCGCTTCCTCGACGTCGACCTCGACGGCTCGGCCAACGTCACCACCGGCCAGGTCTACTCGCAGGTCATCGCCAAGGAGCGGCGCGGCGAGTACCTGGGCGACACCGTGCAGGTCATCCCGCACATCACCAACGAGATCAAGTCCCGGATCCGCCGGATGGCGACCGACGACGTCGACGTCGTCATCACCGAGGTCGGCGGCACGGTCGGCGACATCGAGTCGCTGCCGTTCCTGGAGACCGTCCGCCAGGTGCGCCACGAGGTCGGCCGGGACAACGTCTTCGTCGTGCACATCTCGCTGCTGCCCTACATCGGCCCGTCCGGCGAGCTGAAGACCAAGCCGACGCAGCACTCCGTCGCCGCGCTGCGCAACATCGGCATCCAGCCCGACGCGATCGTGCTGCGCGCCGACCGTGAGGTGCCGACCGCGATCAAGCGCAAGATCTCGCTGATGTGTGACGTCGACGAGGCCGCGGTCGTCGCCGCCATCGACGCCAAGTCGATCTACGACATCCCCAAGGTGCTGCACACCGAGGGCCTCGACGCGTACGTCGTGCGCAAGCTCGACCTGCCGTTCCGCGACGTGGACTGGACGGTGTGGGAGGACCTGCTCGACCGGGTCCACAAGCCGGACCACGAGGTCAGCGTCGCGCTCGTCGGCAAGTACATCGACCTGCCCGACGCGTATCTGTCGGTCACCGAGGCGATGCGCGCCGGCGGTTTCGCCAACAGGGCCCGCGTCAAGGTCAAGTGGGTCACCTCCGACGAGTGCCGGACGCCGGCGGGCGCGCAGAAGCAGCTCGGCGACGTCGACGCGATCGTCATCCCCGGCGGCTTCGGTGAGCGCGGCGTGGACGGCAAGGTCGGCGCGATCAAGTACGCCCGCGAGAACAAGATCCCGCTGCTCGGCCTCTGTCTGGGCCTGCAGTGCATCGTGATCGAGGCCGCGCGCAACCTGGCCGAGATCCCCGACGCCAACTCCACCGAGTTCGACGCGGCCACCTCCCACCCGGTGATCTCCACCATGGAGGAGCAGCTCGCCTACGTGGAGGGCGCGGGCGACCTGGGCGGCACGATGCGGCTCGGCCTGTACCCGGCGAAGCTCGCGGAGGGCTCGATCGTGCGCGAGGTCTACGGCGACGAGCAGTACGTCGAGGAGCGCCACCGCCACCGCTACGAGGTGAACAACGCCTACCGGGCGGAGCTGGAGAAGAAGGCGGGCATCCTCTTCTCGGGCACGTCCCCCGACAACAAGCTCGTCGAGTACGTCGAGTACCCGCGCGAGGTGCACCCGTACCTCGTCGCCACCCAGGCGCACCCGGAGCTGCGTTCGCGTCCGACGCGTCCGCACCCGCTGTTCGCCGGTCTGGTGAAGGCGGCCGTGGAGCGCAAGTCGGGACGCTGACGCACAGGCGATACGGTTGACCGGGGTACGGACCTGCGAAGGGTTCCGTGCCCCGGTTTCCGTTCTGCGGTTGGAAGGACGCTTTTCGATGGCCATCAAGGACACGCCCGAGCACTGGCAGGTCACCGCGACCTCGACGCCGTTCCGGGGCAACAAGACCAGCGTCCGCACCGATGACGTCGTCATGCCCGACGGCAGGGTCGTGGGGCGCGACTACCAGGTCCACCCGGGCTCCGTCGCCGTGCTCGCCCTCGACGACGCGGGCCGGGTCCTGGTGCTCCGCCAGTACCGCCACCCGGTGCGCCAGCGGCTGTGGGAGATCCCGGCCGGACTGCTCGACGTGCCGGGGGAGAACCCGCTGCACGCCGCGCAGCGCGAGCTGTACGAGGAGGCGCACGTCAAGGCAGAGGACTGGCGGGTGCTCACCGACGTCTACACCACGCCCGGCGGCTGCGACGAGGCCGTGCGGATCTTCCTCGCCCGCGAGCTCTCGGAGGCGGAGGGCGAGCGCTTCGAGGTCTCGGAGGAGGAGGCCGACATGGAGCTGGCGCGGGTGCCGCTGGAGGAGCTGGTGAGCGGGGTGCTCGCCGGCGACCTCCACAACACCTGCCTGGTCGTCGGCGTGCTGTCCGCGGTCGCGGCGCGCGGCGGCGACGGGTTCGACGCGCTGCGTCCCGCGGAGGCGCCGTGGCCGGCGCGGCCGTTCGAGGCCTGAATACCCCGAAGGCGTGCCTGATGTGACGATCTGTTGATCCGATCGAGCGACGCCTCCGCCCTGCTCCGCACGGATCGCCGTGGTGCCTGAACTACGCTCGAACCGCCCGTGCGGAGCCCCGCCGGGCTCGGCTCGCACGGCGGACTGGAGCGTGGCCCGTGACGGATCAGGCGCTGGACTTGGACGGCCCCGACCGGCCGGCCGACGCGGAGACGGCGACCGCCGGCGAAGCGGTGTCCCGGCCGGCCGTCGCCAGAGCCCGTTCACACGCCGACCACCGGCCCGACACCACCGGACGGACCCGTTCCGGCGCAGCGGACGCCCTCGGCACCGCGCCGTCGCCGGCCGCGGGCTCGGCTGACACCCCGGCAGGATCGGAGGCCGCGAACGGGTCCGTACCGGAGGACTCCGCCGAGCCGGGGCCCGCGTCTCCGGCCCCGCGCGAGGACGGTGGCGAGGCCGGCGCCGGTACGAGCGGGACCGCTGGGGACACCGGTGTCGACGGCGCGCACGGCGCGCACGGCGCGCACGGCGAGGACACGGGCCCGGCGCCAGACGCCGGCGAGGGGGACGCCGCCGCGCGGGCGGATGCGGCGGACCCGCCGGAGACGGCCGCCCCCGGCTCGCTCGACGCCGCGCCGCGACCGCCCGTCGCGCCGCCCGTCGCGCCGCCGGCCATCGGCGCGCGAGGGCGGGACACCCGCCGCGCCGGCGGGGCGGAGCGCGGCGGGCACCCTGAGGAGAGGGTGTTCTTCGGACGGCAGCGGGAGCTCAAGGCCCTCGTCGCCGACATCGAGCGGGCCGGACTCGACACGCTCGCCGGCCGCAAGGCCCCCCGCGCACGCGTGCTGCTGATCGCCGGGCGTCCGGGCGCGGGACGCACCGCGCTGGCGGAGCAGCTCGTCCGTACGATCGGCGACCGCTTCCCGGACGGCGTCCTGCGGGTCCGGCTGACCGAGCCGGCCGGCCGGCCGGTCCCCATGGAGGAGGCGGCGCGCGGGCTGCTCGACAAGCTGCGTATCGCCTCACCGCCCGGCGCGGGCGACGACGAGCTGACCGAGATGGTGCGCGAGGCCCTGGCCGTACGCCGGATGCTGCTCCTCGTCGATGACGTCACCGAGGCCGAACAGGTCGACCTGCTGCTGCCGCAGAACCCCGACTGCCTGGTGGTGGCCGTCTCCCGGGGCCCGCTCACCGGCATCCACGGCGTACGGCCGTGCACCCTCGGCGGCCTGGACGCGAAGTCCGCGATCGACCTGCTCACCACCTTCACCGGATCGGTGCGGATCACGGTGGACCCGCAGGCCGCGGAGGCGGTCGCCGAGGAGTGCGGCGGCCAGCCCACCGCGCTCGTGCTGGTCGGCGGCTGGCTGGCCGCCCGCCCAGGGGCGTCCGTGGCCGACGCCGCCAAGCGGCTGCGCGCGCTGCCGCCCGGCGACGAGCACTCCACCGGCGACAGGCCGCTGGCCAGGGCGTTCCGGCTGGCGTACGAGTCGCTTCCGCAGTCCGCCGCGCGGACGCTGCGGCTGCTGGCGCTCGCCCCCGCCGGACGGGCCGACGCGCACACCGCCTCCGCGCTGGCCGGCTGCTCCGTGTCGGCCGCCCAGGACACCCTCGAGAGCTTCGCCGGGCTCGGGCTGGTGCGCCGGGCGGGGGCGTCGTTCGAGGTGCCGGGCGCGCTCGCGCCGCTGCTGCGCTCGCTGATGGAATCGACGGACCGCCCGGCCGAGGTGCAGCTCGCGCGCGCCAGGATGCTGGAGCGGACCGTGCGGCGGCTCCAGGCATGCCGGGCGACCACCGAACCCCTCGGCTCCCCGGCCCGTAAGAAGCTGGCCGCCCTGCCGCGCGCCCTGCGCTTCGACTCCGCGGCGGCGGCCGGGGAGTGGCTTCGGGCGAGCCGGGCCGAGCTGCTGGCGTCCGCGCGGCTCGTCGTCGACGACGGCGAGCTGGACACCCTGGCCCGCCGGCTGGTCGCGGCCCTGGTCAGGGCCCTGGCGGCGCACTGGGGCACCGAGGCGGCCGCCCCCGAGCTGTACGGGCTGCACCAGTTGGTGCTGGACGTCGCCGAGCGCCGCGGGCTCCACCGCGAACAGGCCGCCGCGCTGCTCAACCTCGCCGATCTCGACGCGCAGACCGGGCGCACCGCGGACGCCCTGGCCCGCTACCGGGCCGCGCTCGACGCCGGCCGCGCCGCGAACGACCCGTACGCGACGGGCCGCGCGATGGAATCCGTAGGCGGCGCGTACCAGGAGCTGGGCGACTGGCAGCGGGCGGCCGACTGGTACGGCAGGGCCCTCGCGCAGCGCCAGGCCCGCGGCGAGCGCGCCGACGAGGCGCGGCTGTACGGGCGGCTGGGCGCGGTGCACACCTACGCGGGACGGTACGGGGAGGCGCTGCGGAGCTGGCGGGCGGCGGTCGCCGGGTACCGCAGGGCCGGCGATCTGCCGTCCCAGGCAAGGGCGCTGAGCGAGGCGGCCCGGGTCCAGGAGTACGCGGGGCGGCCGGAGGAGTGCCTGCGCACCTGCCAGGAGGCGATCGAGCTGGCGCGCCGGGCGGGTGACGTACGCCTCCATGCCGCGCTGCAGCTCCGGCTCGCCGACACCCTGGACCGGCTCGGCGACCCCGCGGCGGCCCGGCTGCACCGCGCCGCCGCGGAAAGAATGCTCGGAACAGAGGATTCAACCTACGAAATCCGTGGCACTGCGCTCAAAGATTAAAGCTTTGCAAGGCTAGACAGCGGGAAATCCTTCATTAGACTGGCAACACCGCGGCTTCCCGTGGTGTGTCCCGGTATGCCTGTACGCAGCCGGGTACGCGTGTCATCGACCGATATATCCCCTGAAGTCAAGGACCGTGATCGACGTGAAGGTCGGCATCCCCCGCGAGGTCAAGAACAACGAGTTCCGCGTGGCCATCACCCCGGCCGGGGTGCACGAGCTCGTGCGCAACGGACACCAGGTCTTCGTCGAGCAGAATGCCGGTGTCGGCTCCTCGATCACGGATGACGAGTACGTCGCCGCGGGCGCGGAGATCCTGGCCACCGCCGACGAGGTCTGGGCCACCGCCGACCTGCTGCTGAAGGTCAAGGAGCCGATCGCGGAGGAGTACCACCGCCTCCGCAAGGACCAGACGCTCTTCACCTACCTGCACCTCGCCGCCTCCCGCGAGTGCACCGACGCCCTGCTGGAGTCCGGCACCACGGCGATCGCCTACGAGACGGTCGAGGCGAACCGCGCGCTGCCGCTGCTCGCTCCGATGTCCGAGGTCGCGGGCCGACTGGCCCCGCAGGTCGGCGCGTACCACCTGATGCGCTCGGCCGGCGGCCGCGGCGTGCTCCCGGGCGGCGTCCCCGGCACCCAGGCCGGCCGGGCCGTGGTCATCGGCGGCGGCGTCTCCGGCTGGAACGCCACGCAGATCGCCGTCGGCATGGGCTTCCACGTGACCCTGCTCGACAAGGACATCAACAAGCTCCGCGAGGCGGACAAGATCTTCGGCACCAAGGTGCAGACGATCGTCTCCAACGCCTTCGAGCTCGAGAAGGCCGTCGTCGAGGCCGACCTCGTCATCGGCGCCGTCCTCATCCCCGGCGCCAAGGCGCCGAAGCTGGTCACCAACGAGCTCGTCGCCAAGATGAAGCCTGGAAGTGTACTTGTCGACATTGCGATCGATCAGGGTGGCTGCTTCGAGGACTCGCGTCCGACCACCCACGCCGAGCCGACGTTCAACATCCACAACTCGGTCTTCTACTGCGTCGCCAACATGCCGGGCGCGGTGCCGAACACGTCGACCTACGCGCTGACCAACGCCACGCTTCCCTACATCGTGTCGCTCGCCAACAACGGCTGGGTCGAGGCACTGCGCCGTGACGCCGCGCTCGCCAAGGGTCTCAACACCCATGACGGCAAGGTGGTTTACCGCGAGGTTGCCGAAGCGCACGGCCTCGAGAGCGTCGAGCTGAGCACGCTGCTCGGCTGACCGGTCAACCCGCGTCGTCAACATCACGAGTCCGGCCGGACCTTGCCGAGCGAGGTCCGGCCGGACTCGTGTACGCCCGCTTTGCGGCGGTCGCTCAACTCGCCACGAACGTAACCCTTTAACCGATTCGCACACCCCTGAAACGTGTCGGCGGAGGCACGGACGAGACCCCGTGCGCCCTTGACAGAGGGGTGTTCGATTGCCGACACATCGGGCCGGGTCCGACGGATTGTGTTGCTGCGGACCGGTGACACGCCATAGAGTCGCAAACCGTCGGCATGGTGCCACGCTGACCTATCGATAAATCCTGGTCACCGTCCAAGGAGGTAAGACGACTTGTGAATGAGTCGACATTTACTCCCGGGGGTGGTCAACCAGGAACGGTCCCCCTACGCCCTGAGGGCGTGGTGGCGCCCCCATCGGCGGGTCAGGACCCGTCGTCCGGTCTCGAGGCTGTCGGCTCCGTCGCTGTCCGCCCCTTCGCCACGCACCAGCGCCGGCACCCGACGCACATGACGACAGCCCACACGATGAAGACGATGGACGGCCAACACGTGAACGCCATGGCCGGCAACGAGAGTGGCCGAGAGTCCACCCACTTCGCCGCCTACGAGGAAGTCCCCGAGGGGCACTTCTACGACCCCGACGCCGAGTACGAGCCCGACCCCGAGTACGCGGCCACCCTCGCGCCCGACGCTGCCCGCCAGCGGCGCGAGAGGATCGGCCCGACCGGGCGTCCGCTGCCGTACTTCCCGATCCCGGGCCCGCTGACCGACCACGGCCCCGCGAAGATCATCGCGATGTGCAACCAGAAGGGCGGCGTCGGCAAGACGACGTCGACCATCAACCTGGGCGCCGCGCTCGCCGAGTACGGGCGGCGGGTGCTGCTCGTCGACTTCGACCCGCAGGGCGCGCTGTCCGTGGGCCTCGGCGTCAACCCGATGGAGCTCGACCTCACCGTCTACAACCTGCTCATGGAGCGGGGCATGTCGGCGGACGAGGTCCTCCTGAAGACGGCCGTGCCCAACATGGACCTGCTGCCGAGCAACATCGACCTGTCGGCCGCGGAAGTGCAGTTGGTGAGCGAGGTCGCACGCGAATCCACGCTGCAGCGCGCGCTGAAGCCGCTGATGTCGGACTACGACTACATCGTGATCGACTGTCAGCCCTCGCTCGGCCTGCTCACGGTCAACGCGCTGACCGCGGCGCACAAGGTGATAGTGCCGCTCGAGTGCGAGTTCTTCGCGCTCCGCGGTGTCGCACTGCTGACCGAGACGATCGAGAAGGTCCAGGAGCGGCTCAACCCCGACCTCGAGCTCGACGGCATCCTCGCGACGATGTACGACTCGCGGACCGTGCACAGCCGCGAGGTGCTGGCGCGGGTCGTGGAGGCGTTCGACGACCACGTCTACCACACGGTCATCGGGCGCACCGTCCGCTTCCCGGAGACCACCGTCGCCGGTGAGCCCATCACGACGTACGCGTCGAACTCCGTGGGCGCCGCCGCGTACCGCCAGCTCGCCAGGGAGGTGCTCGCCCGGTGTCACGCCGAGTGAGTCTGCCCGGGGCCGACGAGCTGTTCCGTACGACCGGGGGCATGGCGCTGCAGGCGTCGTCCCCGCGCAAGCAGGCGAACGCGAATGCGAATGCCGGCGGCGGTGAGCCGCGGGTGCCGGCGCAGGGGGAGCAGCCGGGGGAGGCGTCCGCCTCCTCCGAGGAGCACTCCGCGACGGACGCGGAGACCTCCGAGGAAGGGCGCAGCCGGGGCGCGGACGGCGGCGGCCCGTCGGCCAAGGCCCGTCCCGCGCCGGAGGCCGCCGGCGCCCCGCCGCGGCGTCGCGGGCGCGGCGCGAACCGCCGGCCCAGCGGGCGGGAACGCCACGACGAGAAGATCACGGTCTACGTCTCCGCCGAGGAGCTGATGGACCTCGAACACGCCCGGCTGGTGCTGCGCGGCGAGCACGGCCTGGCCGTCGACCGCGGCCGGATCGTCCGCGAGGCGGTCGCGGTGGTCCTCGCGGACCTCGAACAGCGTGGCGACGCGAGCATCCTGGTGAGACGCCTGCGGGGTCGCTGACCGGGTAGCCTGCGGGCGCGCCCAGTCCCTCCCGCTCCCTGGACCCACATGCCCGCGAACGCCGACCCGCCGCCCCAGCCCCGCCGCCGCGCCCTGGGCCGGGGCCCGGGCGCGCCGCGTCCGCCGGCGCAGCCGGCTCCCCCGATCCCGCCCTTCCCCGAGCCCGGGGGCGAGCCCCCGGACCCCGTGCCGGGCGGCGGCGCGGACGCGCTGGGGCCGGTCGAGGTGGCTTCCCCGATCCCGCCCCTTCCCGAATCCGGGGGCGAGCCCCCGGACGCCGTGCCGGACACGCCGCCCGGCGACGCGGCGTCGGCACCCGACGGCGCGGACGCCGGTGGCGTCGAAGGAGGGTTCAGGGTCAGGCTCGTCAACTTCGAGGGGCCGTTCGACCTGTTGTTGCAGCTCATCTCCAAGCACAAGCTCGACGTCACAGAGGTCGCCCTCTCCAAGGTCACCGACGAGTTCATGACCTACATCAGGGCCATGGGGCCCGACTGGGATCTTGATCAGACCACCGAGTTCCTCGTCGTCGCCGCGACGCTGCTCGATCTCAAGGCCGCGCGGCTGCTGCCCGCCGCCGAGGTGGAGGACGAGGCCGATCTCGCGCTGCTCGAAGCGCGGGACCTGCTCTTCGCGCGGCTCCTGCAGTACCGCGCGTACAAGCAGATCGCCGAGATCTTCGACCGGAGGCTGGACGAGGAGGCGCGGCGGTTCCCCCGTACCGTCGGGCTGGAGCCGCACCTCGCCGAGCTGCTGCCGGAGGTCGTCATCGGCATCGGCGCGGAGGGCTTCGCCAAGCTCGCGGTGAAGGCGATGCAGCCCCGCCCGAAGCCGCAGGTGTACGTGGACCACATTCACGCGCCGCTGGTGAGCGTCCGGGAGCAGGCGGAGGTCGTCGTCGCCATGCTCAAGGCGCGCGGCAGGGCCTCCTTCCGGGAGCTGACGGAGGGCGCTCCGGACACCCTGACCGTCGTCGCCCGGTTCCTCGCCCTGCTGGAGCTGTACCGGGAGAAGGCCGTGGCGCTCGACCAGGAGGACGCCCTGGGGGAGCTGACGGTGGTCTGGGCCGCGGAGGCGGCCGGCGAGGTGACCGTGACGGACGAGTTCGATCAAGTGGTGGAGGAGAAGCCGTGAGCGACCTCAAGCCCGCCCTCGAAGCAGTGCTCATGATCGTGGACGAGCCCGCGACGGAGGAGCACCTCGCCAAGGTGCTGGAGCGGCCCCGCAGGGCCGTCGCCGACGCGCTGCGCGAGCTCGCGGACGAGTACACCGTGCAGGGCCGCGGCTTCGAGCTGCGGCTCGTGGCCGGCGGCTGGCGGTTCTACAGCCGCCCGGAGCACGCCTCCGTCGTCGAGCGCTTCGTGCTCGACGGGCAGCACGCGCGGCTCACCCAGGCCGCGCTGGAGACCCTCGCGGTGGTCGCGTACCGGCAGCCGGTGAGCCGGTCGCGGGTCTCCGCGGTGCGCGGAGTGAACTGTGACGGCGTGATGCGCACGCTCCTCCAGAGGGGTCTCGTGGAGGAGGCGGGCACGGAACCCGAAACAGGTGCGATCCTGTACAGGACGACGAACTACTTCCTGGAGCGGACGGGCCTGCGTGGCCTGGACGAGCTTCCGGAGCTCGCGCCCTTCCTACCGGAGGCGGACGCGATCGAGGCGGAGACGCTGGAAGGGGTTCCGTCGTTCGATCCGGATGCACCGGATGGTGACGACGCAGACGACAAGACGGAAATTTGATGCGAAGCAGCAGCGGCAGGAACAGCAGCGGAAACAACGGCGGGAGCCGTGGTGGCAACAGCGGCGGCCGCGGCAGCAGCGGTGGCGGCGGGCGCGGCAACCACCGCGGCGCCGGCAACAGCCGAGACGACCAGCAGAAGCGCGCGGGCAAGCCGCGTCCCGAGGAGCGCCGCTACGACGTGGCCGGCTCCCCGGAGGCGCCGAAGAAGGGACGCGGCGACGCGGCCCGCGGTGGCGCCAAGGGCGGCCCCAGGCAGTCGCCGCAGCGCGGCGGCGGCCGCACCGCACCCGCGCGTTCGCGCGAGTACGACGCGCGCTCCGAGGAGCGCAACCGGGAGCGTTACGCGGACAAGCCGCTGCTCAAGACCCCGAAGACCTTCGGCGACCAGGAAGGCGAGCGGCTCCAGAAGGTGCTGGCCCGGGCCGGCATGGGTTCGCGCCGGGCCTGCGAGGAGCTGATCGACGCGGGCCGGGTCGAGGTCAACGGCAAGGTCGTGATCGAGCAGGGCGTCCGCGTCGACCCGGAGAAGGACGAGATCAAGGTCGACGGTCTGACCGTCGCGACCCAGTCGCACCTCTTCTTCGCGCTGAACAAGCCCGCGGGCGTCGTCTCCACCATGGAGGACCCCGACGGGCGCCAGTGCCTCGGCGACTACGTCAACAACCGTGAGACCCGGCTCTTCCACGTCGGCCGGCTCGACACGGAGACCGAGGGCATCATCCTGCTCACCAACCACGGTGAGCTGGCCCACCGCCTCACGCACCCCAAGTACGGGGTGAAGAAGACCTACCTGGCCGCCATCCAGGGCCCGCTGCCGCGTGAACTCGGCAAGCGCCTCAAGGACGGCATCCAGCTCGAGGACGGCTACGCCCGCGCGGACCACTTTCGTGTCGTGGAGAACACCGGCAAGAACTACCTCGTCGAGGTCACCCTCCACGAGGGCCGCAAGCACATCGTGCGCCGGATGCTCTCCGAGGCGGGCTTCCCGGTCGACAAGCTGGTGCGGACCGCCTTCGGTCCGATCACACTCGGCGACCAGAAGTCCGGCTGGCTGCGCCGACTGACCAACACCGAGGTCGGCATGCTGATGAAGGAAGTCGGCCTGTAACAGCCCGTAACGGCAGAAACCCGCACAAGCGCACAGTGAGGCCCGCGACCTGCTCAGGTCGCGGGCCCTTGTGTCGTCCCACGGCCTTGTGGCGACCGCCGTCGACGCTTTATAGTCACTATGACTATTAAGGGGGCGGCGTGAGTCTCACCGACATCCTCGGGCCGCTGCAGCAGCCGTTGTACACCGTGCTCGACACCCCGGTGAGCTGGACCGAATTCCTCGGCTTCGGCAGCGGCGCTCTGTGTGTGGCTCGTCGCCCGCCGGCACATCGCCAACTGGCCGATCGGCATCGCCGACAACGTCCTCTTCGTCCTTCTCTTCACCCAGGCGGGCCTGTACGCCGACGCCGGCCTGCAGGTCGTCTTCATCACCCTCGCCGCGTACGGCTGGTGGACCTGGACCCACGGGGGTGGACCAGGCTCTTCCGTCCTGCCGGTGCGACGCACCACCCGCACCGAATGGACCTGGCTGCTCGCGGCGGGGGTGGTGGCGACCCTCGCGCTCACCGTCCTCCTCGACCGCGCCACCGACTCCACCGTCCCCTTCTGGGACGCGCTGACGACCGCCCTGTCGCTGATGGCGACGTACGGGCAGTGCCGCAAGCGCCTGGAGTCGTGGTGGCTGTGGATCGCCGCCGACCTGGTCTACGTACCGCTGTACGCCCACAAGGAGCTGTATCTCACGTCCCTGCTCTACATCGGCTTCATGGCGCTGTGCGTCGCCGGCCTGCTGAACTGGTCGCGCGACCTGGCGGCCCGCCGCGAGGCGGTGCCCGTATGAGGCGCTACGGACACGGCCTGGTCCTCGGCAAGTTCGATCCGCCGCACGCCGGCCACCACCATCTCGTACGGACCGCCGCCGACCGCTGCGAGCGGCTCACCGTCCTCGTGTGCGCCGCGGCCGTCGAGTCGGTCCCGCTGGCCGGCCGGGTGGCCTGGATGCGCGAAGTGCACCCCGGCGTACGGGTCGTGGGCACCATGGACGACATCCCGGTGGACGCGAACGACCCCGATGTGTGGGACGCGCACATGGCCGTCTTCCGCGCCGCCGTCCCGGAGCGGGTGGACGCCGTCTTCACCGCGGAGGCGTACGGGGAGGAGCTCGGCCGCCGCTTCGGCGCCGAGTCCGTCTGCGTCGACCCCGACCGCGCGGTCTTCCCGGTGTCCGGGACGGCCGTGCGCAAGGACCCCGTCGGCTGCTGGGACTTCCTGGAGCCGCCGGTGCGGGCCGCGCTCGCCCGCCGGGTGGTCGTCCTCGGCGCCGAGTCCACCGGCACCACCACGATGGCCTGGGCGCTCGCAGAGCACTACCGGCGGCGCGGCGGCGTGTGGACGCGGACCCGCTGCGTGCCCGAGTACGGGCGGGAGTTCAGCGAACTCAAGCCGGCCGCGCTGCGGCGGCTGCGGCCCGGCGCCGGCTGGGACGAGGTCGCGTTCACGCCGGACGAGTTCCCGCTGATCGCCCGCCGCCAGGCGGAGCTCGAGGAGGACGACGGCCTGCGCGACGGCGAACACCTGCGGCCCTGGATGACCGGACGCTTCCGCCAGGAGCCGGCCCGCACCGGCCGCCGCACCGTCGAGCTCACCGGACCGCACGAACAGCGGCTCGCCACCGCCGTGGCGGCCGTGGACGCACTGATCGGCGAGGGCTGGACCTCGCGCCCCCACTTCCGGAGAAACGATGAGCGACACCCGCCCCGAGGGCTACGACCCGTACGCCTTCGAACCGTTCGCCGTCACCGTCGACCTGGCCGTCTTCACGGTCAGGGAGAGCCGGCTGCACGTCCTGCTCGTGGAACGCGGCCAGGAGCCCTACCGCGGCGCGTGGGCGCTGCCCGGCGGGTTCCTGCTGCCCAAGGAGTCCGCGGAGACGGCCGCCCGGCGCGAGCTGGCGGAGGAGACCGGACTGTCGGAGCGGACCGCGGCCGACCTCCACCTGGAACAGCTGCGGACGTACAGCGCACCGGACCGCGACCCGAGGATGCGCGTCGTCTCCGTCGCGTACACCGCGCTCGTGCCGGACCTGCCGGAGCCGCGCGGCGGCGGGGACGCGGCGCACGCCCGCTGGACGCCGCTCGCCTCGGCCGCGCCCCTGGCCTTCGACCACGAGCTGATCCTCGCCGACGCGCAGATGCGCATCGGCGCCAAGCTCGAGTACACCTGTCTCGCCACCGCCTTCTGCCCGCCCCGGTTCACGCTCGGGGAGCTGCAGCAGGTGTACGAGACCGTCTGGGGCGTCGAACTCGACCGCCCCAACTTCCGGCGCAAGGTCCTCGCCACCCCCGGCTTCGTCGAGGCCGTCGAGGGCGAACCGCGCCGTACCGGCGGCCGTGGCAAACCGGCCGCGCTCTACCGGGCCGGAGCCGCCTCCGTCCTGCATCCACCACTCCTGCGACCGGAGGGACGGCAGCAGAAATGACCATCACAAGGAGCACCGGGACCATCACCAAGCAGGCCGCCACCGGGGCGCTGACCGGGCTCGCGCTGGGCGACGCCCTCGGCTTCCCGACCGAGTTCGACGACGTGCCGGCCATCCTCGCCAAGTGCGGGCCGTGGCGGCGGATGGAACTGCCCACGCCGGCGATCGTCACCGACGACACCCAGATGACGCTCGCGCTGGCGCGCGGCATCCGCACCGCGATGTCCCGCGGCCTGCTCGTCGCCTCCGGCCTGGTCCGGCCGGTGCGCGAGGAGTTCGTCGCCTGGTACCACTCGCCGGAGAACAACCGGGCCCCCGGCCGCACCTGCCTGGTCGCCTGCGAGAAGCTCGACAGCGACCGGCCCTGGCAGCAGGCCAGCCAGATCGACTCGAAGGGCTGCGGGGCCAACATGCGCGTCGCGCCCGTGGGGCTCGCACCCGGCCTGAGCGAGGAACAGCGCTCCGGCGCGGCCCAGTTGCAGGCCGCCCTCACCCACGGCCACCCGACCGCCCTCGCGGCGAGCGACCTCACGGCCCGCGCCGTCCACCTGCTCGCCCAGGGCGCGGAGCCGACGGGGCTGGTGGGCCAGCTGCGTTCGTACGCGTACGAGAACCGCGGCCGCTATCTGCACCGCTGGCTCGGCGACCTGTGGACGTACTCGCACGACGCGACGCCCGAGGCGTTCATCGCGCGCGGCTGGGACGAGTGCCTCCAGATCCTCGAACGCCTCGCCGCGGCCCTGCGCTCGCCCGAGCCGGAACTCGACCCGTGCCTGGCCACCGGCGAGGGCTGGATCGCGGAGGAGGCGCTCGCCACCGGCCTGCTGTGCTTCCTGATGTTCCCCGAGGAGCCCCTGACCGCCCTGCGCCGGGCCGCCTGCACCAAGGGCGACTCCGACTCGATCGCCTGCCTGGCCGGCGCCTTCGCGGGCGCCCACCTGGGCTCGAAGGCATGGCCCCGAGCCTGGGCGGACCGGATCGAGTACCGCGGGGAGCTGGTGACACTGGGAGCGCTCTGGGACGCTTGATCCAGCGGCGCGCGTCTCAGCGCGCCGAGGCCCGGCGGGTGCGGATCAGGAAGTCTTCCACGCGGGCGTGGTCGGGGGCGGGCGGGAGGGGTGAGGTGGACGCCGCCGCGTCGGACTCGTTGGCGAGGCGGGTCATCCAGGATTCCACCCGTTCCCACGGCACCTCGCCCCGCTTGACCGCCAGCAGGCGTTCGCGGTCCGCGCCCACGTCGATCACCAGCTCGCCCGTGCGCAGCAGGTCGCGGCAGCTGCCCAGCAGTCTCAGCAGGTGCATGGCGTGCTTCCAGCGCGGCGCCCCGTGCTGCCGCACGTCCGCCTCCAGTTTCCGGCGCCGGCCGTTCGCGTACCGCAGAGACGTCTCGTGCGCCCGGCGGGAGAGGAACGCGTCGCGCAGGGCGAGGAGTTCGCGGCCGGTGTCGTCGACGTGCTCGACGATGGGGGAGTGCAGGCACTCCAGGACGTTCGGGTTGGCCCGCAGGGCCAGCTCCAGGAAGCGTTCCAGCTCCCAGGAGAACTGCTCCGGCGCGGGCCCTTGGACATGCGTGGGCGGCTTCTCGAAGCCCCAGAACAGCGGAGTCGGCGCGAGGAACACCCCGCGCCGGTCGGTGTCGCTGCCGTCGGTGGCCAGCCCGAAGGCCCGCGACCCCATGACGCAGGAGTAGACCGTGTGGTCGCGGACGAGTCGCTCGGGGATCATGCGCGAGAGGGTACGTGAGGGCCCCGCGACGTCAGCCGGTGCGGAGGGAGTCCCCGGAGACCGTGATCGGTTCCGCCGGCAGCGGTTTCGTCGCCGGACCGCTCTCCACGGAGGCGTCCGCGATCCGGAACTTGCTGCCGTGGCAGAGGCAGTTGATGGTCCCGTCGGAGACGTTCGCGACCGTGCAGCCCTGATGGGTGCAGACCGCGGAGAACGCCTTGAACTCCCCGGCCTCCGGCTGCGTCACCACGATCTTCCGGTCGGTGAACACCTTGCCGCCGCCGACCGGGATGTCCCCGGTCCTCGCGAGCTCCCCGCCGTCCGGGGAAGGGCTCGCGCCGTCCTCCCCGGTCCCGGTCGGCGGCGTCGCCGGACCGTCCCCGCCGCCTCCGTCCCCGCAGCCCGCCACCAGAGCGCCCGCTCCGGCCGCAGCCGCGGCCAGGACCCTCCGTCGACCCGTGTCCATGGCACTCTCCTCCGCTCGTGACCCCCGACCCGCTCGGGGCCCCTGCATCGTGGCCCCTGAAAGGGCGCGGACGAACAACCCGGTACGGCATGTCCGGCACGTCAGCCCCAGGGCGTGAGCTGCCGCGGACGGCCGTCGGCGTCCCGGTGGACCGCCGGCACGGCCTCCACCGCCGTACGCTCGACCGGCCCGTACACATGAGGGAACGCCCTGCCGGGGCCCTCCCCAGGGCCTCGGCGCCGAGCCGCGCCGCGTCGATCACCAGCACCAGCACGTCCGGCGCCTCCCGGAAGCGGGCGTCGACGACGGCGAGGGCGGACGGCTCGTCGGCCGAGCAGTGGACGAACCCCTCGGCGGCGAGGGAGGCCGGGGCGTACTCCCGCCCGGCGGCGGTCCACTCGCCGGCGGGCACGACATGGAGGATCCTGCGCCCGGTTGTAGCGCAGGCGGCCGCCCCGGCTGTCTCGCAGAGCGGTCGCCACCGCCATCGCGTCCAGCGCTGACTACGCTGAAACACAAGCATCGGCGCAGGCACACACTAAGGAGCACGACGTGGCGGTACGAGCGGTCCGCGGAGCCGTCCAGCTGGAACGGGACGACGCCGCACACATGGACGAGCAGGTCAGCGCGCTGCTCACCGCCGTCCTGGAGCGCAACGCCCTCGTCGCCGACGATCTGATCAGCCTCTGGTTCACGGCCACCCCGGACCTGCACAGCGACTTCCCGGCCGCCGCGGTGCGCAAGCTCGGCATCGTGGACGTCCCCCTGATCTGCGCGCAGGAACTCGACATCACCGGCGCCATGCCGCGCGTCGTGCGGATACTCGCGCACGTCGAGTCCGATCTCTCCAAGTCGGAGATCTGCCACGTCTACCTCGGCGCGGCGGCCGCCCTCCGCAAGGACATCGCCCAGTGAGAACCGCGCTCGTCATCGGAACCGGGCTGATCGGCACGTCGGCCGCGCTGGCCCTCGCCGGACGCGGGGTGACCGTGTACCTGGCCGACCACGACGCCGAACGGGCCCGCACCGCCGCCGCGCTCGGAGCGGGCACCGACGAGCGGCCGGAGGGCCGCGTCGACCTCGCCGTCGTCGCCGTGCCCCCGGCGCACGTCGCCACCACGCTCGCCGACGCCATGCGCGACGGCGTCGCCCGCGGCTACCTCGACGTGGCCAGCGTCAAGGGGGGCCCGCGCCGCGAGCTCGAAGCGCTCGGCATCGACATGAGCGCCTACATCGGCACGCACCCGATGGCCGGCAAGGAGCGCTCCGGCCCGCTCGCGGGCACCGCGGACCTCTTCGAGGGCCGCCCCTGGGTGCTGACCCCCACCCGGGACACCGACACCGAGGTCCTCAACCTCGCCCTGGAGCTGGTCGCCCTCTGCAAGGCCGTCCCCGTCGTGATGGACGCGGACGCCCACGACAAGGCTGTCGCCCTCGTCTCCCACACGCCGCAGCTGATCTCCTCCATGGTCGCGGCGCGGCTGGAGGACGCCGACGACACCACCGTGCGGCTCTGCGGCCAGGGAGTGCGCGATGTGACCCGTATCGCGGCCTCCGATCCCCGGATGTGGGTGGAGATCCTCTCCGCGAACCCCGGCCCGGTGGCCGACGTGCTCGCCGGGGTGGCGGCGGACCTGGACGAGACGGTCCGCGCGCTGCGCGCCCTGCAGTCCTCCGACGAGTCCAAGCGCCAGGGCGGCGCCGAGGGCATCGAGGACGTCCTGCGCCGCGGCAACGCCGGCCGGGTGCGGGTACCGGGCAAGCACGGCACCGCGCCCACCGTCTACGAGATCGTCGCGGTGCTGATCAGCGACGAGCCGGGCGAGCTGGCCCGGATCTTCGCCGACACCGGCCGCGCCGGCGTCAACATCGAGGACGTCCGCATCGAGCACGCGACGGGCCAGCGGGCCGGTCTGGTGCAGCTGATGGTCGAGCCCACGGCGGCGCCGCTCCTCACGGCGGCGCTGCGCGAACGGGGCTGGTCGATCCGGCAGTAGCGCGCCGCCGGACGAGGCCGGCGGGGGCCGGGGAGCGGGGGTGCAGAAGTGGTCGTCGGCACTCGGTAACCTTGTGGTGGGCGACCCGGCACCCTGCCATGCCCTTATCCCGCGAACCAGGAAGGTGTCCGACACCGTGGACTCCGTGATCGTCGCCATCGATGGCCCCTCCGGCACGGGCAAGTCGAGCACCTCCAAGGCCGTCGCCTCCGCGCTGGGGCTGAGCTATCTCGACACCGGTGCGCAGTACCGCGCGATCACCTGGTGGATGATCACCAACGGCATCGACGTGTCGGACCCGGACGCGATCGCGAGCGCCGCCGGCAAGCCGCTGATCGAGTCCGGCACCGACCCGTCGGCGCCGGCGATCACGGTCGACGGCCTCGACGCCTCCGGCCCGATCCGTGAGCAGGACGTCACCTCCAAGGTCAGCGCGGTCAGCGCCGTCCCGGAGGTCCGCACGCGCATCACCGAACTGCAGCGCTCCATCGCCAGGGCGGCCGAGAAGGGCATCGTCGTCGAGGGCCGGGACATCGGCACGACCGTGCTGCCCGACGCCGACCTGAAGATCTTCCTCACCGCGTCGCCCGAGGCCAGGGCCGCCCGCCGCAGCGGCGAGCTCAAGGGCGCCGACGTCACCGCCACCCGCGAGGCCCTGATCAGGCGGGACGCGGCCGATTCCAGCCGTAAGACCTCCCCGCTCGCCAAGGCGGCCGACGCGGTCGAGGTCGACACCACGGACCTCACGCTCCAGCAGGTCATCGAATGTGTCGTGACCCTGGTGGAGGAGAAGCGGAGCGCGGCCGGCGATGCGGAGAAGCGGGCCGCCCGGTGACCGTACCCTCGAAGAAGGGCGCGGCCGTCGGGCGGGGCATCGGGATCGGACTGATGTACGGGCTGTGGAGGCCGCGCGTCCTCGGCGCGTGGCGGGTCCCGGCCGCGGGTCCGGTCATCCTCGCGGTGAACCACGCGCACAACATCGACGGGCCGATGCTGATGGGCACCGCGCCCCGGCCCGTGCACTTCCTGATCAAGAAGGAGGCGTTCGTCGGCCCCCTCGACCCGTTCCTGACCGGGATCGGACAGGTCAAGGTGGACCGTACGACCGTCGACCGCACCGCCATCACGGACGCGCTCGGTGTGCTGGAGAACGACGGAGTCCTCGGGATCTTCCCCGAGGGCACCCGGGGCGAGGGCGACTTCGCGTCGCTGCGCGCCGGACTGGCGTACTTCGCGGTGCGCGGCGGCGCCCCGATCGTCCCGGTCGCGGTGCTGGGCAGCACCGAGCGGCGCGGCCGGCTGATAAAGGCGCTGCCGCCGCTGCGCAGCCGCGTCGACGTGGTCTTCGGGGAAGCCTTCGAAGCCGGCGACAGCAGCGGGCGCCGTACGCGCAAGGCGCTCGACGAGGCGACCGTGCGCATCCAGGAGCGGCTGACCGCCCACCTGGAGAACGCGAAGCGCCTGACCGGGCGCTGAGCCAGACTTGAGTAATGGGCCGCCGACGCGGCCCAGTGACGAACGAGGAACGGACTTCATGAACGACCAGCACGACCACGGAGCACTCGGCGACGCCGAGTACGCGGAGTTCATGGAGCTCGCCGCGGAAGAGGGCTTCGACGTCGAGGACGTCGAAGGCGCGATCGAGGAGGCCGGGCACGGACCGCTGCCCGTCCTCGCCGTCGTCGGCCGCCCGAACGTCGGCAAGTCGACCCTGGTGAACCGCATCATCGGCCGCCGCGAGGCGGTCGTGGAGGACAAGCCGGGCGTCACCCGCGACCGTGTCACCTACGAGGCGGAGTGGGCCGGCCGCCGCTTCAAGCTCGTCGACACCGGCGGCTGGGAGCAGGACGTCCTCGGCATCGACGCGTCCGTCGCCGCCCAGGCCGAGTACGCCATCGAGGCCGCCGACGCGGTCGTCTTCGTCGTCGACTCCACGGTCGGCGCGACCGACACCGACGAGGCCGTCGTCAAGCTGCTGCGCCGGGCGGGCAAGCCCGTCGTGCTCTGCGCCAACAAGGTCGACGGACCGAGCGGCGAGGCCGACGCGACGGCCCTGTGGTCGCTCGGCCTCGGCCAGCCGCACCCGGTCTCCTCGCTGCACGGCCGCGGCACGGGCGACATGCTCGACGCCGTCCTGGAGGCCCTGCCGGAGGCGCCCGCGCAGACCTTCGGCACCGCGGTCGGCGGCCCCCGCCGCATCGCGCTGATCGGCCGTCCGAACGTCGGCAAGTCCTCACTGCTCAACAAGGTCGCCCGCGAGGACCGCGTCGTCGTCAACGAGCTCGCGGGCACCACCCGCGACCCGGTCGACGAGCTGATCGAACTGGGCGGCGTGACCTGGAAGTTCGTCGACACCGCCGGCATCCGCAAGCGCGTCCACCTCCAGCAGGGCGCCGACTACTACGCCTCGCTGCGCACGGCCGCCGCCGTCGAGAAGGCGGAGGTCGCGGTCATCCTGATCGACGCGAGCGAGAGCATCAGCGTCCAGGACCAGCGCATCGTCACGATGGCCGTCGAGGCCGGCCGCGCGATCGTCGTCGCCTACAACAAGTGGGACACCCTCGACGAGGAGCGCCGCTACTACCTCGAGCGCGAGATCGAGACCGAGATGCAGCAGGTCGCCTGGGCCCCCCGGGTCAATGTCTCCGCGACCACCGGCCGCCACATGGAGCGGTTGGTCCCGGCGATCGAGACGGCCATCGAGGGCTGGGAGACCCGCATCCCGACCGGTCGGCTGAACGCGTTCCTCGGCGAGATCGTCGCCGCGCATCCGCACCCGATCCGGGGCGGCAAGCAGCCGCGGATCCTGTTCGGCACGCAGGCCGGCACCAAGCCGCCGCGGTTCGTGCTGTTCGCCTCCGGCTTTCTCGAGCACGGCTACCGCCGCTTCGTCGAGCGCCGGCTGCGCGAGGAGTTCGGCTTCGAGGGCACCCCGATCCACATCTCGGTCCGGGTGCGGGAGAAGCGCGGCCGCAAGAAGTAGGCCCCCCCGGCTGTCGACACCGCTGCCCCCGGACCGCGCACACGGTCCGGGGGCAGCGGTGTCGTGCTGTGCGGGTCACAGACCCCTGCGGGGGGCCGGCGGCAGCGCCGCGGGCTGGTGGGCGGCGTGCCGGCCGGTCTGGTGCGGATGCCAACCGCGCTGCTGGCCGCCGGAGTTCGCCTGACCGCCGGTGTGGCCCCCGTAGCTGAAGAAGCCGCCGCGGCCGCCGCGCATCCCCGTCCCGAACCCTTTGAAATCCAGGTCCTCCTCCCCGCTGCGGTCACCCGGCAGCGTGCGGAACCCTCTGAGGTACTCGGAGTACAGCGCGTCGTAGATCGGCGTCTCCGAGGGGCTGGGCGATCCGTCGCGGGAGGGGCGCATGGAAGGGATCTGACTCTGGAACGGCTGGGGGGAGGGGTCGTATGAGTGCACGTACCTGCAACGACGCCGCCCCGTCGCGGATGCGGGCTGCGGCGAGCTGCATTCTTCCGGGGGACGGTACGGGAAGCGCGCGAGCGCACCGCGGGCGCGCGCGGACCGGGCCGGGGCACGGGCGCGCGGGGACGTACGCCGGGGCAGGAGAGCGGCCCCGGCGTACGCCCTGTGCCCGCCGGGCCGGTCGGCGGGCACTCCCGTGGTCCGGGTGGCTCAGGTGCCCGCGAGGGGCATCGCGGCGGCGACGAGGAGGCCGCCGGCCGCCGCCTTCTCCAGCGCGTCGCGCAGCAGGTCCTCGCGCGCCTGCTGGCCGATGGAGCCCACCGGGGCGGCGTACACCAGGACCGTCTGCGTCTTGTTGACGGCCGTCCGCCAGCCCTCGGTGACCTGGAGCGGCTGGTGCGCCTGCCACCAGGCGACCGCGTTGCCGCCCGTGCCGGGCTGGAGGACGGCGTGCAGCCGGCCCATGGCGAGCAGCACCGACCAGCCGGGCAGCGGGGCGGGGCGCTGGTTCACATCGGTGACGGGCAGGAAGCCCTGTTCGATCAGGAGGGGCAGGAAGTCGTCGCCGCCGCTGCCGCCCGTGCCCGGGCGGGCGATCGGCGCGGTCGGCTCCACGA
The DNA here is from genome assembly GCF_042870895.1 of Streptomyces sp. NPDC006294. Taxonomy (NCBI): domain Bacteria; kingdom Bacillati; phylum Actinomycetota; class Actinomycetes; order Kitasatosporales; family Streptomycetaceae; genus Streptomyces; species Streptomyces sp. NPDC006294. Next base: position 40,035 of record NZ_JBIAHV010000026.1, read on the forward strand.
CGAGGGCCGGGTACACGTCGCCGTCGATGAGGATGAGACCACTGGTGACACCGAGCACGGCCTGCTGGGGGGCGGTGCCCGGGACCTGCGGCTCCTCGCCGGTGATGGAACGGACGGCGCCCTGGAGCTGGTCCTCCGCGACCTGCACGACCTGCGAGGGGATGCAGGTGGCGTGGGCGAAGGCGAGCACGGCGGTCTCGTCGCCGACGAACAGCACGGTGCTGGTCCGCTCCTGCTCGGAGTCGCCCGGGGTGCGGCAGGAGGTGCAGTCGTAGCTGCCCGGGGCGTTCAGGCCGGCGAGCAGTCGGTCGGCTTCTTCGTCGCCGATCTCGGCGCGTACGTCCTCGCTGACGTCGAGCATGCGCGGCACGGGTGGCTCCTCGGACTTGATCAGGTGGGCCGGGCGGGTCCCGGCTCGAAGGTTCAACGGGCGATCCGTCGCGGGGGTCACGCCCGCGACGGCAACGAATCGGAGCGGACGGCGCCGCCCCGCGCCCCCCGCCGACCGGACCCGGGGTCCCGCACTCCGGCCGCGGAAGCGCCGACCGGACGGTGAGATGAACCACACCTGGTGGGTCGTCAGCCGTTCCGTACCGCTCCCAACAGCCAAGTAGAGTCATGGCGTAGACCTCCCGACCAGGAGGATCCGCAGGACCACGGGGGCGCGGTACCGCATGCGCATTTCATTTCTGCTTCACAACGCCTATGGCATCGGTGGGACGATCCGGACGACGTTCACCCTCGCCCGCACCCTCGCGGAGCGGCACGACGTCGAGATCGTCTCCGTCTTCCGGCACCGCGACGAGCCGGTCATGGGCGCCCCGGCCGGCGTCACGCTGAGGCACCTGGTGGACCTGCGGAAGAAGAGCCCCGGCTACGACGGCGACGACCCGCTGGCCGAGCGGCCGGCGAAGGTCTTCCCGCGCGGCGACGGCCGGCACAAGCAGTACAGCCGGCTCACCGACGCCCGGATCGGCGCCCATCTGGCGTCCCTCGACGCCGACATGGTCATCGGCACCCGCCCCGGCCTCAACGTGCACATCGCCCGCCAGACCCGGCGGGGCGTGGTGCGCGTCGGCCAGGAGCATCTGACGCTCGACAGCCACGGGTACCGCCTGCGCCGCGAGATCGCCCACCGCTACACCGTGCTCGACGCGATCACCACCGTCACGGAGGCGGACGCCCGCGCCTACCGCGAGCGGATGAAACTGCCCGGCGTACGCATAGCGGCGGTGCCCAACAGCGTGCCGGCGCCCGCCGTCCCGCCCGCGGATTCCACGGGCAAGTGGGTCGTCGCCGCCGGCCGCCTCACCCGCGTCAAGCGGTACGACCTGCTCGTCAAGGCCTTCTCCAAGGTGGTCGCGGCCCGCCCCGACTGGCGGCTGCGGATCTACGGCAGCGGGGACACGACGGGCAACGAGAAGCAGGCGCTGAGCGCGCTGATCGACGAACGCGGGCTGCGTGACCACGTCTTCCTCATGGGGCCCGCGAACCCGTTGGAGGCGGAGTGGGTCAAGGGCTCGATCGCGGCCGTCACCTCCAGCGCCGAGTCCTTCGGCATGACCATCGTCGAGGCGATGCGCTGCGGACTGCCGGTCGTCTCCACCGACTGCCCGCACGGTCCTCGCGAGATCATCGAGGACGGGGTCGACGGCCGGCTGGTCCCGGTCGGTGACGTGGACGCGATCGCCGACGCGCTGCTGGAGCTGATCGGCGACGACGAACTGCGCCGGCGCACCGGCCGCGCGGCCCTGGCCGCGTCGGCCCGGTTCGACCCGGCCCCGATCGCGGCGCGCCACGAGGCGCTGTTCACCGACCTCCTCGCGCGCGGCGGAGGCGGGCGCTCGCGCGGTGCGCTGGGCGAGACGCTGCACCGCGCGCGCAGCGCGCTGTACGACGCGGCGTACGCGCTGCGTTACGCCGCCGCGGACGCGGTCCGGAGTGGGCGGAAGACCGGCGGGAAGTAGCGGCCCGACCGGCGCCCGGTCCCGCCGCGCGCCCACGGCCGACCGGCACGGGCCGACCCGGCGACGGACCGGCACCTGCTGACCGGTTCCGCCGGGCCGACGTGGCGGCCGGACCGACGGGCACCGGCCGGCCGACCCGCAGGCGCTGGCTGAGCGGTCCCGCCCGGCTGACCGGGCAGCGGACCGGCACCTGCTGACCGGTCCGCAGGCTGATCGGTCCCGCCGGGCCGACGTGGCGGCCGGACCGACCGCACCGGCTGAGCCGTCGGCAGGCTGGACGGTCCCGCCCGGCTCATCGTGCACCGTTGCGGACAGCACCTGTCCGCAACGGCTGGCAGACTCCGACCCATGGTGGAAACCTCGGCACGACTGCTGCGTCTGCTCTCCCTCCTGCAGGCGCACCGCGACTGGTCCGGCGCCGACCTGGCCGACCGGCTCGGCGTCACCCCGCGCACCGTCCGCAGGGACGTGGACCGGCTGCGTGAGCTGGGCTACCCGGTCAACGCCAGCCCCGGCACCGGCGGCGGATACCAGCTGGGCGCGGGCGCCGAGCTGCCACCGCTGCTCCTGGACGACGAGGAGGCCGTGGCGGTGGCCGTCGGGCTGCGCACGGCGGCCGGCCAGGGCATCGAGGGCATCGGCGAGACGTCCGTACGCGCCCTGGCCAAGCTGGAGCAGGTGCTGCCGGACCGGCTGCGGCGGCGGGTGGGCGCGCTCAACGCCTTCACCGTTCCCATGCTGCGCGGACAGCGGGGTCCGACGGTGGACGCCGCCGTGCTGACCGAGCTGGCGAACGCCTGCAGGGACAGCGAGCGGCTGCGGTTCGAGTACCGGGACCACGGCGGCTCGGCCACCCGCCGCACCGTCGAGCCGCACCGGCTGGTGTGCACGGAGCGCCGCTGGTACCTCGTCGCCTGGGATGTCGAGCGCGACGACTGGCGCACCTTCCGCGCCGACCGGATCGTCCCCAAGCCCCCGCACGGTCCCCGCTTCGCGCCGCGCACCCCGCCCGCCGACGATCTCGCGGCCTACGTCTCGCGGGGCGTCTCGACCCGTGCGTACCCGGCCCGCGCCGTCGTCAGGCTGCACACCTCGGCCGAGCGCGCGGCCGAGTTCGTGGGCCCGTCCGACGGAGTGCTGGAGGCCCTCGACGACGGCCGGTGCCTGCTGCGGACCGGGGCCGCGAACCTGGACGTGCTGGTGATCCACGTGGCGCTGATGGGCGTCGACTTCGACGTCGTCGAGCCGCCGGAGCTCGCCGAGCACATCCGCGTGCTGCGCGACCGGCTGTCCCGCGCCCTGACTCCGGAAAGCTCGTGAATCGGGTGGATTCTGTGTAAGACCGGTGAATTTCTCGGCTTGTGTGAATTGTTCCGCGAGCCGGCTCCGGGCATTAATTCGAATGGGATGCGAAATGTAATTCGCCATGATCGGCGGTGGTGCTCCGAATGGTGTACGGACGCCGCAGGAGAGCCCGTTCGGGTGAACGAGTTCGAACGGAAGATGTGTCGATGTCCTGTGACAGAAGCGTGACCGGTGAGATATACGGGACTGCTGTGAGCGGCGCCCGCTCCGCTTCCGTCACCGTCCGCTGCCGCCTACGGTGGATGCATGGCACCCATACCGAGCCCTCCCGCACAGCCCGACGACTCCCCGGAGTCGTATGTCGGCCTCGACGCCCTCGAAGCCGAGCAGCAGGCCCGTGAGAGGGGCTGGTCGACCGTCAGAGCGCTGCCGCCCGGCTCGATCATCACGATGGAGTACGTCGCGGGCCGGCTGAACTTCGAGGTGAAGGACGGCTCGGTCATCCGCTGCTGGAAGGGCTGAGCCCGGCCGGCGTCACGGCCCGGACGGAAGAAGGACCCGGTACTCGACGAGTACCGGGTCCTTCTTCCGTCCGCTTCCCGCGCCGGCGGACCGCCCGCCCCGCTCAGCCGCCCGTCAGCGACCGCGAATGGGGCGGGCGTCTGCTGCCGGACGGGGTCACCGGGGTCCGTTCCGAGCGTGAGTGCGCCCGCGCCCTGTCGTGCGTGGCCGTCCTGATGGTCGCCGCCGGGCCGGCCACGGAACCCGCCGGCGGCCGGGCGGCCGTGCCGCCGGCGGTGGCCGCCGGTTCGCGTGCCTGGTCGTCCGCCTCGTCGGTCCCGCGCTGCGGGACCATCGCCGTCGCGGGACGGGGTCCGCCCGCCGCGACGGGCAGCGAGCGCGCCGGGGTGCGGCGTGCCCGCCACTGCTCGCGGACCCCGAGGATCCGCGCCTCCGCGCGGCCGATCAGCGGCTCGCACCAGGGCAGGCCGAGGAGGATCAGCAGGCCCGCCGCCCAGCCGAGCAGCACATCGCTCAGCCAGTGCGTACCGAGGTACACGGTCGTGAGGCCGACCCCCAGCGAGACCACGGCGGAGAGCGCCGACAGATAGCGCCTCGCCCTCGGGGTGGTGGCCAGATAGGCCAGGATTCCCCAGGTCACGACCGCGTTGGCGGTGTGCCCGGACGGAAATATATCGCCGCCGGCGAAGAGCTCGGCGGAGCCGATCTGCGTCGCGTAGTGGGGGCCGAGCCGGCCGAGTCCGATCTTGACCGCGCCCACGGTGACGTTCAGCAGCAGCAGGGCCGCGCCGAGTGCCAGCAGGGGGCGCAGGGTGTGCTGGCGCCAGGAGCGCCAGCCCAGCCACGCCGCGACCATGACGGCCGTCGGTCCGCGCTGGCCGAGCACCACGAAGTAGTCGAGAAAGGCGTGCTGCTCCGGCCACTGCTCGTAGGGCCGGAAGAGCATCAGCTTCCAGTCGAGGGCCACGAGCCACGTCGACGCCAGCACGGCGACGACGATGGCCAGATAGAACGCCGACGTCCCGCCGAAGAGGGCGAGACGTGTGCGGCTCATCCGCGGGATCTCTGTCTTCGGCGGTTCCGGCTCCCGGTCCAGCCGGGCAAAGAAGTCGGTACGCACCTAATCGACGTTACAGCGAGTGAGTGTGTGGTCAGGTCGATCCACTCTCTTCGTGATGCCTATGTGATGTGGAGTTTGTCTCAGGTCCGGTTTCATTCACGGACCGTCAGGAAAAGCCGGTGGCCTTCGTCCCGCATTTGTCGGACGGTCATCACGGAAGGCATCGTTCTGCGAACGGTGAATGGTTCACCGGAACACCGTGTGGAATTGCCGGCGCGTTCAGACGTACCAAGATCGACTACGGTCGGCACGCCGAGTGGCGTACACCACACCCGGGCCTCCGATCCGGTGAGAGATCGACCACGTGCACCGCGCGCGAACTCGCGTACGCTGTCGACTCACTCGCCCGTCGATGCCGGGCCGCCCGGTCGGGACAACCCCCGCACCACCGTCCAGGCCGGTCCGCCGCGCGCGAGGGACTCACCGGGAGGTACGTACATGTCCGTGACGCCCACGGCCGGCGCACGCCTGCGCTCCGTCGGCGGCGGGGCCAACCGCTGGGTCGTCCTCTTCGTCCTGTGCGTGAGCCTGCTGCTCGTCGCGCTCGACGCGACCGTGCTGCACGTCGCGGTCCCCGCCGTCACCGAGGACCTGCGCCCCAGCGGTGTCGAGCTGCTGTGGATCGTGGACGCCTACCCGCTGGTCTGCGCCGCGCTCCTGATCCTCTTCGGCACCCTCGGCGACCGGGTCGGCAGACGCCGGGTGCTGCTGCTGGGCTACGGCATCTTCGGCGCCGCCTCCGCGGTCGCCGCCTTCGCGCCCACTCCGGACGTCCTGATCGGCGCCCGCGCCCTGCTCGGGATCGGCGGCGCGATGATCATGCCCGCGACGCTCTCGATCCTGCGCGCCGTCTTCCCCGACCGGCGTGAGCGGGCCACGGCGATCGGCATATGGACGGCCGTGGCCGCCGTGGGCGCCGCCACCGGACCCGTGGTCGGCGGCTTCCTCGTCGAGAACTTCTGGTGGGGCTCCGTCTTCCTGATCAACATCCCGCTGATGGCGCTGATCGTTCCCGCGGGCCGCTGGCTGCTGCCCGAGTCCCGGGGCGCGGGGAACGGCCCGTGGGACGTCCTCGGCGCGCTGATGGCCGCGGGCGGCGTGCTGGGCGTGGTCCTCGGGGTGAAGCGGCTGGGCGTGGGCTCCGGCCCGCTCCACCCGGGTGTGGCCGGTCCGCTGCTCCTCGGCGTGGTGCTGCTGGCGCTGTTCGTGGGGCGGCAGAAGCGCCGCCCGTATCCGCTCATCGACATGCGGATGTTCGCCAGGGCCGCCTTCTCCACCTCGGTCGGCTGCATCGTCCTCGCCATGCTGGCGCTGGTCGGCCTCGAGCTGATCGCCGTCCAGTACCTCCAGCTCGTCCTCGGGCTCACCCCGCTGGAGACCGGTCTGCGGCTGCTGCCCCTGACCTTCGCCGCCATGGCCGCCGGCGCCACCGGTTCGCACACCCTGAACCGCCTCGGCCCGCGCCGGATGGTCGGCTGGGGATTCGTGCTGACCGCCGCCGCCGTGCTGCTGCTGACCGTGATGGGACAGCAGGACCGCCCCTGGCTGCTGACCGCCGCGTTCGTCCTGCTCGGCTTCGGGCTGCAGACGACGCTGTTCGGCGCGTACGAGTCGATGCTCAGCGAGGCCCCGGCCGAGCAGGCGGGCGGGGCCGCCGCGATCGGCGAGACCTCCTACCAGCTCGGCGCCGGCATGGGCATCGCCCTGCTCGGCAGCGTGATGAACGCCGCGTACGCCCCCGCGCTGTCGTCCGTGAGCGGCGTCCCGCAGTCCGCGAGCGCGGCCGCCGCCCACTCGCTGGGGGAGGCCTACCAGGTCGCCGAGCGGCTCGGCGGTCCGGCGGGCGACGTGCTGCGGTCCACCGCCCGTAACGCCTTCGTGCACGGACTCCACATCACGTTGCTGGTCAGCGCGGGACTGCTGCTCCTCGGCGCGGCCGCGGCGCTGCGGCTGCCGCGGACCATGGAGTGCGGCACGGTGGACAGCTGCCAGAAGCAGGCCGATCCGGCGGCGATCCCGGCGAGCCGGGAGGGCAAGGACCGGGAGAGCGACGCCTCCGGTGTCCGGCGCTCCGGCGGCGCCGGGCAGCGGCACCGGGCCGCCGTGCCGGCCGGCCGCACACCCGCGGCCGCGGAGGCGGCGGGGTCTGGACGCACGGCACACTGAGCCGTAACGTCTGGCGAGGCCGCTGACTAGCAGTGCTAGTTTGTGGGGCCGAGCCGTCCGTACCCTCCTCGCCGCCCGACGGCCGCGGGAGTGCCCAGTGTGAGAGCCGCCGGAGGTCACGTCATGTCCAGAGCCTCGAAGCTTCCGTCCTTCGATCCCGGCGACCCGCTCGGCATCGACGACCTCCTCGGCACCGAGGACCTCGCGATCCGCGACACCGTCCGCACCTGGGCCGCCGACCGCGTCCTGCCGCACATCGCCGACTGGTACGAGCGCGGCGAGCTCCCCGGCATCCGCGACCTCGCCCGCGAACTCGGCTCCATCGGCGCGCTCGGCATGTCGCTCGACGGCTACGGCTGCGCCGGAGCCACCGCGGTCCAGTACGGGCTGGCCTGTCTCGAGCTGGAGGCCGCCGACTCCGGCATCCGCTCGCTGGTCTCCGTCCAGGGCTCCCTCGCCATGTACGCGATCCACCGCTTCGGCTCCGAGGAGCAGAAGCAGCGGTGGCTGCCCGGCATGGCCGCCGGCGAGATCATCGGCTGCTTCGGTCTGACCGAGCCCGACCACGGCTCCGACCCGGCCGGTATGCGCACCTACGCCAAGCGCGACGGCGGCGACTGGGTGCTCACCGGCCGCAAGATGTGGATCACCAACGGCTCCGTGGCGGGCGTCGCCGTGGTCTGGGCGCAGACCGACGACGGCATCCGCGGTTTCGTCGTACCCACCGACGCCCCCGGCTTCTCCGCTCCCGAGATCAAGCACAAGTGGTCGCTGCGGGCGTCGGTCACCAGCGAACTCGTCATGGACGAGGTGCGGCTGCCCGCCGACGCGGTCCTCCCGGACGTCACCGGCCTGCGCGGCCCGCTCAGCTGCCTGAGCCACGCGCGCTACGGAATCGTCTGGGGCTCGATGGGCGCCGCACGCTCCAGCTTCGAGGCGGCCGTCTCGTACGCGAAGACGCGCGAGCAGTTCGGCCGGCCGATCGGCGGCTTCCAGCTCACCCAGGCCAAGCTCGCGGACATGGCCGTCGAACTGCACAAGGGGATCCTGCTCGCCCACCACCTCGGCAGGCGGATGGACGCGGGGAAGCTGCGGCCGGAGCAGGTCAGCTTCGGAAAGCTCAACAACGTGCGGGAGGCGATCGAGATCTGCCGCACGTCACGCACCATTCTCGGCGCGAACGGGATCTCGCTCGAGTACCCCGTGATGCGGCACGCGACCAACCTCGAGTCGGTCCTCACCTACGAGGGCACCGTCGAGATGCATCAGCTGGTGCTGGGCAAGGCGCTCACCGGCCTCGACGCGTTCCGGTAGGGCTCGGCGGGGCCCGCCGTGGCGGCCGGCGGGCTCTGGCGGCAGCCGTGGGGAGGCGGCGGCGCCGTGCTCAGCTCTGGTTGAAGAAGCCGTCCTGGGAACGGCCCGCCGGGTCCCCGCTGACGATCTCGGTGTCGGCGGGGGTCAGCAGGAACACCCGCGTGGCGACGCGCTCGATCGAACCGCGCAGTCCGAAGGCGAGACCCGCGGCGAAGTCCACGACCCGCTTGGCGTCGCCCGGTTCCATCGAGGTGAGGTTCACGATGACCGGGACGCCCGAACGGAACAGCTCGCCGATGCCGCGGGCGTCCCGGAAACCGTCCGGGGACACCGTCGCGATGCGGCGGCCCTCCTGCTGCGCGGACTCGGAGGCGACCTTCACACGGGGGTCGGTGACCCACGCGTCACCCGTCTCGGCACCCTCGGCGTAGTCGTCGTCGTAGTAACGCCCGTCGTCCTCGACGAGTCCGAGCCAGGCGCTCGCCTTACGCACCGATCCCATGGACGCCTCCTTTCATCGCGGTCACTTGTGATTCCGCATATCCCCTATCGTCGTCCATGATGCGGATCGGACGCCAAGTGGATAGTCGCCGCGCAGGGGATTCGTGACGGTACTGGTGCAGAAGATGTGGCGATTCGTCAAGGTCCGGCCGTGGTAGGGGGCGTGAAGGGATGAAAATATAAAAGTCGGGCCGGATGGGTGACCTTCGGCACGTACGGGTGAACGACCTGATCGATACGATGCCCGCCACACATCTCAGCGACTCGCGGGGGCCCGTCGTGTTCGGAATCGTCAGACCATGTTCGCACCGGCTCACCGACGGGCTGAAGACCGAGTGGACGGCTCATCTCTGCGGACTCTGTCTGGCACTTGGAGCGGACCACGGGCAGTTCGCCCGCGTCGTCACCAACTACGACGGCCTGATCGTCTCGGTCCTGACGGAGGCTCAGGGCGAACGCACCCCCGCGCAGCGGCGCACCGCCGGGCCGTGCCCGCTGCGCGCCATGCGGACCGCGCCCGTCGCCCGCGGCGAGGGCGCGCGGCTGGCCGCCGCGGTCTCCCTGGTCCTGGCGTCGGCCAAGGTACGGGACCACGTCGCCGACGGCGACGGTGTGTTGGCCCGCCGGCCGGTGGCCGCCGCGGCCCGCCGTGTGTCCGCCGGCTGGGACCGGGCGGGCGCACGCGCGGGTGCCGCGCTCGGCTTCGACACCGCGGTGCTGCTCGACGCGGTCGAGCGGCAGGCCGGCATCGAGGCGCTGGCCGGACCGGGCAGCTCCGTCCTGACCGTCACGGAACCGACCGAGACCGCGACGGCCGCCGCCTTCGCGCACACCGCCGTGCTCGCCGGCCGACCGGAGAACGCTGCGCCGCTCGCCGAGGCGGGCCGGCTCTTCGGCAGGCTGGCGCATCTGCTGGACGCCGTGGAGGACCAGCGGGCCGACGCGGCGTCGGGCGCCTGGAACCCCCTCACCGCCACCGGCACCCCGCTCGCCGAGGCCCGCCGCCTCGCCGACGACGCGCTCCACGGCATCCGCCTGGCGCTGCGCGACGCGCACTTCACCGACGACCGGCTGGTGCACGTCCTCCTCGCGCACGAACTGCGCACCTCGGTGGACCGTGCTTTCGGCACGACGACGTGCGCCCACCAGGGATACGGGGGCGCGGCGCAGCCGCCCCTGCCCGGCAACCCGTACCAGGGCGGCCCCCAGGGCCCGTACGCAGCCGGCCCCTACGGCGGCGGCGGCCCCGGCGGAACGCCCCCGCCCCCGGGAGGCCGGCCGGGCCCGCAGCGCCCGCCGCGCCGCGGATTCTGGGCGGGCTGCGCGGTCTTCGTGGGCCTGTGCTGCACCTGCCGGCTCTGCTGCGCCAAGGAGTACGAGGGCCCCTGGTCCCGCAAGAAGCGCGAGGGCTGCTGCCGCGACTGCGACTGTCCGGACTGCGGCTGCGACTGCTGACGCGCCGTCAGGGTGGTGAGCGGTCGCCGCCGCGGGTGCGCCCACCTGTCGGCGGCGTCACCGGGTCCGCGCGGCGGCGTCCGGGCGACCGGGTGCGCCGACCAGGGCCACGCCGCGCTCCCGCGCCGACGCCTCCGACATCCGGCCCCGTGCCAGGCGCGGCGGGGGCCCGGCGTACGGGGTGTGCGAGGGTTGCGGGCATGATGACGGCGGAGCAGAAACGGCAGCGCTGGCAGGAACAGCGGCTCGCCACCATCTCAGGACCGTACGGGCCGCTGTCCCTCACCGGGACGCACTGGCTCTCCGACTACCCGGAGGGGCGAATTCCGGCCGTCCCCGGTCAGTGGGCCGCGGACGGCGACGAGGTCACCCTCGACGCCACCGACGAGGACCGGCTCAGCCTCGACGACAAGCCCTTCACCGGCCAGGTCCGCCTCACCGCCGACCACGGCCCGATCCCCGAGTCACGGGTCGCGCACGGCGAACGCCGGCTCGTCGTCCTGCGCCGCGAGGGGCTCTGGGCGGTGCGCGACTTCGACCCCGGCTCCCCGGCGCGCCGGGAGTTCGCGGGCATCGAGACCATGCCGTACGACCCGCGGTGGGTGCTCCCCGGCCGCTTCATTCCGTACGAGGCGGACCACGCCGTCCGAGTGGAGAACGCGGACGGGCGCGAGCGCGGGCTCGGCCTCGGCGGGGAGATCGTCTTCGCCGTCGACGGACAGGAGCACACCCTGCGCGTCGCGGTGCAGGCCGACGGTTCGCTGTGGGCCGTCTTCGCCGACGCGACCAGCGGAGACGGGAGTTACCCCTTCAGGTTCCTGCGGCCGAAGGCGCCGGCCGCCGACGGGGCGGTGAGCGTGGACCTCAACCGCGCCCAACTGCCGCCGTGCGCGTTCGCCGACCACTTCATCTGCCCCTTCCCGCCGCCCGGCAACACCCTGCCCTTCCCCGTCCCGGCAGGTGAGCGGAACCTCCTGACGGCCTGACACGTCCCAGTCGCGACGAGCGGGCCCCGGACGGCCCGGCACAGCCCCGGCGGGCAGCGGCCGCCGGGGCCGTCCGGCATGCGGGTGCACCGCGGCCGAAAGGCACCCTTGCGGGGTTGGTTGACGCCGCGAATACTCCCGAACAGCGCTCGCCAGGAGCACGGTCTGTCCGATATCCGGGGCGATCCGGATGCCGGACGTGCTCATGGCCGCGCCTCACAGGCCCAGACCCCCACGGACGGGCCGTCCACTCCTCGGGAGGAATGACAAGTGAGGATCAGGCGCACCAACCCCCGCACCCACTCCGGCACCGCCAGACGTACCCGTCTGCTCGCGGTCGCCACCGGCCTCACAGCTGCCGCAGCTCTGGCCGTCCCCACCGCCAACGCCGACGAGGCACGCACCTTCAGCACCCAGCAGCTCGCCGCGGCGGGCGAGGCCGTCCTCGAAGCGGACGTGGCGGGCACCGCCTGGCACGTCGACCAGGACACCGGCCGGCTCGTCGTCACGGCCGACAGCACCGTCTCGAAGGCCGAGCTGGCCGAGATCAGGCGCGAGGCCGGAGCCAACGCCGGCGCCCTGCGCATCGAACGCACCCCCGGCACCTTCTCCAAGCTCATCTCCGGCGGCGACGCGATCTACGCGTCCGGCGGCTGGCGCTGCTCCCTGGGCTTCAACGTCCGCAGCGGCAGCACCTACTACTTCCTGACCGCCGGTCACTGCACCGACGGTGCGGGCACCTGGTACACCAACTCCTCCCGCTCCACGCCCATCGGACCCACCGCCGGGTCCAGCTTCCCGGGCAACGACTACGGCATCGTCCGCTACTCCAACACCTCGCTGTCCCACCCCGGCACCGTCGGCAGCCAGGACATCACCAGCGCGGCCAACGCCACCATCGGCATGTCCGTGACCCGCAGCGGCTCCACGACGGGCACCCACAGCGGCACCGTCACCGGCCTCAACGCCACCGTCAACTACGGCGGCGGCGACATCGTGCGCGGTCTGATCCGCACCAATGTGTGCGCGGAGCCCGGCGACAGCGGCGGCCCGCTCTACTCCGGCAGCCGGGCCATCGGCCTGACCTCCGGCGGCAGCGGAAACTGCCGCACCGGCGGAACGACGTTCTTCCAGCCGGTGGTGGAGGCTCTCAACCGGTACGGAGTGAGCGTCTACTGACGCCCTCGCAAGCCGGCAACCGACGTCCGGCGGCCCCCGTCCTTCACCAGGACGGGGGCTCGACGTGCCGCCCCGTTTCTCGGAGGATGTCAGGACGGCCGGGGGCGGCCGCAGTGCAGGGGTTGTGGACTGCTGTGGTGTGACTTCGTGTGTGTGAGTTCCGGCGTGTGTGGGTGAGTTGCTGTGGGCTGCTGTGTGCGGGGTCCGGTGTGGTGGACGGGGGTTCGCCTGTCGAATGGGTGACCTTTGCGGGTGGTGGGTGTGTGTGGTCCGGCGTGGAGGGGGTGTTTGCTGTGGGTGGTCTGCGGGAGGTGGCGGCGCCGTTCGTGGTCACCGGTCCTTCGGGTGTGGCGGTACGTGACCGGCTGAAGGACCTCACTGCCGAGGACGAGGAGGTGCTGCGTCTGGTGGGTGCGCACTTGGGCTCGCTGGCCTCGCGGGACCTGAAGGTGCGGTGCGTGGAGGGGTTGGGGCACAGCGGCGAGTCGTGGGCGCTCCGTAAGCGGGGTCTGACGGGTGTGTCGTCGTCGCGGTGGGCGGGGTCGGTCACGAAGGCCACGCACGATGAGTGGGCGCTCGCCCGGCGCGGCCAGGCCGTGTACGTGAAGTCTCTCGAGGCCGGTGTGACGACGATCCGCCATCGGGTGTCGCTGCCGGTCGGGCAGAGGGGCTCGAAGCGGGTGCCTGGTGGTTACCGTTCCCGGCGGGAGTGGCACGCCAAGTCGCGGCGTTTGCGGGTGCTGGAGGACCGGCTGGAGCACTGGGCCCGATCCTGCGGGGTGAAGGCCGTCGCGGTCGAGGACCTCGACTTCCAGGCCGAGGAAACGCGAGAGAAACACGGCCGCAGGCGAAGGTTCCGGCAGCTGATCTCCGGAATGCCCACCGGGCGCCTGCGTGCCCGGCTGGCCTCCATGGCCGATGCCACCGGTATCGCGATCATCGCCGTCGACCCCGCCTACACCAGTAAGTGGGGCGCCCAGCACTGGCAAAAGCCGATGGTCGGCCCCCACCGCAAGACCAGCCGTCACGATGCGGCGAGCACCGCGATCGGCAGACGCGCCCAAGGGCACCCGATCCGGCGACGGACGACACCGCCCCGTGCACACCCAAGCGATGTGCACGGGCATCGGACCGTCCAGGCCGGCCCGGGCACCCTCGGGCGTGAGGAACCCCGCCCCCGCATCCCCGGACCACGCACCAGATGCGTGCCGCCGGACGCGGCGCGTACGCGGGCAATCAGGACACCCAACACCGTTCGGGACGTCCGCAGTGAGCAGGAATGGGGCCAAGTCCCCCTCCTGCTCACTGACTAGGAACGGTTGCAGCGCGACGTGAAACGCATCGGAGTGACCGGCCACCGGGGTATCCCGCCGGAGGCCCTGGGCCATGTCAGCGCCGGGCTGCGTGCGGTGCTCAGCAGGCATCGGGGTTCGCTGGAGGCGCTGTCGAGCCTTGCCGTGGGGGCCGACCAGATGTTCGCGGACATCGCCCTGGACTGCGGCGCCGAGCTGACCGCCGTCATCCCCAGCGGCGACTACGAGCAGGGCTTCACCGCCCCCGAGGAACTGGCCCGCTACCGCCGGCTGCGGAGCCTGGCCACCCGGGAGGTGAGACTGTCCTTCCCGTACTCGACCGACGAGGCGTACTACGCGGCCGGCGCCTACATCGCCGACCACTGCGACCGGCTGCTCGCCGTCTGGGACGGCCTCCCGGCCCGGGGCCACGGCGGCACCGGCGACATCGTGCGCTATGCCCGGGGCCTCGGAAAGCCCGTGACGGTCATCTGGCGCGAAGGGCTGAAACGCGACTGAGCGGTCGGGCGGGTCGGGCGTCAACTGCGGTGCCGCACCAGCCAGTCCGTGTGCTGCGGCGACACGATGCGCTCGGTCTCGTAGACCGCCGACGGCCACTGGGCGTCGGTGACCGTCGTCTCCATGGCGGTGTGCATGGCCGCCAGGTCCTCCTCCACCAGCGAGTGGGCGGCTATCAGCGGCTGATGGCGGCGGATCTCGCTCCACGCCAGGCAGGCGGCGGCCGCCGCCGACAGCACGCCCTGCACCTGGATGGAGTCCGCCACGGAGAAGGTGCGCAGCGTGGCGAAGAACAGGGCGAGGAGCGTCAGCAGCGCGATCGAGGCGGACCACAGCGCGGTCGCGCGCCGGGACATCTCCGTACGCCGGTGGTACCAGTTGCGCTGCTCGATCAGCCGGTCCCTGACATAGGTCTCCTTGCGGACGCTGAAGGGCTTGGCCCGCAGCCGGCGCATCGGGGCGGTGATCGGGTCACCGGCCGCGGCGTCCCCGTCCGTGGCGCGGGGATCCTCCCAGCCGACTTTGGCCAACTCCCGTAAACCTTCCTCCAGACGGGCGGTGAACAAATCATCGGCCGCCGCCCCCGTGAGGCGTGAGTCGAAGGGCGCGCCGTGGACCGCGTAGCGCCAGCAGAGCGACTTGATGAACTCGGCCGCGGAGCGGTTCAGTTGCCAATGTGACTTTGCTCTGCGGCGGGTGGCGCGGTATCCCAGGGCGAGTACGCCCCCGTACGCCAAAGCGCTGAGGAACGCGGCGATCTGGAAGGAGCCGCCGAGCCGCAGCGAGGTGGGCAGAGCCGCCAGCGCCGCTCCGGCGACCAGCAGGAGGAGCCGGTACCGGGTGCCGGTGACGGCCTCGCGCTGGCGGGACACGGCGACGGCGTCCGTGCGGTGGTAGAGAACCGGTAGATCGGCATTGTGGAGAACCATGCTCTGCAAAGGACTCGAAAGCTCGCTCATGCACACCCCCGTCTGCGGTTTTGACATCGCACATTAGGCGGAATCGCTTGTTCCCCGGTGCCCTGCGAGAATAGGATGCGACTCTTTTGACATGGTGTTCCAGGCTTGAGTTGCTGCGAGTGGCCATGAGGGTAAAGTCGTGCCGCCGGCATCGCAACGGTGCATGGTATCCCCGCTGGTACAGCATTGAGCTGGACACAACATCAAGGACGGCCCCCAATGACTCTGCACTCCTCCCCTTCATTCGCCGCTGCGAAGAAGAATCGCGTTCCGCTGGCACAGATCGACGTGCGCGGTGACGACGCCGCCCGCAAGCTCGCCCGCGTCCTGCCCGCCGCCGAAGAGCGCATCGTGCGCGCCACCACGTTCAACTCGGCGCTCTGACACGGCTTCAGATGCCTTGTCCACGGGCCTAGACTGGTGGAATGACAGGGCCCCGACTGGTCCCCTTCCAGCAGATCGTTGTGAAGGTCCACAGCAGGTGCGATCTTGCCTGCGATCACTGCTACATCTACGAACACGCTGATCAGAGCTGGCGAACCCGCCCGAAGGCAATCTCTGACGAAGCGATTTCCTGGACAGCTCTGCGACTGGCCGAGCATGCCAAGAGCCATGCCCTGCCCTCCGTGTCAGTGATCCTGCACGGAGGGGAGCCTCTGCTGGCGGGCCTCGCCCGTCTGCGCCGCGTCTGCGAGGAGCTCACCGCGGCCCTCGACAATGTCGCCGCGCTGGACCTGAGGATCCATACCAACGGAATTCAGCTGAGCCGCCGCTATCTCGACCTGTTCGACGAATTCAACGTCCGGGTCGGCATCTCCCTCGACGGAGACCGCAGCGCCAACGACCGCCACCGCCGCTACGCGGACGGCCGCACCAGCCATCCGCTCGTCCTGCGGGCCGTCGACCTGCTGCGCCAGGAGCGCTACCGCCACCTCTATCTGGGCCTGCTGTGCACCATCGACGTGGCCAACGACCCGGTCGCCGTGTACGACGCCCTCGCCGAGCTCGAGCCGCCGCGGATCGACTTCCTGCTGCCGCACGCCACCTGGGACGACCCGCCGGCCCGGCCGGACGGATCACCCACTGCCTACGCCGACTGGATCCTCGCCGTCTTCGACCGCTGGGACGCCCGCGGCAGGCCCGTGCCGGTGCGGCTCTTCGACTCCGTGTTCTCCACCCTGGCCGGCGGCCCCAGCCTCACCGAGTCCCTCGGGCTCGCCCCCTCCGACCTCGTCGTCGTCGAGACCGACGGCACCCTGGAGCAGGTCGACTCGCTGAAGAGCGCCTACGAGGGCGCGGCCGCCACCGGCTTCGACGTCTTACGCCACTCCTTCGACGAGGTGGCCCGCCACCCCGGCGTCGTGGCCCGCCAACTCGGCCTGGAAGGCGTGAGCGCGACATGCCGTCAGTGCCCGGTCGTCCGGTCCTGCGGCGGCGGGCTCTACACCCACCGGTACGCGACCGGCTCCGGCTTCGACAACACCTCGGTGTACTGCGACGACCTCAAGGCGCTGATCCTCGGCATCGAGCGGCGCACGGCGCACACCGCCGCCTCCCCGGCCGTGACCGACCCGGAGGCGCTGCTCATCCTCCAGCAGGACCTCACCCGCTACGCCCTCGCCGGTCTCAACGAGGAGCTCGACGGCCGCGGGGGCGAACGGTGGTCCGCCGCCTGGGAGCTGGCGTCCACGATCGACGAGACCTCGCTCGGCCTGGACGAGATCTACGCCCATCCGTACACCCGCAGCTGGCTCCACGCCTGCCTGGAAGCCCTGCGGGCACGGCGCCCCGACGCGGTCGGACTCGCCCTGCGCCTGGAGTCCTATGTGGCCGCCGCGGCCGTACGCGGTGGGCTCGGCGTCCCCGTCCGGGTCGGCTGCCCCACCGGCACGCTCTTCCTGCCCACCCTGGGCGAACTGCGGCTGTCCGCCGACGGCGGGCCGTGCGAGGCGGAGGTAGGCGGCACCGCGGAGGAACTGGTCGTCCGTGTCCCGGGGCGCGGGACGTCACGCGTGCGCCCGGACAGGCCCGAGGACGGCTGGCGGCCCCTGCACCGGCCCGTACTCGACGGCTGGCCGCAGCTCGTGCTCGACGACCTCGACCCGTACCGGGACTGCTTCGGCGAGCCGGTGCGGCCCGTGGGGGACACCGGGGCACTCGCGGCCGCCTGGGACCTGCTGCGGGACACCGTCCCACGGCGGGCCGCCGAACTGGCGGGCTCCCTCACCACCCTGACACCCCTGGAAGGCGCCGGGCCCGCCGTCGGGCGGCACGCGTACGGCGCGCTCGGCCTCGGACTGCACGGCCCGCCCGCCGGACTGGCGGCCGCCCTGCTGCGGGGCTTCGCCCGGGCCCAGCTCCGCGCCGTCGGCGAAGTCACGGACCTCCTGGCGGAGGACGGCGCCTGGCTGCACCCCGCCCCGTGGCAGGACGAGCCGCTGCCCGCCTCCCTGCTGCTGGCCGGGGCGTACGAACGTGTCGCGCTCGCCCCCCTCGATCCGGCCGCCGCGGCCCATGCCCTCCTGGCCCTCAAGACCCTGCGCGACGCGCCCGAGCCGACCGTCAGCGGCAAGCGTCTGATCGCCGTCCTGCACGCGGAGGCGGCCGGTGGCTGACCCGCCGGGCGGCCGGGAACCGGCCTTGGCGCTGCGGGCCCTGGGGGTGCGCAGCGGCATGACCCTGCTCGTCCACGCGTCGCTGCACGCCACCGGCCTCGGCGCGCGAACGGTGCGCGACGCGCTGCTGGAGGTCCTCGGCCCCGAGGGCACGCTGGTGGTGCCCGCCTTCACCGAGGAGAACTCCGACACCTCCCACGCGTACCGGGCCCGGGTCCGCGGCATGACACCCGAGCAGACCGCCGCCTTCCGCGCGGACATGCCGGCCTTCGACGCGGCCACCACGCCCAGCCAGGGGATGGGCCGGCTGGCCGAGTCCGTACGGACCGCGGCGGGGGCCCGGCGCAGCGCGCACCCGCAGACGTCGTTCGCGGCGCTCGGCCGGCGGGCGGCCGGACTGGTCGCCGACCACCCGCTGGACTGCCATCTCGGCGAACGCTCACCACTCGGCGCGCTCTACCGGGCCGGCGCCCACGTCCTGATGATCAATGTGGGATTCGCCAAATGCACCGCGTTCCATCTTGCCGAATACCGCGTCACAACGGCGCTGCGGACCTACCGTTGTGTGGTGAAGGGGCCGGACGGCGGCTCCCAATGGGCCGAGTTCACCGATGTGGTGCTGGACGACAGTGATTTCGAGGCGGTCGGGGCCGCCTTTTCCTGGGGGGTGGAACGAAGCGGACAACTCGGTGGAAGGACCGCAAGACTGTTCTCGATCAGGAAAGCGGTCGACCACGCCAAGGGTTGGATGACCGAAAAGCGGTGATGATTGACCGAACGGCGGGGGGATGGAGCGTGACCCGCTCCGGAATGATTGCTTCGCTCGCGTCTTTCACTGATGCCGGGTGTCGGGCCGGGCGTTCACGCAGGACGGGGGTCGTGTGTCGGATTCAGCGCAGCGGGCGGCGGACCATCGGCCGTACTTCTTCTTGAGCTACGCGCACACACCGCGGTACGGGGCGGGAGGCCCGGACCCGGACATGTGGGTCGAGCGGCTGTTCCGCGACCTGGTCGGCCATGTGATGGCCATGACCGATCTCCCGGCCGGCGCTCCGGCCGGCTTCATGGACCGGGAGATACGCTCGGGGGAGGGCTGGTCGGAACGGCTCGGTGAAGTGCTGGCCAGCTGCCGGGTGTTCGTCCCGCTCTTCTCCCCCCGCTACTTCGCCAGCGAGATGTGCGGCAAGGAGTGGTACGCCTTCGCCCAGCGGGCCATCTACCACCATGCGAAGAGCAACCGCCCCGCGGAGGCGATCGTCCCGGCGTTATGGGTGCCCATGCCGCCCGAACAGTTACCGGGCCCCGCGGAGCGGCTCCAGTTCAACCACCGCGCCTTCGGGGACCGCTATGTGACCGACGGCCTCTACGGACTGATCAAGCTCCGGATATTCGCAGAGGAGTACGAGGCCGCCGTCTACGAGCTCGCGAAACGGATCGTGAGCGTCGCCGACACCACCCGGCTCGCACCCGGCAGTCCCGTCGAATTCCGCCAGGCGCCCAGCGCCTTCGGCCGGCTCAGCGTCGGCCCGCGGCCCATGCACATCACCGTCGCCGCGCCCACCAGCCACGACCTGCCGCCCGGTCGGTCGGCCGACTTCTACGGCAAGCAGTCACAGGACTGGAACCCGTACCACCCGGACTCCGCACGGCCGTTGGCGTCCATCGCCCAGGACCTGGTGCGCTCGCTCAACTACCAGCCGACCGTCTCCTCCTTCGACCACGAGCCCCTGACGGCCGCGGGCCAGCCGCCGACCCGCCCCGAGATCCTGCTCGTCGACCGCTGGGCCCTGGAGAACGAGGAACGGAGGCGCAAGCTCGCCGCCTTCGACGCACAGCCGCGCCCCTGGGTGAGCGTCGTCGTCCCCTGGAACCGCGACGACCCCGACAGCAGCCGGGCGGCGGAGGCCGCGCTGATCGAGAAACTGGAACACACCATGCCGCACCACATGGGCCACGGCCGTGCGGCCTGCCAGGCGGCCGCCAGGGGCGTCTACACCATGGAGGCCTTCGGGCACCTGCTGCCCCAGGTGGCGGAGGCCGCCGCCCAGGAGTACCTGCGCCACGCGGAGGTCTTCCCGCCCGCCCCGCCCGGCGGCGGCAGCCACAGCGAACGACCCCGGCTGCGCGGCCCGATGGCCGAGTACGGCACCACCCAGTACGTCCCGAACGCGCGTGACATCGCCCCTGATGCGGAGGACACGGATGACAGCCAGTCGTGACGGGCGCATCGTCACCTTCTACTCGTACAAGGGAGGTACCGGGCGAACCATGGCCATGGCCAATGTGGCCTGGATACTCGCCGCGAACGGCAAGCGGGTCCTGGCGGTCGACTGGGACCTGGAAGCGCCCGGACTGCACCGCTTCTTCCACCCCTTTCTCGACCCCTCCACCCTCGGCGCGACCACCGGCGTCATCGACCTGATCACCGAGTTCGCCTGGGCCGCGACCAACCCCGAGCCGCGCCGCCCGGACTGGCACCGGGACTACGCCCGCATCCAGCCGCACGCCGTCTCCCTCACCCCGGAGAGCCTCGGCTGGGAGTTCCCCCAGCGCGGCACGCTCGACTTCGTCTCCGCGGGCCGGCAGAACCGCGAATACTCGGCCACCGTCTCGACCTTCGACTGGGACAACTTCTACGACCGCCTCGGCGGCGGGCACTTCTTCGACGCGCTGCGCGACGACATGAAGGCCAACTACGACTACGTCCTCATCGACAGCCGCACCGGACTCAGCGACATCGCCGACATCTGCACCGTCCATCTGCCCGACGTCCTCGTCGACTGCTTCACGCTCAGCGACCAGTCCATCGACGGCGCCGCCTCGGTCGCCCGGCAGATCGACGAACGGTACGGCGGCCGGGGCATCAAGATCCTCCCCGTGCCGATGCGCATCGACGAGGGCGAGAAGGAGAAGGCCGACGCCGGACGGGCCCTCGCACGCCTCAAGTTCGACCGGTTCCCCAGCGGACTGACCGCGGAGGAGGCCACCGCCTACTGGGGCGCGGTGGAGATCCCCTACCGGCCGTACTACGCCTACGAGGAGACGCTCGCGACCTTCGGCGACGAGGCCGGGCTCACCAGCTCGCTGCTCTCCGCCTTCGAACGGCTCGCCGCCGTCGTCACCGACGGGCAGATCACCTCGATGCCGCAGGTCAACGAGGACGTCCGGCTGCGCATCAGGGACGCCTTCACCCGCCGCCGCCCCGCCCTGCCCGCCGACCTCTTCCTCAGCTACGTCGCCGAGAACCGGATGTGGGCCGACTGGGTCGAGTACGTGCTCAGCCGGGCCGGCTTCCGGGTCGTGCCGCGCGACGTGTCCGCAGAGCACGACCCCGTCGAGTTCGACGCGGCCGCCGCTACGAGCGCCGCCCGCACCGTGGTGCTGCTGTCCAGCGCGTACCTCAAGTCCCCGCGGGCCGTCGAGGTCTTCCAGCGGGCCGCCGCCGAGGACCCGAGCGGCGGCCGGCGGCATCTGCTGCCGATCCGGGTCGGCGACGTCCGGCTGACGACCCCGTACATCGACCGCAATCCCGTCGACCTGTTCCGGCTCGACGAGATGCACGCCACCGGGTCGCTGCTGCGCGCCCTCGACCGCCCGGTGCAGCTTCCGGAGCCGTCCTCGCCCGGCCCGCGGTTCCCCGGCACGGTGCCGAAGATCTGGAACGCGCCGCCCCGCAACGCCGGCTTCACCGGCCGCTCCGTCGTACTGGAGCGGATGCGGGACCAGCTCGGCGGCGGCATGTCCGTGGCCGCGGTGCTGCCGCAGCCGCAGACCCTCTACGGCCTCGGCGGCGTCGGCAAGACGCAGGTCGCCCTCGAATACGTCCACCGCTTCATGGCCGACTACGACCTGGTCTGGTGGATCTCGGCCGAACAGCCCGACGACGTCGTCGCCGGACTCGCCGAGCTCGCCGTCCGGCTCGGCGCACAGGGCGGCGAGGACATGGCCGCCGCCTCCCAGGAGGCCATGGACCTGCTGCGGCGCGGCGTGCCGTCCAAACGCTGGCTGCTGGTCTTCGACAACGCGGACGACCCCGAGCAGCTCAAGCGGTTCTTCCCCGCCGGCGGACCCGGGCACGTGCTGGTCACCTCCAGGAACCAGACCTGGTCGCAGTACGGCGACGCGCTGCCCGTCGACGTCTTCCTGCGCGCGGAGTCCGTCGAGCACATCCAGCGGCGCGCCCGCGGTCTGAGCGCGGAGGACGCCGACCAGGTCGCCACCGCCGTGGGAGACCTGCCGCTGGCCGTCGAACAGGCCGCGG
Organism: Streptomyces sp. NPDC006294; assembly: GCF_042870895.1. Classification (NCBI taxonomy): domain Bacteria; kingdom Bacillati; phylum Actinomycetota; class Actinomycetes; order Kitasatosporales; family Streptomycetaceae; genus Streptomyces; species Streptomyces sp. NPDC006294. The sequence continues at coordinate 62,196 of NZ_JBIAHV010000026.1, forward strand.
CCTGGATCGCGGAGACCGCCACACCGGTCGGCGCGTACCTGGAACAGCTGCGCGAGCAGGCCGCGAGCGTCCTCGCGCTCAACCAGCCCGTCGGCTACCCCGAGCCGGTCGCCGCGACCTGGAACGTGTCCATCCAGCGGCTCAAGGAGCGTTCGCCCGCGGCCGTACGGCTGCTCCAGCTCTGCGCCTTCTTCGCCCCCGAGCCGATCTCGGCGAACCTCCTCTACAGCAAGGAGATGATCGACGCCCTGAAGCCGTACGACGCCTCCCTGGAGGAGAAGCTGGTCCTCGGCCGGGTCATCCGGGAGATCGGCCGGTTCGCCCTCGCCAAGGTCGACCAGGTCTCCAACTCCATCCAGGTGCACCGGCTGGTCCAGGCCGTCATCCGGGCGCAGCTCAGCGAGGAGGAGCAGATGGACGCGCGGCACGCCGTCCACCGCATCCTCGCCGGCGCCAGGCCCGACGACGACGAACCGATCGACAACCCGGAGACCTGGCCGCGCTTCAACACCATCTGGCCGCACCTGGGGCCCTCCGAGGCCCGCTACTGCAAGGAGCCGGAGACCCGCAGGCTGCTGATCGACCGGGTGCGCTACCTGTGGAAGCGCGGCGACTGGAACACGGCCTCCACCCTCGGCAACGACCTGCGCGAAGCATGGAAGGACATGCTCGGCAACGACGACCGGCAGTATCTGTACCTGCGCTTCCACCTCTCCAACATCCTGCGCTCCCAGGGCCGTTACGTGGAGGCCAAGGAGCTCGACGAGGTGACCCTGGAGCGGCAGCGCGCGGTCCTCGGCCCCACCCATCCGCACACCTACATGACCACCAGCGGTCTCGCGATGGACCTCGGCACGCTCGGCGACTACGGCCAGGCGATGGAGCTGGCGACCGAGGCGCACGAGGGATTCAGCCAGATCTTCCACGAGGCCCACCCGCGTACGCTCGCCGCCGCCAACAACCTGGCGCTGAACCTGCGCATGGTCGGGCAGTACGCCCGGGCCCGCGAGATCGACCAGGAGGTCTTCGACCGGCGCACGGAGGTCCTCGGCCCGGAGCACCCGTACACCCTCTCCTCCGCGATGAACCTCGCCCGCGACCTCAGGGAGGTCGGACGGTACGAGGACTCCGTGGCCGTGCTCAGCCGCACCTACGACCTCTACAAGGAGCAGCTCGGCCGGACGTTCCCCGGCACCCTGGCCGCGGCCAAGAGCCTCGCGGTGTCGCTGCGCAGAGCCGGCCGGCTGGAGGACGCCCGGCGGCTGACGACCGCGACCCGCAACCGCTACCGCGCCAAGTACACCTCCGTCAACCCCGATTCGCTGGCCTGTGACCTGAACCTGGCGGCCGACCTGTTCGCCGCGGGAGAGCCGGTGGCGGCCCGGGACCTCGCCCAGGAGGTCGTCGACCAGTACCGGCAGGTGCCGGGCGAGCGGCACCCGTACTCACTGGCCGCGATCAACAACCTCGGGATCTACGAGTGGGGCTGCGGAACGCCCGAGTCCGCGGAGCGGCTGCTGCGGGACGTCGTCGAGACGATGCGGGAGGTGCTGGGAGAGAACCACCCGCACGCCCTGTACGGCACGATAAACCTGGCCAACGCCCTCGCGGACCTGGGCATCTGCGACGAGGCGCTGGCGATCGAGCGGCGGACCGTGGCCCGGCTGCGCGACGCCCTGGGCCCGCACCACCCCGAGGTGCTCGCCATCGCCTCCAACATGTCCGTCACCCTCGGGCTGCTCGGGCGCAAGGACGAGGCGGCGCAGACCCGGGCGGAGGCGGTGGAGGAGCTGCAGCGGCTGCTGGGCGAGGAGCACGCGCTGACCCGGATCGCGAAGGACGAACGCCGGGTCCACCGCGACCTGGAGCCGCTGGCGGTGTGAGCCGCGGGCGCGCCGTCGGGGCGGCCGTTCAGGCGTCCTCGAGCAGCCAGGTGAGGATGCGGGGCAGCGCGTGGAAGGCGTCGAAGTGCGCGGCGGCCGGCTCCAGGACGGCCGTCGCGCCCGGGATGCGCTGGGCGAGCCAGCGGGAGTGGCCCACCGGGGAGAAGACGTCCTTCTCCCCGTGCCACAGCATCACCGGCCCCCGGATGTCCGCCGGGTCGAAGCCCCACGGGCTGCAGAACGCGAGCGCGTCGTCGATCCATCCGTACGCCGAAGTACGCAGCGCCTCCTGGTAGTTGCGCAACAGCATGGACCGCAGACCGAGATCGGAGACCACCATGCGGTCGGACTCGGTGAGCTCCCGGCGCAGATCGTTCAGCAGCCGCACCGGGTCCTGTCTGATCTCGGCCGAGCGCAGGGTGAACCGCTCCACGAGACCGGCCGGGTCGGCCGAGGCGCTGGTGTACTCGGTGACGTTCGACGCGGCCATGCCCTCGAACCAGTCGAGACCGTCCGCGTCCCTGGGCGCGAGCGTCACCAGCGCGGCCGCCCGGGTGACCCGCTCGGGCATCAGCGCCGCGCACGCCAGCGCGTGCGGAGCGCCGCCGGAGCGGCCCACGACGGCGAAGCGCTCCAGCTCCAGCTCGTCGGCGATCGCCCGGACGTCCTGGGCGACATCGGCGACGCTGCGGCCCGCGAGCCGGTCGGAACCGCCGTACCCCGGCCGGTCGTAGGCGATCAGCTGGGTGCCGCGCTGGTACAGCACCATGCCGCGCGGCGCGGGGCCGAGTCTGCTGCCCGGTGTGCCGTGCAGCAGGAAGACCGGTCTGCCTCGTGGATCGCCCAGTCGTTCCACCATCAGATGCCGCCCGTCCGAAACGCGCACCCGACGTCGCACCCGAACGCCCCCCTTCGCCGGACCCGCCCATGGGCACGCCCGTATACCCGCGTGGTGTTGCCTGACGTACCTGACGTAGTCCTGACGTACTGCTTGGCGTACATGTCCCGTGCAGACATCAGGAGCTTCCCCGCCCCCCGGGTGATTACCCATCAGGAGACGGACCGGCTGTGTGATTCCCGCCCCGGCGCACCCTGACGCTGTGAAGAGGCCGTGAACGCAACCGTGTTGTCGTGTGCCCGTCCAAGAGTCGACCTTGTGTGCGAGTGCGACGCCTCGGAATAGTGGGCGGCTCATCCTCCGCGCCATGGACACCCCACTTGTCCGGGCGCGGCCCCCACAGGAGGTCGAAGTTGAAGCACCGACGCATACCCAAGAGGAAAGCGGCTGTGGCCGGCGGCGCCGTCGCCGCCGTCATCGCGGCGGGCCTCACGTTCCAGAGTGCGAACGCCAGTGACAACACGGCCCAGTTCGACGTGAAGGCCCTCACCGCCCCGGCGGCCGGCGACCTCGCCGTCACGCTCAGGGCGGACCTCGGCGCGGCGGAGGCCGGCGCCTACTACGACGCCAAGGCCAAGGCGCTGGTCGTGAACGTCCTGAGCGAGGACGCCGCACAGACGGTGCGCGAGGCGGGCGGCAAGGCCAGAATCGTCGAGAACACCCTCGTCGAGCTCAAGAGCGCCCGCCAGACCCTCACCGACAGGGCGACCATCCCGGGCACCGCCTGGGCGACCGACCCGGTCACCAACAAGGTGGTCGTCACCGCCGACCGCACGGTCCAGGGCGCCGAGCTTGCCACGCTGCAGGAGGTCGTCAAGAGCCTCGGCGCCAAGGCGGAGCTCAAGAAGACCGCGGGCGAGTTCAAGCCCTTCGTCGCCGGCGGCGACGCCATCCACTCCGGCGGCGGGCGCTGTTCGCTCGGCTTCAACGTGGTCAAGGACGGCGAGCCGCACTTCATCACCGCCGGGCACTGCGGTCAGTCCGGCAGCGAGTGGTCCGACTCGGCGGGCGGTGCGGCGATCGGCACGATGGTCGACTCGCAGTTCCCGGGCAACGACTTCGCGCTGGTGAAGTACGACGGCGCCGCGGAGCACCCGAGCGAGGTCAACCTCTACGACGGCAGTACGCAGGCGATCACCCAGGCGGGCGACGCGACGGTCGGCATGCAGGTGACGCGCAGCGGCTCCACCACCCAGGTCCACGACGGTGAGGTGACCGGGCTCGACGCGACGGTCAACTACGGCAACGGCGACATCGTCGAGGGCCTCATCCAGACCAACGTCTGCGCGGAGCCGGGCGACAGCGGCGGCTCCCTCTTCTCCGGCGACACCGCGATCGGCCTGACATCGGGCGGCAGCGGGGACTGCTCGTCGGGCGGCGAGACGTTCTTCCAGCCGGTGCCGGAGGCGCTGTCGGTCCTCGGCGCGGACATCGGCTGACGGGGGCCGGGGGTGGGGGGGGGGGGGGGGGGGGGGGGGGGGGGGGGGGGGGGGGGGGGGGGGGGGGGGGGGGGGGGGGGGGGGGGGGGGGGGGGGGGGGGGGGGGGGG
>NZ_JBIAHV010000027.1:0-64730 GCF_042870895.1 Streptomyces sp. NPDC006294
CTGTGGGAGAGTAGGACGCCGCCGAACAATTATTGTGGGAAGGCCCCGCACCTCTGGTGCGGGGCTTTTCTGCGTTCCGGACCCATTCACGACCGATTCCGGACCGATTCCGGGCCCGTTCACGACGGATCCGACGGATTCGGCGGCCGGTTTTGAAGCATCCCCTGATCCGGGGTATGCTTTATCCCGTTGCCACGCGCAACAGGCCCCTATAGCTCAGTCGGTAGAGCGTCTCCATGGTAAGGAGAAGGTCAACGGTTCGATTCCGTTTGGGGGCTCGGACAAACAAGCTTCACCATGAAGAAGGCCCCCGCCTTTCGGCGGGGGCCTTCTTCATGTTCCGTCTCAGGTGTTGTGAGGCTCCGGGACCCGCATCGCCAGGATGGCCATGTCGTCCGACGCCGGCTCCGCCGCGAAGCGTTCCACGGCCCTCAGCACCCGTCCTGCGACCGCGCCGGCCGTCAGGCCGGTGCAGTGCGTCAGTACCTCGGTCAGGCCGTCGTCGCCCAACATGCGCGTTCCCTCGCGGCGTTCCGTGACGCCGTCCGTCACGCACAGGAGCACGTCGCCCGGGTCGAGCGTCACCATCTGCTCGTACAGCTCCAGGTCCTCCATGACGCCGAGGAGCGGCTGCGGCTCGGCGGCCGGCTCCACGGTGCCGTCCTGGCGGAGCCGCAGCGGCAGCGGGTGGCCGGCGCAGACGACCTTGAGGACCGCACTGCCGTCCTCCTGCGGCCACAGCTCCCCGTACAGGAGCGTGAGGAAGCGACTGCGGGCGCCCTCGTCGAGGATGGCCGCGTTCAGCCGCTCCAGGACCGCCGGGCCACCGAAGCCCTCACGGGCGAGCAGGCGCAGAGCGTGACGGGCCAGACCCGTGACCGCCGCGGCCTCGGGGCCCGTGCCGCAGACGTCGCCGATCGCGAAGCCGTACGCGCCGTCGCGGATGGGGAAGAGATCGTAGAAGTCGCCGCCGACCTCATTGCCCTCGCCCGCGGCGCGGTAGATGACCTCGACCTCGACGCCGGGGATCTGCGGCAGTTCGGGCGGCAGCAGGCTGCGCTGGAGGGACTGGCTGATCGCCATGCGCTCCGAGTAGAGGCGCGAGTTGTCCAGTGCGAGGGCCGCGCGCCGGGAGAGGTCCTCGGCGAGTTCGAGGATCTCCTGGCGGAAGTGGTCGTCGGACGGCTTGCCGAGGGTCAGCATCCCGATCACGCGGTTACGGGCGACCAGCGGCAGGACGACGGTCTCGCCGCCGACCGTGGCCGCCGTGGCGAGCGTCGTGCCGATGCCGGAGGAGACGGGCGGCGAGGAACTCAGGCCCAGTTCGCGCTTCGACGCGAGCAGCGCCGCCCGCTGGGCGGCCTCGCCGGGCGCGTTCCAGACCCGGGCGCCGGGCGTCGGCACCGGGTCGGGCGGGTCGATCCTCGACAGAAGGGCCTTGAGGCCGTCGATGCGCTCCTCGTCCTCGTGCAGCACATAACTGAGGTACGGCTCGGAGGACTGGTCGGCGATCGTGTAGACCGCGCACCAGGCGGCGAGCGTGGGGACCGTCATCTGTGCCATCAGCGCGAGCGTCTGGTCCCGGTCCAGCGTGCCGGCCAGCAGGTCGGAGGCCTCGACGAGGAACGACAGGGAGCCGCGGCGCAGCCGTTCCAGCTCGCCCAGCCGTGCCGATTCGACGGCCAGCGCGATGCGGTCCGCGGCGAACTGCAGGCGCAGCGCCTCCTCGTTGGAGTAGCGGCCGGCGGATTCGGCGGCCACGCCGAGGGAGCCTGTGAGCCGGCCCTCCACCTTCAGCGGCACCGTGACCACCGAGCGCATACCTGTGGAGTTGAGGAGCGGAACGGCCCCGGGGACGGCCGCGAGGTCCTCGTGGACCGCGGGCATCCGGGCGGAGCCGTAACGTCCCGCGCCGGCCTCCACCGGAACACGGGCGAAGCGCTGGCGGGCCGAGGGGAGTCCCGTCGTCGCCCGGACCTCCAGCTCCGTCTCGTCGTCGGTGGCCAGGAGCAGGAAGGCGGCGTCGCCGTCGAGCATGTCCCTGGCCCGTTCGACGGTGCGCTGGAGCAGGCCGTCGAGATCGTCGGGGGCGGGGGAGCCGATGAAGACCTCGAACGGGTCCGTGCTGCGGTGCTCAGAGCGGCTGTCGCCGCCGGGGGTCCGCTGGGGCGACTGAAGCACGGCACGCTCGTCGTCGCGCACCAGCAGGCAGACCGTGGACGGCTCGCCGTGCGCGTCGCGCACCCGCAGGTGGGAGGCGTAGACCGGGATCACCCGGCCGTCGCTGCCGCGGATGCCGTAGCTGCCCTCCCAGCGGGACAGCCGCAGAGCCTCGGCGATGCCCGTGCCGAGGCCGGGCGTGTGGGGCCAGGCGGCGAAGTCGGTGAGCGGCTTGCCGATGACCTGGTCCGCCGCGTATCCGAAGAGGTGCTCGGCGTCCTCGTTCCACACGGAGATCGTGCCGGTGCGGTCGATCTGGGTCACGGCGACCCGGACCCGGTCCTCGGTGACCGGCAGCATCGCGGTCGGTACGACCGGGCCGGCGGAGCGGGTGCCGACCGCCCGCTGCGGAAGGTCGAGTTGGAACCACACCGTCTTGCGCGTCGGCGTGTACTCCACGCCCCAGCGGGAGGCGAGCGCCGCACAGAGGAGCAGCCCGCGTCCGTTCTCGCTGTCGAGGTTCGCGATGGTGCGGCCGGCGCCCTGTATCGGCACCTCCCGCTCCGGGTAGCGGTCGGCGACCTCGACCCGGACGCCGTCCTCGGAACGCAGGCACAGCACGTCCGCGGAGGTTCCGGCGTGGATGACGGCGTTGGTGACGAGCTCACTGGTGAGCACCACCGCGTCGTCCACCACGTCGGAGTGTCCCCACCCCTGGAGGGTGTCGCGGACAAAGGCGCGGGCGGTCGCGACGGACCGCCCGACAGGGTCGAAGCTGGCAGCCGCCCGCGCGGTGATCACAGAACTCCTCGTACGCGTCTCGACGCCCGGCTCTGCCATGATCGGCCTGCCCCTCCCGGTGCCCGGTGGTAGTCGAGCACCACACCGCCCCCGCCGGGCGGACCGGGGCGGTTGGACAGCCGGATGCCAGGTTACTTACCTTCGCTGTCCGAGCGGATGCCGGTCACCGCTGTTTCCGCCCTCCGGGGGTGGGGACGCTATGCGAAGCTGCCGAACTGTTATCGCCTGGTTCCGGCATGGTGAAACACTGGGCAGGCTTCCTGAGACGGCCCAGGCAGTAACGGTCAACCCCTGCGGGAGGGACACGGTGGAGTCTGGCGTGACGGCGCGGACCAAAGATACGCGCGCGAAAGGCGGACGGTCCCGGAGCAATGGGACAACCGAGGTCGACACAGCAGCCCTGAACAGGCTGCTGGCCGCCCTTGTGACGATGCGCGACGGCAACTTCCGCCGCCGTCTGACGGTGTCGGGCGATGGCGTGATGTCCGAGATCGCGGCTGTCTTCAACGAGGTCGCCGACCGAAATCTCCACCTCACGGGTGAGATCGCCAGGGTCCGCAGGATGGTCGGCCGTGAGGGAAAACTCACGGAGCGGCTGGAGACGGGCGCCTGCGAAGGGTCGTGGGCGGCGGCTGTCGACGCCGCGAACGAACTGGTGGACGACCTGGCGCGGCCCGTGTCCGAGGTCGGGCGGGTGCTCTCCGCGGTCGCGGACGGTGATCTCGAGCAGCGCATGGAGCTGCGTTCGCCGGCCGTCGAAGGCCAGGACGGGGCGGCGGCGGTGCGCCCGCTGCGCGGCGAGTTCCTGAAGGTCGCGCGTACGGTCAACAGCCTGGTGGATCAGCTGTCGGCGTTCACCGACGAGGTGACCCGGGTCGCGCTCGAGGTGGGCACCGAGGGCAAACTCGGCGGCCAGGCGCAGGTGCGCGGTATGTCCGGTTCGTGGAAGGACCTCACGGATTCGGTCAACACCATGGCGTACCGGCTGACGGCGCAGGTGCGTGACATCGCTCTCGTCACGACGGCCGTCGCGAAGGGCGATCTGTCCCGCAAGGTCACCGTTCATGTGGCCGGCGAGATGCTGCAGCTGAAGGACACCGTCAACACGATGGTCGACCAGCTGTCGTCGTTCTCCTCCGAGGTGACCCGGGTGGCCCGGGAAGTGGGCACGGAGGGCGAGCTGGGCGGTCAGGCGACCGTGCCGGGCGTGGCCGGCGTGTGGAAGGACCTCACGGACTCGGTCAACACGATGGCCGGGAATCTCACCTCCCAGGTGCGCGGCATCGCCGAGGTGACGACGGCGGTGGCCAACGGCGACCTGTCGCAGAAGGTGACGGTCAACGCGCGGGGTGAGGTGGCCCAGCTCGCGGAGACCATCAACCAGATGACCGAGACGCTGCGGACGTTCGCGGACGAGGTCACCCGCGTGGCCAGCGAGGTCGGCGCGGAGGGCCTGCTCGGCGGGCAGGCGCAGGTGCCGGGTGCGGCGGGGACGTGGAAGGACCTCACCGATTCGGTGAACACGGCGTTCCGTAACCTCACGGGTCAGGTACGTGACATCGCGCAGGTGACGACGGCGGTGGCGAACGGTGATCTGTCGCAGAAGGTCACCGTCGATGTCGCGGGCGAGATGCTGGAGCTGAAGAACACCGTCAACACGATGGTGGCCCAGCTCCAGTCCTTCGGTTCCGAAGTGACACGGGTGGCCCGCGAGGTCGGAGTCGAGGGACGGCTCGGCGGCCAGGCGGAGGTGCCGGGTGCGGCGGGGACGTGGAAGGACCTCACCGATTCGGTGAACACGGCGTTCCGTAACCTCACGGGTCAGGTGCGTGACATCGCGCAGGTGACGACGGCGGTGGCGAACGGTGATCTGTCGCAGAAGGTCACCGTGGACGTCGCGGGCGAGATGCTGGAGCTGAAGAACACCGTCAACACGATGGTTGCGCAGCTCTCCTCGTTCGCCGACCAGGTCACGCGCATGGCGCGGGACGTGGGCACGGAAGGCCGGCTCGGCGGCCAGGCGCGGGTCGACGGCGTCAGCGGTACGTGGAAGGAACTGACGGATTCCGTCAACTTCATGGCCGGGAATCTCACCTCCCAGGTGCGTCAGATCGCGCAGGTGACGACGGCGGTGGCCCGCGGTGACCTGTCCCAGAAGATCGACGTGGACGCACGCGGCGAGATCCTCGAGCTCAAGAACACCATCAACACCATGGTCGACCAGCTCTCCGCGTTCGCGGAGCAGGTCACCAGGGTGGCCCGCGAGGTGGGCACGGACGGCCGGCTCGGCGGCCAGGCCCAGGTGCCGGGCGTGGCCGGTGTGTGGCGTGATCTGACGGACTCCGTGAACGGCATGGCCGGGAACCTCACGGCGCAGGTGCGCAACATCGCGCAGGTCGCGACGGCGGTGGCCCGCGGTGACCTGTCGCAGAAGATCGACGTGGACGCGCGGGGCGAGATCCTCGAGCTGAAGAACACCCTGAACACGATGGTCGACCAGCTGTCGAACTTCGCGGAGCAGGTGACCCGGGTGGCCCGCGAGGTGGGCACCGAGGGCATCCTCGGCGGCCAGGCGGAGGTCCAGGGTGTGTCCGGCACCTGGAAGGACCTCACCCAGTCCGTCAACTTCATGGCCAACAACCTCACCTCCCAGGTGCGCAACATCGCGGAGGTGACGACGGCCGTCGCCAAGGGCGACCTGTCGAAGAAGATCACCGTCGACGCGAAGGGCGAGATCCTGGAGCTGGTGACGACCGTCAACACGATGGTCGACCAGCTGTCCGACTTCGCGGACGAGGTGACCAGGGTCGCCCGCGAGGTCGGTACGGAAGGCGTACTGGGCGGCCAGGCACGGGTGCGCGGCGTCACCGGCATCTGGAAGGACCTCAGCGACAACGTCAACCTGATGGCGAACAACCTCACCAGTCAGGTGCGCAACATCTCGCGGGTCTCGGCGGCGGTCGCCAACGGAGACCTGACGAAGAAGGTGACGGTCGAGGCGCGCGGCGAGGTCGCGGAGCTCGCCGACACCGTCAACACGATGGTGCGGACGCTGTCGTCGTTCGCCGACGAGGTGACCAGGGTCGCCCGCGAGGTGGGCACCGACGGCCGGCTCGGCGGCCAGGCGCGGGTGCCGGGCGTCTCCGGCACCTGGAAGGACCTGACCGAGTCGGTGAACTCGATGGCGTCCAACCTGACCGGTCAGGTGCGCCAGATCGCCACCGTCACCACCGCGATCGCCAAGGGCGATCTCACTCGGAAGATCGACATCGACGCGCGGGGCGAGATCCTCGAGCTGAAGACCACCATCAACACCATGGTCGACCAGCTGTCCTCCTTTGCCGAGGAGGTGACCCGGGTGGCCCGCGAGGTGGGCACCGACGGGCAGCTGGGCGGTCAGGCGCGGGTGCGGGACGTCGACGGCACCTGGCGCGACCTCACGGAGTCGGTGAACGAGATGGCCGGGAATCTCACCCGGCAGGTGCGCGCCATCGCGGCGGTCGCGACCGCGGTGACCCGCGGTGATCTGAATCTGAAGATCGATGTGGACGCCGCCGGTGAGATCCAGGTGCTCCAGGACAACATCAACACGATGATCGCGAACCTCCGCGACACCACCCTCGCCAATGAGGAACAGGACTGGCTGAAGGGCAACCTGGCCCGTATCTCCGGTCTGATGCAGGGCCGCCGCGACCTGGAGGACGTCGCCTCGCTGATCATGAGCGAGCTCACTCCGGTCGTCTCGGCCCAGCACGGCGCCTTCTTCCTGGCCGTGCCCACGGGCGGCCCGGAGTCGGGCGGCGAGTCGTACGAGCTGTGCATGCGCGGCAGTTACGGCTACTCGGCGGGTCTGATGCCGACGTCGTTCCGTCCGGGGGAGACCCTGATCGGGACCGCGGCGGAGGAGAAGCGCACGATTCAGGTCAATGTGCCGCCGGGTTATCTGAAGATCTCGTCGGGGCTCGGCGAGGCCTCGCCGGCCTATGTGATCGTGCTGCCGGTGCTGTTCGAGGGGAAGGTCCTCGGTGTGATCGAGCTGGCGTCGTTCCAGCCGTTCACCCAGATCCAGCGCGACTTCCTGAACCAGATCGCCGAGATGATCGCGACGAGCGTCAACACGATCAGCGTCAACACCAAGACCGAGGTGCTGCTCAAGCAGTCGCAGGAGCTGACCGAGCAGCTGCGTGAGCGCTCCGCGGAGCTGGAGAACCGGCAGAAGGCGCTGCAGGAGTCCAACGCGGAGCTGGAGGAGAAGGCCGAGCTGCTGGCGCAGCAGAACCGCGACATCGAGGTGAAGAACACCGAGATCGAGGAGGCCCGGCAGGTGCTGGAGGAGCGTGCGGAACAGCTCGCGGTCTCCATGCGCTACAAGTCGGAGTTCCTGGCGAACATGTCGCACGAGCTGCGTACGCCGCTCAACTCCCTGCTCATCCTGGCGAAGCTGCTCGCGGACAACGCGGACGCCAACCTGTCCCCGAAGCAGGTGGAGTTCGCCGAGACGATCCACGGCGCGGGGTCCGATCTGCTGCAGCTGATCAACGACATCCTCGACCTGTCGAAGGTCGAGGCGGGCAAGATGGACGTCAGCCCGACCCGTATCGCGCTGGTGCAGCTGGTCGACTATGTCGAGGCGACGTTCCGGCCGCTGACGGCGGAGAAGGGGCTCGACTTCTCGGTCCGGGTCTCGCCGGAGCTGCCCGCGACGCTGCACACCGACGAGCAGCGGCTGCTCCAGGTGCTGCGCAACCTCCTGTCGAACGCGGTGAAGTTCACCGACAGCGGTGCGGTCGAGCTGGTGATCCGGCCGGCGGGCGCCGATGTGCCGCAGTCGATCCGGGAGCAGTTGCTGGAGGCGGGGTCGCTGCGGGACGCGGACGGGGACCTGATCGCCTTCTCGGTGACGGACACGGGCATCGGGATCGCGGCGGGCAAGATGCGGGTCATCTTCGAGGCGTTCAAGCAGGCGGACGGGACGACCAGCCGCAAGTACGGCGGCACGGGACTCGGCCTGTCGATCAGCCGGGAGATCGCGCGGCTGCTGGGCGGCGAGATCCATGCGGCGAGCGAGCCGGGGCGCGGTTCGACGTTCACCCTCTATCTGCCGCTGCAGCCGACCGAACTGCCCCCGCAGGGCTATCCGCAGCTGGTACCGGGCGTCGGGAGCGGCCTGGGCCTGGAGCGCGCCACGGAGGACGCCGGCGGCGCACAGGAGCCGCACCAGCCGGCCGCCGTTCCGGCGGGTCCCGCGGCCCTGCTGCGCCGGCGCCGGAAGGCGCAGGCGGCCCTGGAGGCCCAGCGGACCGCCGGGCAGCTCGGGGAGGCCCCGGGCCAGGAGCCGTGGGCGACAGCGGCCGCCGGTGAGCAGGAGGGCGCCGAGCAGCGGCGGGTGTTCGCCTTCGACGGTGAGAAGGTCCTGATCGTCGACGACGACATCCGCAACGTCTTCGCGCTCACCAGCGTGCTGGAGCAGCACGGCCTGTCGGTGCTCTACGCGGAGAACGGCCGGGAGGGCATCGAGGTCCTGGAGCAGCACGATGATGTGACGGTCGTACTGATGGACATCATGATGCCGGAGATGGACGGTTATGCGACGACGACGGCGATCCGCAGGATGCCGCAGTTCGCGGGGCTGCCGATCATCGCGCTCACGGCGAAGGCCATGAAGGGCGACAGGGAGAAGGCGATCGAGTCCGGCGCATCGGATTATGTGACGAAGCCGGTCGATCCCGACCATCTCCTCTCGGTGATGGAGCAGTGGATGCGCGACAAGTGAGTGTCGGGCGTGCGATTGTGCGCGAGTCGCTGATCGAATGTGGCCGAAGGCGTGTGGGACCGATGAGTTCGGGGAACTATCCGATCTCCCCCCACGTTTGCGGTACGTGCACAGTGACATCACGGTGACAGGGTGTGGCGACGGGCGGGGTGCGGCTACCATGACCGGCACAAGGACGGGCGGCGCAAGGGAGTCGTCCCCTGGGGCGGCGCCCGGTGCGTCCCCCGGCTCATCGAGCTGGGGAGACCCCATGCCGGGGCGAGGAGGACGGGGCATGGTGCAGAAGGCCAAGATCCTCCTGGTCGATGACAGGCCGGAGAATCTGCTTGCGCTGGAGGCCATCCTCTCCGCGCTCGATCAGACGCTGGTGCGGGCATCGTCAGGGGAGGAAGCGCTCAAGGCGCTGCTGACGGATGACTTCGCGGTCATTCTGCTGGACGTTCAGATGCCCGGGATGGACGGATTCGAGACCGCCGCGCACATCAAGCGCCGGGAGCGGACCAGGGACATCCCGATCATCTTCCTGACGGCGATCAACCACGGCCCGCACCACACCTTCCGCGGTTACGCGGCCGGTGCGGTGGACTACATCTCCAAGCCGTTCGACCCGTGGGTGCTGCGCGCCAAGGTGTCGGTCTTCGTCGAGCTCTACATGAAGAACTGCCAACTGCGCGAGCAGGCGGCGCTGCTGCGGCTCCAGCTCGAGGGCGGCAACCAGTCGGAAACCGGCGCCGGCCGCGAGCCCGCGGGTCTCCTCGCCGAGCTGTCCGCGCGTCTCGCCGCCGTCGAGGAGCAGGCGGAGGCGCTCTCCAAGCAGCTCGACGACGATTCGGCGGACGCCGCTGCCGTGGCGACGGCAGCCCACCTCGAGCGTAAACTCACCGGGCTGCGCAGGGCTCTTGACGCCCTGGAGCCCGGCACGGGCGGCGGCTCCCAGACACTCCCGTCGCAGAGCTAGGCGGGTGCGTCCGGGCGCCGGCCCGTGCTTGAGCATGCGTCAGTTTCCCGGCACATCGGCAACGACACGAACGGGTGAAGCAGTGGGCACACGTGTCCCCTGCCGTCTCCACCGGTAACCTCACCACCATGGCCTCACGTACGTCCGGCAAGGGTTCCCAGGGCACGGCGGGCACCGCGAAGCCGCGCGCCGGCCGTACGACCGGCGCCGCGAAGAAGGCGGCGCCGGCCAAGAAGGCCGCCGCCAAGAAGACGGCGCCTCCCAAGAAGGCGCCCGCGAAGAAGGCAGCGGCCAAGAAGGCGGCCCCGCCGAAACCCGCACCGTCCCCCACCGGTGGTGTGTACCGCCTGGCGCGCGCCCTCTGGCTGGGCCTCGCGCACGCCGTCGGGGCGATGTTCCGCGGCATAGGGCGCGGCGCCAAGGGACTGGATCCGGCACACCGCAAGGACGGCCTGGCGCTGCTGTTGCTCGGCCTGGCCCTGATCGTCGCGGCGGGCACCTGGTCGAATCTGCGCGGCCCGGTCGGCGACCTCGTCGAGATGCTGATCACCGGCGCCTTCGGCCGGCTCGACCTGCTCGCGCCGATACTGCTGGGCGCGGTCGCGGTGCGGCTGATCCTCTATCCCGAACGGCCGGAGGCCAATGGCCGTGTCGTCATCGGACTTTCCGCGCTCGTCATCGGCGTACTCGGCCAGGTCCACATCGCGTGCGGCTCGCCCGGCCGCGGCGAGGGCACCGAGGCGATCCAGGACGCGGGCGGACTCATCGGCTGGGTCGCGTCCAAGCCACTGATCTTCGCCATGGGCGAGGCGCTCGCGGTGCCGCTGCTGGTGCTGCTCACCGTCTTCGGTCTCCTCGTCGTCACCGCCACACCCGTCAACGCCGTCCCGCAGCGCCTGCGGCTGCTCGGCTCCAAGCTGGGCATCATCGAGCCCCGGCACGACGTCGACGCCGTGGCCGAGGACGACGACGAGCGGTACGAGGAGCAGTGGCGCGAGGCCCTGCCCGCCGCGCCGCGCCGCTCCGGACGCCGCGCGGCCCCCGTGGACGGCGGCCCGGACACCGCGGAGGAGGAGGCCCTCGCCCGGCGCCGCCGGCCGCGCCGGCCCTCCGTCCAGCCGGCCCTCGGCCGGGAGATGGACGCCGTGGACGTCGCCGCGGCCGCGGCGGCCGCCCTGGACGGAGCCGTGCTGAACGGCATGCCGCCCTCGCCGCTCGTCGCCGACCTGACGCGTGACGTCACCGCAGACCGCCAGCGCGCCGCCACGCCCGTGCCGACCGCGCGCGAGCCCGAGGCCGCGGACCGCGAGGAGCGGGTCCCGGCGGCGAAGGGCGCCGTGCCCGACCTGACCAAGCCGGTCCGCGAACAGCCCAAGGACCTGCCGCCCAGGGCCGAGCAGCTACAGCTCTCCGGCGACATCACCTACGCGCTGCCCTCGCTCGACCTGCTCGAGCGCGGTGGACCCGGCAAGACCCGCAGCGCCGCCAACGACGCGGTCGTCGCCTCGTTGACCACCGTGTTCACCGAGTTCAAGGTCGACGCGGCCGTCACCGGCTTCACCCGCGGCCCCACGGTCACCCGGTACGAGGTCGAGCTCGGCCCGGCGGTGAAGGTCGAGCGCATCACGGCCCTGACCAAGAACATCGCGTACGCGGTCGCCAGCCCGGACGTGCGGATCATCTCGCCGATCCCCGGCAAGTCCGCCGTCGGCATCGAGATCCCGAACACCGACCGCGAGATGGTCAACCTCGGCGACGTCCTGCGCCTCGCGGACGCCGCGGAGGACGACCACCCGATGCTGGTAGCGCTCGGCAAGGACGTCGAGGGCGGCTATGTGATGGCCAACCTGGCGAAGATGCCGCACGTCCTGGTCGCCGGCGCCACCGGCTCCGGCAAGTCGTCGTGCATCAACTGCCTGATCACCTCCGTGATGATAAGAGCGACACCGGAGGACGTCCGGATGGTGCTGGTCGACCCCAAGCGGGTCGAGCTCACCGCCTACGAGGGCATCCCGCACCTGATCACGCCGATCATCACCAACCCCAAGCGGGCCGCGGAGGCCCTGCAGTGGGTGGTGCGCGAGATGGACCTGCGCTACGACGACCTCGCCGCGTACGGCTACCGGCACATCGACGACTTCAACCAGGCGGTCCGCAACGGCAAGGTCAAGCCGCCCGAGGGCAGCGAGCGCGAGCTCCAGCCCTACCCGTACCTCCTGGTCATCGTCGACGAGCTGGCCGACCTCATGATGGTCGCGCCGCGTGACGTCGAGGACGCGATCGTGCGCATCACACAGCTGGCGCGCGCGGCGGGCATCCACCTGGTATTGGCGACGCAGCGGCCCTCGGTCGACGTCGTCACCGGCCTGATCAAGGCGAACGTGCCGTCCCGCCTGGCGTTCGCCACGTCGTCCCTCGCCGACAGCCGGGTCATCCTCGACCAGCCGGGAGCCGAGAAGCTGATCGGCAAGGGCGACGGCCTCTTCCTGCCGATGGGCGCCAACAAACCCACCCGTATGCAGGGCGCCTTCGTCACCGAGGAGGAGGTGGCCGTCGTCGTCCAGCACTGCAAGGACCAGATGGCCCCCGTCTTCCGGGACGACGTGGTGGTCGGCACCAAGCAGAAGAAGGAGATCGACGAGGACATCGGCGACGACCTCGATCTGCTCTGCCAGGCCGCCGAGCTGGTGGTCTCCACCCAGTTCGGCTCGACGTCGATGCTGCAGCGCAAGCTGCGCGTGGGCTTCGCGAAGGCGGGCCGGCTGATGGACCTGATGGAGTCGAGGAACATCGTCGGACCGAGCGAGGGGTCAAAGGCCCGTGACGTTCTCGTGAAACCGGACGAACTGGATGGAGTGCTCGCCGTGATTCGCGGAGAGACTCACTCGTAAGGGTTGTGGGAGCAACCGTTTCCCTTGGTCGTACGTCAAGTTGGAGGGAGGGATGTACAGATGTCCCGACCCCCCGGGATCACAGGTCCATTCCGATGGCGTACAAAGCCCCACGCCCGGTTGCCCCACCCTTTCGTACCACCCATAGACTGAACCTCCAGCAGGTGGCTACACGCTCGAAAGGCGCCCCCGTGTCCATCGGCAACTCCCCCGAAGACGACCGGCCTTCAATTGAGGACGACCGGCCTTCGATCGGCCACGTGCTTCAGCAGGCGCGTGTCGGCGCAGGCCTGACCGTCGACGAGGTCAGTACCTCCACCCGGGTGCGCATCCCCATCGTGCACGCCATCGAGGAGGACGACTTCTCCCGCTCCGGCGGCGACGTGTACGCCCGCGGGCACATCCGCATGATCGCCCACGCCGTAGGACTCGATCCCGAACCGCTCGTCGCGCAGTACGACGACGAGCACGGCGGCCGTCCCGCGCCGACCCCCGCCGCCCCGCTGTTCGAAGCCGAGCGCATCCGTCCCGAGCGGCGCCGCCCGAACTGGACGGCGGCCATGGTCGCCGCGATCGTCGCCGTGGTCGGCTTCGCCGGCTTCACCCTCTTCAGCGACGGCGAGACCGGCGGCGCCAACGTCGCCGAAGGCCCCGCGGACATCGAGCCCAGCCCGACAGAGGCCCCGACGACCAAGCCCTCCGATCCCAAGCCCGACCCGACCGAGAGCGCCATCGCGGCCGTCCCGAAGGACAAGGTCACGGTCAAGCTCTCCGCCACCAGTGACAAGAGCTGGATCTCCGCCAAGTCGCACAACGGCAAGCTGCTCTTCGACGGACTGCTGCTCAAGGGCGAGACCAAGACCTTCCAGGACGACGAGCGCGTCGACCTGATCCTCGGCAACGCCGGGGCGATCGAGCTGTTCGTGAACGGCAAGAAGGTCGAGGACGAATTCAAGATGGGCGGCGTCGAACGGCTCTCCTACACGAAGGGCGACCCGGAGGTCGGCTGACCCCCGCGGCGGCGTACGGACGGCCCCGACCCTCGCGGCCGGGGCCCGGGCCGGGACAAAGTAGTCTTGAGCCCATGCCCGAACGCCGTACCGTCGCCCTTGTCACTCTCGGATGCGCCCGTAACGAGGTGGACTCGGAGGAGCTTGCAGGCCGCTTGGCAGCGGACGGCTGGGAGCTCGTCGAGGACGCCTCCGACGCCGACGTCGCCGTGGTCAACACCTGCGGATTCGTCGAAGCCGCCAAGAAGGACTCCGTCGACGCCCTGCTCGAAGCCAATGACCTCAAGGATCACGGCAGAACCCAGGCCGTCGTGGCCGTGGGCTGCATGGCCGAGCGGTACGGCAAGGACCTCGCAGAGGCACTGCCCGAGGCGGACGGCGTGCTCGGCTTCGACGACTACGCCGACATCTCCGACCGCCTGCAGACCATCCTCAGCGGCGGCACGCACGCCGCCCACACCCCCCGCGACCGGCGCAAGCTGCTGCCGCTGAGCCCCGTCGAGCGGCAGGACGCCACCGATGTGGCCCTGCCCGGCCACGGAGACGCCGCGCCGGCGCCCGAGGACCTGCCGGAAGGCGTCGCCCCGGTGTCCGGGCCGCGTGCGCCGCTGCGCCGCCGCCTCGGCAGCAGCCCGGTGGCCTCCGTGAAGCTCGCCTCGGGCTGCGACCGGCGCTGCACGTTCTGCGCCATCCCGTCCTTCCGCGGCTCCTTCATCTCGCGCCGCCCGAGCGACGTGCTGGGGGAGACGCGCTGGCTGGCCGAGCAGGGCGTCAAGGAGGTCATGCTGGTCTCCGAGAACAACACCTCGTACGGCAAGGACCTCGGCGACATCCGCCTGCTGGAGACGCTGCTGCCCGAGCTGGCGGCCGTCGACGGCATCGAGCGGGTCAGGGTCAGCTATCTGCAGCCCGCCGAGATGCGTCCCGGCCTGATCGACGTCCTCACCTCCACGCCGAAGGTCGCGCCCTACTTCGACCTGTCGTTCCAGCACTCCGCGCCCGGCGTGCTGCGGGCCATGCGACGCTTCGGCGACACCGACCGGTTCCTCGAACTGCTGGAGACCATCCGGAACAAGGCCCCGCAGGCGGGTGTGCGCTCGAACTTCATCGTCGGCTTCCCCGGCGAGAGCGAGGCGGACTTCGCCGAGCTCGAACGCTTCCTCACGGCGGCGCGCCTGGATGCCATCGGCGTCTTCGGGTACAGCGACGAAGAGGGCACCGAAGCCGTCACCTACGACAACAAGCTGGACGCCGACGTCGTCGCGGAGCGCCTGGAGCATCTGTCGCGGATCGCCGACGAGCTCACCGCGCAGCGCGCGGAGGAGCGGCTGGGCGAGCGCCTCGAGGTGCTGGTGGAGTCCGTGGACGGCGAGGACGGCGCCGTGGGCCGCGCCGCCCACCAGGCGCCGGAGACCGACGGACAGGTCGTGTTCACCTCCGCCGAGGGTCTGGAACCCGGCCGTATGGTCGTGGCGAAGGTCGTGGGCACCGAGGGCGTCGACCTGGTGGCCGAGTACTGCGAGGTCCTGGGGGCCGGCCCCCGGACCCCTGACGAGGAGGCGGGCAGATGACCGGAGTGCCGGCATCCGCGGCGGGCGGGACCGGGAGGCCGGCGCCCGGCGGCAAGCTGGGCGCTGCGGCCGTGAATCAGGCCAGCCTGTGGAACATCGCCAACATCCTGACCATGGTGCGGCTCGTGCTGGTGCCGGCCTTCGTGCTGCTGCTGCTCCAGGACGGCGGCTACGACCCTGCCTGGCGGGCATGGGCCTGGGCGGCCTTCGCCGTCGCCATGATCACGGACATCTTCGACGGACACCTGGCCCGCACGTACAACCTGGTCACCGACTTCGGGAAGATCGCGGACCCGATCGCCGACAAGGCGATCATGGCGGCGGGCCTGATCAGCCTCTCCGCGCTCGGTGACCTCCCGTGGTGGGTGACCGGCATCATCCTCTTCCGTGAGCTCGGGATCACGCTCATGCGGTTCTGGGTGATCAGGCACGGAGTGATTCCGGCCAGTCGCGGCGGCAAGATGAAGACCCTCGCCCAGGGCACCGCGGTCGGCATGTACGTGCTCGCGCTGACCGGGCCGCTGGCGACCCTGCGGTTCTGGGTGATGGCCCTCGCCGTGGTCCTCACCGTCGTCACCGCCCTCGACTACGTGCGGCAGGCGATCGTGCTGAGGCGCCAGGGGATCGAGTCGGAACGGAAGGCGCCGGGTTCCCAGAGGTGACCGGAGCTGCGACGGTGCTGACCCTCCTTGCGGAGCGTGGCCAGACGCTGGCGGTCGCCGAGTCCCTCACGGGCGGTCTGGTGGCCGCGGAGCTCACCTCGGTGCCCGGTGCCTCGAAGTCCTTCCGTGGGTCCGTCACGGCTTACGCCACCACCCTCAAGAGGGATGTTCTGGGCGTCGACGCGGACCTCCTGGCGGCCCGGGGAGCGGTGGACCCGCAGGTCGCCGCGCAGATGGCGGCAGGGGTACGGGACGTACTGGGCGCGGACTGGGGAGTGGCCACCACGGGGGTCGCCGGGCCCGAACCGCAGGACGGACAGGCCGTCGGGACGGTATATGTGGCGGTCGCGGGTCCCGCGGGCACCGGGAAAGTGGCCGCATTGAGGTTGAACGGCGACCGCGGGGAAATCCGTAGAGAGAGCGTACGGAGCGTGCTCGGCCTGCTCCGTGACGAACTGCACGGGAACGCGCGCGCACAGGATACGGAACAGAACGGGGGGAATTGATGTTTGCAGCCCTGAGTGAACACGACATCGCTCCCCGCACGGCCGCGGCGCAAGGCGGTACGGTGGGGCGTGAAGGATGCGGCTACGCGGTCCGAGGAGGGAGCCACCGATGATTCTGCTCCGTCGCCTGCTTGGTGACGTGCTGCGTCGGCAGCGCCAGCGCCAGGGCCGTACTCTGCGCGAAGTCTCCTCGTCCGCCCGAGTTTCGCTCGGCTATCTATCCGAGGTGGAGCGGGGGCAGAAGGAGGCATCCTCCGAGCTGCTCTCCGCCATCTGCGACGCGCTTGACGTACGGATGTCCGAGCTCATGCGTGAAGTGAGCGACGAGCTGTCACTGGCCGAACTGGCCGAGTCGGCAGCGGCCGCCGAACCGGTGCCCGCGCCGGTACGCCCGATGCTGGGCTCCGTCTCCGTGACGTCGGTGGCAGGTGTGCCGACGGACCGGGTGACGATCAAGGCGCCCGCGGAAGCGGTCGACGTCGTCGCCGCCTGATCCGCAGGCACTGCACGATTCAGCACGGCTTGGTTTGCCTTGGGCCCCGGCCGGTACTCGAGTACCGGCCGGGGTCTTTTCCTTGTACTTCATCCCCCGGATGACCCTTTTGGGTAGTTGTGTAATCGTGGACGGTAGTCGCGAACCGAGTGGAGGACGTGCATGTCTGTCGTGAAGAGCACTCTGTCCGATGCGGACCTCAAGACCGTCGGGGAGGCGCTCAGGGGCGCTCTGGTCGATCTGGTGGATCTCGCGCTGGTCGCCAAGCAGGTGCACTGGAACGTGGTCGGTCCCCGCTTCAGGTCCGTGCACCTCCAGCTCGACGAGGTCGTCGACACGGCGCGGCAGCACTCCGACACGGTCGCCGAGCGCTGCTCCGCGATCGGTGTGACGCCGGACGGGCGGGCCGCGACGGTGGCGGCGCAGAGTGCGTTCGGCTCGGTGCCCGAGGGCTGGATCAAGGACGTCGACGTCGTACGGACGATGGTCGACGGCCTGGGAGCGGTCATCGGGCGGATGCGGGAGCGCATCGAGGTCACCGATCAGCCGGACCCCGTGAGCCAGGACATCCTGATCCAGCTCACGGCCGACCTCGAGAAGCACGCCTGGATGTTCCAGGCGGAGAGCGCATGACGCCGAGCGCGCAACCGGGGTCCGTGCGCGCCGGATCGCCCAACCGTGCGCCCTCCCAGCGGTCTGTCACGTCGCACTAGCGTGGGCCCGAGGAGGCAGCCATGGCGGTACGCGGGGCGGTCCTGGTGCCCGTCGTCCTGTTCGGGCTCGTGGTGGGCGGGCTGTGGTGGTGGGCCGTTCTGCGGCTCGTCCTGGTCCCGGAGCACTCGGGTGTCGTCGAAGGGGCGGTGGCCGCGGGAGGTTGGGGTCTGAGTCTGCTTCCGGTGCACGCGACGG
Source organism: Streptomyces sp. NPDC006294 (assembly GCF_042870895.1). NCBI lineage: Bacteria > Bacillati > Actinomycetota > Actinomycetes > Kitasatosporales > Streptomycetaceae > Streptomyces > Streptomyces sp. NPDC006294. Next base: position 17,735 of record NZ_JBIAHV010000027.1, read on the forward strand.
TGGCCCGCGCTACCAGGGCTTCACGACGCCCCCGTTCGGACGGAATATCTGACCCGTCGTGAACGACGAGGCGTCACACGCCAGCCCGGCCGATGCCGCCGGCCGCGCCGGTGACGAAGGCGGTCCGGCCGGTGAGGTCGTACGCCGAGGGGACCATGGAGGGACCGTACGACCGGACCTGACGGAGCGTCAATCGGCGTGCGGTCGTGAGCGCTGTGGTCGTGAGCGCAGTGATTTGAGCGCTGAGGTCTTGAGTGCCGCGGTCTTGCTGCCGCGGTCAGCCGGGGTGCGGGCGGCCGGTGGGGCCGGACTGGCAGCGCGGGCACCAGTAGGTCGGCCGCTCCCGGCTGCCGTCCCCCTGGTCGGCCTTGCGCACGGGCGTGCCGCAGCGGGGGCAGGGGCGGCCCTCGCGGCCGTAGACGTACAGCTTCTGGGCCGGATGGCGGCCGCTGGTCATGGTGCGCCGGTCGAAGCGCCGCTTGTTGGCATCGAGCAGGCGCTGTGCGGTGGCCACCAGCCGCTCGGGCACCCCGGCGGGCAGTTCGCCGACCGGCAGCCAGGGCGTGACGCGGGCGAGGAACGCCAGTTCCGACTTGTAGACATTGCCGATGCCGGCGAGGTTGCGCTGGTCGAGGAGGGCCTCGCCGAGGGGACGGGCCGGGTCGGCGAGCAGGTTCGCCGCCGCTCTCGCGGGGTCCCAGTCGGGGCCGAGCAGGTCCGGTCCGAGATGGCCGACCGCCTGGTCCTCGTCGGCCGTGCGGAGCAGTTCGAGGACGGGGAGGCGGTAGCCGACGGCGGTGTGCGCGGCGTTGCCGAGGACCGCGCGGATCTGGTGGGCGGGCCCGCCGTCCCAGCGGGCACCGCTCTCGTACACCCGCCAGGAGCCGTCCATCCTCAGATGCGAGTGCAGGGTCAGGCCGCCCTCGAACCGGGTGAGGAGATGCTTGCCGCGCGGAGTCACGTCCAGGACGGTGCGGCCCGTCAGGTCCGACGTGGCGAAGCGGGGGACGCGAAGATCGAAACGGGTCAGGATCTGACCGGCCAGCGCCGCGTGCAGACGGTGGGCGGTCAGCCAGACGGTGTCTCCTTCGGGCATGGCATCCATGATGCCGCCACGGGGACAGCGGCGGCATCGAGGCGGTGCGCGCCGGTCACGGGCGCAGGCGCAGTCCCCTCGGCGTGGCGTGGAAACCGGCCGTCTCCAGGGCGCGGGCGAACGGTGCCGTCAGGGCCGGGGTCCCGTTGGCCCGCTCCACCGTGACCGTGCCCAGCGAGCCCTCCCGGGCCGCGGCGGCGAGGGCGCCGGCCGCCGCATGCAGCGCGGGCGAGTCCGGGTCGGTGGCCCACGCCAGCAGGGTCTTGCCGCCGCGCTCCATGTACAGCGTCAGCTCGCCGTCCACGAGGACCACGAGGGAGCCCGCCTTGCGGCCGGGCTTGTGCCCGGCGCCCTCCGGTGGCTCCGGCCAGGGCAGCGCGGCGCCGTACGCGTTGGCCGGGTCGGCGGCCGCCAGCACCACCGCGCGGGGCGCCCCGCCCTCCGAGCGGTCCCGTGCCGTGGACGCCGCGCGCAGGCGGTCGACCGCGCCGTCCATCGCGAACTGTGCCGCCCCCAGCCCCTCGACGACGTAACCCCGGCGCGCCTGGCCGCTGTCCTCGAACGCCGAGAGGATGCGGTACGTCGCGGAGAAGCCGCCCTCGACGCCCTCCGCCGCGACCGCGCCCCGCGTCACCACGCCGTGGCGGTCCAGCAGGGTCCGGGCCAGCGCGTGCGCCCGGTGCGTCGGCTCCGGTTCCGGTGCGGGCAGCAGCGACCAGCGGCCGCTCACCGTCGGCGGGCCCGTGCGGGAGGCCGGGCGGGCCGCGGCCGTGAGACCGCCGTACCGGCCGCGGGGGACGGTGCGCCTGGCGCGATGGGCGGTGGACCCCGCCGTACGGCCCGAGCCGAGCAGGGCGCGCAGCGGTGCCAGGGTGTCGTTGGTGAGCCGGCCGGACCAGGCGAGGTCCCACACGGCGTCCGCCAGCTGCGGATCGGTGACGTCCGGGTGCGTGGTCGCCCGCACCTGGTCGGCGATCTGGCGGAAGAACAGGCCGTAGCCGCCGGAGAGGGCGGTGAGCACCGATTCGTGCAGCGCCGTCAGCTCCAGCGGGTGCGGGGGCGGCAGCAGCAGGGGCGCGGCATCGGCCAGATACAGGGAGACCCAGCCGTCCTTGCCGGGCAGGGCGCCGGCGCCGGCCCACACCACCTCACCGGTCGTGGTCAGTTCGTCGAGCAGGGCGCCACTGTAGTGCGCGACGCGGGACGGCAGGATCAGCTTCTCCAGGGCCGAGGCCGGCACCGAGGCGCCCTGGAGCTGCTCGACGGCGCGGGCCAGGCCGTCGATGCCGCGCAGGCTGTTGCTGCCCAGGTGCTGCCACTCGGGCAGGAACGAGGCGAGCGCGGCGGGCGGCACGGGCTCCAGCTCGTGGCGGAGCGCGGCCAGGGAACGCCTGCGCAGGCGGCGCAGCACGCCCGCGTCGCACCACTCCTGGCCGATGCCCGCCGGATGGAACTCGCCCTGCACGACCCGGCCGCTCGCGGCGAGCCGCTGCAGACCGCCGTCGGTGACCGCCGTGCCGAGTCCGAAGCGGGCGGCGGCCTGGGCGGAGGTGAACGGGCCGTGCGTCCGCGCGAACCGGGCGAGGAGGTCGCCGAACGGGTCCTTCACCGGCTCCGTGAACGCCTCCGGGACGCCCACGGGCAGCGCCGTGCCCAGCGCGTCGCGCAGCCGTCCCGCGTCCTCGACCGCCGCCCAGTGGTCGGCGCCCGCGATGCGGACCCGGATGGCGCGGCGAGCCGCGGCGAGCTCCTGGGGCCAGGCCGGATCACCGCCCCGCTCGACGAGCTCGGCGTCCGTCAGCGGCCCCAGTACGCGCAGCAGGTCGGCCACGCCCTCGACGTCCTTGATCCGCCGGTCTTCGGTCAGCCACTGCAGCTCCCGCTCCAGCTCGGTGAGCACCTCCGCGTCCAGCAGCTCCCTCAGCTCCGCCTGGCCGAGCAGCTCGGACAGCAGGCGGGAGTCCAGGGACAGGGCGGCCGCCCGCCGCTCGGCGAGCGGGGAGTCGCCCTCGTAGAGGAACTGGGCGACATAGCCGAACAGCAGCGAGCGGGCGAAGGGGGACGGCTCGGGGGTGGTGACCTCGACGAGGCGCACGCGGCGCGATTCGATGTCCCCCATCAGCTCGGTGAGGCCGGGGACGTCGAAGACGTCCTGGAGGCATTCGCGGACCGCCTCCAGGACGATCGGGAACGAGCCGAACTCGCTCGCGACCTGCAGCAGTTGGGCCGCCCGCTGGCGCTGCTGCCACAGCGGCGTGCGTTTGCCGGGACTGCGCCGCGGCAGCAGCAGCGCGCGGGCGGCGCACTCACGGAACCGGGCGGCGAACAGGGCGGAGCCGCCGACCTGGTCGGTCACGATCTGGTTGATCTCGCCCTTGTCGAAGACGGCGTCCGCGGCGCCGACCGGAGCCTGCTCGCTGTCGAACGGCGCATCGAGCGGGGTCGGGTCCTGGTCGAGCAGGTCCAGCCCCATCAGGTCGGCGTCGGGCAGCCGCAGCACGATGCCGTCGTCGGCGTGCATCACCTGGGCGTCCATGCCGTACCGCTCGGCGAGACGGGCGCCCAGCGCGAGTGCCCACGGCGCGTGCACCTGGGCGCCGAACGGGGAGTGGATCACGACCCGCCAGTCGCCCAGTTCGTCGCGGAAGCGCTCCACCAGGATCGTCCGGTCGTCGGGCACATGGCCGCAGGCCCGGCGCTGCTCGTCCAGATAGGCCAGCACATTGTCCGCCGCCCAGGCGTCCAGACCGGCGGCGAGCAGACGCAGCCGGCCGTCCTCGGCCGACAGGCCGCCGACCTCGCGCAGGAACGCGCCGACCGCGCGACCGAGCTCCAGGGGGCGGCCCAGCTGGTCGCCCTTCCAGAAGGGGAGCCGCCCGGGGACACCGGGGGCCGGGGACACCAGCACCCGGTCGCGGGTGATGTCCTCGATCCGCCACGAGGTGGTGCCCAGGGTGAACACATCGCCCACCCGTGACTCGTAGACCATCTCCTCGTCGAGCTCTCCGACCCGGCCGCCGCCCTTCTTGGGGTCGGCTCCGGCGAGGAAGACACCGAAGAGGCCGCGGTCCGGGATGGTGCCGCCGGAGGTGACGGCGAGGCGCTGCGCCCCGGGCCGGCCCGTGACCGTGCCCGCCACCCGGTCCCACACCACGCGCGGACGCAGCTCGGCGAACGCGTCGGACGGATAGCGGCCGGCCAGCATGTCGAGGACGGCGGTGAACGCGGACTCGGGCAGCGAGGCGAACGGCGCGGCCCGGCGCACCAGCGTCAGCAGGTCGTCGAACTGCCAGCTGTCCAGGGAGACCATCGCGACCAGCTGCTGGGCGAGCACGTCGAGCGGGTTGGACGGGATGCGCAGCGACTCGATGGAGCCCGTACGCATCCGCTCGGTGACCACCGCCGCCTGCACCAGGTCGCCCCGGTACTTGGGGAAGACGACGCCCGTCGAGACCGCGCCCACCTGGTGCCCCGCGCGGCCCACCCGCTGCAGGCCGGAGGCGACGGACGGCGGGGACTCGACCTGCACGACCAGGTCCACCGCGCCCATGTCGATGCCCAGTTCGAGGCTGGAGGTGGCGACGACCGCGGGCAGCCGGCCCGCCTTCAGATCCTCCTCGACGAGAGCCCGCTGCTCCTTGGAGACCGAGCCGTGGTGGGCGCGGGCGAGCAGCGGCGGGGCGCCCTGCGCCGCGCCGGACTGCGCCATGATCTCGGCCGGCGACGTGTCCTGCGGCATGGGGGCGCCGGTGGCCCGCTCGTACGCGATCTCGTTGAGGCGGTTGCACAGCCGCTCGGCCAGGCGGCGGGAGTTGGCGAAGACGATCGTGGAGCGGTGGGCCTGGACGAGGTCGGCGATGCGCTCCTCGACATGCGGCCAGATCGACGGCTTCTCCGCGACCCCGCCGCCGGCGTCGGACGCGGGGGAGCCGCCGAGCTCGCCCAGGTCCTCCACCGGGACGACCACCGAGAGGTCGAACTCCTTGCCCGACGGCGGCTGGACGATCTCGACCCGGCGCTGCGGCGACAGGTAGCGGGCCACCTCGTCCACCGGGCGGACCGTCGCCGACAGGCCGATCCTGCGGGCGGGGCGGGGCAGCAGCTCGTCCAGGCGCTCCAGGGACACGGCGAGGTGCGCGCCCCTCTTGGTGCCCGCGACGGCGTGGACCTCGTCGAGGATCACCGTCTCGACGCCCGACAGCGCGTCCCTGGCGGCCGAGGTGAGCATCAGGAACAGGGACTCGGGGGTGGTGATCAGGATGTCCGGCGGCCTGGTGACCAGCGAGCGCCGTTCCGCGGCGGGGGTGTCGCCCGAGCGGATGCCGACCCGCACCTCGGGCTCGGGCAGGCCCAGCCGCACCGACTCCTGTCGGATGCCGGTGAGCGGGCTGCGGAGATTGCGCTCCACGTCCACCGCGAGGGCCTTCAGCGGTGACACGTACAGCACGCGGCAGCGCTTCCTCGCCTCCGCCGGCGGGGGTGCGGACGCCAGACGGTCGAGAGAGGCCAGGAACGCGGCCAGCGTCTTGCCCGAGCCCGTCGGAGCCACCACCAGCACGTCCGAGCCCTCGCCGATGGCCTTCCACGCCCCCTCCTGGGCCGCGGTGGGCGCGTGGAAGGCCCCCGAGAACCAACCGCGGGTCGCGGGGGAGAAGGAGTCGAGCGCAGTCCGAGCCATGCCCACCATCGTGCACCCGACCACTGACAACGCGGGTCGGCGGCGTGTCCAGGGCGCGGACGCCCGCGTCGTGCCCGGTGGGGGCGGGAGCAGAATGGCTGTATGGAGAAGGATCCGGCGCCGGACACGAAGGGCGAGTGGGCGCGGCACTGGCAGTACCCGGGTGTGCCCGGCCTCGACCTGCTGCAGGCGCGCTATGTGCGCCATTCCTTCCCCCGGCACAGCCACGAGGGGTTCGTTTTCGGCGCCGTCCGGCGCGGCATCGAGGACGTGTTTCTGCCCGAGGGGACCGTACGGGCCAGACCCGGCACCGTCGTCATGATCAACCCGGAGGTGCCGCACTCCGCCAGGGCCGGGGTCCCCGAGGGCTGGGTGTACTCCACCCTCTACCCGTCCTCGGAGCTCGTCGCCACGATCGCGGAGGAGACGACGAGCCTGCGCGGCACGGCCGGATTCGCCGAGACGATCGTCGAGGACCCGCACACCGCCCGGCTCGTGCACGAGGTGCACCGCGCGGCGGAGGCGGGCAACGCCCTCGCCGCGGACAGCGCCCTGCGCATCACCGTCGCCACCCTGCTGCGCCGCCACGGGCGCTCCCTTCCGGTCCGTACGCCTCCGGCCGCCGGCGCCCGGACCGCGGCGTCCGCGAAGCAGCTCCTGGAGGAGCGGATGGCGGACCCGCCGTCCCTGGAGGAGCTCGCGCAGCGGCTCGGCGTCGGCCCCTTCGCGCTGCTGCGCGCCTTCAAGGCCGCCTACGGGCTGCCGCCGCACACCTGGCTCACGGACGCGCGCGTGCGGCGCGCCCGCCGTCTCCTCGACGCCGGCACGACCCCGGCAGAGGCGGCCGTCGCGGTCGGGTTCACCGACCAGCCGCACCTGAACCGTCACTTCACCCGGATCGTCGGCGTGCCGCCCGGGGCGTACCGGCGGGAGCGCGCAAGAACGTACAAGACCGCAGGCGGGAGCCCTGCGTAACGTCCCTGGCGTGGCAGAACAGGCAGCTCGATCAGACATGGCCGCCGGGGAGGTCCCCGGGGGCGCGGCGCCGTCCGTGATACTCGCGGCGCCCGTTCCCGGGCCCCCGCCGGAGCCCGGTGACGCGTCCGCGGCGCCCCGGCAGCGGACCGGGCCCGGCGACGGACCGTCCGGGGGCGCCCCGGGCGGGCGCGGGGCCGACGACGGCTCGATGAGGGAGGCGGACGCGGCGCAGCCGACCGGGAAGCCGGACTCGGCCGTCGTCAGAGACGCACTCGGCGTCGGCACAGCCGTCGGCCTGTCCGGCTTCGCCTTCGGCGTGACCTCGGCCGGGGCCGGCCTGACCCTCCTGCAGACCTGCGCGCTCAGCCTGCTCGTGTTCACCGGCGCGTCGCAGTTCGCTCTCGTCGGTGCGATCGCCGCCGGGGGCAATCCGCTCGCCGCCGTGGCCGGCGCCTTCTTCCTCGGGGTGCGCAACGCCTTCTACGGGCTGCGGCTGTCGCAGCTGCTCGCCCTGCCCCGCCTCGTGCGGCCGCTGGCCGCGCACTGGGTCATCGACGAGACCACCGCCGTCGCCCTCGCGCAGCCCACGCGACGCAGCGTACGGATCGGCTTCACCGTCACCGGCGTGACGCTCTACGTGCTGTGGAACCTGACCACGCTCCTCGGCGCGCTCGGCGCCGAAGCCCTCGGCGACACGAACGCCTGGGGCCTGGACGCGGCCGGCCCGGCGGTCTTCCTGGCACTGCTCGCGCCGATGCTGCGCACGGCCACGGAGCGGGCCGTGGGCGCGCTCGCGGTGCTGCTCGGGCTCGGCTTCCTGCCCGTGCTGCCCGCCGGGGTGCCGGTGCTCGTCGCGGCGCTCGCCGCCCCCGCGGTGCTGTGGCTCAAGGGGCGCGCGATCGCTGAGGGCGCCGGCGGGACGCGGCGTACGAACGGGAGGCGTCGTACGAACAGGAAGGACCGGAACCGGTGAGCATCTGGATCGCGATCGCCGCCACGGCGGTCGGCTGCTACCTCGTCAAGCTGGCCGGGCTGCTGGTCCCGGCCGGCACGCTCGAGCGGCCTCTCGTGCGGCGCCTGGCGGCCCTGCTGCCGGTCGCCCTGCTGGCGGCGCTGACCGCGCAGCAGACCTTCAGCACCGGCCAGTCGCTGGTCCTCGACGCCCGGGCCGCCGGGCTCGCCGCGGCCGCCGTGGCGCTGCTGCTGCGCGCGCCCTTCCTGGTGATCGTGGGGGCCGCCGTGGCCGTGACGGCGGGGGTGCGGGCGCTGGGCGGCTGAACGGGCCGGCCGGCCGTCTCCTGGGAGGAGGCGTTCGGCGGACCGGCAGCGGTGTCACCCGATGGGGTGGCCGTGCGCCTGGAGGGTCCGCAGTGCCTCGATCGTCACGATCGGCCGGGACTCCAGAGCGGTGCCGGGCGCCCATTCCCGCCAGGTGATGGGCCACCCGCCGTCCTCGCGCTGCTCAGCCGCGAGGTGCTGCAGGGAACGGGCCATCTCCTCGTCGGTGAACCAGCGGCGGGCCAGCGACTCCGGCGTGCGGGCGTAGTCGTGCGCGAAGTGGTGCTCGCCCGGCGCGTATCCGGCGGCCACGGGCTGGCCGTCGAGGTGCTCCGGGTCCAGGGCGACGAGCCGCTGCTCGCGCACGATCCGGCCGAGCCGGTCCGCCGCGGCCTGCGCGCGGGGCCGGTCCGGCGCGCCGTCGAGGAAGGCGATCGCCGCCTCGATCTCGTACGGGTGCGACTTCTCGATCGCGTCCACCGCGGACCAGCAGAAGTCGGTGGCCCGGAACAGCCACGCGTGCCAGACCTCGTTGCGGTGCAGCAGACCGACCACCGGGCCCGTCGCGAGCAGCTCGCTCGGCGGGTCGTCGAGGATCGGCAGGAACGGAGCCGCCGGGTAGTCCCGCTGAGAGGGGTGAACGGCCGGCAGCGCGCCCTCTTTGGTCGACACGTCCGTGAGGTAGCGGCACATCCGCTCCACCCGCAGCCCGCCGCAGCGGCCGATGGAGTCGAGCACGCGCAGTGCGTGCCCCGTGTGCAGGGGCTGACTGACCGGGCCGCGCAGGTCCGGTTCGAGGGCGTGACCGTAACCCCCGTCCTCGTTGAGGTAGGCGGTCAGCGCCGTTTCCACCGCGTCGGAGCTGCCGCCGAGGAAGTGATAGGCGAACCGCCGCTGCTCGAGCACCCGGGCCGTCAGCCAGATGAAGCGCTCGGCGCACTCCAGTGCCGACGCGGACGCGGGGGAGGGGTCAGGGGTTGCTCCGATTCCAGCCATGTTCCGACCGTAGAGCGGAAAATGCTTTCAGCAAGGAGGACGGGCAGGGCTGCACTCTCAGGAGCGGGATACTGAGGGCATGCGGTTGACGATTTTCTGGCAGCGCATGGCGGACCACTTCGGTGCGGCGTACGCGGACTCCTTCGCGCGGGACCATGTGATGGCCGAACTGGGCGGCCGTACGATCCATGAGGCACTGGCCGCGGGCTGGGAGGCGAAGGACGTGTGGCGGGCCGTCTGCGCGGCCATGGACGTCCCTGCGGACAAGCGGTGAGACGCGGGGCGGGGCAAGCGGTGGGATGCCGGGGCCGAGCGGTGAGACACCGGGAAGACGGCCTGCGGTCACCGCGGTGAGCCACACTGGGCCAGTGGCCGGCCGGGGGTGCCGGCCACCGGCCGACGGCCCGCGGCGGACCGACCGGTCTGCTTCGGACGGGGCCCTGGCCGTTTCGGTGGGGCCGGCCCGCCTCGGACGGGGCTGCCTCAGGCCCGCCCGCCTGGGTTCGGCCGCTCCCGATCTCCCCGAGCCCGACCATTTCCGACCGACCTCGCCCGGATCCGACCGTTTCAGACCGGGCCGGGCCGGACTGCACGCGCGACCGCGCACCACGAGACCACACGACGGGAACCGCTGAGGACATGACCGCTGACGAGAGGGCCACGCCGGACGTGGCCGTGTCGGACGAGGCCGCAGTGGGGATCCCCGCACAGGGCATCGCGGCGCCCAGCCTGCCGCCGGCCGCGCCGCCCCCCGGCTCGGGCGCCGACGGCGGCGTTCCGGCCCGGATGCCGCGCTGGCTGCCGCGCGCCCTGGTCCTGGCGCTGGCGCTCTACGCCTGCTTCCAGCTCGGCAGCTGGGCCTTCCACGAGCTCACCAGCCTCTTGCTCAACATCCTGATCGCCTTCTTCCTGGCGCTCGCGATCGAACCCGCGGTGGGGCGGATGGCCGCCCGCGGCATCCGCCGGGGCTTCGCCACCTTCCTGGTCTTCTTCGGGGTGCTGGCCGCCGGCATCGGATTCGTCGTCCTGCTCGGCTCGATGCTGGCCGGCCAGATCGTCCAGATGGTCGAGGACTTCCCCAAGTACCTCGACTCGGTCATCCGCTGGATCAACGACACCTTCCACACCGAACTGTCCCGGGTGGAGGTCCAGGACAGCCTGTTGCGATCCGACTGGCTGCGGGACTACGTCGAGAACAGCGCGAGCGGCGTGCTGGACGTGTCCGCCACCGTGCTCGGCGGGCTGTTCAAGGTGCTGACGATCTTCCTGTTCTCGTTCTACTTCGCGGCCGACGGGCCCCGGCTGCGCCGTGCGCTGTGTTCCGTGCTGCCTCCGGCCAAGCAGACCGAGGTGCTGCGGGCCTGGGAGATCGCGGTCGACAAGACGGGCGGGTACCTCTACTCGCGCGGGCTGATGGCGCTGGTCTCCGGGATCGCCCACTACATCCTGCTGGAGATCCTCGGGGTGCCGTACGCCCCGGCGCTGGCGGTGTGGGTCGGGCTCGTCTCGCAGTTCATCCCGACGATCGGCACCTATCTGGCGGGCGCGCTGCCGATGCTGATCTCGTTCACCATCGATCCCTGGTACGCGCTGTGGGTGCTGGGCTTCGTCGTGGTCTACCAGCAGTTCGAGAACTACGTGCTGCAGCCGAAGCTCACCGCCAGGACGGTCGACATCCACCCGGCGGTGGCCTTCGGCTCGGTCGTCGCGGGGACCGCCCTGCTGGGAGCGGTGGGTGCGCTCATCGCGATCCCGGCGGTCGCGACCCTCCAGGCGTTCCTCGGCGCGTACGTGAAGCGGTACACCGTCACCGACGACCCCCGGGTCCAGGGGCACCGCAGGCGCGGCGGCCGTCGGGCGCTCGCGCGGATGCGGAGCGCACTCCAGGGCGACTCCGTGCCGCTGCCGGCCGCGCCGTCGGAGCCTCCGGCGTCCCCCACGGCCCCGGGCGCGCCCGGGGCCGTGCCCCCGCAGACGGACGCCGGAGCCTGACCCGGAACCGTGCACGCCCCGGTTCGCGGGGTGCCGCGTGGTGCGCTTGACAGTAAAATCGAACATCCATTCTTATGGGATTCCGGCCCTCGTACCCACGAGTTATCCACAGGCCGGCCGGACGTCGGGGCCCATTGTCAGTGGCAGGGGTTAGCGTCTTTGACGTGAAGCGATCGACACAAGCAAATCGGGTGGAACCCATGGCAGGAACCGACCGCGAGAAGGCGCTCGACGCCGCGCTCGCACAGATTGAACGGCAATTCGGCAAGGGCGCCGTGATGCGGCTCGGCGAGCGGCCGAACGAGCCGATCGAGGTCATCCCCACCGGGTCGACCGCCCTCGACGTCGCCCTCGGCGTCGGCGGCCTGCCGCGCGGGCGTGTGGTGGAGGTGTACGGACCGGAGTCCTCCGGTAAGACGACCCTCACGCTGCACGCCGTGGCCAACGCCCAGAAGGCGGGCGGCGCGGTGGCCTTCGTGGACGCGGAGCACGCCCTCGACCCCGAGTACGCGAAGAAGCTGGGCGTCGACATCGACAACCTGATCCTGTCCCAGCCGGACAACGGCGAGCAGGCGCTCGAGATCGTCGACATGCTCGTCCGCTCGGGCGCGCTCGACCTGATCGTCATCGACTCCGTCGCGGCCCTGGTGCCCAAGGCGGAGATCGAGGGCGAGATGGGCGACTCGCACGTCGGTCTGCAGGCTCGGCTGATGAGCCAGGCGCTCCGGAAGATCACCAGCGCGCTCAACCAGTCCAAGACCACCGCGATCTTCATCAACCAGCTCCGCGAGAAGATCGGTGTGATGTTCGGCTCCCCGGAGACCACGACCGGTGGCCGGGCGCTGAAGTTCTACGCCTCCGTGCGTCTGGACATCCGCCGTATCGAGACCCTCAAGGACGGCACGGACGCGGTCGGCAACCGCACCCGTGTCAAGGTCGTCAAGAACAAGGTCGCGCCGCCCTTCAAGCAGGCCGAGTTCGACATCCTCTACGGCCACGGCATCAGCCGCGAGGGCGGCCTGATCGACATGGGCGTGGAACACGGCTTCGTCCGCAAGGCCGGCGCCTGGTACACGTACGAGGGCGACCAGCTCGGCCAGGGCAAGGAGAACGCCCGTAACTTCCTGAAGGACAACCCCGATCTCGCCAACGAGATCGAGAAGAAGATCAAGGAGAAGCTCGGCGTGGGCGTCAGGCCGCCCGAGGCCCCCGCGGCGGAGCCCGGTCCGGACGCGGCCGTCGCGGCGCCGGCTGCCGAGGACGCCGCGAAGTCGGTGCCCGCGCCCGCCTCCAAGGCGAAGGCGGCCAAGACGGCGGCGGCCAAGGGGTAGCACATGGCCGCCCGGCGTACCGAATGGCCGGGTGACAGCCCCGACTCGTCGAGGGCCGAGAAGGAGCTGTCGCCCAGGGACCCGGCGGAGCGGGCGCGTGCGATCTGCCTGCGCCTGCTCACCGGGACCCCGCGCACCCGCAAACAACTCGCGGACGCGCTGCACAAACGGGAGGTCCCCTCGGAGGTGGCCGAGGAGGTCCTCTCCCGTTTCGAGGACGTGGGACTGATCAACGACGCCGCCTTCGCCGACGCGTGGGTGGAGTCCCGGCACCACGGCCGGGGCCTCGCCCGGCGGGCCCTGGCACGGGAGCTGCGGACCAAGGGCGTGGACTCCGCGCTCATCGACGAGGCCGTGGGGCAGCTCGATTCCGACCAGGAAGAGGCGACCGCCCGGGAGCTGGTGGCGCGCAAACTGCGCTCCACCAGAGGCCTCGACCGGGACCGCCGCCTGCGCCGCCTGGCCGGGATGCTCGCTCGCAAGGGCTACCCGGAGGGCATGGCCCTGCGGGTGGTCAGACGCGCCCTGGAGGAAGAGGGCGAGGACACGACGGACTTGGACGAGGCGGGCTACTAGGCACCGGCCGGCCTTCGGCAGGCGCGGTCGGCAGTGGCCGACCGGGTGGCCGGCCGACTGGCGAATCGGCGGACCCATCGGTTGGCGGACTGGCAGATCGGTGGATCGGCCGGTGACCGGCGGACCCGCCGCGACCGGGCGGGCCGGTGACCGACCATCGACCGGTAACCGGCCAGTCTGCCGGACTGGCGGGAGTTCGCCGCGCGCCGGGTGGGTCATGCCGCCCCGGGCGTCGGTCACGATCGAACCGCCTCGCTCGGCTCTGCCCCAGGCACCCGGGGAGCTGGCGGGTGTCCAACGACGAGGACGGAACGGGGAGACAGCGCGTCGTCAGTCTGCCGTCGCGGACGCTCCGACGGAGCCATGTTCCCGCTGGCAGCGGCGCCTGGCAGCCGACCGGTCCGTCACGCCTCGCTACCGGCTCCGTCCCGCTCGCGAGAGCGCGAAGCGGTCAGGTTCCGGTGTCAGCCGTGCGTTCGGAGCCCGCCGGAGCCGGCGCGCCTCCTCGTGCGATGTCCGCGGCGGTGTGCAGTTCCGCAGGCCGGACTCCCGCGAAGGCGGCCACCAGGTGACCGTCCGGACGCACCAGCAGCACGGTGTGCGCGGAGGCGCCCGGGTAGCTCTCCGTCACCAGCAGTTCGGCCTGGACCGGAAGGCCGGACACGGCGGTCGCCAGCCGCGGCATGACGCCCGCCCCGACCCAGTGCCGCCGGTCCCACACCCCGGTGCCCGGCGCCACCAGTACGACGAGCAGCCGCCCCTGCCCCAGTCGGTCCCGCAGCCGGGCCGAGGTGCCGTCGGGAGCCGTGACCCGTACGTCGTCGACCGGCGAGCCCGGCCCCGCACCGCTGAGGGCCGGCGGGCCGGTGGGCGCCGGTGTGAGGGGGGAGTGGGCGTAGACGGGCGGAGCTCCGAGTGCGCCCTGCCCCAGATGGGCGTCGGTGAGCATCGCGTCGTGCTCCCGGGCGGCACCCGGCAGGTACATGCGCAGTCCGCCGCCGCTGCGCAGTATCGGCAGCGACTGGTCGGCGGCGCGCAGCCGCGCGGCGACGGCGGTGCGTCGTTCCGCCTGGTAGCTGTCGAGGAGCGTTTCCGATGCGCCGTGGTGCCACGCCTGCGCCAGCTTCCACGCCAGGTTGTCCACGTCCCGCAGACCTTCGTTGAGCCCCTGGGTGCCGACGGCCCCCATCAGATGGGCCGCGTCGCCGGCGAGGAAGGCGCGGTCCACGCGCCAGCGCCGGGCGAGCCGGTGGTGGAGGGTGTGGACGCCGGTGTCGAGCAGTTCGTACGGTGGGGCCTGGCCGCACCAGCCGGTCAGGGTGTCGCGGATCCGCGCCACCAGGGCCTCGGGTGTGACCAGTTCGCCGCGTGGCGGCAGGAGCCAGTCCAGCCGCCAGACGCCGTCCGGGAGCGGGCGCGCGGTGATCTCGGTGCCGCCCGAACTCCAGGGCGGCTGGCGGTGGAGCAACGCTTCGCCGGGCCAGGGCAGTTCGGTGCGCAGCGCGGCCACGGCGTGACGTTCCACCGCCGTACGGCCCGGGAAGCGGATGCCGAGGAGCTTGCGGACCGTCGACCGTGCGCCGTCGCACCCCACAAGGTGACTCCCGCGCCACCAAGTGGCCGAAGGCCCCCTGGTGTGTACGCCGACCCCTCCGGCGTCCTGCTCGAGCGAGTCGAGGCGGCTGTCGGTGACCAGCCGTACGAGCCGGTGCTCCCTGGCGGCCTCACGCAGTCCGTGGGCGAGACTGTGCTGGGGGATGTGCAGCGGCGCGGCGGGGCCGTCTTCGCTTTCGCCTGCGTCGTCGCCTCGGCCTTCGCCCAGGGGCAGCTGCCGCAGGTCCTGCTTGCGCAGCATCGACCGCCAGCCGGTCCACCGGACGCCCTCGCCGTGCACGGTTCCACAGCCGAGCCGCTCCACCAGGTCCGCGGTGTCCGGGCGGAGCACGACGGTGCGGGCGGGACGGGGTTCGGGTTTCCCGTTGGTCTCGTCGAGTACGACGGAGGGGACGCCCTGCGCCGCGAGGGCGAGGGAGAGTGTGAGTCCGACCGGGCCGGCGCCGACGACGATCACCGGGTCCACGGCGTGACTCCTCGGGCCCGGAGGGTCGTGCGGGAAAGTGCTCTTGGAGCCCGGTGCGCGATCACAGAACGTATGCAACCGACTGCCGGTGCCTGCGTCAAGCTGCGTCGAGCGACACCGTGGACGCGGTGTGGGGCGGTGGCCGTACGGCCACCGCCCCACACCGGTCGAACATCCGATGGATCGTCAGCCGCCCCGGCCGTCGTCGGTCTTGGCGACCCCGGGCTCCCCGACGGGCTCCTCCGCGCCGCCGGGCGCGGTCAGCACCGCGCCCGTGCTCCTCTTGCCCCGCCGCAGCCTGCGCTCCAGCCACGAGGCGAACGTGGTCAGGATCAGGTTGACGACGATGAAGATCAGAGCGACCACGATGAAGCTCGGGATGGTGTTCGCGTAGTTCGCGGACAGCGTGCCCTGCGCGCTGAGCAACTCGGCGAAGGCCAGCAGCGCGCCGCCGAGTGCGGTGTCCTTGACGATCACGACGAGCTGGCTGACCAGCGCCGGCAGCATGGCTGTGACGGACTGCGGTAGCAGCACGTTCGTCATCGTCTGGCCCTTGCGCAGGCCGATGGCCTTTGCAGCCTCCGACTGGCCCTTGGGCAGCGACAGGATGCCGGCCCGGACGACCTCGGCGAGGACCGAAGCGTTGTAGAGGACGAGGCCGGTGACCACGGCGTACAACGGGCGGACGTCGCTGCTGATGTTGGTGTAGCTCGAGTAGAACTCGTTTGCGAACAGCATCAGGAGCAGGACGGGAATGGCGCGGAAGAATTCCACGACCACGCCCGACGGGACGCGGACCCAGCGGTGGTCGGAGAGCCTGGCGATGCCGAAGATCGCGCCCAGCGGCAGGGCGATGACCATGGCGAGGGCTGCGGCCTTCAGCGTGTTGGCGAGGCCGGGAAGCAGATAGGTCGTCCAGGCCGGAGCCTCGATGAACGGCTTCCACAGGGACCACTCGAGCTGTCCGTGGTCGGACATGGTGCCCAGTACCCACCAGATACCGAGCGCCAGCGCGGCGAGGAAGACGGCCGTGTAGACGATATTGCGACGCTTGGCGCGGGGGCCGGGAGCGTCGTAGAGAACGGATGTCATCGCTTCACCGCCATGCGCTTGCCGACCCAGCCGAGGATGAGACCGGTGGGGAGGGTGAGGACCACGAAGCCGAAGGCGAAGATCGCCGAGATGAGCACCAGCTGTGCCTCGTTCTCGATCATCTCCTTCATCAGCAGAGCCGCTTCCGCGACGCCGATGGCCGCCGCGACCGTGGTGTTCTTGGTGAGGGCGATCAGCACATTGGTGAGCGGGGCGATGACCGAGCGGAACGCCTGCGGAAGCACGATGGTCGTCAGGACCTGCGTGAAGCTCAGACCGAGGGCGCGTGCCGCCTCTGCCTGGCCGACCGGCACGGTGTTGATGCCGGAGCGCACGGCCTCACACACGAACGCCGCGGTGTAGGCCGACAGGCCGAGGACCGCCAGCCGGAACGACAGCGCGTTGAAGTCGTCGGCCACCCCGAGCGTCATACCGAAGACATCGGCGAGGCCGATCGAGGAGAAGACGATGATCAGGGTCAGCGGGATGTTCCGGACCACGTTCACGTAGACCGTGCCGAACGCCCGCATCAGAGGCACTGGGCTCACCCGCATCGCGGCGAGGGCGGTGCCGAGCACCAGGGAGCCGATTCCGGAGAGGACGGTGAGTTTCACCGTCATCCAGAACGCCCCGAGCAAGTCGTAACCTTCAAGAAAGTCGAACACGATCTCCCGCGCTTCCGCGTGTGGGAGGGCCGGGCGCGCCGCCTTCAGGGGCGGCGCGCCGTCTCAGCCCTGCTTCACTTGACGATGTTGCCGATTTCCGGGGCGGGCTCGTTCTCGTAGTTGGCCGGGCCGAAGTTGTCCGTGACCGCCTTCTCCCAGGCCTTCTCCTGGACCATCTTCTCGAGGGCGGCGTTGATCTTGTCGACCATCTCCTTCTCGCCCTTCTTGACGCCGATGCCGTAGTTCTCGTTGCTCAGCTCGAGGCCGGCGAGCTTGAACTTGCCCTTGTACTGCGGCTGCGCGGCGTAACCGGCGAGGATCGAGTCGTCGGTGGTCAGCGCATCGACCCGGCCGCTCTGGAGGGCACCGAGGCACTGGGAATACGTGGGGTACTCCTGCAGCTGGGCCTTCGGGGCGAAGTCCTTCTTCACGTTCTGCGCGGAGGTGGAGCCGACGACCGAGCAGAGCTTCTTGCCGTTGAGGTCGTCGCCCTTGGCGACGTTGTCGTCGGCGCGGAGCAGCAGGTCCTGGTGGGCGAGGAGGTACGGGCCGGCGAAGTCGACCTTCTTCGCGCGCTCGTCGGTGATCGAGTACGTGGCGGCGATGAAGTCCACGTCGCCGCGGGCCAGCGCGGTCTCGCGGTCGGCGCTCTTCGTCTCCTTGAACTCGATGTCGCCCTCGGCGTAGCCGAGCTCCTTGGCGACGTACTTGGCGACGTCGACGTCGAAGCCGGTGAACGAGCCGTCAGGGGTCTTCAGGCCGAGGCCCGGCTGGTCGTACTTGATGCCGACCGTGATCTTCTTGTCGCCGCCGTCGGAGCCGGAGCCGCCGTCCTTGGTGTCGGAGCCACAGGCGGTGGCGGTCAGGGCGAGCGCGAACACGGCGGCAGAAGCGGTGGTGACCTTACGAAGGTTCATGATGACTTCCCTAGAATTTGACGCGAAGTGTCGGATCAGACGCGAAGTATGGAACCAGCTGATCCAGGACTCAGTGGTGAAGGATCTTCGACAGGAAGTCCTTGGCCCGGTCGCTGCGCGGGTTGTTGAAGAACTCGTCGGGCGTCGCCTCTTCGACGATCTTGCCGTCTGCCATGAACACGACCCGGTTCGCGGCGGATCGGGCGAAGCCCATCTCGTGTGTGACGACCACCATTGTCATCCCGTCACGCGCGAGCTGCTGCATGACTTCGAGGACCTCGTTGATCATCTCGGGGTCGAGTGCCGATGTCGGCTCGTCGAAGAGCATGACCTTCGGGTCCATGGCCAGCGCCCGCGCGATCGCCACACGCTGCTGCTGGCCGCCGGAGAGCTGTGCGGGGTACTTGTCGGCCTGCGCGGCGACGCCCACCCGGTCGAGCAGCGCCCGGGCCTTGGTCTCCGCCGCCTTCTTGTCGGCCTTGCGGACCTTGATCTGCCCCAGCGTCACGTTCTCCAGCACGGTCTTGTGCGCGAAGAGGTTGAACGACTGGAAGACCATGCCGACGTCCGCGCGCAGTCGCGCGAGCTCCTTGCCCTCGTGCGGCAGGGGCTTGCCGTCGATCGAGATGGCGCCGGAGTCGACCGTCTCCAGGCGGTTGATGGTGCGGCACAGCGTGGACTTTCCGGACCCGGAGGGTCCGATGACGACCACGACCTCGCCCCGGGCGATGGTCAGGTCGATGTCCTGGAGCACATGCAGCGCGCCGAAGTGCTTGTTCACGTTGCTCAGCACGACCAGATCGGCCGTGGGTACCGCGTCCTCGGCGTCCTTGGTCACTGACACTCCGCTCATCGGCTTCTTGCTCCGTCCTCCTCGGTTGGGAGGACCTTAGTCACGCACTGCGACCAGCGTCATTACATCTGAGGGGAAATTGAGCATAACGATCCGGCCTCAACCGGACACTATGCGTGAACGGGGTGGTGCGCTGCGATACCGGGTGGATAACGGAACCATCCGGTGCCCCGATGCCTCTTGACTGGGCGCCGGGAAATCCGACTTGATGCCCTGTGGTGTGTCGCGGGAAGGCCCGGACAACACCGCACGACCGAACCATGAACACCACACGACCGGAGGGGGGCCATGAGGCTGCTGCTCGTCGAGGACGACGACCACGTCGCCGCCGCCCTGTCGGCGGTGCTGGCCCGGCACGGCTTCGAGGTGGTGCACGCCCGTAACGGCGAGGAGGCTCTGCGGGCCGTCCTGCCCGCCACGGAACCGGGCAAGCCGCCCTTCGGCGTCGTCCTGCTGGACCTCGGCCTGCCCGACCAGGACGGTTATCAGGTCTGCGGCAAGATCAGGAAGCTGACCTCCACGCCCGTGATCATGGTGACCGCCCGCTCCGACGTCCGCTCCCGTATCCACGGGCTCAATCTGGGCGCGGACGATTACGTGGTCAAGCCGTACGACACCGGGGAGCTGCTGGCCCGGATCCATGCCGTCAGCCGGCGCACCGCCACCGACGACGCCGCCGCGTCCGCCGCCGACGAGGCGCTGCGGCTGGGACCGGTCACCATCGAGCTGCCCACCCGCAGGGTCAGCGTGGACGGCACGGCCGTACAGCTCACCCGCAAGGAGTTCGACCTGCTGGCGCTGCTCGCCCAGCGCCCCGGTGTGGTCTTCCGGCGCGAGCAGATCATCAGCGAGGTGTGGCGCACCAGCTGGGAAGGCACCGGCCGCACCCTCGAAGTGCACGTGGCGTCGCTGCGCTCCAAGCTCCGGATGCCGGCGCTGATCGAGACCGTGCGGGGCGTCGGCTACCGGCTCGTCCCGCCCGTCGGCGCGTAAGGTCCTCCTGCCCCGGTGCGTACCCGACTCCTTCCGCTGCTCATCGTGCTCATGGCCGGTGTGCTGCTGGCGCTCGGCTTTCCGCTGGCCGTGAGCGTGGCGGCGGCGGAGCAGCAGCGGGTCGTCGTCGACCGCATCGACGACACGGTGCGGTTCGCGGCGCTCGCCCAGTTCGTCACCGACCAGCCGCCCGCACCCGACGAGCGGCGCTCGACGCTCCAGGAGCAGCTCGACCGCTACCAGGACGTGTACGGGATCAGGGCGGGCGTCTTCTACCGCAGCGGCGACTCGATGGCCCGTGCCCCGGCCGACTGGTATCTGCCGTCGGACGGGGAGGGCCGCGAGGCGTTCCAGGAGGCGCTCACCGGCCGACGCAGCCAGGATCCGCCGCAGGTGTGGCCGTGGCAGCGCGGCGAGCGCCTCGTCGTCGCCTCGCCGGTCGTACGGGACGGGGACGTCATCGCCGTGGTGTTCACCGACTCGCCGACCGACCATCTGCGCTCTCGCGTGCTGCGCGGCTGGCTGCTGATCGTGGCCGGTGAGGGCGCCGCGATGCTCGTCGCGGTCGGCGCGGCCTTCCGGCTCACCGGGTGGGTCCTCAGGCCCGTACGCATCCTGGACGCCGCCACCCACGACATTTCGACCGGGCGCATGAACTCACGGGTCGCGGCCGGCAGCGGGCCGCCGGAACTGCGGCGCCTGGCCCGCTCGTTCAACGAGATGGCCGACAACGTCGAGGAGGTCCTCGAACAGCAGCGGGCCTTCGTCGCCGACGCCTCCCACCAGCTGCGCAACCCGCTCGCCGCGCTGCTGCTGCGGATCGAGCTGCTCGCCCTCGAGCTGCCCGAGGGGAACGCGGAGGTCGCCTCCGTGCGCACCGAGGGCAAGCGGCTCGCCCAGGTCCTGGACGACCTGCTGGACCTGGCGCTGGCCGAGCACGCCTCCGCGGAGCTGCGGCTCACCGACATCGGGGAGCTGGCCGCCGAGCGGGTCACCGCGTGGCGGCCGCTCGCCGAGGAGAGGGGCGTCCTGCTGTCGTCAGAGACCGCCGCCGTCACCGCCTGGGCCGACCCCGTGGCGCTGTCCAGCGCGCTCGACGCGGTGATCGACAACGCGCTGAAGTTCACCCCACCGGGTGAACAGGTGACCGTCGGCACGGCGTCGCAGGGCAACACGTCGACCATCGTCGTCGCCGACCGCGGGCCGGGCCTCACCGACGAGGAGCTGGTCCGGATCGGTGACCGCTTCTGGCGCAGCGGCCACCACCAGAACGTGAAGGGCTCGGGCCTGGGCCTGTCGATCTCGAGGGCGCTGCTGGCGGCGGGCGGCGGGTCCATCACGTACGCGCACCACGAGCCGCACGGTCTGCAGGTGACGCTCACGGTTCCGCGTACGCGGCCCGAGGACGCCTGCACCGGGGGCGTCAGGGGGCTGAGCGGTCAGGGCTTGACCGAGCGGTAGTAGCGCCGCGCGCCCTCGTGCAGCGGCAGCGGGTCCGTGTAGACGGCCGTCCGCAGATCGACGAGCTGCGCCGGGTGCACCGTGTTGCCGATGCGGTCCCGGCTCCTGATCACCGTGCGGGTGAAGCCCTCGGTCCGGGCCGGACTCATGCGCTCCATGGTGACCAGCAGATTCGCCACCGCCACCGTCTCGACGGGCTCTCCGCCCTGAGCCTGCGGGTAGGCGTCGGCCGGCATCACGGCGGAGCGGTAGTAGCTGGTCGGGTCGCCCGACGCGTGGAGCTTGGCGACCAGCTCGGGTCCCAGGGCGACCAGCCGGACGGGGAAGCGCTCGGACAGCTTCTGCACGGTGTTCGTGGGCAGCCCGCCGGACCAGAAGAACGCGTCGATGGCGCCCTTCTCCAGCTGGTCCGGCGCCGCGTTGATACCGGAGGGGAACGGAGTGATGTCCCGCTCGGGATCGAGGCCCGCGGCCTTGATCAGCCGGTCGGCCACCAGCCGGATGCCGGAACCGTCCTGGCCGACGCCCACCGCCTTGCCCCGCAGGTCGTGCACCGACCGCACCGGGGAGTTCTTCGGCACCACGAGCTGGACGTAGTCGTCGTAGAGCCGGGCGCAGCCGCGCAGCCGGTCGGCTTCCGGGAGCCCCTGGCGCTTGTACGTCGCGACCGCGTCGGCGGTGGCGATGGTGAAGTCGGCCTCGCCGGACGCCACCCGCTCCAGGTTCTGCTGCGAACCCTCGCTGGTGCGCAGATCTATCTCCACGTCCGGCATGTCCCGGGCCAGGGCCTCCTTCAGCAGCACGCCGTAACGCTGGTAGACGCCGCTGTGCGACCCCGTGCTGAGCGTCAGCTTCCCGCTCGGCGACGTCTGCCCCAGCGGCAGCAGCCACCACAGCAGCAGCCCGAGGATCACCAGGGCGGCCGCGGCACCCCGCAGGGCGCGGCGGCGGCCGAGGCGGGAGAGGACCGCGGGTGCCGGGAGCATGGCGCGATCCTGCCAGCTTCCTCCCCGTTCCGGCCAGGCAGGGCCGTGGAGCAGCCGTCCGCGCGGGTGGCCGGCGTACGGCGCAGGTCAGCGGCGGGCGGCCTCGCGGGCCCGCTCCACCGCCTCCTTCAGCGAGCCCACGGCGGTCTCACGGAACTCGGCGAGCCTGGGCACATGACCGGACTTGGTCATCTCCGAGTGCAGGAAGAGCAGGTCGTCGCAGAGCCCCACCATGGCGAAGGCGGCACGCAGATACGGTTCCTGGAAGTCCGAGTCGTGGCGGGGCGTCCCCGGGCCGTACGCTCCGCCCCGCGCCGTCACCACCACGACCTGCTTGCCCGACAGCGGCCCCTGCCCGGTCGTGTGGTCCACGATCATCGGCGGGATGGCGATGCGGTCGAACCACGCCTTGAAGGCGGACGGGACCGAGAAGTTGTACATGGGCAGTCCGATCACCACGGTGTCGGCCGCCAGCACCTCCTCGACGAGCTCCCAGGTGAGCGACCAGCTCCCTTTCTCCTCCGCCGTGACCGCCGCGTCCCGTGCGTCGCACAGGTCGCGGATGCCGGCGGTTTCCAGGCGCGTCACGACCTCGATCTGGGCCGCGTCCACGTGCGGCACCGGAGTCGCGGTGAGATCGCGGTGGAGGTGCTTGCCCGTGGGGTTGGCCGTCCGCCAGGCCGCAGCGAACTCGGCCGAGACCTGACGCGACACGGACTCCGGACGGGCGCTGGAGTCGAGGTGGAGCAGCGTTGGCATACGAGAACCCCATCTAGGAGGAATCGGACCGGGGGCCTTGTTATTCAACCGGTAAATGCGGTGTGAATCCCGTATGTTGGCGTGACGGTCGACGACGGCCGGCGTTAGAAGAAGTGACGGTGCGGACGGTGCTCGACATACGGAAGCTGGTGCTGCTGCGCGAGGTGGAGGCGTCCGGTTCGATCGCGGCGGCGGCCGAGGCGCTGAACTACACCCGCTCCGCCGTCTCGCAGCAGCTGTCCGCCCTGGAGGCCGAGACGGGCGTGGCGCTGGTCGACCGGGGGAGCCGGCGGGCCTGCCTCACCGTGGCGGGCAGGACCCTCGTGGAGCATACGGAACGGATCCTCGAGCGGGTCGAGGCGGCCGAGGCGGTGCTGCTCGCGGTGACCGGCGGCGTCTCCGGCGAACTGCGGGTGGGGGTGCCGTTCCACGAAGGGCCCGCGCTGCTGGTGCCCGTCCTCACCCGGCTGCAGGCCCAACATCCCGGCCTGCGGATCACCCTGCACGGCGTCGCCGCGTCCGAGGGCCGGGAGGCGGTCCGGCTCGGCCGGCTCGACGTGGTCATGGCCGCCCGCTACGACCAGGTGCCCCAGAACCCGGTGCCGGGACTGCACGAGGAACCACTGACGGACGACCGGGTCAGGATCGCGGTCGCCCCTGACGACGTGACCGCCGCCGGGGGCGGCGGGCCGGTGGGGCTCGGCGAGTTCGCCCACCGGCCGTGGATCCTCGACCCCGAATCGGGACTCGGCAGGCTCGCGCTGCACGCCTGCGCGGCGGCCGGCTTCGCCCCCGACGTGGTGGCCGACACGGGGGACATGCATGCCGCGCTCGGGCTGGTGTCGCTCGGCTGGGGGGTGGCCCTGGTCCCGGACCTGGTACCGGCCCGCCCCGGCTATCCGGTCCGCCGCATCCCCCTCGCCGAGCCCGAGCTCATCCGGCGGCTCTCCCTGGTGGTCAGGCGCGGGGCCCTGGAGCGGCCCGCGGTCGCGGCCGTGCTGGCGGCGGTGCGGGTGGCGACCGACACGCTGGAGCACGGCGGCGGGGCGGCGGCACAGCCGGAGGACGCCGTGCCGGAACACGCCGTGCCGGAGGACGCCGTGCCGGAGGACGCACGGCGATAGGGCGCAACGGCTGACGGCGGCCGGTGGGGGAACCGGCCGCCGAGCGTGGGGGAGCGGGGGAGCCGGCCGCCGAGCGTGGTGGAGCGGGGGAGCCGGCCGCCGAGCGTGGGGGAGCGGGGGAGCCGGCCGCCGCGGGCCGTGTCAGCTTTCGATCAGCCGGTGGAGGGCCGCCGTGTCGAAGATGTCCTCCATGCGCACGGCCTTGCCGTCGCGCAGCGTCCAGGAGTGCACGAACGACAGCGTCTCCGTACGCCCGCTCCTGGACGTCACCCGACGCGTGCCGAAGACCACCACCCGGTCCCCGGACTCCACGAACTCCTCCGGCTGCAGCCGCATCCCGCCCAGCACGTTCGGCACATGGGACAGGAACTGTCTTACGCCCGCGTGCCCGTGTTTTGTGCCGCCCAGCCCGTACACGGTCATCCCGTCGGGGTGGATCCACTCCACGTCGGGCGCCAGGGTCTCCAGCAGGGCCGCCACGTCCCGGGAGCCGAAGGCCCGGTACGCGCGCCGGATCAGCTCGAGATGGGGGCTCCGGCCGGGAAGGCCGGGCGCGCCGTCAGGGCCGTCCGTCCCGGCGGAGGGCAGGGGCGACACCGCGGGGCCGGGCTGTGCGACGGTCTGCGTACGGGTCAGGGATGCGGTCTGCATAGGGTGTGCGCTCCTCACCGGTTGACATGCTCGGGATACAGGCTTTCGAGGGTGCGGCGGATGCCGTCGCGCCAGCCGACCGTGCACGGCCCGGTCAGCTCCCTGCGCAGCGTGGGGTCGAACTGATAGGTCTCGCGGGTCACTTCACTCGGCACGAGCTTCGCCTCGATGCCCGTGAGCGCCTCCATGTGGCGGATGCAGTCGGTGATTCCGACGGGTTCGTCGCCGCCCCAGTTCACCAGTCGCGCTGGTGAACCGGCGGCCCGCCAGAGCGCGGGCACCTGCGCCACCAGGTCGTCGGTGTGCAGCAGGGAGCACCAGTTCTGGCCTTCGAGGGGCACCGGGATGGGCTCCCCGGCGAGCATCCGCTTGAAGTACAGCATCGGCACGCCGCCGTAACCGCCGGGCCCGTAGGCGATGTTGAGCCGCGCGATCGTGGTGGGCAGGTCCAGCACCCGGGCGAAGGCGCGTACGGCGCCCTCGGTCGCGATCTTGCCGACGGGGTAGGCGGGCAGCCAGTCGGCGACGCCGTCGACCGGGTCGGTCTCCGTGTACCGGTGGTCCAGCGTCTGCCGTGCGTACAGCGCGCCCGTCGAGACGAACAGGAACGCCTCGGCGGTGCGGCAGTGCGTCATCAGCCGGCCGGCGGCGACGGCGTTGACCTCGACGGCGGCGTTGAAGTCGCCGTCCTCGCCGCGGCGTACGGCGGAGTGGACGACGTGGGTGAAGTCCTCGGGGACGCCCTTGAGGCCGTCCCCCGAGAGGTCGTCCATGTCCCAGCGCCAGGTGGTGATCCCCCGCGCGGCGAGCTCCCGCTCGACGCCGGGTGTGCCGAAGCGGCCCAGGCACCAGACCTCGTTGTGCTCGGCCAGCGTCTCGGCGACCGGCCGGGCCACTTGCCCGGTACCGCCGGTGACGAGGATCTTCTTGCCCTTCAGCGGGGCTGCCGGCCCGTTCATCGGAGGCTCTCCTCCTGTGCGGCGGCGGCACGCGCCGCGGCTGTGCGGTCGGCGTCCACGAGGGCGCGGTCGAGCTCCCGGCGGAGGATGGACTGGAAGGCGGCCACGTGCTGGGGGCTCATCAGGGTGTAGTGCTCGCCGGGCACCCTGATGTAGCGGTTCTCCCCGGTGGTGTACTCGTCCCAGCGGCGCAGTTCGTTGTTCAGCCAGTCGTCGATGGTGCCGCGCAGCGGGACGGCGTAGAAGACGTTCATCGACGGCACCGTGCCGCTCGGCCGGTAGGAGCGGCCCAGGTCGGTCAGCCGGTTCGCCAGCTCCGCCCAGGCGCCGAACCG
This sequence comes from Streptomyces sp. NPDC006294, assembly GCF_042870895.1. Classification (NCBI taxonomy): domain Bacteria; kingdom Bacillati; phylum Actinomycetota; class Actinomycetes; order Kitasatosporales; family Streptomycetaceae; genus Streptomyces; species Streptomyces sp. NPDC006294. Next base: position 43,535 of record NZ_JBIAHV010000027.1, read on the forward strand.
GTCGGCGTCGAGGTCCAGTTGGGCGAGTCGCTCCTGCGGGGCGAGGGCCAGCAGCCCGTCGACCTGCTCCTCGGGGGCGAGCGGGCGCAGCAGACGGGGCAGTTCACGGGACTGCTTCTTGTCGATCAGTGACAGGAAGAAGGCCAGATTGGCCGCGGTCTCCGCGAAGTCCAGCTCGTCCATGCGGTACTTGATGTGCGGCGGCAGGTTGAAGCTGCCGACGAAGTCGACCCGCTCGCCCTGCGACCGGAGGACCTTGGCGATCTCGAAGGCCACCACACCGCCGTACGAGTAGCCGGCGACGGCGTACGGGCCGTGCGGCTGCCGCGCCCTGATGCCCTCGACGTAGCAGTCCACCATCTGTTCGAACGTCGCGAACGGCTTCTCGTCCTCGTTGAACCCACGGGCCCGCAGCGCGTAGAACGGCCGGTCGCCCACGAAGTACTTGGCGAGGTTGACGAAGACCAGGACCTCGCCGACACCCGGGTGGACGCAGAACAGCGGGGTCTTGGTCCCGCTGGTCTGCATGGGCACGACCGGGTCGTACGCGGCCGGATCCGCGCCACCCGTCCCGTGCACCCGCGCCTCGCGCTCCGCGAGGTGGGTGGCGAGCGCGCGGACGGTCGGCGCCGTCATCAGGGTGATGAGCTGAAGGCCGCCGGCGCCGAGCCGCTGGGTGACCTTGCTGCGCAGCCGCAGGATGTCGAGGGAAGTGCCGCCCAGGTCGAAGAAGCCGGCGGTGGCGCTGACGGTGCCGGGGTCGATGTCGAACATCTCGGCGTAGATCTCCGCCAGGACCTGTTCGACCCGGCCCTCGGGCGCGGTGTAGCCGCCGAGCATCCGCAGGGTGAGGTCGGCGACGTGACGCCGCTGCGTCTCGTACGCGCCCGACTCCAGGCGCCGCCGCATCAGGGCGCGCTGGATCTTGCCGAGGCTGGTCTTCGGGAAGGCTTCCTTGGGCAGCGGCAGTATCAGGGAGGGGCGGAAGCCCCAGTGCATGACCACACTGCTGCGTACGGCGGTGAGCACCCGGTGAAGGGCCGCCTCGTCACCCGGCGGGAGGTCGGGGTGGAAGGCGATCACCAGCTGTTCCGTGTCGCTGCCCGCGGGGCGGACCGGGAACGCCGCGACATAGGAGGGGGCCACGGAGTCGAGCTGCTCGAGGACGGTCTCGATGTCGTGGCTGAAGTAGTTGACGCCGTTGACGATGACGCTGTCCTTGCTGCGGCCCACCAGGGTCAGGCGGCCCTCGTCGAGGCGGCCCAGGTCGCCGCTGCGGAACCAGCCGTCGGCGGTGAACGCGTCCGCGGTGGCCTGCGCGTTGTTGTGGTAGCCGCGCGTGATCACGGGGCCGGTGAGCTGCAGCTCGCCCACCTCGCCCTCGGGGAGCGGCCGGTCGTCGGCGTCGGCGATCCGGATCCGCAGGCCCTCGACCGGGGTGCCCAGGTTGGCGAACTCCTTGCCGCGGTCGACGTCGGGGAAGGCGGCGCGGGAGTAGACGCTGCCGGCGCAGGTCTCCGTCATGCCGAAGGCCGGCCAGAGCGCGTCCCGGGCGAGGCCGTACGGCGCCAGCAGGTCGAGGAACGCCTCGCCGGTGGCGCAGACGACCGCCTCGCCGCCGCTGATGATGTGGCGCAGCCGGCTCAGGTCGAGCGGTGCGTCCGCGTCGGCCTCCGTGGCCGCCTCCGCGAGCCGGTCGGCGGACGAATTGATCAGCCCCAGCAGAAAGTTGGGCGTGAAGGTCATGGTCACGCCGTGCCGCGAGACGAGCCTCAGGAACTCCAGCGGCTCGCCCAGGACGACGGGGGCCTCGACGTGGAGCTGCCGGGCGCCGATGGACAGTGGCAGCAGATGGCACTCCAGCAGGGCGGCCACATGGTCGAAGGAGACCCAGTTCAGCGTGGTGTCGTCGGCGCCGAGCCGGTGGTGGCCGTTCTTGGCGGCCATGGAGGCCAGCAGATTGGCGTGGCTCAGCATGACCGCCTTGGAGCTGCCGGTCGATCCGGACGTCAGCACCAGCACCGCGGTGTCGTCGGGCGCGGCCTGGTGGACGGCGGCGGGCCCGGCGGCGTACAGCCGGTCGAGCGGGGCGACGGAGAGGCCCGGCACCGGAGGCAGTTCGGCGGCGAGGGACTCACTCGTGACGATCAGCGGCCGGTCCAGCAGCGCGTCGACATGTTCCAGCTGTGCGGCCCAGCGCTCCGGATCGCCGCGGAGCGGCGCCATCGGGCACGGGACGTATCCGCCGAGCACGGCGCCCCAGAACGCGGTGAGGAAGTCCCGCGGGCGCTCGAGGATCAGGACGACCTTGTCCTGCGGCCTCAGGCCGCGGGCACGCAGCCCGGCCAGTACCCGGGTGGCGTCGGCCAGCAGATCCGGGTGGCTCTGGTCGGTGTACTCGGCGTCCGCCCCGCCGAGGCAGTAGCGGACGCCGGAGCGGGGGTGCTGTTCAGCGGCGCGCAGGAGGAGGCCGGCGATGCTCTGCGAAGGTGCGTTGTCCACGTTTGGTCTGTCTCCGTTGCCTCAGGGCACGGCGGGGAACGCGTCCCCGCGTGGCGTCGTAAGGATGTGCAGGATGAAGGACCTGACGAGAGTCGTGCGGTCAGCGGCGAGCGGGGGCGGGTGGCTGTGGGGCGCTGTTCGGTTGTGTGGGTCCGTGAGGGCGGGGCTTCAGCCGCGGAACGCGAACTGCCGGACGGTGACGTCCCCCCCGGTTCCCGAGGGCACCGCGACGGCCGCTGTCCAACCGTCGGGCACCGGCGTTTCGGCCACCTGCCAGGTGGTCGGGGCGGCGAGGACGTCGGTGGTCACCTCGGCCGGGCCCGGGGACCATGCGCGGGTCTCCAGCCGGCTCAGATCGGTCACGATCCCGACGCCGGCGGCCTTGAGCACCGCCTCTTTGCGGGTCCAGCAGCGCAGGAACGCCCTGGTGCGGCCCGGGCCCTGGGGCGCGGCGAGGACGGCGTCGTGCTCGCGGCGGGTCAGGACGTCGCCCGTGAGGTCCTCCACGGCGAGATCCCGGACCGCCTCGGTGTCCACGCCGACCGGGTACGGGGCGACGGCCAGCATGCCGAGCCCGGAAGAGTGCGAAAGGCTGATATGCCAATCGGTTTCAGGATGAACAACTGAGGGTGGTCCGTGTTTCTCGCTCCCGCACCCGGGACACGGGTTTCGGCCAAATGAAATCTTGGTGGCCGAGAGGCCGAAGAAACCGGCCAATATGCGCCTTACCGCAGCGCGGCAACAGATGTATTCGGCGGCCGCGTCGGCTGATTTGAGTTGCTTCAGGCGGGCCTGCTCCGCACTGTCGAGCAGGTCGAGATCGGCTCTGGCGTACGTACCCATCGGTACGTGCCACCACCACACCTGGGTGCCGGTGGCGAGCGGACCTGACGAAGTTGCACTGATGGAGTGGCGGATCGGTGCGCAGCGTGTGGTCACCCGGTGACCGTAGGCGTGAAACCACCCGTACGAGTGGTGAGTTGACAGCAAACGGTCACGCGTCTCACCGTCCGTGACGTTTACCTGGCGTGCAGTGACCAAAGTGGGAGGCGGCACTTTCGCTTACGGGGCGCCTGTGCAGCTTGTTGACAGTCGTGGCGCACGCGAGCGCCCATGGCTTGAAACAAGGGGGTTCCATGAGTGCCGTGCGCGTCGGCCGTGACCGATCTTGTTGACTGGTTCCGAGCCAGCGAACTAGTGTTCCTGACGAGAATCTGAGCCTTTCTCATGGCGTGAAAGTGCCGGATTCAACAGGTGTATTGGGCAATCTCCCGCCGGCGACCCCGGGGGGTGCCGGTGGCCAATACTGAGGGTCGGCGCGGACTATGAAGAAGATCCTGGGTAGTCGAGGGGGCGCGAGTGACGGATACGGTTGTGGATCCACCAGAAGCGGACGGAGCCGAGCAGACCGTGCCGGAGGAGCACGCAGCACATCTTGAGGAGACGCTGCTGCAGGTCCAGGCACTGATCGAGTCGACGGTCTCCCTGTACCGCAGGCAGCCGGTCGCATCGCTCGCGGCGGAGCCCACTGATGTGGCCCTGCTCGACAGTGCGCTCGATCAGCTCATCGGGGGTGTACGCCACTCGCTGAGTGTGGCGCTGTCGCAGGCGGGTGACTTCAACGACTCGGTGCTGCGGCTGCTCGCCCGGGTGGGGCCGGCCGCGGCGGTACGGGTGCTGTGCACCGCGGAGGTGGCGGACGTGTCCCTCCCGGCGCTGCGCAGGCTCCCGCAGTCGCGTCTGGAGATCCGGGTCGTCGAGCGCGAACTGCGCGAGATCGTCGTCGTCGACGGCGCGGGCGCCCTGGTGCGCGGCGCCCCGACCGAGCAGGGCGCCCAGGCCACGGTCATCAACGACGCCGCGGCCGTCCGCGCCCTGGAGCTGCTGTTCGCCGGGGCGTGGTCCCGCGGGCGCCGGCTCGCCGACCATCTCGAGCTGGGACCGCGGCTGCGCACGGAGCTCACCCGCAACATCCTCGAGCGGCTGCGGGCAGGGCGCACCGACGACGTCGCCGCCCGCGAACTGAACGTGTCGCTGCGCACCTATCGCCGCCATGTCGCGGAGATCATGCGGGAGCTTGATGCCAACTCCCGCTTCCAGGCCGGTGCGCGCGCCGTGGAGCTGGGGCTGCTGGCGGAGTAGCGACCAGACGAGCGACCAGAACGCGGCCCGTCAGGCGGGCGGGCCGCAGGCAGAACACCAACGGGGATGGTGGAAAACCACTTTGTCCAGAGAACCAGGGGACGAACTCGAGCACGCCTTGCTGGAGGTCCAGGCGCTGATCGAGTCAACCGTGGCCATCCATCGCGGCCGCAGCGTTCGAAAACAGCAGATCGCCACCATCGAGGGTGGTTACGGGGCCGTGCTCGACATCGCCGAGGAACTGATCGCGACGGCCGACCGGTCGATCGACATCGTGCACGCGCGGATGCCGGCCATCAGCGAGCAGCCCGACCGTTCGGAGCGATCAGAGCGGGAACTGATCTACGGGGCCAACGAGTCGGTGTCGGTGCGGCTGCTCGCCAGCCCCACCCTCCTCGACGAGTCGTACGTCCGGGAACAGCTCGGCAGACCCAGACCGGTGGCGATACGGGTGGCCCGGGTGCCTCCCCTCCAGGCGCTGCTGGTCGACGGCACGACCGGCCTCGTGGTGGCCGAATCGGCGGTCGGCCGCCGGGCCTCGCTGATCCGGGCCCCGGAGGTGCTGCACACCCTGCACATCCTCTTCGAGAGCGTCTGGAGCAACGCGGTCCCGGCCGGTGAGCGCATCGTCTTCGGGGACCGGGACCGCGCCATGCTGGCGCGGCAGATACTCAGCGCTCTCAGAGCCGGTGTCACCGACGAGGTCGCCGCCCGGGAGCTCACCGTGTCGGTGCGCACCTACCGCCGCTACGTAGCGGAGATCATGGCGCTGCTCGGTGCGAATTCACGATTCCAGGCAGGTGTCAGGGCAGCCGAATTGGGGCTGCTCCCGCCTGCCTCCGCACCGGGTCCTGGTGGCCACGGTCCGGTGTCCTGAAAGGCCCGCTGGCAGCTTCCTGAAAGGACCGTTGCCGCCCTTCCCGCCGAGCAGTTGTATAGGCCCCGAGGCACGGGATTCCCGCTCTGTGGAATTCCTGTCCCCGGCGCTCGTGCAACCCCCGTGCACGCTGCCGGTGCACGGGGTTCCGCGCTGTCCGGACTCCCGTGCCTCCCTCCCGGTTGACACCGCGTGGAAGGCGGGCCATGAATCAATTGCCGATCGGTCTGGTGTTTCCCGGACAGGGCACTCAGAAAAAGGGAATGGGTGAGGTCTGGCGGGAAACCCCGTCGTGGAACCTCGCGGAAAAGATCTCCGAGGTCACCGGTGAAGATCTTCCCGGGCTGCTGCTGGACACCCCGGCGGAGCAGCTCCGGCGCACCGACCTCGCGCAGCTCACCGTCTTCACCGTCGCCGTGATCGCACACGCGGAGGCGGTGCGCACCGGGGCGCTCGACGGGCCGGTCGTCGCCTGCGCCGGCCACAGCCTGGGCGAGTACGCCGCGCTGACCGCGGCAGGAGCCGTCACCGTCGAGGCCGGCGCCGCGATCGTCGCCGCCCGCGGCCGCGCCATGCGCCGCGCCGCGGAGGACCGCGAGGGGACCATGGGCGTGCTGGTGGCCGCGCCGGCGGACGCGGTGGCGGCCCTGGTGGACGAGGTGCGGGCCGGCGGGACCGACGTATGGGTCGCCAATGTCAACGCACCGGGCCAGACCGTGGTGTCCGGCTCTCCCGACGGGATCGACCGGATCGACGCCGCGGCGCCCTCGATCGGCGCCAAGATGATCCGCCTCCAGGTCGGCGGAGCGTTCCACAGCCCCTACATGGCGCCCGCCGCGGAGGCGCTGCGCACCGCGCTGAAGAACACCGCGTTCGCCCCCGTCCATATGCCCGTCGTGGCCAACGTCGACGCGGTGCCGTACACGGGCGACTGCGACTGGCCGGAGCTCGGCACCCGCCAGCTCACCCGCCCGGTGCTGTGGGAGCGATGCGTACGGACCCTCACCGCGACGCTCGGCTGCGGCCGCCTCGTCGAGCTGGGACCGGGCCGCACGCTGGCCGGGCTGATCCGCCGGATCGACCCGGACATCGAGGTCATGTCCGTGGACGCCCCCGGCGTCCTGCACTGACGCATCCCGCGAGCGAGGAGACCGACGCACCATGGCACTTGGCACGGACAGCATCTGGCTGCGCAGATACGCCACCCAGGATCCGCCCCGGACGCGGCTGGTCTGCCTCCCGCACGCCGGCGGTTCCGCCAGCTTCTTCCACAGCTGGGGCCACGCCCTCGGCAGTGACACCGAGGTCGTCGCGGTCCGCTATCCGGGCCGTCAGGAACGCATCGCGGAGGACCTGTTCACCGGGATGGAACCGCTCGCGGAAGCGGTCACCGAGGCGCTGCTGCCCCTGTGCGACACCCCGCTGGTGCTCTTCGGGCACAGCATGGGCGCCTCCCTCGGCTACGAGGTCGCACTGCGGCTCCAGCAGCGGCACGGGACTCCCCCCGCCGTGCTCATGGTCTCCTGCCGCAAGGCGCCGCATCTGCTCACGCCCCGCACGGCGCCGCTCGGCGACGACGACGAGCTGGTCGCGGAGGTGAAGCGGCTGGGCGGCACCGACACCGCGCTCCTCGACGACCCCGACCTGCGGGAGCTGATCCTCCCGGCGATCCGGGCCGACTTCTCCATCGTCTCCGCGTACACGGCGCGGCCTGGCGAACCGCTGGACTGCCCCGTCGTCGGCTATGTGGGCGACAGCGATCCCGACGTGGACGTCGAAGGCGTCCGGGGCTGGGAGCGGATCGCGCCCAAGGGCTTCGACCTCAAGGTGCTGCCCGGCGGGCACTTCTACCTCGTGGACCGCCGCGACGAGCTCATCGGGGACATCCGCGCACGGCTGGCGTCACAGCGATGAGCACCGCCACCCAGCCGCTGCCGATGAGCGGTGTCGGTGTGCTGGACAAGGCGTCGATCCTGCTGAGCGTGGTCGAACGCGAGGCGGTGACGCTCTCCGAGCTCGTCGCCCGCAGCGGGCTCGCCCGGCCGACCGCCCACCGGATCGCGGTCGCCCTGGAGCGACTGGGGCTGCTCGCCCGGGACTTCGACGGCCGGTTCGTGCTCGGTCCGCGCCTCGGCCACCTCTCCGTGGAGGCGCAGCGGGACCGGCTGGTCCAGGCGGCCGCTCCGGTGCTGGCCGACCTGCGCAGTCTGACCGGGCTCGACGCGCGGCTCTTCCGCCGCCGCGGCCCCCTGCAGATCTGTGTCGCATCCTCGCCCGCCGGCCCCGCCGACGCCGTCCCGGTCGGCACCTCCCGGCCGGCCAAGTCCGGCCCGGCCGCCCAGGTGCTGCTCGCCTGGGAGGACCCGGAGGAGCTGTACGAAGGGCTGCGCGGGGCCCGGTTCAACGCCGCGGCGCTGGCCCAGGTGCGCCGGCGCGGCTGGGCGCACGGCCCCGACTCCATGGCGCCGGGCAGCGCCGCGTACGCCGTGCCCGTACGGACCAAGGGGCACCGGGTGGTGGCCGCCCTGGTGCTGTCCGGGCCGCCCGCACGGGTGCCGGGCGCCCCGAGCCGCGTCCTCAGCGGCGCGCTCATCGATTCGGCCGCCGCACTGAGCGACGCGCTGCGGCGCGCACAGGGTGAATTCGTGCCCGCCGGCTTCGCCGGGACGTGAACAGCAGGAACGCGGTGGCAGCTTGTTGCAGCCGCCGTTGTGGCCGATAGCGCACGGCGACAGTATTCATTTGCGAGTAATCCTGCCGCGAATCGATCAGCGGCACATCACAAAAAGGGGTAAAGGCGTGTCCACTGTTACGCGCGACGAGCGTCTCGTCACCATCAAGGAAATCGTCTGCGACATTCTCGAGATCGAGGAGGACGAGGTCACTGAGGTCAGCCTTTTCAAGGAGGACCACAATGCGGACTCGCTTCGCGCCATTGAAATCCTCGCGGCGCTGGAAAAGGAGTTCGGTGTCGTCATCAACCAGAGCGAGCTGCCGCGCATGGTGAACCTCAAGGGCGTCTACGAGGTCGTCTCGGAGCCGGCCGGCTGGTAGTCGGCCCCGGCCGCAGTGGATTGGGAGGTTGGCATGACGGCAGTGCGCGGCACCGGCCAGGCCGGGCCCGAACGGCATCGGGTCGTCCTCACCGGACTCGGTGTGGTCTCCAGCATCGGGCTGGGGGCACAGGAGTTTCTGCAAGGACTCCGCCAGGGACGCAGCGGAGCGCGGCCCATCACGGTGTTCGACACCGAGGGGTTCGCCCACGCGAACGGGTGCGAGATCACGGATTTCGACCCGCGTGACTGGATCAGCACGCTCCAGGTGGAACAGCTCGGCAGGGCCGCGCAGTTCTCCGTGGCGGCGGCCCGGATGGCCCTGGAGGACTCGGGACTCGACCTGACGGAGCTGCGCGGCCGTCGTGGCCTGATCTCCATCGGCACCACGGACGGCGAGAGCTACGACCTCGACCAGATGGTCGAGAGGGAACTGGCCGACGGCACCGGCATGTTCGACCCCGCGGCCGCGCGGCGGGTGCCGGCCGGCCGGCTCTCGGTGGCCATCGCCCAGGAGCTGGGCCTCACCGACGTGGAGGCGCTCACCATCCCGACCGCCTGCTCGGCCGGCAACTACGCCATCGGCTACGGCTTCGACGCCGTCAGCTCCGGCGAGGCCGAGTTCGCCTTCTGCGGCGGCGCGGACGCGATGTGCCGCAAGACCTTCACCGGTTTCTACCGGCTCGGCACCATCGCGCCCGACCGGTGCCAGCCCTTCGACGTGGACCGCAAGGGCATCCTCACCGGCGAGGGCGCGGGCGTCCTCGTCCTGGAACGCCTCGACTCCGCCCTGGCGCGCGGCGCCACCATCTACGCCGAGGTGCTCGGCTACGGGCTCAACTGCGACGCCCACCACCAGGTGGCGCCCGACCGGGACAGCGTCGCGGAGCTGATGCGCCTCGCCCTGGAGAACGCCGGCGTCAAGCCGAACGAGGTGGACCTCATCTCCGCGCACGGCACCGGCACCAAGGCCAACGACATCACCGAGGCGGGCGCCATCCGCCAGGTCTTCGGAGACGCGCCTCCCCGGACCGTCTCCATGAAGTCGATGCTCGGCCACAGCATGGGCGCCGCCAGCGCCCTGGGGGCCATCGGCTGCGCCCTCGCGATCCAGAACCGTTTCATCCCGCCCACCATCAACCACGTCACCACCGACCCCGAGTGCGACGTCGACTGTGTCCCGAACGAGGCGGTCGAGGCCGACCTGAGGATCGTCCAGAACAACGGTCTCGCGTTCGGCGGCAACAACGCGGCGGTCCTCCTCGGCAGGTACGACGCGATCAAGGAGGCGTCATGACGATCCGCCCCATCATCGGGATGGGCGCCGTCGCCGCCACCGGCTCCGGGGTCGACGAGCTCTTCGAGAGCCTCTGCCAGGGCCGCAGCGGCCGGGCCGAGCTCCGCGGGTTCGACCGCACCCGGTTCCGGGCGCAGCACGCGTACGAGGTCGACGACAGACCGGTCGCCGGCCAGGACGTACCCGGCCGTGCGACGGAGCTGCTGCTCGACGCCGTCGGCCAGGCGGCCGCCGACGCGGGCCTCGGCGAGGACCTCAGCGGCATCCCCGTGCTCGTCGGCACGGGTCTGCGGGAGCTGCGCTCCCTGGAGCTGTGGTGGCGCGACGGCTCGCCGTTCGCGGACTCCGGGCTGCACTTCGGCACCGGGCTGCGCGAGCGCTTCAACGCCGATGTCACCCACACCTTCTCCAACGCCTGCTCCGCCTCGCTGTACGCGCTGGCGCTCGGCTCCGACCTGCTGGACCAGGAGGGCGACGACGCGCCCGACACCGTGATCGTCGCGGGCGTCGACGTGCTCACCGAGTCCATGTACGGCCTGCTGGAGCGCGTGCACGCGCAGCCGCCGGACCGGGTGCGGCCCTTCGACCGCAACCGCACCGGCGTGCTGATGGGCGACGGCGCCGCGGCGATCGTGCTGCGCCGCACCGAGCAGGGCGCGCCCCAGGTGCACGGCCGGCTGCGCGGCGTCGCCGTCAACTGCGACGCCTACCACGTCACCGCGCCGTCCCCGGCGGGCATCGCGGAAGCCATGCGCGCCGCCCACCGGCTCGCCGGGGTCAAGCCGTCCGACGTCGACCTGGTGATGCTGCACGGCACCGGCACGCTCCTCAACGACGAGGCGGAGGCCGCCGCGCTCGCCGACGTCCTCGGCGACAGCGCCTCCGGACCGCTGATGACCGCCGTGAAATCCATGACCGGGCACACCTCCGGTGCGTCCGGGCTGATCAACCTGATCGTGGGCGTACGCGCCCTGAACGAGGGACGGGTACCGCCGACCGTGGGCCTCGAGGAGCCGGTCGAGGAGGCCGCGCCCTTCCGCTTCGTCACCGGGGAGGCGGCCGGTTCACGGCAGCTGAACGTGGCGCAGCTCAACGCCTTCGGATTCGGCGGCATCAACGCCGTCGCCATAGTGGAGGGCCCCCGATGACCACGCAGAGCACCGACACCACCGTGGTGGTCTCCGGCGCCGCAGTGCTGCTGCCCGGCGCCGACACCGTACGGGCCCTCGCCGACGGCCCGGTCTCCGGCGGCGCCCCCGTGGAGCCGGCCGAGCACGTCGGCCGCAAGGGACTGCGCTACAAGGACCGGGCCACCCAGCTCGGCTACTGCCTGACCGCGGCGGCCCTGAAGGACGCCGGCCTGCTCGGCGACGACGGCCTCACCTGCGCCCCCGAGAGCCTGGGCGTGGTCGCCAGCTCCAACTTCGGCAACCTCGACACCGTGGCCAGGGCGCTGGACACCATCCGCGAGGAGACCGTCACCGCGACGAGCCCGATGGACCTCCCCAACGCGTCCAGCAACGTCATCGCCTCGTCCGCGGCCATCCGCTACGGCCTGCGCGGCCCCAACCTGATGGTCTGCAACGGCGAGACGTCCGGCCTGGACGCCGTCCACTGGGCGACCACGATGATCGTGGCGGGGCGCGCGGAGCGCGTCCTCGTCCTCGGCGTCGAACCCGACAACGAGGTGGTGCGCAGGCTCCTCGGCGGCGGCCGGGCGGTGGACGGCGGCGCGGCCCTCGTCCTGGAGGCCCGGACGGCGGCCGAGCGGCGTTCCGCGGCCGTCCGCGCCGTACTCGGCGCGTACAGCCGCGGCGCCGGTGACCCGGCGCCCGCCCGGGGCCGCCGCTGGGAACTGCCCTCGCACCTCGGCCGTGCGTCGGGCGCCTACGGAATCCTGCAGTGCGCCGCCGCCGTCGGCTGGTTCGACGCCGGCGAGCGCGGCCCGGTACATGCCGTCGCGGGCACCGCGGCGGACGACGCGAGCGCGGACCTGGTGCTCCTGGCCCCCGAGGCGGCGTGATGACCACCCACATGGACCTGAGGCCGGTATCCGTCCAGCAGCGCACCGAGGGCAGTGGCCCCCGGGTGCTGATGCTGCACGGACTGGCCGCCAACGACAGCGTCTGGGAGCGCGTGATTCCGCTGCTCCCCGCCGAGTACGAGCTGTGGACCGCCCGGCTGCCGTGGCGCACGGAGACCATCGGCGAGTGGGGCGAGCAGCCCAACCTCAAGGGCTGGCTGGCCAGGGCGATCGAGGCGGTGCCCGGCCGCGCCGAGGTCGTCGTCGCGCACTCGATGGCGGCGAACGTCCTGCTCGACCTGCTCGACCAGAAGAACCGGGGCGGCGTCGACGCGCTGCGCCAGTTCGGCATCCGGGCCCTGGTGCTCGCCTCGCCCTTCTACCGGGGGGCGGCCGACGAGTTCGACTGGGACACCATCAGCTACTACCTCAACGACTTCCACCTGATCATGGAGGAGGGCATCCGCGCCCACTCCGACGGACGCTTCCCCGCCGAGGTGCAGGAGGCCATGGGCCGGCGGGTGCGCGACCGTGTCGGCGCCTACGGCTGGTTCCGCTTCTTCGACCTCTACCTGCGCACGCCCGCACTGCAGACCGGCCGCATCACCGTCCCCACCCTGGTGCTGGGCGGCGAGACGGACTTCGCCGCCCGGCCCGAGGAGAGCGTGGCACTCGCCGAAGCGCTCCCCGACGCGGTCTCCCGCGTGCTGCCCGGCTGCGGGCACTTCCCGATGCTCGAGGCGGCCCAGCTCTTCGCCGCCACCGTGCAGGACTTCGTCAACCCGATCATGGGCGTCACCCCTCAGCGCGGGACCGCCCCCCTCAACGCTCTGGAGCCCCAGCGATGACCCTCGTCACCGACACCGCCGTCAAGGCGCTCCTCGAAACCACCACGACCACGCAGGTGCGCCCCCGCTACGAGGGCTCCAACATCTGCACCTGGATCGGCTTCAAGCACGTCAACTACCTCGTCGAGGAAGCCGTTCTCGACCACTTCCGGCAGGCCGGCCTGCCCGCCCGCGCGCTCTACGAGGAGCACGGGCTGGGCCTCGACCTCGTCTCCATCGACAGCCGCATCCTGCACGCCTTCCACATGGACGACATCGCGGACGCGGAGGTCGTGCCCTGGACGAAGGGCGACGACGGCACGATCGGTTTCAAGATCACCATCCAGTTCGAGCGCGATGGCGAGATCCACAAGGCCGTGACCTCCAAGGTCCGCGTCTCGCTGCGCATCGACACCTACCTGGAGGCGGCCGGCGAGGTCCCCGCCGAGCTCGCCCGCTTCGCCGTCGCGACCCTCGGCGACGACCTGGAGCGCGAGGCGCCCGCCGCCGCCCCGGCCGAGGAGGAGATCCTCGCCTCGCTCACCGCCGGCCAGAACGCGTACGCGTGGAAGTGGAACATCCCGTACCCGTACTGCCACTTCACCGAGCGCATCCAGATGTCCGGCTACCTGCGGCTGATGGAGGAGGGCAAGGACCGCTTCGTCGCCGACCGCGGCATCTCCATCAAGACCCTGCTCGACGACCGCCGCTGGATCCCGGTCGTGCCCCGCTCCGACATCCGCATCCTCGACGAGGCGCTGATGGAGGAGGACCTCTACACGGTCTACACCGTCGAGGAGGTCTTCAAGGACTTCACCTACACCTCGCGCATGGACTTCTACGTGCTGCGCGACGGCAAGCTGGTCAAGACCGCCACCGGCCGCATCGTGCACGGCTACGCCGTCATCGAGAACCGCCGCGACTGGAGCCTGGTCAACTTCGACCAGCGGGTGATCGACGCGATCAGCGGCAAGGCGCCGCAGGCGTGACGGAGACCTGGGAGAGCGGCGGTCCGCCCCGGCTGCTGCTCATCGAGAGCCAGGGGCAGCCCGCGCGGGACTCCGGTTTCCGGCGCGACGCGGTCACCCAGGTCCTCACCGGGCACTCTGTGCTGCTCTTCCTGGTCCAGGACGGTGTCGTACTGGCGGTTCCCGGCAGCGACGAGGACCTGGACCGGTTCCAGAAGGGCGGCGGGGTGCTCGCGGCGGACGGGTTCTCGCTCGCCCAGCGGGGACTCGACACGGACCTGCTGCGGCCCGAACTGCGGGTCGTCGGCATGGACGAGGTGGCGGGTTGGCTCCTCGACCCCGCTGTCCGGGTGGTGTGGCACTAAGTGGCCAGGAGGATTCCCGAGACGGATGTGCTGATCACTCTCATGGGCGCCCCGCACGGCAGCGACCGGGTCACCACCGCACTGCGGCTGACCCAGGCGCTGCTGGAGCGGGGGGCCAGCGTCCAGGTGTGGACGTGCGGCTACGCCACCCTGCTCACCCAGCGGGCGCTGGGCCCCGACAAGCCGCGCAACCTCGCCGACTGGAACCGCGACCACCCGTCCACGGCGGCACTGGCCGAGGAGCTGCTCAACGCCTTCCCCGGCCGGCTGTACTGGTACGGCTGCCGTTTCTGCAGCGACGACCGGGGCGCCGCCGAGCATCTGCCGCAGGTGGTGCTGCGCCCGCCGGCCGGATACGCGGCCAATGTGGCCGCGGCGGCCAAAACCGTCCTGGTCGGAGTGATCTGATGGAGTCTCAGGAACATCCCGGCGGGCGGGTGCTCGCCATCGTGGAGCGCGGCTACCGGGGCGCGCTGGAGAAGCAGTTCTTCGACGAGCTCTACCTCGCCACCGAACTGCACCGGCAACTCGGCGGTCTCGACATCCTGCTGCGCGGCCAGGCCGTCACCTACGCCATCGACGCGCCGCCGGTGCCGCCGCTGCGCATCGGCAACCGCACGGTGGACACGCTCAGCGACCCCCGCAAGGGGCTGCGCACCCTCCTCGACGCGGGGGTGGGCGTCTGGGCGGAGGAGCCGGGGCTGGCCGCGCTCGGCGGGTCCGGCTCGCCCGACCGGCTGCTGGCCGGCATCCGGGTGGCGGCGGAGGGCGAGACGGCCGCCCGCTGGACCGACTACCGGATGGTCTGCTTCCTGTGACCGCCCTTTTGTGACCGCCTTCTTGTGACCCCCCGAGCGCCTGACCGCCGCACCGACGGTGTACGCGCTGCTGTGACTTCGCGAGCTCGACGAGCTCGATGAGCGGAAGGAAATACGACGGACATGTCCACACTCACCACCGGCGCCGGACGCCCGGTGATCACCGCATGGTCGGCCGTGTCGTCGTACGGCATCGGCAGGGCGGCGTTCGCCGAGGGCCTGCGCGAAAGGCGCGAGGCCGTCGCGGAACTCGGCCCCGAGCACGGCGAGACGCCCGACGGCACCGGCTGCGTGGTACCCGGCTTCGACATCCGCACGGTGCTCGGCAAGAAGGGCACCCGCTCCATGGACCGGGTCACCGGCCTGACCGTCACCGCCGTCGGCGCCCTCCTCGACGACGGCGACCGCAACCGCGCGGTCGGCACCGGCGAGGGCGCCGCCTTCGCGCTCGGCACCACCACCGGCAGCGCCCAGTCGATGATGGACTTCACCCGGGACTCCCTCACCGGCGACCAGCCCTTCTTCGTCGACCCGGCGCGCTTCCCCAACACCGTGATGAACTGCGCCGCGGGCCAGAGCGCCATCTGGTACCGGCTCAAGGGCCCCAACGCCACCATCGCGGGCGGCCGGACCGCCGGTCTGCACGCCCTCAACTACTCGCGCAGACTGCTCACCTCGGGCCGCGCCCGTACCGTGCTGTGCGGCGCGGCCGAGGAGTTCTCCTCCGCCCGAGCCTGGCTGGAGCGCCGGGCCGGCGACGAGGGCGACGACCCGGCGGGCGCCCCGCTCGGCGAGGGGTGCGCCATGCTCCTGGTCGAACCGCACGACCCCGACGACGCCGCCCAGCCCGTCCTCGCCGAGCTCCTCGCCGTCGAACTCGGCGTCGTGCTCGACGGCGACACCCGCCCCGCGCTCGTGTCCTGCCTGCGCTCCGCGCTGCGCCGGGCCGGCGTCGAGACGGACCAGGTCGTGGCCGTCGCCCGGTCCGGCGCGCCGGGCCGCGAGGGCCGCGGGGAGGCCGAGGCCGTGGCCGAGGTCCTCGGCGCCGCCGGCCACGCCGACCTGACGCCCACCGGGCTCATCGGCGACACCGGCGCCGCCGCCGCGGCCTTCCAGGCCGCCGCCCTGCTGTCGTACGCCGCCGACCGGCCCGATCCGGCCGCCGGCCGGATCGGCGTGATCACCTCCGTGGACCGCACCGGCACCGTCGGCTGCGCCCTGCTCGCCCTGCGCTGAGCTCCGCCACAACCACCAGCTGATGAGAGGAACTTCAACCGTGCTGGACAAGGAAGAACTGCGCGCCGTCGTGGCCCAGGTGCTCGACGTCGACGAGTCCGAGATCACCGACGACGCCAGGTTCGTCGACGACCTCGAGGTCGACTCGCTCATGGCCCTGGAGGTCGTCGTCGTACTGGAGAAGAAGTACGGCATCAAGCTGCCGGAGTCCGATCTCAAGCAGATCGTCACCCTGCAGAGCGCCTACGACCTGCTGCTCGGCAAACTCGACGCGGCGCAGCGGGCAGCCTGATGCCAGGCGCGAGCCCGCTCGCGGGACTGGTCGAGGTGCTGCCCTCCGAGGACGAGTCGCGCACCGCCGCCCGCTTCACCGTCCAGGACGGCGAGACCGTGCTGCCCGGCCACTACCCGGGCTTCCCGATCTTCCCGGGCGTCTGCCTGGTGGAGTGCACCCACCTCGCCGCCCTCGCCACCGCACCCGGCGGCGCCAAGGACGGCGAACTGGCCGCCGTGGAGTCGACCCGGTTCACCGGGCCCGTCTTCCCCGGCGACCGGCTGGAGATCGCCATGGGCTGGAAGCAGACCCCGGCCGGCGACTGGCAGTGCCGGGCGAAGCTCGCCACCCAGCGCGGCGACGCCGCCACGGTACGGCTGCGCTACCGCCCGCACACCACGGCCCCGGAGGTGGCTCCATGACCGGCCAGCGCGACATCCGGGCACGGCTGCCGCACCGCTTCCCGATGCTGCTCGTCGACCGCGTCGTCGACGTCGTACCGGGCGAGCGGCTGACCGCCCTCAAGGCGGTCACCTGCAACGAGCCCTGGTACGAGAAGCTCGGCCCCGAGACTCCCGAGGAGGACTTCGCCTACCCGAAGTCCCTGCTCGTGGAGTCCTGGTGCCAGTCCGCCGGAGTCCTCGCCACCTGGGACGACCCCAACCCGGACGTGCTCGACGGGCAGGTGATGCTCTTCGGCTCCATGACCGGGGTCGAGTTCCACCGGCCCGTGCTGCCCGGCGAGGTGCTGGAGCACCGGGTCCGCCTCGACCGCCGCGTCGACGACACCGTGCTGTTCGAGGGCGAGAGCCGCTCGGCAGGGGAGACGGTCATGACGATCGGCCGGATCGTCATGGCCTTCCGCCCCGCCGAGACACTGCGCCCCGCCGCAGCGACCACCTGATGCACGACTCACGGAGAAACATCATGGGAGACACCACGAACCGGGTGGCGCTCGTCACCGGCGGCTCGCGCGGCATCGGCCGGGCCACGGTCCACGCGCTGGCCCGTGACGGATTCGACGTCGCCTTCTGCTACCGCTCGGACGAAGAGGCCGCCCGCACGCTGGAGAAGGAGACCGCCGACCTGGGCGTGCGCGTCACCGGCAGCCGGGTCGACGTCGCCGACGCCGGGTCCGTACGGGCCTGGATCACCGCCACCGAGGCGGAGTTCGGCCAGATCGACGCGGCCGTCACCGCCGCCGGCATCACCCGCGACAACCCGCTGGTCCTCATGGAGGACGAGCAGTGGCGCCAGGTCATCGACACCAACCTGGACGGCGTCTACCACGTCTGCCGGGCGGTCGTCTTCGGCATGATGAAGCGCCGTTCCGGAGCGATCGTCAACATCTCCTCCGTCGCCGGCGTGTACGGGAACGGCACCCAGACCAACTACTCCGCCTCCAAGGCCGGGATCATCGGCTTCTCCCGCGCCCTGGCGAAGGAGACCGGCCGGGCCGGCATCCGGGTCAACGCGGTCGCCCCCGGCTTCATCGAGACCGACATGGTCGCCGCGATGAACGACAAGGCCCGCAAGGAAGCCCTCTCCTCGATCCCGCTGCGCCGCATGGGCACGGCGGAGGAGGTCGCCGACCTCGTCGCCTACCTGGTCTCCGACCGGGCCGCCTACATCACCGGAGCCGTGCTCCAGATCGACGGCGGCATCACCATCTGATCCACCTGCGAACCCCCTTGGAGGCGGTGATGGCACGACGCGGACCACGCTGGTACTTCTCCTTCCGCAGCCCGTACTCCTGGATGGCCTACCGGGACCTGACCGGCAGTCATCCGGACGTGGCGGAGCGGATCGAATGGCTGCCCTTCTGGGAGCCGGACGAGTCCGCCCAGGACCAGCTCGAGCGCAGCAACATCCGGCTGCCGTATGTCCCGATGTCCAAGGAGAAGCACCTCTACATCCTTCAGGACGTCCGCCGGCTGGCCAGGGCGCGCGGGCTCGAGATGGTGTGGCCGGTGGACCCGGCCCCGCGGTGGGAGGTCTCGCATCTCGCGTATCTCGCGGCGGAGGAAGCCGGCGTCGGAGCGCCGTTCATCGCCGAGACCTACCGGTATCGCTGGGAACTGGGCGCGGACATATCCGATCCGGAGACCATGGGCCGGATCGGAAAGGAAATCGGGCTCGACCCGCATGTGACGGCAGAGGCCCACCGGGACCCGGCCGTACGGGAGAAGGGCCTGCAGGCACTCAACTCACTCCACCGGGACGGCGTGTTCGGAGTCCCCTTCTTCATCGACGGCTTCGACAAGTACTGGGGAGTCGACCGGCTTCCCGGCTTTGTGGAAGCGGTGCGCGCCCGGATCAGAAAACAAACAACGAAGGAAGGCTGAAACATCATGGCGACCAATCCCTTCGAGGACGACAACGCCAACTACTTCGTCCTCACCAACGAAGAGGGGCAGTACTCCCTCTGGCCGGCTTTCGCCGAGGTGCCGGCGGGATGGACCGTGGTGCACGGCGAGGCGGGACGGCAGGAGTGCCTCGACCACATCAACACCAACTGGACGGACATGCGCCCCAAGAGCCTGGTCCAGGCGATGGGCGGCTGACGCCTCCGCACCCGCCGGGCCGGCCCGGCGGGTGCGGGACAGTGGTACGGGACGGGTGCTCGCGGATCGCGCGGGCGCCCGTTCCGTGCGTCCGGGGCCCGCCCGGCGACCGGCGCGTTGGCAGGATTGTGCCGGTGCGGATACGGCCCGGCGTGCGCTCTGACCACGGCTTACACGGTGCTTGGCAGCATGATGCAGGGACGGTTGTTCGGTTTCTCGGGCGGTGCGAGAGTAGCCGGAAATCAGGAGTGGGGGGAGCGCGGGACGCCTCCGGAATTCCTTATCTCCGGGATATCTCCGCCGTTGCGGCGGAATCCGTTGCAGTCGATCTGCTCGAGGTGGATGAAGAATGACGCTCGGTGGGCACGGGATACCTCTGACGGCGGCGCAGTCGGGAATCTGGTTCGCCCAGCAGCTCGACGCGGAAAACCCGGTGTACAACGCCGGTGAATACCTGGAAATCCACGGTGCGCTCGACCGCGGCCTCTTCGAGGCCGCGCTGCGCCGGGTCGTGGACGAGATGGACAACCTCCGGGCGCGGTTCACCGAGACGCCCGACGGACCGCGGCAGGTGATCGAACAGGATCTCCGCTGGGAGCTGCTGACCGTCGACGTCAGCGCCGAGGCCGATCCGCGTGCGGCAGCCGAGGCGTGGATGCGCGCGGACATGGCCCGCCCGCAGGACACCTCCGCCGGCCCGCTCTTCCTGTTCGTCCTCTTCAGGGCCGCCGACGACCGCTGGTTCTGGCTCCACCGCTACCACCACCTGCTCGTGGACGGCTTCACCGTCGCCCTGGTCGCCCGGCGGACGGCCGAGATCTACACCGCGCTCACGACCGGCGAGGAGTCGCCGAACCCGTTCGGTCCACTCGATGAACTGGTCCGGCAGGACGCCGCGTACCGCGAGTCCGAGCGGTTCACCACCGACCGGGACTACTGGCTCCGCCGTCTCGCCGACCGCCCCGAGCCGGTCAGCCTCTCGGCCAAGGAGCCGAGCGCCGCGCGCGGCCTGCTGCGCCGCACCGCCCGGCTGGACGCCGGCGTCGCGGAGAAGCTGCGGGAGGCCTCCCGCGAGGCCGGGGTGCCCTGGCCGTGCCTGGTCACCGCCGTCGTCGCCGTCTATCTGCACCGGCTGACCGGCGCCGAGGAAGTCGTCCTCGGGCTTCCCGTCACCACCCGGCTCGGCGGCGCCGCCCGCTCCCTGCCCGGCATGGTCTCCAACGTGCTGCCGCTGCGGGTGCCCGTGGCCGGCCACAGCACCCTCGAGGACGTCCTCACGCAGGTCGCCCGCGAGATGCGCGGCGCCATGAAGCACCAGCGGTACCGGTACGAGGACCTGCGCCGCGACCTCCAACTCCTCGGCGCGGACCGGCGGCTGACCGGTCCCCAGGTCAACATCATGATGTTCGACTACGACCTGCGCTTCGGCGAGCTGCCCGCCACCGTCCACAACCTCTGCATCGGCCCCGCCGACGACCTGTCCGTGATCGTCTACGACCGCACGGACGGCAAGGGCCTCCAGATCGACTTCGACGCCAACCCCGACCTCTACACCGGGGCGGAGCTCGACGCCCACCTCGCCCGGTTCCGCGCCTTCCTCACCGCCCTCGCGGACGCCCCGGCCGACCTGCCCCTCGGCAGGGTCGACGTGCTCACCGGGGAAGAGCGCGCCCTGGTCGCCCCGGCCGCCGCCGCGCCCGCGGAGCAGTCGCCCGCCACGCTGGTCGAGGTCTTCGAGGACCAGGTGGCGCGTACGCCGGACGCCGTCGCGCTCTCGTACGGCGACGTGTCGCTGACCTACCAGGAGCTCAACGAGCGGTCCAACCGGCTCGCACGGCTCCTCAGAGCCCGCGGTGTCGCCCCCGAGCAGTACGTGGCGATCGCCCTGCCGCGCGGCGCGGACCTGATCGTCGGTCTGCTGGCGGTGGTCAAGTCGGGTGCGGCGTATGTGCCGATGGACCCGGACTATCCGGCGGACCGGCTCAGCTACATGGTCGCGGACGCGCACCCCGTCGTCGTGATCACCGACAGCTCCGCCGACCTGTCCGCCGTCGACACGGCCGGTGTTCCCCGGCTCGTCCTCGACCTCCCCGAGGTCGTCGCCGAGCTCGCCGCGCTCGACGGCGACGACCTCGGCGTGGACATCGCCTCCAGCCACCCGGCGTACGTCATCTACACCTCCGGTTCCACGGGCCGGCCGAAGGGCGTCGTCGTCCCGCACTCCAACGTGGTGCGGCTGTTCACGTCCAC
>NZ_JBIAHV010000028.1:0-62025 GCF_042870895.1 Streptomyces sp. NPDC006294
GGGGGGGGGGGGCCCCCCCCCCGCCCCCGCCCCCCCCCCCCGGCGGGGCGCCCCCCCCCCCCCCGGGGGGGGGGGGCGCGCGGGGGGGGGGGGGGGGGGGGGGGGGGGGGGGGGGGGGGGGGGCCCCCCCCCCCCCCCCCCCCCCCCCCCACCCCCGCGCCTCAAACGCCGGCGAGGCTGACAGAGTCAGTCCGCCCGGGCCCGCTCCCCCCGCCGCACCACCGCGCACCCCAGCGTGACCACCGCACCCCCCGCCGCCCACGCCGCCAGCACCAGCAGCGGCCCGCCCACCCCGTTGCCCCGGAAGTACGCGATCGAGCGCGCCGCGTACGTGCCCGCCCCCGGCGGCAGCGCCGGGCCGATCGCCTGCCAGAACGGTGGCAGCAGCGGGTACGGATACGCGCCGCCCGCGCTCGGGTTGCCGAGGACGACCACCAGCAGGATCGCCAGCCCGATGCCGATGACCCCCGCCAGCCCCTGCAGCGCCAGCGTCACCGCGCCGACGGCGAAGACGAGCAGCGTGCCCAGCCCCCACAGGCCCCAGACGCTGCCGGGCAGTGCGTCCAGCACGGGGCCCGCGACCACCGTGCCGAGCAGTCCCGCGGCGATCGAGTACAGCAGCAGTGCGCCGAGCCGGATGACGGCGCGGCTCGCGTTGGCAGGACGGGCGCCCGCGCTGATCGCCAGGATCGCCGCGCACAGATAGCCGCCCACGCACCAGCCGACCACCAGGTAGAACGACGAGAGCCCGCGCGCGTCGCCGGCGGCGCCGGGGACGACGTCCACCACCCGTACCGCACGGCCCTGCGACTGCTCGGCCCTGGTGACGACCTCGGCGAGCGCCTGCGAGAGCGCCCCGCCCGCGCCGCCCGCGACGAGCAGCCGGTCGGTGGTGCCCCGCGGGTCGATGACGAGCGCCCCGTCGACCTTCCGTTCCGTGATCTGCCGGCGGGCCGCCGCCTCGTCGGCGACGGTGCGCGGTTCCAGGGGATCGCCCGGCAGCCGGTCGAGCCGGTACAGGGCCTCGTCGGCGACCTGGGTGTCGGGCGAGGTGACGGCCAGCGGAATCCTGTCGGGCCGCGGCTGATGGAAAGCGCCGATGTACGACGTGATGAAGCCGAGCTGGAGCGCCAGCACCCCGAGGACCAGGGCCGCGGCCCGCAGACTCACCGCGTCCCTGACCTCGCCGAGGAAGCCCCTGCGCTGCCCGTCGTCTGTCTGTGCCGTCTGTGCCATGGCCCAACGCTCGACCGCACCCGCGCCGGACGCAGGCGCTACGGGCCGAATGGGTCACCGCGCCACGCCGCCACGGCGGATCGACCACGAAAAGAGTTTCACGCTCCACTCCTGGTCCGGGCATGATCCCCACCGTGGACGAGGACCGCGACCATCGCGGCAGGGCCGGTACAGGCGGACGGACACCGGAAGCGGCCAGGTCTGGGGCGTCTGCGCCGAGGCGGAGGGACTGTGCGGGGAACCCCGGCGCGGGACGTACGAACTGCTCGGCTGGGTGCCGGACGGACCCTCGCGACGTTGCCCGTCGGCGATCGTGAGCACCGCGACCAGCAGTCGGAACGCCCGCTCCGCCACTCCGATGCGGGCTCACCTCCGGTGTTCCCGTCGGGAGGCGGTTCGGCCATGTGGGGGGAGGGCGGGGGGCTCAGGCACGTGCAGCGTCGAGCCCGTGTGACGAGTACGCCGTCCGTGCGCCGGCAGAAGCGAATGCCGGAGAAGTCCCAGGTCAGCGGCGCAACGGAAGCGCCTCGCGTGGCCAGGGGGCCGGCTGGAGCGCGTCGTCCGGGGGCCGTTCGGGCCGGGGCGGCGGATGGCGGGAATGTGTCGTACGTACGTTCGAAACTGGTCTATGGTGGAGATGGGGGAGGTGAGAACGACTGATCCAGGAGGTGCAGATGTCAGGCTTCACGCATCTGCGCACCGTTTCCGGGTTCTCCCTGAGATACGGGGCCTCCCACCCGGAGCGGCTGGCCGCCTCCGCCGCCGAGCGCGGCATGGACGCCCTCGCGCTGACCGACCGGGACACCTTCGCCGGTGCGGTCCGCTTCGCCTCGGCCTGTGCCAAGGAGGGGGTGCGGCCGCTGTTCGGGGTCGACCTCGCCGTGGGGGAGCGGGAGCGCCCGGAGGGGCCCGCCGAGCGGCGCCGTACACCGGTGCGCGGCGGGGCGTTCGTCGACGAGTCCGCGCCACGCAACGTCTTCCTCGCCCGGGACCGCCACGGCTGGGCCGCGCTGTGCCGGATGATCACCGCCGCCCACGCGAGTGACCCGCGCAGCCCGCTGCTGCCCTGGGACGACAACCACGGCGACGGGCTGACCGTGCTGCTCGGCCCGTCCTCCGAGGTGGGCGCCGCCCTGGCCGCCGGCCGCCCCGACCGTGCCGCCAGGCTGCTCGCCCCCTGGCGGGAGCGGTACGGCGACCGGCTGCGGCTGGAGGTCGTGCACCACGGCCGCACCGGCACCGGCGCCGGTTCGCTGCGGCACGCCGCCCGTACTCTCGGCCTCGCCGCCGAGCAGGGCGTACGGGCGGTCCTGACCAACGCCGTCCGGTACGCCGACCCCGGCCAGGGCCCGGTTGCCGACGTCCTCGACGCGGCCCGCCGCCTGGTGCCGATCGACCCGCGCAAGGGTCTCGACAGCGGCGAGCGCTGGCTCAAGGACCCGGCCGCGATGGCCCACCTCGCGGAGCGGGTCGCCGAGGCCGCGGGCTTCCGGCGCGACACCGCGCACCGGCTGCTCGCCATGACGGAGGAGACGGCCGCCGAGTGCCTGGTCGACCCCGAGGACGACCTCGGGATCGGCAGCGTCCACTTCCCGGAGCCCGCCCTCGTCGGCGCCGAGTACCGCACGGCGCAGCGGGTGCTGGCCTCACGGGCGGCCGCCGGAATGGTGCTGCGCGGCTACGACGGCCGGCGCGCGTACTGGGAGCGGATGCACCACGAGCTGGACATCATCGCCCACCACGGCTTCGCCTCCTACTTCCTGACGGTCGCCCAGGTCGTGGACGACGTGAAGGGCATGGGCATCCGGGTCGCGGCGCGCGGCTCCGGAGCCGGCTCCCTGGTCAACCACCTCCTCGGCATCGCGCACGCCGACCCGGTCGAGCACGGCCTGCTGATGGAGCGCTTCCTGTCCAAGCGGCGCCGGGTCCTGCCCGACATCGACATCGACGTGGAGTCCGCCCGCCGGCTCGAGGTCTACCGGGCGATCATCGGCCGCTTCGGCGAGGAACGGGTCGCGACCGTCTCCATGCCCGAGACCTACCGGGTGCGCCACGCGGTACGGGACGTGGGCGCCGCCCTGTCCATGGAGCCGGCCGAGATCGACCGGATCGCCAAGTCCTTCCCGCACATCCGGGCCCGCGACGCCCGCGCCGCCCTGGAGGAGCTGCCCGAGCTGCGCGGCGTGGCGCGCGAGGAGCACGGCAGGCTCTGGGAGCTGGTCGAGGCGCTGGACGCGCTGCCCCGCGGGGTCGCCATGCACCCGTGCGGCGTGCTGCTCTCCGACGCCTCGCTGCTCACCCGTACGCCGGTGGTGCCCACCAGCGGCGAGGGGTTCCCCATGTCGCAGTTCGACAAGGACGACGTGGAGGAGCTCGGGCTGCTCAAGCTCGACGTCCTCGGGGTGCGGATGCAGTCGGCGATGGCGCACGCGGTCGCCGAGGTGCGCAGGGCGAGCGGCGAGGGCGTCGACCTCGACGCCGTACCGCAGGGCGACCCGGACACCTACCGGCTCATCAAGTCGACCGAGACACTGGGCTGCTTCCAGATCGAGTCCCCAGGCCAACGCGATCTGGTGGGGCGGCTGCAGCCGGAGACCTTCGGCGACCTGGTCGTCGACATCTCGCTGTTCCGGCCGGGACCGGTCGCCGCCGACATGGTGCGGCCGTTCATCGAGGCCAGGCACGGCCGCGCGCCCGCCCGCTATCCGCACCCCGACCTGGAAGGGCCGTTGAGCCAGACGTACGGAGTGGTCGTCTTCCACGAGCAGATCATCGAGATCCTGGACATCATGACCGGCTGCGGCCGGGACGAGGCCGACCGGGTGCGGCGCGGCCTGTCCGACCCCGAGTCGCAGGGGAGGATCAAGGTCTGGTTCGCGCAGAGCGCCGGGGCGAAGGGGTACGCGCCCGAGGTGATCGGCCGCACCTGGGAGATCATCGAGGCCTTCGGGTCGTACGGCTTCTGCAAGGCGCACGCGGTCGCGTTCGCCGTGCCGACGTACCAGTCGGCCTGGCTCAAGGCGCACCACCCGGCCGCCTTCTACGCCGGGCTGCTCACCCACGACCCCGGCATGTACCCGAAGCGGCTGCTGCTCGCGGACGCACGGCGGCGCGGGGTGCCGGTGCTGCCGCTGGACGTGAACCGGTCCGCGGTCGCTCACCGAATCGAACTGGTGTCTGGTAACGGTGAGGGTGGGACTGGGACTGGGACTGGGGCTGGGGTTCGGGCTGAGAGCGGGGCTCGGGCTGAGGTCGGGGCGGGTTCCGGCCGGTGGGGGCTGCGGCTCGCGCTCTCGGACGTCCACGGCATCAGCGAGGCGGAGGCCGCCCGTATCGAGGCCGGACAGCCGTACTCCTCCCTGCTGGACTTCTGGCAACGGGCCAGCCCCGCACGGCCGGTCGCCGAGCGGCTCGCCCAGGTCGGCGCGCTCGACGCCTTCGGCGCCAACCGCCGCGACCTGCTGCTGCACCTCGCCGAACTGCACCGCACCCGGCGCGGCGCCGCCTCCTACGGCAGCCAGCTCCCGCTCGCCCAGGGGCAGCGGACCGCCCCCGTCGGGCTGCCCGACCTCGGTGACGCGGAACGCCTCAGCGCCGAGCTGGGTGTGCTCGGCATGGACGCCTCCCGCCATCTGATGGCCGATCACCACGCCTTCCTGGCCGAGCTGGGCGCGCTCTCCGCGCAGCGGCTGCGCGGCGCGCCGCACGGGGCGACGGTGCTCGTCGCGGGCGCCAAGGCGGCCACCCAGACACCGCCGATCCGCTCCGGCAAGCGGGTCATCTTCACCACGCTCGACGACGGCACCGGCCTGGTCGACCTCGCCTTCTTCGACGACAGCCACGCCGCCTGCGCCCACACCGTCTTCCACTCCTGGCTGCTGCTGGTGCGCGGAGTGGTGCAGCGGCGCGGACCGCGCAGCCTCAGCGTGGTCGGCTCGGCCGCCTGGAACCTCGCGGAGCTGGTGGAACTGCGGCGCACCGGCGGCCTCGACGCGGTCGCCGCGCGGCTGGCGGCCCCGGCGCCGGAGCCGGACGGCGAGACCTCCGGCGGCGAGACCTCCGGCAACGGGGCCTCCGGCAGCGGCCGCCGTATCCAGCTGCCGACCGGATACGAGCTCAACCCGTGGGCCGACCTCAGGCCCGCCGGCGAAGGCGCCGCGAGCGGAAGGAAGTTGTGGCACCAGAGCCCGGGGAGCGCCGGATGATCCTCTGCGTACGCTTCCTGCCGGCTCCGCCCGCACTTGGAACGGGAGGGGTCGAGGCGGCGCTGCCCGCGCTGCTCGCCCTGGCCGAGGACATCAGCCCCGTCGTCCAGGCCCTGCCGCCGGACGCGGCGCTCCTCGACGTCCGGGGCGCGCAGCGGTACTTCGGGCGGGACGCGGTCGAACTCGCGTCGCTGCTGCGGGTCCGGGCGCTCGCCCACTGCGGTGTCGACTGCGTGATCGGCGCCGGCCCCGTACCCATGCTCGCCAGGATGGCGGCACGGGAGGCCGTACCCGGTACGACCCTGGCGGTGACGGAGGAGGAGTCCGCCGCCTTCCTGGGCGGCAAGCCGGTCGGCGCGCTCGACGGGGTGGGCACGGTGACCGCCCGCACCCTGTGCGCGTACGGGCTCGACTCCGTCGGCCGGCTCGCCGACGCGCCGCTCGCCGTGGTCCAGCGGATCCTGGGCGCGCGGGCCGGGCGCGAGGTGTGGGAGCGGGCGCGCGGCATCGACCGCACGGCAGTCGTTCCGAACGCGCTCTCACGCTCCATGGCCGCCGAACGGTCTTTTGCCCTCGACGAGTTGGACCAGTCTGAGCACCGGCGGGCACTGCTCTCGCTCGCCGAGGAGCTGGGGTCGCGGATGCGGGGCGAGCGCCAGGTGTGCCGGTCCCTGACGCTCACCGTGCGCTACGCCGACCGGTCCACGACCACCCGTACCCGCACCCTGCGCGAGCCGACCGCCCACTCGGCGGCACTCGCCGACGCCGCGTACGCGCTCCATACGGCGCTCGGGCTCCAGCGGGCCAGAGTGCGGGCGCTGTCGCTGCGGGCCGAGGACCTGACGGCCGTCGAACGGGCCGCGCGGCAGCTGACGTTCGACCCCGCCGACGAACGGGCGCGCAGGCTCGAGGAAGTGGCGGACCGGGCCCGGGCGAAGTTCGGTCCACGGGCCGTCGTGCCGGGGTCGCTGGCGGCCTGAGGCGGTACGGGGTCATCTCGCGGCCTGAGGCGGCACGGGCCGTCCTGTGGCGACCTCGAACAGGCTCTGACCTGCGCTACGCCTCGTTTCGTAAGTCTGTAGAAAAATCAATCTTTACCGACGCGTAACTTCCCAGTCATGGTTACTCGCCCGTAAGTTGACGTGACCACAGCAACCCCCACCAGTCGAAATCCCTTGAGCCGCAAGGAGACTGACCGATGCTGCCTTGGAGACGTGCCCTCAGACCGCTGTCAGCCCTCATCCTCGCAGTGGCCGTCGCCCTCACCCCCGCCGCCACCGCGACCGCCGCGTCCACCACCGCCGCCCCCAGCAGTGGCTGGAACAACTACGACTGCAAGCCCTCCGCCGCCCATCCCCGCCCCGTCGTCCTCGTCCACGGAACCCTCGGGAACTCGGTCGACAACTGGCTCGTCCTCGCCCCCTACCTGGCGAAGCGCGGCTACTGCGTCTTCTCCCTCGACTACGGGCAGCTCCCGAACGTGCCCTTCTTCCACGGCCTCGGCCCCATCGACAAGTCGGCCGAGCAACTCGCCGGGTACGTCGACCGGGTCCTGGCCGCCACCGGCGCCTCCAAGGCCGACATCGTCGGTCACTCCCAGGGCGGCATGATGCCGCGCCACTACCTCAAGTTCCTGGGCGGAGCGGCCAAGGTGAACGCCCTGGTGGGCCTCGCGCCCAGCAACCACGGCACCACCCTCAACGGACTGACCGGGCTGCTGCCGTACTTCCCCGGCGCGGCGGACCTGCTCGGCACGCACACCCCCGCCCTCGCCGACCAGGTCGCCGGGTCCGACTTCCTCGCCAAGCTCAACGCGGGTGGCGACACCGTGCCCGGAGTGAAGTACACGGTCATCGCCACCCGTTACGACGAGGTGGTCACCCCCTGGCGGACGCAGTACCTCAGCGGGCCGAACGTCCGCAACGTCCTGCTCCAGGACCTCTGCCCCGCCGACTTCTCGGAGCACATCGCGATCGGCATCTTCGACCTGATCGCGTTCCACGAGGTGGCCAACGCGCTCGACCCGGCGCGCGCGAAACCCACCACCTGCGCGTCCGTCTTCGGCTGACCACCGTCACGAAGGCCGGTCTCCGCTCGCGCGAGCGGAAACCGGCCTTCGTGACGGCCTCGCGGCCTCGCTCAGCGGCCGTGCCGACCGCCCGCCGGCGCGGTCCTGCGGCGGCCGAGTCCGAACAGCGCCGCGGCCCCGACCGCGAGGGCGGACGCGCCGCCGACGGCCAGGTACGCGGTGCTGCTGTCGCCGCCCGTCTCGGCGAGGTTCGCGCCGGACGTCTCCGGGGCCGGCGGGACGGCCGGGGGCTCCTCGGCGCCCTTCGCCTCCGGCGCGTTCTCGACGGGCTGCTCGGCGGGCGCGCCGGTCTCCCCGGTACCAGCCTCCGCCTGCTCGCCGTGGTCGTCGCCGCCGTGACCGCCGTGGTCGACCGT
This sequence comes from Streptomyces sp. NPDC006294, assembly GCF_042870895.1. Lineage (NCBI taxonomy): Bacteria > Bacillati > Actinomycetota > Actinomycetes > Kitasatosporales > Streptomycetaceae > Streptomyces > Streptomyces sp. NPDC006294. Next base: position 7,887 of record NZ_JBIAHV010000028.1, read on the forward strand.
CGACTTGTCCGCGCCTGCCGCGATGTCCTGCTCCGAGGGCGCACTCGCCTCCGGGGCCGCCGCGCCGCCGCCGTCGTCCTTGCCGAACACCACGTCCGAGCAGGTGTAGAACGCCTCGGGGGAGTCGGAGCGCTGCCAGATCGAGTAGACCAGGTGCCGGCCGGACTTGTTCGGCACGATGCCGTCGAAGACGTACGCCCCGTTCTCCAGCTTCGGGTTCGTGACCTTGGCGAACGGCTTGTCCTCCAGGTCCGACCAGGTCAGCGGCCGGGTGGGGTCGTAACCGTCCTTCGTGAGGTACAGCTCGAAGGAGCCCTTGTGCGGTGCGGTCGCCTTGTACCGGAAGGTGCGGTTCCCCGACGCCATCGGGGACGACGGCCAGTCCGCGCGGGGCAGGTCCAGCCCCTGGTACTTGTCACGGCCGGCGCTGCACAGCTTCCCGTCGGGGATCAACTGCCGGTGGTTCCCCGCCGCGTTGGCGATGTTCACCTCGTTCCAGTCGTACAGCGGCTGCGTCCCGCCCGCCGCGACCAGCGCCTTGCACGCCGCCGAGTCCGGGCTCTCCGGCCCCTCCGCGAAACACGCCGATATCCGGCTGACCGGGTCCGTCATCGAACCGTGCGCGGACGCCGGCACGGCACTGAGACCGGCGAGCGCGAGCGGCGCGAGACCCAGTGCGGCGACCGTGGTGACCTTGCGGCGAGCGGTCATGGGGACGTTCTCCTTCAAGCGGCTATGGGGGGGACACAGGGATCCGGCTCGAACGGGCGGCGCAGCCCCCCGCGGACTTCGGCGCCGACTGCCCGAACCGGCCCCGGCCTTACGCAAGTTAGCCCCTCACGACCTCGAAATCCCCTGCTGGGACGGGGTGACGGCGATCCTTATGGTCCCTTTAAGGCAACGCTAAGAGACCGCTGAGGAACGGCGCCGCCCAGGCTGCTGCCGGCCTCCGGCCGGCCAGGCTGGGCGAGCGCGTCCGCGTGGCATGTCTTCCCGTGACCGGGACTGACGCAGTCAGACCTGTGCGTGATGCCGTGAATGGCACCCGCCTTACCGCTCCATTTCTCAAGATCAGCTCAAGTCCCTTGTTCCCGAAGGGAGATGTGGGACAAGATCAAGTCCGCCGGAAGCGCCACTGACCATGGCGTCGCCGGCTGAGTGATTCGTGTTTCACATAAAGCAGGGGGAACAACATCATGGCGGCATTTGTCAACTCCGGCACCGGCGCCCTTTTCCGGCGTCGTGCGGCAGTGATTGCCGGTGTGGCGACCGCGGCGGTCTTTGCCGCGACGGTCGGCGCCCACGCCTCGGAAGCCCGGACGGCGGAGCCCGTCACGGCCGTGTCGGCCGTTGCCGCACCCGCCTCCGTCAACGACGAAGCGGCGTTCGCCGAGATCGAGAAGGCGCTGCAGCTCATCACGGAGATACCCGAGGACGTGCTGGCTCAGGGGGACGAGGCGGCCGGGCAGTGGCTGACGAAGCGGGTGACCGACGACCTCGCGAAGGCGTCCAAGGGCGGGGCCCAGCGTTCGTTCAGTGCCGGAGGCTGCGCCCGCGGAATTCTGCTCGCGATCGGTTCCAACGTGTTCGCCGTGGCCAAGATCTACAAGATGAAGAAGGCGATCGACAAGCTCGGTGGAATCACCAAGGTGGTGAACAAGATCCGTTCCAAGAAGAAGAAGGGAAAGACGTTCAAGAAGGGAATCGCCGAGGTCTTCGAGGAGGCCGGCGGCGGCCTCGGGGGAATGGCCGCCTCGATACTCGGGGTCGACGGAGTCATCAAGCACTGCTGGTGAGCAGGACGGACGATCGGAGGCATGGAGATGGACATCGTCGCGAACGCTCTGCGCTGGGGCTTCCTCGGCGCCGGGACCGCTCTGCTGGTCGCCTTCGCGGTCAAGGCGGTTGCGCGCCGACGGGCCGGTGCGGGCTTCGGTGAGCTGGCCGAGCTGATGGAACGCGAATGGTTCAGCGCCGGGAAGGTCTTCTTCGCCGTCCTGACCGGACTCGCCGGCTCCTGGGCCGCCGCGTATGTCGGCGGCACACGCAGCGGGCTGACCGAGGCGGTTCCCATTCTGTTCCCGCTCGGCATCGTCGCGGCCTTCGCGGCATGCCGTTTCGCGGGCGGCGCGGGAGGACGTTCCCTGGGGGAGAAGGCGCTGGCTCTTGTGGCGGCGCCTGTCGCTCTGGGCGCGGTCATGACCGGCTGGTAGGCGTCTTCACCCGCGGTGAGCGGCCGGCATGAGGCCGCCCGCGAGGCTCACGCACCACGCTCGGCGGGCCCGCCCGCCGAGCGTGGGTCCATTCCCGAGGAGACAGCTCATGCACGAACTTGCGGAACCGGAGGGCCTCGCGCCGGCGCACGAACGGGCTGCGCAGGCTGCCTCGCGCGCCCGAGTCCCATCACTTCGCGCGGACGCGACGTCGACGACCCCCGCGCTCGTGATCCGCCCGTGGTGCGAGCAGGACGTCGCCGCGCTGGTGGAGGCGCATCAGGACCCGGCCATGCGCAGGTGGCTCACCTCGACGGTGGAGACCGAGGCCGACGCGGCGCACTGGGTGCGGACAGAACAGCGGGGGTGGACGGAGGGGAGCAGATACGCCTTCGCGGTCCTCGAGACCCAACCAGGCGTGCCCGGCGAGCACTTGGCCGGGAACGTGGTGCTCAAGCACGTCGCCCCCGGAAAGCCGTCGGCCGAGGTCGGCTACTGGACCTCGGCCCGTGCTCGCGGACGCGGCGTGGCCCGGCGGGCTCTCGACGTGCTCACCGGCTGGGCGTTCGACACGTTCGGGCACGAGGGGCTGGAGCGCCTCGAACTCCTCCACCAGGTGGACAATCCCGCATCGTGCCGTGTCGCGGAGAAGTGCGGTTACGCGCTCGACCGGGTACTACCCGGGGCACCCCCGGCCTTCCCTCTCGACGGTCACCTCCATGTGCGCCATCTGGCGGGAACATCGGGTCCCGCCACGGCGCTGACCGGAGTATGACCTCACACGCACCACACACGGACGCCCATGGATCCGGCGGAGCCCACCGGATCACCGTCGAGGCCGGGACCGAGCATGTCCGGGTCGTACGCGACGGGCAGGTGCTCGCCGAGAGCCGGCGGCCGCTGGTCCTGCGCGAGACCGGGTGCCCGGTCCGGTACTACCTGCCGGCCGACGACGTACGCACCGACCTCCTGACGCCCTCCGCCACCCGTACCCACTGCCCGTTCAAGGGCGACGCCTCCTACTGGTCCGTGCCCGGCGCGGAGGATCTGGTGTGGGCCTACCCCGATCCGAAACCGGAGGTGGCCGCCATCGCCGGTCACTACTGCTTCTACGACACGGACGTGGTGTCCTCGTAGGGGAACCGGGCGAGCGGGGTCTCGCGCTGGAAGAAGGTCTTGGCGCGGACGAGTGCCCGGTCGTCCGCCGTACCTGACCGGGGCGGGAGCCGTTGCCGAGGAGCAGTCCGCCGAAGCGCGTGCGCAGATGGGCCGCCGTGTGGTTGAGGGTGGTCTCCGGGCCGCCGGCGACGCTCTCGTCGTCGTCGGCCATGACGGTCACGCCCCACAGGGTCCGGCCCGCCATCCGCTTCTTGAAGTCCGATCCGGGCACGGCCGGCCGGCCGGACCAGTAGTCGAGACAGCGCTTGGTCTGCGCGGAGAGCGTGTACCGGTACAGGGGTGAGGCGAGGACGATGTCGGTGGCCTCGGTCTGTTCTTCGAGGTCGACGACATGGAGACCGCCGTCGCCCGGGTGCGCGAGCTCGGCGGCAGTGTCGACGGCATCGACGTGGGCGGTGACGAGGAGACGGTCGCCCGGTTCGGACGCTTCCGGCTGTGCCACGACGACCAGGGCTCCCCGTTCGGTCTGCACCGGCCACCGGTCTGACCCAGCCCCCGACCCCGGGCCCCCGGACCCGTCAGCCGATACGGCGGTAGCGCCGTTCCGGGCGCCCCGTCCCGCCGTACCGCAGGGTCACCTCCGCGCGGCCCGTCTCCGCGAAGTACTCCAGGTAGCGCCGCGCGCTCACCCGTGACAGCGAGCCCGCCTCCGCGCACTCCGAGGCCGACAGGTCGCCCGGATGCTCGCGCAGGATGCGCTCGACCAGTTCCGCCGTGTGGGGCGCGAGGCCCTTGGGGAGTTCGCGGGAGCCGGGCGGCCGGGGGCCGAAGATCTGGTCGACGTCCTCCTGGCGCGCCTCGTCCAGCCGGTCGAGGCGTGAGCGCAGCGACGCCACATGCCGGAGCTGCTCGTGCAGCGCGGCCTGGTTGAAGGGCTTGATCAGATAGTGCAGCGCGCCCGCGCGCAGCGCGGAGCGGACGACGGAGGCGTCGCGCGCGGCCGTGATGAACAGGACGTCCACCGGTGGGCGGCCCGGGTCGAGGGACTCCGCCGCCCGCAACTCGCGCAGCACGGCGATCCCGTCCATGTCCGGCAGAAAGACGTCGAGCAGTACGAGGTCGGGCCGCAGCCGCTCGGCGGCGCGCAGCGCCTCCCCACCGCTGTGGGCCACCCCGGCGACCGTGAAGCCCTCCGCCTGGGACACATAGCGGCTGTGCAGCTTCGCGACCATGAAGTCGTCGTCCACCACCAGCACCTTTGTCACGCCGACACGCTAGGCCGCGACCGCAAGGACCACAACGTCCATTGATTCCGGAAGAGAGACAGCTTCTTAACGCGCAGGCAACATGTGGGCCACTTCACACGTACACGACGAGAGGCGATCAGTTGCGCATGCGCACCCCCATTGCCCTGCTCGGGGCCGCGCTGCTGGTGCTCGTGGGGCCGCCGCTGCTCACGACGGGCAGCGGCGCCGAGACCGGGACGCAGATCCCCGGTCTGCGGTTCATGGTTCCCAACACACCCGGCGGCGGCTACGACATCACCGCCCGAACGGCCGCGAAGAACGCCGAGGACGCAGGGCTCACCCACAACATCGAGGTCTTCAACCTGCCCGGCGCCGGCGGCACCGTCGGTCTCGCCCGGCTCGCCGGCGAGCACGGCAACGGCAGGCTGGCCATGTCCATGGGCCTCGGCGTCGTCGGAGCCGTACACACCAACAAGTCGCCCAAGACGCTCGCCGACACCACCCCGATCGCCCGGCTCACCGAGGAGCAGGACATCGTGGTCGTGTCCAAGGACTCCCCATACCGGACCATCGACGAGCTGATCACGGCCTGGAAGAAGAACCCCGGCAAGCTGCCCGTCGGCGGCGGTTCCTCGCCCGGCGGGCCCGACCACCTGGCGCCCATGCTCATGGCGCAGGCGGCGGGAATCGCCCCCAAGTCCGTCAACTACATCCCCTTCGACGGCGGCGGCGAGCTGCTGGCCTCCATCCTGGGCAACAAGGTCGCCTTCGGCGTCTCCGGCGTCGGCGAGTACCTCGACCAGATCAAATCGGGCGAGCTGCGGCTGCTGGCCGTCACGGGCCCGAAGCGCGTACCGGGTCTGGACGCGCCCACCCTGCGCGAAGCCGGGCTGGACACCGAGTTCACCAACTGGCGCGGCATCGTCGCACCGCCCGGTCTGTCCGACGCGGAGCGGGACAAGCTCGTCGGTCTCGTCACCGAGCTGCACGACTCGCAGGAGTGGCGGGACTCGCTCAAGAAGAACCGCTGGGACGACGCCTTCCTTCCCGGGGACGAGTTCGGCGACTTCCTCACCGAACAGGACAGCAGAGTCGACCAGGTGCTGAAGGAGCTGGGGCTGTGAGCACGACAGAGACCACCGGCGGCCGCCGCTCCCGGCTGCGCGAATACTCCGAACTCGGCGTCGGCCTGCTGCTCCTCGTCATCGGCGTCCTCGTCCTCACCGACGCGCTCACCATGGACGTCGACCTCACCCAGCGCGGGCCCGTCGGCCCCAGGACCGTCCCGATCGCCGTCGGTGTCGGCCTGCTCGTCGTCGCCGTCCTCCTCGCCGTCGACGTACTGCGAGGCGGCCGGGGCGAGGCCGAGGGCGGCGAGGACGTCGATCTGTCGGAGCCGAGCGACTGGCGCACCGTCCTGCTGCTCGCCGGGGTGTTCCTCGCGGGCGCCGTCCTGATCGGACCGCTCGGCTTCCCGGCCTCCGGCGCGCTGCTCTTCTGGGGCTCCGCGTACGCGCTCGGCAGCCGGCGCTTCGACCGCGACCCGCTGATCGCCGCCGTCCTCTCCCTCGTCACCTACGTCGTCTTCAACAACCTGCTCGGCGTCCCGCTCCCCGGCGGCCCGCTGATGGGAGTGCTCTGATGGATTCCCTCAACTCCCTCCTCGACGGCTTCGGCACGGCGCTCACCCCGGTCAACCTGCTGTGGGCGGCGATAGGCGTCCTGCTCGGCACGGCCATCGGCGTCCTGCCCGGCATCGGCCCGGCCATGGCGGTCGCGCTGCTGCTGCCGGTGACGTACGGCCTGGAGCCGACCGGCGCGTTCATCATGTTCGCCGGGATCTACTACGGGGCCATGTTCGGCGGCTCCACCACCTCCATCCTGCTCAACACCCCCGGTGAGAGCGCGGCGGTGGTCGCCGCGATCGAGGGCAACCCGATGGCCAAGGCGGGGCGCGGCGCGCAGGCGCTGGCGGCCGCGGCGGGCGGTCACTTCGCGGGCGGCATGATCGGCACGATTTTGCTGGTCGTGCTCGCCCCGACGGTGGCCGAACTGGCCGTCGACATCGGCGCCCCCGACTACTTCGCGATCATGGTGCTGGCCTTCATCGCCGTCACCTCGGTGCTCGGCTCCTCGCGGATCCGGGGACTCGCCTCGCTGCTGATCGGCCTCACCCTCGGCCTCGTCGGCCTCGACCAGATGACCGGCCAGCAGCGGCTGACCTTCGGGTCGCTCCAGCTCGCCGACGGTGTCGACGTCGTCATCGTCGCCGTCGGACTCTTCGCCATCGGCGAGGCCCTGTGGGTCGCCGCGCATCTGCGGCGGAACAGCGGCGACGCGATCCCGGTCGGCCGGCCGTGGCTTGCCAGGGCCGACGTCCGGCGCACCTGGAAGCCCTGGCTGCGCGGCCCGGTCATCGGCTTCCCGTTCGGCGCGATCCCGGCGGGCGGCGCGGAGATCCCCACCTTCCTGTCGTACGTCACGGAGAAGCGGCTCTCGAAGCACAAGGACGAGTTCGGCACGGGCGCCATCGAGGGCGTCGCCGGGCCGGAGTCGGCCGCCTCCGCGTCCGCCGCCGGCACCCTCGTGTCCATGCTCACGCTCGGACTGCCCACGACCGCCGTCGCGGCGGTCATGCTGGCCGCCTTCCAGCAGTACGGCATCCAGCCCGGACCGCTGCTCTTCGAGCGCGAACCCGACCTGGTGTGGGGCCTGATCGCCTCGCTGTTCGTCGGCATGGTGCTGCTGCTCGCGCTGAACCTGCCGCTCGCGCCGCTCTGGGCGAAGCTGCTGCGCATCCCGCGTCCGTACCTCTACGCCGGCATCCTGTTCTTCGCGGCGGTCGGCGCGTACGCGGTCGGCGGCGAGGCGATCGACCTGGTGATCCTGCTCATCATCGGCCTGATCGGCTTCGGTATGCGGCGCTACGGGCTCCCCGTGCTGCCCGCCGTCATCGGCGTCATCCTCGGCCCGGCGGCCGAGCAGCAGCTGCGGCGCGCGCTCCAGATCAGCGACGGCAGCGCGGCCGGACTCGTCAACACGCCCTTCTCGGTGACCGTGTACGCGGTGATCGTGGTGCTGCTGGCCTGGCCCTGGCTGAAGAAGCTCGTCGTACGGCGCCGCTCCGCCTGACCCGGCGCCAGGAGGTGAGGGGCGGGCCACCGAGGTGGCCCGCCCCTCACCGCGTCACCGGTCCAGCAACCGCGTGAAGCGGCCGGTCCGGGCCCGCTCCTCCAGCTCGTCCAAGGCGCGGACCGCGGCCGCCGCGGCCTCCGGGTCGCGGACGGCGAGGCCGCTCTCCTCGAACTCGTCCTCGTCCAGCCGGAGGATCTCCGTACCGTCCGCCGACACCCACAGGTCGAGGTCCAGGTCCTCGACGCTCAGCTCGCCGCCGTCCTCCGCCAGTACGGCGGGCCGGGTGATGTCGCAGTACCAGCCCTTGAGCGTGCCGTCGCCCGCGCGGACCTCCTTGACCGAGTACCAGCGGTCGCGCCAGTAGTACTCGGTGAACACATCGCCCGGCTCGAAGCGTACGAAGCCGAAGTCCCGCACGCCCGAACCCGCCCACGGGGCGCGGACGGCGAGACGGTCGCCGTCGTCGCCGAGCAGCTCGGCGGGGTAGCGGATCTTCGTCGCACCGGCCTTGACGAGCCGTACGTCAATCGAGCGTGCGGACATGGCGGACCTCCGTCGCGCAGATCTCGTACCCGAACCACCTGTTGATCGCGAGCATCGGACCATTGTCGGCGTCGTTGTTCGTGAAGGCGTCCGTGTAACCGGCCGCGCGGGCCCGGTGCAGCGAGTCGGTCTTGGCCAGCTTCGCCAGTCCCTTGCCGCGGTGGGCACGCAGCGTGCCCGTCATCCCCGTCAGATAACGGGTGGCGCCGTCCGTGAGCGCGGCGGTGTACGACGCGACCTTGCCGTCGACCACGACGACCGTGGTCAACCGCCGGTCGAGCAGGGGATCGTTCCAGGTGTGGGCGATCCAGTCCTCGTAGTCGGCCAGGTCGGTGGGGATGTCACTCGGCTCGTCCGACGTCGCCTCCGCGTCCGCCTCGAACATCGGCCGCGGGTCGGCCTCGAAGTCGGCGGCGGTACGCAGCTCGACGCCCGGCGGCAGGGCGGGAACCTCGGGGAGCGGGCCGTTCGCCAGATCGAGCCGCTGGAAGTGCGCGGAACGGGTGGGCCGGTAGCCGCGCTTCTCGGCGAACGCGACGTTGTCCGCGCCCTCGAGGACCCACGCGTACACGTTCTTCGCGCCCTGCTCTGCGAGATGCTCCTCCGCGACCCGCAGCAGCAGACCGCCCGCTCCGCGACCCCGGTGCTCCGGGTGGACATGCGGGGTGACGAACGACTGGCCGGGCTCGGCGGAGTCGTACGCGATTCCGGCATGGGCGGTGCCGATCAGCTCCCCGTCCTGCTCGGCCACCAACAGCCGGTACCTTTTCGCCGGGTTGGCGGTCTCGACCCCGAAGAGGAGGGACGCGGGTGTCGTCACTTCGAAGGGCATGCAGGCGCGCCGAACCCGGGTCACGGCTTCGGCGTCCTCCGGGCGGAAATCACGAACGATCACAGTCATGTGCAGGCACGCTACGCACGGGGAGGGCGGCGGCGCCTCCGGATTTCCGCCCCGTGAGGGAGAATCGCGCCGTGACCTCGAACATCAACATCACCATCGACGCCGATGCGGCCGACGCACCGTACGAGCAGCTCCGCGCGCAGATCTCCGAACAGGCGCGCTCGGGGGCGCTCCCGGTCGGTCACCGCCTGCCCACCGTCCGCGGCCTCGCCGAGCAACTGGGCCTCGCGGCCAACACCGTGGCCAAGGCCTACCGCGCGCTCGAGGCCGACGGCGTGATCGAGACACGGGGCCGCCACGGCACGTTCGTCGCGGCGGCGGGCGACGCGGCGGCACGCGAGGCGGCGGAGGCGGCGGCGGCGTACGCGGCGCGGGTACGGCGGCTGGGGCTGTCGCGTGAGGCGGCGGTGGAGGTGGTGGGGGACGCGGTGCGGGCGGTCTACGGGGAAGGTGGCGAGGCCTGACGGGGGCGCGCCTGCTCCCCGGCCCGCGCCTTTCCACTGGTCCGGGCGTGCGGCTCCGTCCCTGGGGAGCCGCGGCTGCCGGGTGTTTTTCGGCATACCGGGGACCGGCCGTAGGGTCGCGGCCATGACCGACTGTGTGCAGGCGTCGACCGCGACAGAAACCCGCGAACAGGCTGTTCAGCTGACCCGGGGCGGGGTACGCCTGCGGCGGGCTTGTCCCCTCCCCGCCCCTTCCCGAACCGGGCTCTGCCCGGACCCGCGCCTCAAACGCCGGCGGGGCTGATTTCGCGGAGCGAAATCCAGCCCGTCCGGCGTTTGAGGACACCGCGCGAAGCGCGGTATGGGGTCCGGGGCCTGCCCCGGTTTCGGGAAGGGGCGGGGTGGGGAACACGCCCCGCGCAGCGGGCCCCCGCACGGGACCCCCGCGTCACAGATACAGGCCCGCGTCCGCGTCGCCGCCCGGTTGGGACGGGACGGACGCCGGCGGGGTGCCGCGGCGGAGGGCGTAGAGCTCGGCCAGGGTCGCGCCCTCGCGGGACACGCCCTGGTCCGTGCCGAGCCACGACACCGCTTCCGGGCGGGTCAGCGGGCCGACCTCGATGCGGGCGAGGCAGCGGCCGGGGCGGACGACGGCCGGGTGGAGGCGCTCGAGGTCCTCGTTGGTGGTGACGCCGACGAGGACGTTGCGGCCCTGGCCGAGGAGGCCGTCCGTGAGGTTGAGGAGGCGGGACAGGGCCTGGCCCGCCGTGTGCTTGGCCTCGCCGCGGATGAGTTCGTCGCAGTCCTCGAGCAGGAGCAGCCGCCAGCGGCTCCTGGACGTGCCCTCGTCCTCCCCGATCGCGATGTCCATCAGATAACCGACGTCGTTGAAGAGCCGTTCCGGGTCCAGCACGCAGTCCACCTGGCACCAGTCGCGCCACGAGCGGGCCAGGGTGCGCAGGGCGGACGTCTTCCCGGTGCCGGGCGGGCCGTGGAGCAGCAGGAGCCGGCCCGCGATGTCGTCGGGCGTGACCTTCATCAGCCGGTCCATCGCGTCGGCGACCGGCGCGGTGTAGTTGGGCCGGATTTCGTCCCAGGTCCCGGCGGCGATCTGCCGGGTCGTGCGGTGCGGGCCGCGCCGCGGGGAGACGTACCAGAAGCCCATGGTCACGTTCGAGGGCTCCGGTTCGGGCTCGTCCGCCGCGCCGTCGGTCGCCTCCTTGAGGACCTTCTCGGCGACTTCGGAGGTGACCGCCGTGACCGTGACGTCCGCGCCGCGGTTCCAGCGGGAGATCAGCAGCGTCCAGCCGTCGCCCTCGGCGAGCGTGGCGCTGCGGTCGTCGTCGCGCGCCGAGCGCAGCACGGACGCGCCGGGCGGCAGCATCGTCGCGCCGGGCCTGACGCGGTCGATCGAGGAGCTGTGCGAGTACGGCTGCTCGCCCGTCGCGAAGCGGCCGAGGAACAGCGCGTCGATGACGTCGGAGGGCGAGTCGCTGTCGTCGACGTTGAGCCGGATCGGCAGTGCGTCCTGGGGGTTGGCAGACATGCCGCCCATGATCCGGCACGCCACCGGCCGCCGCACCGTCTTTTGCCGGTGCGGCGGCCGGTCCGATCGTGGTCACGCCCAGCGGCGGCGGGCCGGCGCCACTGCCCGGCGGGTCCGGCGCACCACGGCGTAGCCCTTGGTCAGCGTCCGGTCCACGGCGAAGTTCCGGGCGACGGCGAGAGCGTGCCCGTCGAGGAGCCGTTCGAACTCGGCCGGCCCCGTGCCGCGCCGCACCGTCAGCCGCCGCAGCGCGTACGGGCCCTGGCGCGGCGCCGCGCGCGCGTTGCCGACCGCGAGTGCCTGGGTGAAGCCCGCCGTACGGACGGCGGCGCGCACCCGGCGGTCGGAGTAGCCGTACGGATACGCGAACGAGACGGGCGCGGCGCCCAGTTCCCGGGCGATGAGGTCCCGGCAATGGACGGTCTCGTGGGCGAGGCGCGGGCCGTCGAGCTGGTCGAGCTGGGGGTGGGTGTGGGCGTGGCCGCCGATCTCCGTGCCGGCGGCGGCGAGTTCGCGCACCTGCTGCCAGTCGAGCATGGTGTCGAGCGCGTTCCCCCGGTCGTACGGTCCGCGCAGCCAGCCGGTGGTGACGAAGACGGTGGCGGCGAAGCCGTGCCGGGCGAGGACGGGGAGGGCGTGCCGGTGCACGCCCTCGTAGCCGTCGTCGAAGGTGATCAGCACGGGGCGTTCCGGCAGCGGACGGCGCCCGCCGGAGCGCCACGCGTCGCCGAGCCGCGCCGTGGTGACGGGGGTGAACCCGCGTTCCGCGAGCATCTCCATCTGCCGCGCGAAGGCGGCGGGGGAGACGGACAGGCCGTACGCCGCCGGGGCCGGCCGCTCCCCGACGGCGTGGTACATCAGGACGGGCACCGACGGGGTCATGGCCCGGCCCCCGAAGAGGCCCCCGAAGAGGCCCCCGAAGAGGCCCCCGAGGAGGCCGCCGAGGAGGCCGCCGCCGGGCTCGCGGCGATCGGCCCCGAGGAGAACGTCACGCCGCCGCGCGCCCGTACGCCGCCGACGACGTATCCGGCGGACGCCGCCGCGACGCCCGCGACGATCGCGCCCGCCCGGCCGGCGCCGCCCCGGCGGCCCCGCAGCGCGTCGCGCAGCCCGCGGACGACTCCGGCCGGCAGGACCCGGGTGGTGTAGCGGCGTTCGGACTCCAGTCCCTTGGCCGCGCCCACGCTACGGGCCACGAGCGCCTTGGACAGGCCCTCCGCGTAGGTGCGGGTGCGGAAGTAGCCGAACCGTTCGCGGGCGGCGGGCACCTTGTGGTGGATGACCGCGCGGTCGTCGATCAGCAGCAGCGCGCCGGGCAGCGCCCGGGTGAGGCGGATGCACAGCTCGGTCTCCTCGCACCCCAGTGGCCGCCGGTCGCCGTCGCGTCCGATGCCGGTGGCGAAGCCGCCGCAGGCGTCGAAAGCCGTACGCCGGAAGGAGGCGTTGCCGCCGAGTACGTTGCGCACCCGGACCCTTCCCGGCGGCAGGCCCCGGTACGTGCAGCCGACGACCCAGTCGAACTCCTCCGGGAACCAGGCGGGTCTGCGGCCGGAGGACCAGGCGGGCAGGGTGCGCCCGCCGACGGCCATGACGCGCGGATCCCCGTACGCCTCGGCGAAGTACCGCAGCCAGTCGCGCTCGGCGACGGCGTCGTCGTCGAGGAAGGCGACGAACTCCCCACGGGACGCGCCGATCCCGGTGTTGCGGCCGGCGGACAGGCCGCGGGGACCCGCGTTGGCGAGCACCCGCACGCCATGCGGCTCCCGCTCGTACCGCTCGCGCAGCCGCCGCAGCAGCGCCGGATGGTGGTCGACGACCAGCAGCGTCTCCAGGGCGGGCAGCGTCTGGCGGCGTACGGAGGAGACGGCCGCGAGGATGTCCTCCCAGCGGTCCTCGGTGTACGCGCAGATCACCACGGAGAACCGGCGTCCGTCGGGGGACGGGCTCACGACACCTCTCCTCGCGCCGGCCGGGAGGCCGGAAGGCCGGGGTGCGCGGGGCGCAGGCGGGCGGCCCGCCGTACGCGCTTCTCCTTGAGGATCACCTTCAGCACCCGCAGCCCGTCCCGGACGGCGCGCAGATTGCTGACGCCGTGGATGCGGAGGTACTCGTGGCTGGGCACCTCCTGGACCCGCAGCCCCGCCTTGACGACCCGGATGTTCATCAGGGTCTCGATCTCGAAGCCGGTGCAGTCCAGGGCGATGTCGTCGAGGCAGTGGCGCCAGAAGGCGTTGTAGCCGTAGCAGAGGTCGGTGTACCGCGCGCCGAACTTGGCGTTGACGACGGCGCACAGGGCCCGGTTGCCCAGTTTGCGCACCCAGGTCATGTCGTCGGTGCCGCCGCCGTTGGCGAACCGTGAGCCCTTGGCGAAGTCGGCCCCGGAGACGAGGGCGGAGACGTAGGAGACGATCTCCTGCCCGTCCGCGGAGCCGTCGGCGTCGACCATCACGATGATGTCGCCCGTGCAGGCGGCGAATCCGCTGATCAGGGCGTCGCCCTTGCCCTTGCCGAGCTGCTGGACGACCGTGACGCCGGGCCACAGGTCGCGGGCGACCGCGACGGTGTCGTCGGTGGACCGTCCGTCGACGAGCACCACTTCGTGGATCCAGCCGGGCAGGGTCTTGAAGACGTGCGGAAGGTTGGCCGCCTCGTTCATCGCGGGGATCACCACGCTAACGGGCGGGGTGATGGCGAGGTGCGAGGAGATCGGCCGGTATCTGCCCGGTGTACGGGCGTGTTCGTTCACCGGATCGTGCCCCGGGGCGGCCGGGTGCAGGACTGAGCTCATGGGCCTTGTTCCCTCTCTACCGGCGGGCCGCCCGCGTGCGGGCGGCCCGGATGAGTGTCCGGTTCGAAAGGGGGGTTCTACTCATCCGCCCATGGCGGAGCGCCGCTCCGCGCCGGGTGGTAGAGCCGGCATCACTGGCCGCGCCGTCCACGGCTCGACAGGTGCGCGAGCGCGGGAACGGACACGGCACCCCCCTGCCGTGACAACCCCCGCCCGGACCCCTCGCGGTGCCGATGCCCTCCCCTGAGCCGCGTTGCGTGATGGGCCGGTGCGGGTGGAAGTATGACGGTATTGATGATTGGGACTGTATGACAAGACCGCCGTAAAGACCCCTGTTTGCATCACCTTTGAGGACGGATCAGAGCCGTTGTGCGGTACCGCCCCAACTGCCCCACTGACTCGTCAGTAACAATTTTTGACATGGACACTTCCGAAGAACCTCCTGCGCTGCTAGGAAAGTTGAGGCAGAGATTCTGCTAAAGGGAGGTTCCATGAAACTGTCCCGAGCCGCGGCATTCTCATCCTCACTCCTCCTCGGCGCCGTCCTCGCTCTCACCGGAGCGGGCACCGCGCAGGCCGACACCACCGCCCAGTCACTGGACTACGTGGCACTCGGCGACTCCTACTCATCAGGTGTGGGAGCCGGCAGTTACGACAGCGCGAGCGGTAACTGCAAGCGCAGCACCCGGGCCTATCCCAAGCTCTGGGCCAACGCCAATTCACCCTCGTCGTTCGCCTTCACCGCTTGCTCAGGTGCTCGTACGGGTGATGTCACGGCCAATCAGCTCGCCCCCCTCACCTCCGCCACCGACCTCGTCTCCATCACCGTCGGCGGCAACGACGCCGGCTTCGCCGACGTGATGACCACCTGCGTCCTCCAGTCCGAGTCCAACTGCATCAGCCGGATCGAGCAGGCGAAGGCGTACGTCGACACGACGCTGCCCGGCAAGCTCGACCAGGTGTACTCGGCGATCAGCGCCAAGGCCCCCGCCGCCAGGGTGGTCGTCCTCGGCTATCCCCGCTTCTACCAACTGAACGGCAGCTGTCTCGCGGGCCTGACCGAGAACGAGCGGCGCGCCATCAACGGCGCCGCCGACCATCTCAACGCGGCGACCGCCAAGCGTGCGGCCGACCACGGCTACACCTTCGCGAGCGTCGTCGGGACGTTCACCGGCCACGAGATCTGCTCCGGCTCGTCCTGGCTGCACAGCCTCAACTGGCTCAACATCGGGGACTCCTACCACCCGACGGCGGCCGGCCAGTCCGGCGGCTACCTGCCCGTGTTCGACTCCAACGCCTGAGCGCAGCCGTGACCGGCCCGCAGTCGCGGGCCGGTCACGGTCCTTCTCTCACCCGCCGCCCGCCACCAGCCAGACCAGTGCCACGACGCAGAGCAGCAGCAGCGCCACCCCCACCACCAGGACCGTCGTCGCCCGCCTCGAGGCGTCGGACTGGGGGACCACGCCCGTGGCCATGGGCAGGTCCGGCCGCGGAGCGGCCTTCGGCGGGGAAGCGGCGTCCGGCCCGGCCGCCGTGTCCGGCGGGGTCCGCGGCTCGGACGCGACGTCCGCCGCGTGCGTCCGTACGTCACCGCCACCGCCGCCCGCGCTCGCCAGGCGCAGCAGGTGCTCGGCCTCCGCGGCGTCGAGACGGTCCGCCGGATTGCGGTGCAGCAGACCGGTGATCACCGAACCGAGGGCTTCGCCGGCCGGCGCCGACCCTTCCTCGCCGGCATCGGGAGACGCGCCCGACCGGGAGCCGGCGCCGAACGCCGAGCGCCCTTCCACCGCGGCGTGCAGCAGTGCACCCAGCGACCACAGGTCCGATTCCGGGCCCGGCTCACGGCCCGCGACCGTCTCCGGCGCGCCGAACTCCGGGGAGTCGCGGTCCGTCACCGTCCCGAAGTCGGTGACCATCACCCGGCCGTCGTTGGTCATCAGCACGTTCGACGGGTTCACGTCCCGGTGCAGCACGCCCGCGGCGTGCGCGGCGCGCAGCGCGGCCAGCACCTCTGCCCCGACCTGGGCGGCCCGGCGCGGCGGCAGCGGGCCCTCGGCGTCGAGGAGGTCCGCGAGGGTGAGCCCGCGCACCAGTTCGCTGACGATCCACGGCCGGCCGTCCTCGGTGACCACGTCGTGGACGGCGACCGCGTTGCGGTGCGAGACCCGGCCGGCGGCGCGGGCGGCGCTCTCGAGATGCGCGTACAGCCCGCGCGCCTCCCCGGGCGTGAGCGCGGCCGGCGCCCTGACCTCCCTGACCGCGACCTCGCGTCCCAGCACCTCGTCGCGGGCCCGCCACAGGATGCCGCCGCCGTCCTCCTCCAGCGGGCTCAGCAGGCGGTAACGGCCCGCGATCAGCCGTACGGTTCCCGGCGTCGCCGGTACGTCGCTCATGGCGGGCCCCCTGTCCGCAACCAGTGCCGCAGCATGGTGGAAATCACTCCAAGCTAGCTCAACTCGTCCGAGATGTAGCGGCCTTGATTGGCCATCAGTACGATGGCGGCTGGAAACCACATACACGCTGTCCAACTCGCCCTGGAAACAGTCGTATTCGGAGAGTAATGGTCAACGCGCGTACGAGTGCGGTGAATCATGCAGGTGGGATACACGGGTGTCCCGGCGGGGCGATAGGGTTAACCTGCCCGGGCCGGGTGCCTCGTACGGGTGGGGAGTGACATGGATCAGATAACAGTGCGCAGCAGGGCACGAGTACCTGCCATCACCTGCGGGAGCGGTGCGACCAGTTCGCGTCTGGACCGCCATCTCTCGGTGCTCGGCGGCCCCGCCGTCCCGCAGCGTGAGACGGCCGAAGCGACGCTCCTGATGCGTGAACTGACCTCGCGTGACGTGGCGCACAGCCGCCGGAGCAAGAGCGCGCGCGTTTCGCTCTTCGCGCCGCTGCGCCGGCTGCGCCGCTCGCTCTTCGGCAGCCGCGGCTGACCCAACGCCCGGCCCGCCACCCACCGGCCCTCCGCGTCGGGACGACCGCGCCCACCCCGCTCAGGCGACCACACCGTCCCGGCGCAGTACCGCCGCCGCTTCGTCCGTCATCCCCACGGCCCGCAGCAGCGCGTCGGTGTGCTCGCCCAGGCCGGGAACGTCCCCCATCCGAGCCGGTTCCCCGTCCGGCAGCGTGATCGGGGGCAGCATCGCCCGCAGCGGTCCCGTCGGCGACCCGACCTCGCGCCACCGGTCCCGCGCCTCGAGCTGCGGATGGGCGGCCACGTCGGTCATGCTGTTGAGCCGCGCGCAGGCGATCCCCGCCGCCTCCAGCCGCGCGACCGCCTCCCCGGTCTCCAGGCCCGCCAGCGCCTTGGCCACCGCCGCGTCCGTCCGCTCCCGGTTCGCCGTACGCGCCGTGTTCGTCGCGAACGCCGGATCGGCTCCCAACTCTGGTCGCTCCAGCACCTGTTCGGCCAGCCGCCGCCACTCGCGGTCGTTCTGCACCGACAGCAGCACCTGACCGCCGTCCGCCGTGGCGTAGGCGTCGTACGGCGCGATGACGGCGTGCGCGAGACCGGTGCGCGCCGGGGGCTCGCCCCCGTGCATCCCGTGGTGCAGCGGATGCCCCATCCACTCGGCCAGCGACTCCAGCATGGAGATCTCCACCGGCCCGCCGCGTCCCGTGGCGCCGCGCCGCAGCAGCGCCGCCAGGACGCCCGAGAAGGCGTACATCGCGGCGGCGATGTCGGCCGCCGGGACGCCCGCCTTCACCGGCTGCTCCGGTGTGCCCGTCACGGAGACGAGCCCGGCCTCGCACTGCACGAGCATGTCGTACGCCCGCTTGTGCGCGTACGGTCCCGTCGATCCGTAGCCGGAGATGTCGACGGCCACCAGCCGCGGGTGCTCGGCGCACAGTGCGGCGGCGTCCAGACCGAGCCGGGCGGCCGCGCCCTGCGCCAGATTCTGCACGAACACGTCGGCGCCGGCCACGAGCCGGTGCACGACCTCCAGGCCGCGGGGGTCCTTCAGGTCCACCGCGATGGACTCCTTGCCGCGGTTGCACCACACGAAGTGCGACGCCAGTCCGCGGGCGGCGGTGTCGTACCCCCGCGCGAAGTCCCCGCCGTCGGGCCGCTCCACCTTGATCACGCGGGCGCCCAGGTCGGCGAGCTGCCGGGTGGCGAACGGGGCGGAGACGGCTTGCTCGACGGCGACGACGGTGATGCCGTGCAGGGGCAGTGGCTGTGGCTGATGACTCATGCGCCGTGCATATCGTGTACGTGCCAGGTTTGTCACGACCCCGGCCTGTTCCCCTACCCGCCCCAGCCCCGCGCACCGTCACAGCAGCGCGACCTGACCCTCCGGGCCCTCCTCCGCGTGGTCCAGGACCGACGCCGGGCGGCGGCACCGTGACGGTGGTGGGAGGACGCCCGCCGCGCGGAGGGCCGAGGCCGGCAGCCGGTCCGGCGCGGCGGTCAGCGACGCCCGCCGCGGCGCGAGTTCGGACAGCATCGCCAGCACGGTGATCAGTTCCAGCAGCTCGGAGGTCCACCGCTGCGGCCACTCCGCCGGCCGCACCGCGTCCAGAGTCCCGGGCTCCCCGACGGCCGTCCGCTGCTCGAACCAGAGCTCCAGCACCCGCGCGCCACCCACCTCGTAGTCCCAGGCCGCCGCCGGCACCGGCGAGACGCGGCCGGTGTCCCCGATGAGGAGCGTCTCCTCTTCGGGGAGGTGGGTGACGGACGACGGCCTGGCCGGCAGGGCCGCCCGGACGTACGGGCGGCGGCCGCCCGGCAGTCTCGGGCGTTCCGCGCCCCGCGCGCCGCGCAGCATGACGCGGACCAGTTCGCGCCCCAGCGCGACCCCGGCCGCCCAGACGCCGGCGTCCGCCGTGAGCGGGACCGCCCACCCGGCCGGCGACGGCCGCGCGGCCGCCACCACCCACGCGGCGACGTCCTCCGCGTCCACCTCGCACCCGTACCGCTCGCCCAGCGCGTCCGTCAGACCGGGCGCGAGGTTGGGCTCGCGGCCGCCCGGCCGCCGGTACAGCGGCCGGATGCGGCCCGGCCGGCCCGCGGGCGTACGTCCGTCCGGCAGCAGCCCGGTCACCACGACGGCCGTGCCCGCCTCGACGACGAAGAGCTGGTGGTCGTCCCGGACCCGCCACAACTCGGGCCGTGCCACGTCGATCAGCCGGTGGTCCGGTATCAGCCACTGCTCGTCGAAGGGGCCGTGCAGCACCCGTACGGGCTCCGGGCAGCGTCCGTTCTCGCGCGCGAACCGCCCCGTGCCGGTCCACCGGCCGGGGAGCTGCGCCACCGCGCTGTGCGGTCCCCGCAGCCGGGTCGGGCGGAACAGCGCCTCGCGTTCGCCGCCCTCCGCCCGTACGAGCGTGTCCCAACGCGCCCGCAGACAGGCCGCGTCCGGGGCCATCACCCAGCTCCGGCCCGGTCGCAACGGCGCGACGGACCACGGCATGAGGTCGTCGAGCAGCGGCACGTCCTCGGTGAGAGCAGTCACCGTCCGATGCTATTGGGCGCCGACGGGACGTCCAGTCCGCGGCTGGCTAGTCAGCCGCGTCCAGTGTGACGGAGAACGAGAACCGGTCCCCGCGGTAGCGGATGCGGGCCACGTCCACGACCCGGCCGGAGTCGTCGTACGTCACGCCGGTGTAGTGGAGGATCGGGCTCAGCAGCGGCACCCGCAGCAGCTCGGCGGTCCGCGGGTCCGCGAGGCGGGCCTCCACGGTGTCGGTGATCCGGCTGATCCGGACGCCGAGTGAGTCCCGCAGGACCTTGGTCATCGGCCAGCGCTCCAGGTCCGCGAGGTCGAGGCCGGCGGCGACGTCCGGACGCAGGGCGTTCTCCGCCCAGTTGGTGGGCTCGCCGGTGTCGCCGTCGCAGCGCAGCCGCCGGTACATCACGATCTCCGCGGCGTCCGGGAAGTGTTCCGTGATCTCACCGGGCACCGGCTCGGGGCCGTGGTCGAGGATGGTGGTGCGCTCGCCGGACTGCTGGGCGACGATCGCGTCGATGGAGCCGAGGAGCCGGCGGGGCGCGCCCCGCCGCGCTCCCGGTTCGATGAAGGTGCCGCGCCGCCGGTGCCGGCTGATCAGCCCCTCCTCCTCCAGCTCCTTGAGCGCCTGGCGCATGGTGAGGACGCTCACGCCGTAGTGCTGGGCGAGCTGCTCCTCGGTGGGCAGCCGCAGCGAGGCCTCGGGGGGCCGGCCGAGTATCGAGGCGCGCAGCGACTGCGAGACCTGGTACCACAGCGGCAGTTTGCGGTTCAGGACCAGCGAGTCAGGGGCGAAGGAGGTCACGGCATCTCCGTACACGGCATCTCTCCACTACGGCCTGAAGTGGCGCTCCAGACCCTGCCATACGTCGTCGTACCCCTTCTGCAGGTGGTCGGCGCCGGCCGCCTGCCCGGTCGCGGTCACCGGCCAGCGCGTCTCGAACATGAAGGCCAGCCCGTTGTCGATCTTCTGCGGCTTGAGCTCGGCGGCGCTCGCCCGGTCGAAGGTCTCCCGGTCGGGGCCGTGTGCCGACATCATGTTGTGCAGCGAGCCGCCGCCCGGCACGAACCCTTCCGCCTTGGCGTCGTACGCGCCCTCGATGAGGCCCATGTACTCACTCATCACATTGCGGTGGAAGTACGGCGGGCGGAAGGTGTCCTCGCCGACGAGCCAGCGCGGTGCGAAGACGACGAAGTCGACACCGGCGAGGCCGGGGGTGTCGGACGGCGAGGTCAGCACCGTGAAGATCGAGGGGTCGGGGTGGTCGTACGAGATCGAGCCGATCACATTGAAGCGGCGCAGGTCGTAGACGTACGGGACATGGTTGCCGTGCCAGGCGACCACGTCGAGCGGGGAGTGGTCGTAGGTCGCCGCCCACAGGTTCCCGCAGTACTTGTTGACGACCTCCACCGGGCGCTCGACGTCCTCGTACGCGGCGACGGGGGCCAGGAAGTCGCGGGGGTGCGCCAGGCCGTTGGCGCCGATCGGGCCGAGGTCGGGGAGCTGGAACGGCTGCCCGTAGTTCTCGCAGACGTAGCCGCGGGCGGTCGGGTCCAGCAGCTCGACGCGGAAACGGACACCGCGGGGGATCAGGGCGACCTCGCCGGGGCGGACCGGCAGCAGCCCGAGCTCCGTCACCAGCAGCAGCCCGCCGCGCTCGGGAACGATGAGCAGTTCACCGTCCGCGTCGCTGAACACCCGGTCCGTCATCGACGTATTGGCGTGGTACAGGTGCACGGCCATACCGGTGCGCTGGGTGGCGTCGCCGTTGCCGCCGAGGGTCCACAGACCTGCCAGCCAGTCGGTGCCGGGCGCCGGCTCCGGCAGCGGGTTCCAGCGCAGCCGGTTGGGGTCGGGCACGGTCTCGGTGAAGGGGGCGCTGCGGACATGGCCGTTGTCGACGCGGACGAAGGGCGGGTGCGCGGCCGAGGGGCGGATCCGGTACAGCCAGGAGCGGCGGTTGTGGGCGCGGGGCTCGGTGAAGGCCGAGCCGCTGAGCTGTTCCGCGTAGAGACCGAGGGGGGCGCGCTGGGGCGAGTTCCGCCCGTGCGGGAGTGCGCCGGGCTCCGCCTCGGAGCTGTGCTCGTTGCCGAAGCCGGGGAGGAACGACCGGTCGGTCAGCCCCTCGACCCTCTTCCGCGCCTGCTCGGTGCCGTTCATCGTCCGCTCCTGGTGCTGAAGGATTCACTGAATCCATTCCTATGGACAACAGTAGGATTGCAGGTCCACCCCCTCCACGGCAACGGAGCGGCATGATGGACGGCGTGTCCCAGGCTCGTCGACCGCTTCCCGACGCCGCGCATCTGCGCCGCGTGCCGGTCCAGCAGCGCAGCGCCGACCGGCTCGCGCGGATCCTGGACGCCTGCGCGGAGGTCCTGGACGAAGCGGGCTACGAGGAGCTGTCCACCCGCGCTGTCGCGGCCCGGGCCGGGGTGCCGATCGGCTCGGTCTACCGCTTCTTCGGCAACAAGCGCGCCTTGGTCGACGCCCTCGCACGCCGCAACCTCGACGGATACGCCGAGCGGATCGCGGCGCGCCTGCCCGAGGTGCGGGCCGACGACTGGCGGGGCGCGGTCGACGTCGTGCTGGACGAGTATCTGGCGATGAAGCGCTCCGTGCCGGGGTTCGCGCTGGTCGACTTCGGCGCGCAGCTCCCGGTCGGCACCCCTGCCGCCGGGGCCGACCCCGACGTGCCGGGACGGCTCGCGGACCTGCTCGCCGGGCATCTCGGCCGCGCGGTGGACGAGGAGCTGCGGCGGGCGGTCCTCGTCTCGGTGGAGGCGGCGGACGCACTGCTCCAACTGGCCTTCCGGGTGCGGCCGTCGGGGGACGAGAAGATCGTGACCGAGACGCGCGAGCTGCTGCGCGCGTATCTGGCGCGGATCCTCGACGGGGCGTGACCGATCACGCCTGCGACGCCCGCCGGCCCGGCGATCCGCCGTGCCCGGCCGACCCGGTGGTGGCCAGCGACGCCCGCCGTGCCCGGCCGACCGGGTGGTGGCCTGCGACGCCCGCCGTGAACCGCCGACGGTCGGTTCGGTGCGCCGACCGGCTGACCCGCCGTGCACGCTGTGGCCCGTCGTGGACGACCGAGGGTCGCTGGTGGCCGGTCGTGAGCGTTGCGCCCGGCTGGTGGCCGGCCGACCCGCCGGCCCGGCGGCGACCCGCCGCGCCCGCCGTGGACCGTCGCCGGCCGTCGGTCGTCGGGCCTGACAGCTGGGGTCTGCCCTACCCCCGGCGGACCGTCGCCGGTGGCCGGGTGTGACCCGTTACGGCCCGCTGCGGACCGCCGGCGCCCCGCCGCGGCCGCGGTACGGACGTGTAACGGTCTTCCCCAGCGTGCATACCGGTCGGTATGCTCGGTGGCCCGGCACATCGCCGCTGCCGCTGCCGCCGCCCCGGGAGGGCTCATGCCCCGCACCGCTCCCAGCACCCGTACGACGACCTCCGCGCCCGACGCGCAGACCCGCACCGCGCTGCGCGTCTGTCCGCTGTGCGAGGCCACCTGCGGGCTCACCCTCACCATCGAGGGGACCCGCGTCACCCGCGCCAAGGGCGACCGCGACGACGTCTTCAGCCGGGGCTTCATCTGTCCCAAGGGCGCGTCCTTCGGCGAGCTCGACGCCGACCCCGACCGGCTGCGCACCCCCCTTGTCCGGGAGAACGGCGAGCTGCGCGACGCCACTTGGGAGGAGGTATTCGATCTGATCGCCGGCCGGATCAGGCCGCTGATCGAGGAACACGGGCCGAACAGCGTCGGCGTCGTGCTCGGCAACCCGAACGTCCACACCATGGCCGGCGGTCTCTACCCGCCCGTCCTTCTCGCCGCGCTGCGCTCCCGCAACGTCTTCTCCGCCTCCACCCTCGACCAGATGCCCAAGCACGTCTCCAGCGGACTGCTCTTCGGCAGCGCCGTCGCGATCCCCGTGCCGGACCTGGACCGCACCGATCATCTGCTGATGCTCGGGGCCAACCCGCTGGAGTCCAACGGCAGTCTGTGTACCGCGCCCGACTTCCCGGGCAAGCTCAAGGCGCTGCGCCGCCGCGGCGGCACCCTCACCGTCGTGGACCCGCGCCGTACCCGCACCGCCCGGCTCGCCGACCGGCACGTCGCGATCCGCCCCGGCACCGACGCGCTGCTGCTCGCCGCGCTCACCCAGGTCCTGTTCGAGGAGAACCTCACCGACCTCGGGTCGCTCGCCGGCCATGTCGAGCAGGTCGCCGAAGTGGAGGCGGCCGTCAAGGACTTCACGCCGGAGGCCGTCGCCCCGGCCTGCGACATGGAGCCCGAGGAGATCCGTACGATCGCCCGCGAGCTCGCGGCCGCGCCCACCGCCGCCGTCTACGGGCGCATCGGCAGCTGCACCGTCGAGCACGGCACGCTCGCCAGCTGGCTCGTGGACGTGCTCAACATCCTGACGGGCAACCTCGACCGGCCGGGCGGCGCCCTCTTCCCGTACTCCGCCACCGAACGCGCCCCGCGTCCGGCCGCCCCCGGCAAGGGGTTCGCGCTGGGCCGCTGGAGCAGCCGGGTCGGCGGGCACCCCGAGGCCAAGGGCGAGCTGCCGATCGCGGCCCTCGCGGAGGAGATCGAGACCCCCGGTGAGGGGCAGATCCGCGCGCTGATCGCCATCGCGGCCAACCCGGTGCTCTCGGCGCCCGACGGCGACCGCCTCGACCGCGCCCTGGCCGGCCTCGATCTGATGATCAGCATCGACCCGTATCTCAACGAGACGTCCCGCCACGCGGACGTGGTGCTGCCCCCGCCGCCGCCCGCGCAGAGCGCCCACTTCGACTTCGCCTTCAACTCGCTGGCCGTCCGCAACCAGGCCCGCTACAGCCCCGCGGCCGTACCGCTGGAGGCCGGGCTGATGGACGAGTGCGAGATCCACGCGCGGCTGATCCTCGCCGTGTCCGGGATGCACGGCGCCGAGCCGTCCGCCGTCGACGACATGGTCGTCCAGGGCGCTCTCGCCAAGGCGGTCGCCGACCCGCACTCCCCGATGCGCGGCCGGACCGTCGAGGAGGCCGCCGCCACGCTGACGGGCCGTACCGGACCCGAGCGCCGCCTCGACATGATGCTGCGCCTCGGCCCGTACGACCTCACCCTCGACACGCTGCTGGACCAGCCGCACGGCGTGGACCTCGGGCCGCTGGAGCCCCGGATCCCGCAGATCCTGCGGACCCGCAGCGGACGCGTCGAGCTGCTGCCGGCCCCCGTCGCCGACGACCTGCCCCGGCTGCGCGCCGCCCTCGACGCCCGCCCGGAGGGACTCGTCCTGGTCGGCCGCCGCCATCTGCGGTCCAACAACAGCTGGCTCCACAACGTGCCCGCCCTGAACGGCGGTTCCAACCGCTGCACCCTCCACGTCCACCCGGACGACGCCGCCCGGCTCGGGCTCGAGGACGGAGCCACGGCGAGCGTCACCGCCGACGGCGGACGCGTCGAGGCCCCCGTGGAGATCACGGACGACGTTCGCCCCGGTGTGGTGAGCCTGCCGCACGGCTGGGGCCACAGCCGCCCCGGCACCCGTCTCTCGGTGGCCGCCGAGCGCCCCGGGGTCAATGTGAACCAACTGCTGGACGGCTCACGGCTGGACCCGCTGTCCGGCACCGCCGTGCTCAACGCCATCCCGGTGGACGTGACGCCAAGTCGATGAGCTGGGGTTTTGCTCGTATTGCTCACACGGCAACACCTTGTTGACAGCAGATGACGACACGCCACCGCGAACGGCGTCATGAACACGCTGCCCTGGGGCGGCCCCACCGCTCGTGCGGCCACCGCGCTCAAGCTGGACGCGGCGGACGTCTTCGTGCCGAGGGGGTGACGCCGGTGATCCGCCTCCTCGGCTGCACCGCGCTGCTCACCGTGACCTGTCTGCTCGGCGGGGTGCTGTGCGCGGGCATCGCGCTGCCGGTGCCGCTGTGGGCCCTCGCGCCGATGCTGGCGGCGCTCGGCTTCTGCCCCGGGGCCGGGCAGCCGCTGTCCATGACGACGGTGGTGCGGGCGGCTCCCGACCGGGCGCGTTCGACGGCGTCGGCCCTGCGCCTGACGGGCGATCGCCTCGGCCAGGTCGCCGCGCCCGCCTCCGCCGGACCGGTCGCCGGCGTCACCGGTGCGGCCCCGCCCTTCGTGACGCTGGGCGCGCTGCTGCTGGCGTCGGGCGCGGTCGCCGTGCGTACGGGGCGGCCCGGGACCGGTGGGACGGGAAGGGGCGGCGGTGGGCAGGGCGCCGACGAGGGCGGATCGCCCGGTCGGCATACACATCGTGTCCGCTAGTAGGGGCATTTCTGACGCTTTCTCAGCGTTTCGAAGCTTCTTCCTGCCGAATCCGTGACATCTAGTCAGGCGATCGCGTGATCAGTATGACAATCGCATCGGCTTGAAGGAGCCTCGCATGAGCAGGACCGCAACTCTCCGTCCCCGCCGTGTCCGCACGGGGGCCGCCGCCCTCGCCGCTCTGGCCTACGCCGGCGTGACGCTGGCGGGGGCGCCGGCGGCGTTCGCCCAGCCCGGCGACAGCGGCGACCTCAAGATCCACAAGGCCGGCGTCCCGCACTGGGACACCCGGGACGACCTCAAGGGCGTCTGCAAGTTCAGCCTCAGCGCGTTCAACTTCGAGAGCCTCGAGCTGCTCGAGTGGACCATCACCCCGCAGCCGCCGACGGCCACCGGGCCCACGCTGAACGACACCATCGCGCTCATCGCCGGCCGCGGCCACACCGAGGAGTACGCCCTCCCCGACGGCGACTACCTGCTCACCTGGACGGTCCCGGGCAACCCCCAGGACAAGCAGAAGGTCTTCACCGTCGACTGCGACAAGTACGGCGACAAGCACGGCGCCAAGGGGAAGGACAAGATCCAGGACGACCAGAACAGCAAGGACTGGTCCAAGGGCGACAAGGGCTCGCCGCACGGCGCCGTCCCGGCCGGCGGCGGCGGCATGGCGGGTGACGGCGGTACGGGCGGGGACGACGGCTCCTCCGTCGGCATGACCACCGCGCTCGTCGCCGGCGCCGCCGGCCTCGGCGGACTGGTCCTCGTCCGACGGGCCCGTCGTCGCGCCCATGGCGCCGCGTAACGTCCGCAGTCGCCGCCGTCGACGCGGACCCAGCCGAGCCTGTCGTCTGACCATCACGCTCAGCGTGACGGCCACTCTGCTCACCGGCGTCGTCCGGGGGTGCGAGGACCCACCCCCGGACGCGTCGCAGGTCACCGTCGCGGCGGAGCGGCCGCTCGCGTCCGGCGAGCCGGCCGCCGCCGCGTCCGCCGGGGAAGGCACCGGTGCCGGTCCCGCGGAACGGGCCGGCGCGAAGGACGCCAAGGCAGGCGGCGGCGGCTCGAACGACATCGATCTGCCGCCGCTCACCACCCGTACCGCGGGTCCGGCGCCCACCCCGGCCGGAAAGCAGCCCGGGAAACCGGCCCCGCGGACACCGTCCGCCGCCACGCCGCCCCCCGAGCCGGCGCCGGCGCCGAAGAAGGGCGACCGGGGCGGCGCGCTCGCCCTGCCGCCCTCCCCGGCGAAGAAGCTGTCGATCCCGGCCATCACCATCGAGTCGCCCGTGACGGGGCTCGGCCTCGACCGCCACGGCCGGCTCACCGCGCCTCCGGTGGACAACCCGCGCCTCGTCGGCTGGTACCGGGACGGTCCCGCGCCGGGGGAGAGGGGCACGTCCCTGCTGGTCGGCCACCGCGACACCAAGACCGGTCCGGCCATCTTCCTCAACCTCAACGCGCTGAAGCCGGGCGACAAGGTCGACGTCGTACGCGCGGACCGGCGTACGGCGGTCTTCACCGTCGACAAGGTGCGCACCTACACGAAGAAGGAGTTCCCCGACGCCGAGGTGTACGGCCACTCCGGCCGGCCCGAACTGCGGCTGCTGACCTGCGGCGGCAGCTTCGACAAGAAGACCGGCTACGCCGCCAACGTCGTCGTCTTCGCACACCTCACGGACGTGAAACGGGTCTGATCGCCGAGTGGCACGCGGGGCCGGCCGGGCACGTTCCCGGGCGGGCCCCGCGGCCGGTTCCCAACCGCCTTACCCGGCCCGGCCGTTCGCGGCGGACCCGCCGACCGGTCTCGGATGGTGGACACATGTGTAACAAGCGCATCTTCCGCCGTGCGCGATCCATTCCCTGACGGGACACAGTGGGTTAGCTTCTGGCCACACAGCTGCCCCTTCTCATCCCGGGCGGGACCTCATGACTCGCGCCATCGCTCTGCACAACGTCAGCAAGAGATACGGCCGTGCTCCCCGGGCCGTCGACCGCTTCTCCCTCGGTGTCGCACCGGGGGAGTTCCTCGTCCTGCTGGGCCCCTCGGGCTGCGGCAAGTCGACGGTGCTGCGGATGATCGCCGGACTGGAGGACATCACGGAGGGCGAGCTGCTGCTGGACGGCGAGTACGCAAACGACGTCCCGCCGCGGGAACGCGACATGGCCATGGTCTTCCAGAACTTCGCGCTCTACCCCAGCATGACCAACCGGGAGAACATCGGCTTCCCGCTGAAGCTGGAGAACCCGAGGGCCGACCGCAACCCCCGCGTCGAGGCCACCGCCAGGATGCTCGGCATCGAGGACCTCCTCGACCGCTTCCCCGCCCAGCTCTCCGGCGGCGAGCGCCAGCGCGTGGCGATGGGCCGGGCCATCTCGAGGCGGCCCTCCGTCTTCCTGATGGACGAGCCGCTCTCCAATCTCGACGCCAAACTGCGCAACCATCTGCGTGCCGAAATAGCCCGCCTCACCGGCGAGTTGGGCGTCACGACCGTCTACGTCACCCACGATCAGGCGGAGGCGATGTCCCTGGGCGACCGGGTCGCGGTGATGCGCGGCGGCGTGCTCCAGCAGGTCAGCACCCCCCGCGACACCTACGCCCTGCCGGCGAACGTCTTCGTCGCCGCCTTCATCGGCACGCCCCGGATCAATCTGCTCCAGGCCGTCGTCCACGCGCCGCTGGACGGCAGGATGTCCATCGACCTCGGCCGCCAGCGGCTGCCGCTGCCCGAACCCCTCAGCCCCGACCACCAGCTGCTGCGCATCCAGCAGGGCCGGCAGATCATCGTCGGCCTGCGGTCGGAGGCCGCCCGGGTCGCGCCGCCCAGCCAGGCCCGGCCGGGAGAGGTCGCGCTCACCGGGATCGTCGAGCACACCGAGTACCAGGGGCACGAGACCCTGGTGCACTTCAACACCGGCTCCCGGCCCGCCGTGGTCGCCGAACTGGAGTCGCCGCGACGTCCCCAGTCGACCGTACGGCGGCGCAGAAACGTCGGGCCGGGAGTGCTGACCCGGCTCAAGGACCGTGCGATGGCCCAGGTCGCCGGGCCGGTCGCGGTGCTCGACGGGCCGGACCCGGAGCCCGTCCACGAGCGGCGGACGGCCGACCCGAGCGACCTCGTCGTCCGCACCGGCCCCGATCTGCGGGTGCGCACCGGCGCCCAGGTGCCGCTCCTCGTCGACCTCGCCCACCTCTATGTCTTCGACCACCAGGGCCGCCGTATCTGCCCGGCCCCGATGGACCTGCCGGGTCTCGACGCCTGATCCGCGGCCACGCCCGCCGCCTGATCGGGGTCGCGCCGGCCGGACAGTGGCGGGCGGCACGCCGGATGCCCCTGGCGCCGTAAAACTAACGGCGCTAGTTTGGGGCGGACGGTACCCCCAGGCGTGGAGGAGAGCGATGAAAGCCCACGACGGCATGTACATCGGCGGCCAGTGGCAGCCGGCCGCGGCACCGGACGTGATCGCGGTGGTCAATCCCGCGGACGAGCAGGTCATCGCCCATGTCCCGGCCGGCACGGTGGAGGACGTCGACGCCGCCGTACGCGCCGCACGCGCCGCCTTCCCCGCCTGGGCGGCGACGCCGCCCGCCGAGCGGGCGCGGCTTCTCGGGCTCCTCCGCGACGAGCTCGCGCGACGGGCGGAGGAGATCGCGGAGACGGTCACGGCGGAACTCGGCGCACCCCCCGCCCTGGCCCGGGCGGTCCACGCGGGCCTGCCCGTCATGGTCGCCGGGTCCTACGCGGAACTCGCCGGCTCGTACTCCTTCGAGGAGAAGCTGGGCAACTCCACCGTGCTGATGGAGCCGGTCGGCGTCGTCGGCGCGATCACCCCGTGGAACTACCCGCTGCACCAGATCGTCGCCAAGGTCGCCCCCGCGCTGGCGGCGGGCTGCACCGTCGTGCTCAAGCCCGCGGAGGACACCCCGCTGACCGCCCAGCTCTTCGCCGAGGCGGTCGACGCCGCGGGGACCCCAGCGGGCGTCTTCAACCTCGTCACCGGCCTCGGGCCGGTGGCGGGCCAGGCGCTCGCCGAGCACCAGGGCGTCGACCTGGTGTCCTTCACCGGCTCCACCGCCGTCGGCCGGCGGATCGGCGCGATCGCGGGCGGCGCGATCAAGCGCGTCGCGCTCGAACTCGGCGGCAAGTCCGCCAATGTGATCCTGCCGAGCGCCGATCTCGCGAAGGCGGTGAACGTCGGCGTCGCCAACGTGATGTCCAACTCCGGCCAGACCTGCAGCGCCTGGACCCGGATGCTCGTCCACCGCGACCGGTACGACGAGGCCGTCGAGCTCGCCGCGGCCGCCGTCGCCAAGTACGTCCCCGGCGACCGGGTCGGCCCGCTCGTCAACGCCAAGCAGCAGGAGCGGGTCCGGGGCTACATCGCCAAGGGCGTCGCGGAGGGCGCCCGGCTCGTCGCAGGCGGCCCCGACGCGCCGCTGGAGAGCGGCTACTACGTCAGCCCGACCGTCTTCGCCGACGTCACGGCGGACATGGCCATCGCCCAGGAGGAGATCTTCGGGCCCGTCCTCTCGATCCTGAAGTACGACGACGAGGACGACGCCCTCGCCATCGCCAACAACACCGTCTACGGACTCGCCGGCGCGGTGTGGGCGGGCGACGACGCCGAGGCCGCGGCCTTCGCCCGCCGGATGGACACCGGCCAGGTCGACATCAACGGCGGCCGCTTCAACCCGCTGGCGCCGTTCGGCGGCTACAAGCAGTCCGGCGTCGGTCGCGAGCTCGGCCCGCACGGCCTCGCCGAGTACCTCCAGACCAAGTCCCTCCAGTTCTGAGCGGTAAGGAAACCATCGTGGTCCGTGCAGTCGTCCTGCCCGCCGTCGGAGCTCCCCTGGAGATCACGGAGATCTCCCTGCCGGACCCCGGCCCCGGCCAGGTCCGCGTCAGGCTCGCCGCCGCCGGGGTGTGCCACTCCGACCTGTCCCTGTCCAACGGCACCATGCGGGTGTCCGTACCCGCCGTACTCGGCCACGAGGGCGCCGGCACGGTCGTCTCCGTCGGCGACGGCGTCACCCATGTCGCGCCGGGCGACGGCGTCGTCCTCAACTGGGCGCCCTCCTGCGGGAGCTGCCACGCCTGCGCGATCGGCGAGGTGTGGCTGTGCGACGACGCGCTGGCCGGCTCCGGCCGGGTGCACGCCACGGCGGCGGACGGCACCGGCCTCCATACCGGTCTGAACGTCGGGGCGTTCGCCGAGGAGACGGTCGTCGACGCGAAGTGCGTGCTCCCCGTCCCCGCCGGCGTCCCCCTCACCGACGCCGCCCTGCTCGGCTGCGCCGTGCTCACCGGTTACGGCGCCGTCCACAACGCCGCGCGGGTGCGCGAGGGCGAGTCCGTCGTGGTCTTCGGCGTCGGCGGGGTCGGCCTCGCCACCCTCCAGTCGGCCCGGATCGCGGGCGCGGGCCCCGTGATCGCCGTCGACGTCTCCCCGGAGAAGGAGGAACTGGCCCGCCGGGCCGGCGCCACCGAGTACGTCGTCGCCTCCGACACCACGGCGAGGGAGATCCGGGCCCTGACGGGCAAGCGGGGCGCGGACGTGGCCATCGAGTGCGTCGGCCGCGCCGTGACGATCCGCGCCGCCTGGGACTCCACCCGCCGCGGCGGCCGCGCGGTGGTCGTCGGCATCGGCGGCAAGGACCAGCAGGTCACGTTCCACGCCCTGGAACTCTTCCACTGGGGCCGCACGCTGTCCGGCTGCGTCTACGGCAACTCCGACCCGGCCGCCGATCTCCCGGTCCTCGCGGACCACATCCGCGCGGGCCGGCTGGACGTGAGCGCGCTCGTCACGGAACGGATCGCTCTGGACGGCATTCCGGCGGCGTTCGACAACATGCTGGCGGGGAAGGGCGGCCGGGCGCTGGTCGTGTTCTGACCCTGCGCCGGCCTGCGGGGCCGGGCCCGAGTGCCCGGCCCCGCTTCGCCGTGCCCGGAACCGACCGGCCCCGCGGAGGCCGCCGTAGCGGAATGCCTTCGTCCAACCCGTTGACCTACATACCCACCGGTCGGTATGTTCCCCGCACTCCCGTCCCCGCACCAACGGAGTGTGCACGCATGGACACCGCTCCCCAGCTCACGGACACCCCCGATCCGGGCCCCGCGCCGGCCGATCCCCGGCGGCGCCGGGTCGCCACCGCGGCCGCGCTCGCGTCCGCCGTCGAGTGGTACGACTACTTCGTCTTCGGCATCGCCGCCGCCCTCGTGCTCGGCGACCTGTACTTCCCCGCCGGCAGCTCCTCCGCCGGCGTACTGGCCGCCTTCGCCACCTTCGCGGTCGGCTTCCTCGCCCGCCCCGTCGGCGGCGTCATCGCCGGCCAGCTCGGCGACAAGCGGGGCCGTAAGCCGATGCTGGTCCTCGCGCTGACCATGATGGGTGTCGCGACCGCCGGAATCGGCCTGCTCCCCACGTACGAGACGATCGGCATCGCCGCCCCGATCCTGCTGGTCCTGCTCCGCATCGTGCAGGGCCTCGCCGTCGGCGCCCAGTGGGGCGGGGCCATGCTCATGGCCACCGAGTACGCCCCCGAGGGCAAGCGCGGCCTCTACGGCAGCCTGGTCCAGCTCGGCGTCCCCATCGGCGTGGTGACCGCCAACACCGTGTTCCTCGTCGCCGGTTCGCTCACCAGCGAGAGCACCTTCGCCGCCTGGGGCTGGCGCGTCCCGTTCTTCGTCGGCTTCCTCGTCCTCGGCCTCGCCTGGTACATCCACACCCGGGTCGAGGAGACGCCCGAGTTCCGCAAGGCGGAACGCGCGCTCGCCGAGCGGGAGAAGGGCGAGAGCGCCGCCCGGTCGCCGCTGCGCACGATCCTGCGCGACCACCTCGGCACCGTCTTCCTCGCCGGCGGCTCGTTCGCCGTGAACACGGCCACCTTCTACATCATCATCACCGGCGTGCTCGACTACGCGACCCGCGAACTCGAGATGAACCGCGGCGCCGTGCTGGCGGTGTCCCTGGGCGTGAGCCTCACCCAGCTCGTGCTGATACCCGCCGCGGCGGCCCTCTCCGACCGCATCGGACGGCTGCGGATCTACGCCGCGGGCGCCATCGGACTGCTGGTCTGGGCGGTGCCGATGTTCCTGCTGATCGACACCGCCTCGCTGCTGTGGCTCGGCGTCGGCACCTTCGTCACCAGCTGTTTCCTGAGCATCATGTACGGGCCGCAGGCCGCGCTCTTCGCCGAGCTGTTCACCGCGGAGATGCGCTACACCGGGGCGTCCCTCGGCTATCAGATCGCCGCCGTCCTCGGCGGCGGCCTGGCGCCGTTCATCATGGTCCTGCTGCTGGAGGTGACCGGGACCTCGATGGCCGTGTCCGCCTACATCATCGGGCTGGCCGTGATCGCCCTCGTCTCGATCAGGATCCTGGCGGCCCGGGCCGCGAAGGAGCCG
Source organism: Streptomyces sp. NPDC006294 (assembly GCF_042870895.1). Lineage (NCBI taxonomy): Bacteria > Bacillati > Actinomycetota > Actinomycetes > Kitasatosporales > Streptomycetaceae > Streptomyces > Streptomyces sp. NPDC006294. The sequence continues at coordinate 40,962 of NZ_JBIAHV010000028.1, forward strand.
GCGGAGGGCTGACGGCCTCCCCGCTCCCGGCCTCCCCGCTCCCGGCCGCGCGCACCGGCCGCGGCCGGGAGCGGGGCCGGGAGCGCGAGACGGCCACCCCGGCCAGGCAGAGCGCGCCGCCCGCGAGGGTCAGCAGCCCCGGGACCTCGTCCAGGGCCAGCCACGACATCAGCACCACCAGCGCGGGCACCGCGTACGTGGTCGCGCCCATCCGGCCGGCCGTCGTACGGGCCAGCGCGTACGCCCACGTCGTGAAGGCCAGCGCGGTCGGGAAGACGCCCAGATAGACCATGTTGAGCGTGGCGGACAGCGGCGCGTCCGCGGCCTGGCCGACGAGTTGTCCCGCGAACGGCAGACACGTCACCGCCCCCACCAGGCACCCGAACGTCGTCACCTGCAGCGCGCTCCCGTGCGCCAGCGCCGGCTTCTGCGCCACCACACCGCCCGCGTAGCCCACCGCGGCCAGCAGGCACAGCAGCACACCCAGCGTGGAGGCCCCTCCCTCGCCGGACATCGACAGGCCGACCACCACCGCCCCGCCGAACGAGACGGCCATGCCCGCCATCAGCCGGGGCGGCAGGCCCTCACCGAGTAGCCGGGCGCCGAGCAGGGCGATGAGGACCGGGCCGATGTTCACCACCATCGCCGCCGTGCCCGCGTCGACCTGCTGCTCACCCCAGTTGAGCACCACCATGTAGACGCCGAACCAGAGCAGTCCGGACACGGCGATGCCCGGCCACGCGGCGCGCGGCGGCAGACCCTCGCGCCGGATCAGCAGCACGCAGCCGAGGGCGAGCGATCCCGCGAGCAGCCGGCCGAGGGCGAGCGCGCCGGGGGAGTAGGCCTCGCCGGCGCTGCGGATGGACACGAACGCCGAGGCCCACAGCACGACGGTCACGCCCGCGGCCATCAGCGCGGGCCACTCGGGGTGGCGGATCTGCTTCGTCATGCCAGGACCGTACGGTGTGGACCGTTCGGCGTTCACCGCAATATCTCCGGATCGATGCCGAGCAGCGCGTGCAGCGCCCGCTCGCCGTCCGGGGTCACCTTCACCGCCCGCTCGGAGCCGATGCGCACGCACCACCCGCTGTCCAGTGCGTGCCGGCACAGCCGGGCGCCCGCCAGGCCGGCGAGGTGCGGCCGGCGTTCGGTCCAGTCGAGGCAGCCGCGGGCCAGCGGCCGCCGGCCCGCCCCGTCGAGCGGGACGCCCAGCTCGGCGAACCAGCCCGTGCCCGCGCCGGTGAGCGCGAAGCCGGCGTCCTGGCTCAGCAGACCGCGGGCGGTCATGGCCCCGGTGACGGTGATGCCGAGCCGCCCCGCGAGATGGTCGTAGCAGGTACGGCCCCGGGCCATCGCGGCGGCGGCGCTCGACTCGCGCAGCGACCGCGGCGGCCGAACCGGTGCGGGCGGTCCGGCGTACGCGGCCAGCTCCTCGACCAGTTGCGCCGCCCGCTCGTCGGCGAGCCGCAGATACCGGTGCCTGCCCTGCCGCTCCTGCGCGAGGAGCCCGCCGGACACCAGCTTGCCGAGGTGTCCGCTCGCGGTGGACGCGGCGACCCCGGCGTGGCGGGCGAGCTCCCCGGCGGTCCAGGCCCGTCCGTCGAGCAGCGCGAGCGCGAACGATGCCCGGGTCTCGTCGGCGAGCAGCGCCGCGAGGGCGGCGAGATCACGGGAGGAGGTCATGCCCCCAGGATGCGTCAGCCGCTCTTCGGCGACGGCCGAAGGGTGCCGTGCAGGGCGGCGTCCTGGCCGGCCGCCTCGTACTGCAGCGCCAGCCCGTCGAGCAGCGCCCGCAGACCCGTCTCGAACGCGCCCTCGTCGACCCGCTCCTGGCGCTGCGCGAGCAGGTGGGCCTGGCCGAGGTGCGGATAGTCGGCCGGGTCGTAGGCGGTGGCGTCCTCGACGAAGCCGCGCGCGAAGGAGCCGAGGGCGGAGCCGGTGATGAAGTAGCGCATCAGCGCGCCGATGCGGGTGGCCTGGGCGGGCGGCCAGCCGGCGCGGACCATCGCGCCGAAGACGGCGTCGGCGACCTTGAGGCCCGCCGGGCGGCGGCCGGGGCCGCGGGCGAGGACCGGGACGGTGTTGGGGTGGGCGCTCAGGGCGGCGCGGTAGGAGACGGCCCAGTCGTGCAGGGCGGTGCGCCAGTCGCGGCCGTCGCCCTCGTCGAACATCGACAGGTCGACACGGGCACTGACCGCGTCGGCGACGGCGTCGAGGATCTCGTCCTTGTTGCGGAAGTGGTTGTAGAGCGAGGGGCCGCTGACGCCCAGCTCGGCGGCGAGCCGGCGGGTGGAGACCGCGTCGAGCCCCTCCGCGTCCACGAGCGCGCTCGCCGTCTCGACGATGCGGTCTCTGCTGAGAAGGGGCTTGCGCGGTCGGGCCATGCGGCACATAGTAGGCCCGGGCCTGGAAACTAGCAGTGATAGTTAAATGTGAAAGGTGGGTGCCCCGCATGGACCTGGAGCTCGGGGAGGAGCGGACCGCCGTCCGGCAGCTGGCGAGGGACTTCGTCGACCGCGAGATCACCCCGCACGTCGTCGAGTGGGACCGCGCGGAGAACGTCGACCGGGGCATCGTGAAGAAGCTCGGCTTGCTCGGCTTCCTCGGGCTCACCGTCGACGAGGAGTACGGCGGCTCCGGCGGCGACCACCTCTCGTACTGCCTCGTCACCGAGGAACTCGGCCGCGGCGACTCCTCGGTACGCGGCATCGTCTCCGTGTCGCTGGGGCTGGTCACCAAGACGATCGCCTCGTACGGCACCGAGGAGCAGAAGCGCCACTGGCTGCCCCGGCTCACCGCGGGCGACGCGCTCGGCTGCTTCGGCCTCACCGAGCCCGGCACCGGGTCCGACGCGGGCAGCCTCGCCACCAGGGCCGTCCGCGACGGCGACGACTGGGTGGTCAACGGCTCCAAGATGTTCATCACCAACGGCACCTGGGCCGATGTGGTGCTGCTCTTCGCCCGGACCAACGACAGCCCCGGCCACAAGGGCGTCTCGGCCTTCCTCGTCCCCACCGACACCCCCGGTCTCGGCCGCCGCACGATCCACGGCAAGCTCGGGCTGCGCGGCCAGGCCACCGCCGAGCTGGTGCTCGAAGACGTCCGGGTGCCCGGCTCCGCCATGCTCGGCCCCGAGGGCAAGGGCTTCTCCATCGCCATGTCCGCCCTCGCCAAGGGCCGGATGTCGGTCGCGGCCGGCTGCGTCGGCATCGCGCAGGCGGCCCTCGACGCCGCGGTCGGCTACGCGAAGGAGCGCGAGCAGTTCGGCAGGTCCATCGCTCACTACCAGCTGGTCCAGGAGCTGATCAGCGACATCGCCGTCGACGTGGACGCGGCCCGGCTGCTGACCTGGCGCGTCGCCGATCTGATCGAGCGCGGCGAGGAGTTCGCCACCGCCGCGTCCAAGGCCAAGCTGTTCGCCTCCGAGGCGGCCGTGCGCGCCGCCAACAACGCCCTCCAGGTCTTCGGCGGCTACGGCTACATCGACGAGTACCCCGTCGGCAAGCTGCTGCGCGACGCCCGGGTGATGACGCTCTACGAGGGCACCAGTCAGATCCAGAAGCTGATCATCGGCCGCGCGCTGACCGGGGTCTCCGCCTTCTGAGACGGGCCGGCTTCAGGAGCCTGCCGGCCGGCTGAGTAGACGAAGTGAGTACGGGAGCCCATGCGGTCCACGTACCGCGCCGCGAAGCTGTGCGCATGAGTGAGACACCGGTCAAGCAGCAGAACACCGCGGCGTACTACGGGCAGGCCGTCGCCTCCTTCGGCGTCGCGCTCGTGGCCGTCGCCGTCGGGATCTTCAACATGGAGATCGACGCCTGGGTGCGCGCCTTCCTCGGCATCGCGGTCCTCTATCTCACGACCTCCGCCTTCACGCTGGCCAAGGTGGTCAGGGACCGGCAGGAGGCCGGCCAGATCGTGAGCCGGGTGGATCAGGCCAGACTGGAGAAGCTCCTCGCGGAACACGATCCGTTCCAGAAGCTCTGATCAAGTTCTAAGCGCTTGCTCAGCTTCGGGGTATGGTGTTCGTCCTGTGCCACGAAAGGGGCGAACGAGCGATGAGTGCGGCGGACGAGACGGCGGACCGGGCGGCCGGCGACGAGAAGCCGTGGGACGAGGTGACTCCCGAGGCGGCGAGGAAACTGCTCGTCGCCGCCGTCGAGGCCTTCGCCGAGCGCGGTTACCACGCCACCACCACCCGGGACATCGCCGGCCGCGCCGGCATGAGCCCGGCCGCGCTCTACATCCACTACAAGACGAAGGAAGAGCTGCTCCACCGGATCAGCCGGATCGGGCACGACAAGGCCCTCGAGATCCTCAACGCCGCGTACGACGACGGCGGCACGCCCACCGAGCGGCTCGCCGGCGCCGTGCGCTCCTTCGTCCGCTGGCACGCCGGTCGGCACACCACCGCCCGGGTGGTGCAGTACGAACTCGACGCGCTCAGCGACGCGCACCGCACCGAGATCTTCGGGCTGCGCAGGCAGAGCGACGCTGTGGTGCGCCGCATCCTCACCGAGGGCGTCGAGACGGGCGAGTTCGACGTGCCCGACGTGCCGGGCACCACGGTCGCGGTGCTGTCGCTCTGCATCGACGTGGCGCGCTGGTTCAACACCCAGGGCCGGCGGACGCCCGACGAGGTCGGCGCGCTCTATGCCGACCTCGTCCTGCGGATGGTGAGCGCCCGGAAGGACTGAGCGCTCCCGAAGCGCCGCCGGGCGCGAGCGCCCGGCGGAACCGGACGCTCACCGGCGGCGGGCGCTCAGAAGAAGTAGCGGGACAGCGACTCCGCCACGCACACCGGCTTCTCGCCGCCCTCGCGCTCGATCGTGACGAGGGCGGTCACCTGCACGCCCCCGCCCACCTCGTCGACGCTCTGCAGGACCGCGGTCGCCCGCAGCCGCGAGCCCACCGGCACCGGGGCCGGGAAGCGGACCTTGTTGGTGCCGTAGTTGATGCCCATCTTCATGCCCTCGACGCGCAGGACCTGCGGCACCAGCGCGGGCAGCAGCGACAGCGTCAGATAGCCGTGGGCGATCGTCGTGCCGAAGGGGCCGCTCGCGGCACGCTCCGGGTCCACATGGATCCACTGGTGGTCACCGGTGGCGTCGGCGAAGAGGTCGATCCGCTTCTGGTCGACCTCCAGCCAGTCACTGTGCCCCAGCTGCTCGCCGACGCCGGCGCGCAGCTCCTCGGGGGAGGTGAAGATCCTCGGCTCTGCCATGTCCCTGGTCCCTGCCTCTCGAAGACTGATGTCTAAGCGCTTGCTCAGCATGGTTGGGCAGGCGCCGTTCTGTCAACGACGGACCAGTAGGCTTCGAGGGGTGCCGCAGATTCCAGAGAAGATCCACGAGCTCACGGTCGGCCAGCTCTCCGCGCGCAGCGGCGCGGCCGTGTCCGCCCTGCACTTCTACGAGTCCAAGGGCCTCATCACCAGTCGCCGCACCAGCGGCAACCAGCGCCGCTACAGCAGGGACGCACTGCGCCGGGTCGCCTTCGTCCGCGCCGCGCAACGCGTCGGCATCCCCCTCGCCACGATCAGGGCGGCCCTCGCGGAGCTGCCGGAGGAGCGGACGCCCGACCGCGAGGACTGGGCCCGGCTCTCCGAGGCATGGCGCGGGGAGCTCGACGAGCGGATCAAGCAGCTCAGCCGGCTCCGCGACCATCTGACCGACTGCATCGGCTGCGGCTGCCTCTCCCTGGAGAACTGCGTCCTGTCCAACCCGGACGACGTCTTCGGCGAGCGGCTGACCGGCTCGCGACTGCTGCCGGAGCGGGGCCGCGCCAAGGGCGACGGCGCCTGACGCACGGAGAGGCGGGCCCGCACCCCCGTGACGGGCCCGCCTCCGTGACCGGCGCTACTCGAACTCGGTACCGCCCTTGCGGGTCAGATACGCCGGGCTCACCGCCTTGGCGATCGCCCGCCCGCCGGTGACCGGGCTGTACCGCTCGACCGCGGGCCGGACGACCACGCCCTCCCGCAGATGCAGCCTGCGCCCCGACACCGTCTCGCGGCCGCTCGCCAGCTCCAGCACCGTGTCCGCGTCGTACGGTCCCTCGAACAGCCGTGGCGCCACGGGCAGTTCGCCGCCGAGCACGGCCGCCGCGTCCAGCCAGCGGACCTGGCCGTCGATCTCCGCGCAGACGTCGAAGACCGCGTATCCGAGGCCGTCCTCGGCCCGGGCGTCCTTGCCGTAGCCGAGGTCCTGGACCCCGGCGCCGTAGACCTCGGCGAACAGGCCCACCCGGCTCGCGCCGAGCCGTTCGGCGAGACGCGCCGCGATCTTCGGCACGCCGTGCCCGAGGACGGCGCGCCAGTACAGGTTGGCCGGGTCCTGCTTCAGCGCCAGGCCCTTGGCGCCGAACCCCTTGGACGAGACCTGCACCCGGCCGCCGCCCGCCGTGCTGTAGGTCGTCAGGCAGGCCGAGCCGTGGAGCTTCTCGGTCAGCACGACCGGCTCGCCGGGCTCGAAGATGTCCGGGTAGCGCTGCAGATTCTCGATGTCCACCCACGGCAGCAGGTCCGGGGCCGCCTCCACGTCGCCGTTCATCCGGGACGGGACCGGCGGCGCCCACTTGGTGATCGACAGCAGGTCCGCGAAGTCCGTCCCGTCCTCGGCGGCCCGGAAGAGATCGACGTCCGCGAGCGCCCGCGGCCGGCACACGATCCCCTGCGACAGCTCACCCCGCAGCCGCACGGCCTTGACCCGGTTGGCGTCACCGCCCGCGAGACGTCCGGTCAGCCCCAACTCCTCGACGAGCCCCGCCGGGAGCACGGCCTGCTCGGGGATGTACAGCGCGGCGTCGCCGGTGCGGTAGACGCCCTTGGCGACGACGGCGCGGTACAGGCCCACCTGGGCCAGCTCCAGCGCGTCGGCGTTCGGGTGTTCGTGCACGGTCAGGACTTCGGCGGTGACGCGCAGCGTCGACATCTCAGGGCTCCTCGGTGGTGGTGCACATCGACGCCAACTGTGCTGCTGCCGAATCCCGTTGGCCCAGCGGATTTCCGCCCTGGTAACGTCGCGCCCTTCGGCGGGCGGGAGCCGCGACCGGAGTACCCGGACGGGACGTGGCGCACATGGCCTCCTCTCCACTCGACGCGGCGGTTGACCGCGTACGCACGGTCTTCGCCGGCCTGACCAGTCCCGGCGAGACGGGCTGCGGCCGGTGCCATCTGCCGGAGGAGACGGCCCTGTTGCGCACCCCGGACGTGGACCTGCCCGACGATGTGCTGCGGATGTTCGCCCATGAGGAGCCGAACCACTTCGACGACCACCCGGCCGCCGTGCGACGGATCCTGCCGCAGCTCGCCGAGCGGCTGGCGACGGGCCGGTACGCCGGGCTCGACGCCTATGAGCTGACCGGCCTCGGACGCTCCGGCTGGCGCGACTGGCCGGACGAACAGGCCGGGGCGGTACGGGCGTTCCTCCAGGCATGGTGGACGGACACGGTCGCTTCCGACACGCCGCCGTACCCGGTGCACGACGTGTTCGAGGCATGCGTCACCGCGAGCTCCACCCAGACGCCGTACCTCGCCGTCTGGGCCGGGCAGCCGCCGGGCGGACCGGCCGACCGGCATCTGGCCGACTGCACCGAGGAGTGGGTCGACGATCTGCTCGGCGACGTCACGTCGTCCGTCTTCCGCTGGTGGAGCGACCACACCCGTGACGAACCCCTCGCGGAGCTTCAGACGTGGCTCGCCGAGCACGCGCCGGGGCGGCTGCGTGCCCTCGGCGCCGACCCGATGCTCGTGTTCAAGGCCGGACTGCTGGCCCTGCCGTACGACCGGCGCTGGACCGATCAGGTGTGGGCCGCGGCGCCCGGTGCCTGACGGCGGCCGACGGGTCCCGGGCGTTCGGGTCCGGGACCCGTGGGGGTCATGCCACCGGCGCGAGTTCGCGCCGCCCCGCGCGCTTCGCCGCGGACACGGCCCGCGGCGTCAGCACGGGCTGCGGCACGACGATGCCGCAGCCGGTGCAGACGGGGCCGGTCCACGGCTGGTGCTTCAGGTCCTGGCGCCACACGATGTGCGTCTCACCGCACACCGGGCATCCGTCCCCCGGCTCCGCCTCCAGCGCGGCGATCAGCCGGCGCAGCACCTCCCCGAGGGGCGCGGACGGGTGTTCGGCCGGGGCGTCGCAGCGCGCCACCCCGTTGCCGCCCCAGGTCCTGCGGTGCCAGTCGTCGATGTGTCCGGGCCGCCGCAGCCCGTCGTGCTTCTCCCGTTTGCGGCGGTCCGCGAAGTTGTCCTCGTAGGCGAGCCAGACGGCCCGTGCCTCTTCCAGTTCCTCGAGCGCGGCCACCAGCCGCGCCGGATCCGGGGCCCTGTCCTCCGGGTCGATACGGTGCCTGCCGCACAGGTGGTCCCATGTGGCGCGGTGCCCGTAAGGGGCGAACCGTTCCAGGCATTTGCGCAGTGAGTAGCGCCGTAGCGCCAGATCACACCGTGGGTCGCGCACCTGTCTCGCGAGACTCCGGAAACCGGCCATCGCCCTGCCACCTCCGTCGCTGGTACATCGGCGTTGAAGAATGGACGTAGGAGTGCCCGTTTCGGCTCCATCGAAAAGAAAAAGGCGGCGCTTCGACCGGATCACGCCCCCGGCCGGGAGCCCCCGACACGGCCCGCGGTCAGCACCACCCGCGCGAGTTCCTCATGACAGATGTCGCCGTGCGCGCCCGTCGGCGGCGGCCCGTGGCGCACCACGGCCGAGGCGTCGACGTTGACGCAGCCCGCCGTGGGCAGCCCGTCGCGCAGCGCCTCGTCCAGCGTCAGCCGTGGCGTGTCCGCGACGGCCCGGATCCCGTCATGGCCCATTGCCCACCATCGCCGGTCGGCCCCGGCCGCGGCTGCCGTGTCGCCGGCGAGGCTCGACGCCAGCGGGTAGAACACGCCGAGGAGGGTGTCGTACCGCGAATGGCAGGCCACCACCGGACCGCTCACCCGGTGCTGGAGCGCGCCCAGCACACCGCAGCGGTGCGGGGCGTGCGGGAGCCCGGTGGCGAACGCGTAATGCGAGAACGCCGCTTGGAGCAGCGTCACCGACGTCACGTTCCGCGCCCCTTCGGGGAGCCCGCGCAGCGCGAACGCGACCAGCCGCGCACCGTGGCCGTGCCCGACGAGATGCACCCGCAGACGGGGCGCGGACCGCGACAGGTGTCCCAGCAGCGGGCCGAGCCCCAGTTCGCCGACGGCGCCCGCGCGCCGCTTCATCGCGTAGTACGTGGCCTGCCGCAGCAGTTCCTTCGCGCCGGGCCAGGCCGCGGGCCGGCCGCCCCCGGCCGCCGCCGGGTCGAGGGCCGCCGCCAGCCGTTCGCAGAGGGTGAGCGTGTCCTCGTACAGGACGGCCGGCGGGCTCTGCTCGTCGCGCGGCAGGTCCTCCGCGAAGGCCGCCTCCAGCCCGCCCGGCGGGGCCGCGGTGAGCTGCCGGGCCAGCATCCCGTACTCGGCGAACGCCGCCCGGGAGTCCGGTCGTTCGCCGAGGAGCCAGGCCAGCCGGTCCACCGTCGCCCCGTGCCCGGGGAACAGGCAGGAGAGCAGGTCCCGCGTCGTCTTGTCGAGCCCGGGGTCCGGCGCCGGCGCCTCTCCCGCCCGCCCAGTGCCGGGAAAGGGTTCGTCGGGGAAGCGCATCGAGGGCCACAGCACTCCGGCGTACCCGACCCGTACGTCCGGTGCGGACGCCAGCAGTCCGGGGAAGGGAGCGAAGAACTGCAGATGCAGCCGGCGGGCCGTGGCCGGGGAGTTGTTCCAGCCATGTGCGAACACGACGAGATCGGTGAGGTCCGAACCGGCGGCCACGCCGTACGGGTCGCCGCCCGGATCGCCGTCCGCGTCGAAGCAGATCTCCCGGTACGGCCGCACATCCGTCCCCGCCATTGGCCCCGCCCCTCCCCTTGCGCTTCGCTGTCACAGCATCCTGCGCAAGGGGAGAAACAGCCATACCTCGTGACGGGCCGGAGGCACGCGAGCGGGTGCGTCAGTAGCGCAGGTACCGCTTGCGGACGGCGCTGAACGCGGCCAGTTCGTCCTGCCACGCGCCGGTGACCTCGTCGGTGTCCGCGCCCGCGTCGATCAGGGTGCGCACCTTGGTGGAGCCCGTCAGTTTGTCGATCCAGTTGTCGGAGCGCCAGGCGAAGCCGCTCCACGTGCGCTTCGCGGTCACCAGGAGGGCGATGCCCGTGCGGACCGGGTCGTAGGCGTCGCGGTCGTGGACGTGGAGCTGGACGCCGCCGACCGTCCTGCCCTGGAACTTGGAAAAGGTGGGGGCGAAGTACGCCTCGCGGAAGCGGACGCCCGGCAGGTCCAGCTCGTTCGCGGCCTCCGCCCAGGCCGGGCCGATGCCCTCGGCGCCGAGCAGTTCGAAGGGGCGGGTGGTGCCGCGGCCCTCGGAGAGGTTGGTGCCCTCGAAGAGACACGTGCCGGAGTAGACCAGCGCGGTCTCCGGGGTGGGCATGTTGGGGCTCGGCGGGACCCAGGGCAGCCCCGTGTCGTCGAAGAAGTCGTGCCGCCGCCAGCCCTTCATCGTCACGATCCCCAGCTCGACGGGCCGGGTGAGGAACTCGCCGTTGAACAGCAGCGCCAGCTCGCCCACCGTCATGCCGTGCGCCTGCGAGATGGGCTCACGGCCCACGAAGGTCGCGAACGCCTTGTCGAGCACCGGCCCGAGCGCCGCCCGGCCGGTCACCGGGTTCGGCCGGTCGAGGACGACGAAGCGCTTGCCGGCCAGCGCCGCCGACTGCATGCAGTCGAAGAGCGTCCAGATGTACGTGTAGAAGCGGGCGCCCGCGTCCTGGATGTCGAAGACGACCGTGTCCACGCCGGAGGCCGTGAAGATGTCGGCGAGCGGCTGCCCGCTCTTGAGGTACGTGTCGTAGACGGGCAGCCCGGTCGCCGGGTCGTCGTAGCGGCCCTCGGAGCCGCCGGCCTGCGCTGTGCCGCGGAAGCCGTGCTCGGGACCGAAGACGGCGACGAGGTCCACCCGGTCGTCGGCGTGCATCACGTCCACGATGTGGCGCACGTCGCGGGCGATGCCCGTCGGGTTGGTGACGACCCCGACGCGCTGCCCGGACAGCGCCGCGTACCCGTCGGCGGCCAGGCGTTCGAAACCGGTGCGGACCCGGCCGCGGCCCGTGTGGGCGGCGGCGGGCGCGGGAGCGGCGGCCAGTGCCCCCACCGCGCCGCCCGCGACCAGCAAACCCCGTCTGGACAGGCTCATAGAGCTACCTCCGTGATCGCCGTGTGTCATGACCACTGCACGCTAGCGCTCATGTCGGCACCGGGGAACGACCCCGGCACGTGGTTGTGCCGCCCTCTTCCGTCGCGACATACCGACTGGTTAGTCTGCGCGGAAGGACCGGGTGGGACGAGAGAGTCGGGAAGAGGCGGAGTCGATGAGTACGGTGCAGGGCGCTGGGGTCGTGGTCACGGGCGCGGGCGGCGGTATCGGAGCCGCGCTGGCCCGGCGGTTCGCCCGGGAAGGCGCCCGGGTCGTCGTCAACGACATCGACGCGGGCAAGGCCAAGGCCGTCGCCGACGAGATCGGCGCCACCGCCGTGCCGGGCGACGCCTCGGGGATCGTGGACGAGGCACGCGACGCGCTCGGCGGCGTCGTCGACGTCTACTGCGCCAACGCCGGACTCGCCTCCGGCGGGGACGCCTTCGCCGACGAGGACGTATGGGCCGCCGCCTGGGACGTCAACGTGATGGCGCACGTACGCGCGAGCCGGGCCCTGCTGCCCGACTGGCTCGAGCACGGCGGCGGACGCTTCGTCTCCACCGTCTCGGCCGCCGGCCTGCTGACGATGATCGGCGCCGCCCCGTACAGCGTCACCAAGCACGGCGCGCTCGCCTACGCCGAGTGGCTCTCCCTCACCTACCGGCACCGCGGCCTCAAGGTCCACGCCATCTGCCCCCAGGGCGTCCGCACCGACATGCTCACCGCCAGCGGCACGGCCGGCGAACTGGTCCTCACGCCGACCGCCATCGAACCGGAGGACGTCGCCGACTCCCTCTTCGAGGCCATGGCCGAGGACCGCTTCCTGGTCCTCCCGCACCCCGAGGTCGCCGAGTACTACGCGGCCCGCGCGACGCACAACGACCGGTGGCTCGCCGGCATGAACCACATCCAGCAGAAGTGGGAGGAGACCGGCCGATGAACTCGATCTACGCCGCCAAGCCCTGGCTCTCGCAGCTCACCGACGTCCAGCGGGCACCGATCGACCCGCCCCCGACCGTGCTGCACGCCTTCCGCGCCGCCGTCGCGCGCGCCCCGGAGCACACCGCCCTCGCCTACTTCGACGGCAGAGTGAGCTACCGCGAGACCGACGAACTGTCCGACTCGGTGGCCGGGCACCTCGCCGCCGGCGGCATCGCGCGCGGCGACCGGGTCGCCGTCATCCTGCAGAACACCCCGCACTTCGTGATCGCGCTGCTCGGCGCCTGGAAGGCCGGGGCCACCGTCGTCCCGCTCAACCCGATGTACAAGTCGGGCGAGGTCGCGCACGTCCTCGCGGACGCCGAGGCCGGCGCGCTGATCTGCTCCGACCGCGCCTGGGAGGCGTATCTGCGCGACTGCGCCGCCGCCTCGCCCGTACGGATCGCCCTCACCGCCTGCGAGCTCGACCTGCAGACCCGGGACGACGAACGGGTCCTCGGCTTCGAGCGGACCGCACCCGCCGACGACGCCGACGACCTGCTCACGGTCGCCCGCCGCGGCCTGCCCGCCCCGGCGGGCCGCGAACTCGCCGCGGACGACGTGGCGCTGATCAGCTACACGTCCGGCACCAGCGGCACCCCCAAGGGCGCCATGAACCTGCACGGCGGCATCACCTACAACGCCGAACGCCAGCGCACCGGGCACCCGGTCCCCGAAGGCGCCTGCTACTTCGTGCTCGCGCCGCTGTTCCACATCACCGGCATGGTCTGCCAGCTCGCCGTCTGCTTCGCGAACGCCGGCACCCTCGCCCTCGCCTACCGCTTCGAGGCCGGGGTCGTCCTCGACGCCTTCCTGGAGCACCGGCCCGCGTACACCGTCGGCCCCTCCACGGCGTTCATGGCGCTCGCCGCCCACCCCGCCGCCACCCGGGACCACTTCGACTCCTTCGCGGTGATCTCCTCCGGCGGGGCCCCCGTGCCGCCGGCGCTCGTCGAGAAGTTCCGGGCCGGCTTCGGGCCCTACATCCGCAACGGCTACGGCCTCACCGAGTGCACCGCCCCCTGCGCCGCCGTGCCCCCGGAGAAGGAAGGTCCCGTCGACCCGGCCTCCGGCACCCTGTCCGTCGGCGTGCCCGGTCCCGACACCCTGGTCCGCATCGTCGACGAGCTCGGCGAGGACGTCCCCTTCGGCGAGCAGGGCGAGATCACCGTCCGCGGCCCGCAGGTCGTGCCCGGCTACTGGCGGCTGCCCGAGGCCACCGCGGCGGCCTTCCCCGACGGCGAACTGCGCACCGGGGACATCGGGTTCATGGACGCCGACGGCTGGCTCTACGTCGTGGACCGCAAGAAGGACATGATCAACGCCTCCGGGTTCAAGGTCTGGCCGCGCGAGGTCGAGGACGTCCTCTACACCCACCCCGCCGTCCGCGAGGCGGCCGTCGTCGGCGTCCCGGACGCCTACCGCGGCGAGAGTGTGAAGGCGTTCGTCAGTCTTCGTCCCGGGGCGAGCGCCGACGGCGCCGAACTCTCCGCGTACTGTGCCGAGCGGCTGGCCGCCTACAAGTACCCGCGCGACGTCGAGGTACTGCCGGAGCTGCCGAAAACGACAAGTGGGAAGATCCTCAGGCGGGAACTGCGTTCCCCGGCGTAACACGCGGTCCGAACGGCACACGGGTACAGAAAGAAAGGCGGGTGGCGGCAATGGCCAGAACGACGGACGGGGACGGCACCCCCGTGCCGCAGAGGCTGCTGGCCGCTGCCACCCGGCTCTTCGCCGAGCGCGGCTACGACCGCACGTCGGTGCAGGAGATCGTGGAGGCGGCCGGCGTCACCAAGGGCGCGCTGTACCACTACTTCGGCTCCAAGGAGGACCTCCTCCACGAGGTCTACGCCCGCGTGCTGCGCCTCCAGCAGCAGCGGCTCGACGCCTACGCGGACGCCGACGAGCCGGTGGAGAAGCGGCTGCGGGGCGCGGCGGCGGACGTCGTCGTCACCACCATCGAGAACCTTGACGACGCCGACATCTTCTTCCGCTCGATGCACCATCTGAGCCCCGAGAAGCACAAGCAGGTGCGCGCCGAGCGCCGCCGGTACCACGAGCGCTTCCGAGCGCTGGTGGAGGAGGGCCAGGAGAGCGGCGTCTTCTCCTCCACCACGCCGGCCGACCTCGTGGTCGACTACCACTTCGGCTCGGTCCACCACCTGTCGACCTGGTACCGCCCGGCGGGTCCCCTCACCAAGCAGCAGGTCGCCGACCACCTGGCCGACCTGCTCCTGCGGGCGCTGCGGCCGTAGCGGGCACCGGCGGCGACCGGTCACGGCCGCCCGGGCCGCGTCATGCCGCCGCGCTGCCCGGGACGGACGGACTTCGCTGCCCGGGACGGACGGACTTCGCTCCCCGGACGGACGCGACTTTCCGACCGCAATACCACATTCGGTGGTCACGGCGGCGTCAAAGGACTTGCCCGCAGGGGACATCTGGATGAAGATCTACTTCACGACCCTGGGGAGGGGCGCCACCGTCGGTGGGGGGTTTCTGGTTCAGCCGTGCCGCGCGCTGAGGTCATATCGCCGCAGGCATGTCGTCGACGCCACACATCCGTGATTCTTTCCGGCATGCGCCGCTCTCCTCAGAAGGTCTTCCCTTCCTACTGGAGGCAGCATGCCCACCTCTGCAAGACCCGGGCCCCGTTGGCGCCGGAGAATCGCCACCTCGGCGGTGCTCGGATGCGCCGGGCTACTGGTCAGCAGCTCGATGACGATCACAGCACACGCGGCCGGGAACGACGGCGGCACCCCCGGCACGGTCGAGCCCCGTGCGACCGCCCCCGAGCGGCCCGTCTTCTCCGTGCCCGGCCGGTCGGCGGCCGGCAAGGACGACCGGGCCCAGGCCCGGGTGGCCGTCGCCGTCACGGCGGCGCAGCGCGCCGACTTCGACAACGACGGCTTCGGCGACCTCGCCTACCGCACCAACTCCGGTCATGTCTGGGCCGACTGGGGACACGGCGGCACCGCCGTCATCGGCACCGAGGAGTCGCAGGTCAAGGACCTGCTGCTGCCCGGCGACCTGACGGGCGACGGCAGGGCCGACCTGCTGACCCTGACCGCCACCGGTGCGCTGCGGCTGCACAACGGCGAGTACGCCACGTACGAGGGCGGACTCAACCAATACACCACGCTGAGCACCGGCTGGCAGGCGTACAACAAGCTCGTCGTCCCGGGCGACCTGTCCGGCGACGGCAAGCCCGATCTGCTGGCGCGCAGCACCGCGGGCCTCTATCTCTTCCCCGGCACCGGTACCGGCTTCGGCGCAGGGATCAAGGTCGGCGGCGCGGGCTGGGGCCAGTTCGACCAGCTCGTCGGCGCGGACGACCTCACCGGGGACGGCCTGGCCGACCTGGTGGTCCGCAACTCCTCCGGCCTGTTCGTCTACCCCGGCAACGGAAGCAGCACCGGCTACCCGTTCCAGGCGCGGACGCAGATCGGCGGCCCGGGCTGGCTCCAGTACAACCAGCTGGTCGGCGGCACGGACTACAACGGCAACGGTACGGCGGACCTCGCGGCCCGCTCGTACGACGGCACGCTGTACCTGTACGACGGCAAGGGCACCGGCACCTTCCAGGCCCGGGAGTCCATCGGCGAGGGCTGGGGCGTGGTGACCCAGCTGGCCGCCGCGGGCAACCAGCCCGGCTTCGGGAAGCAGGGCCTCATCGCCCGCACCGGCGACGGCACGCTGTACTACTACGACGGCACCGGCACCGGCCGGCTGTCGGAGAAGTTCCTGATCGGCACCGGCTGGGACCGCTCCGCCGTGCGGCTCACCCACGCGTCGACGCTCCGCGACGACGGCCACTCGGACCTGATCGTGCACAGCACGTACGACGGCCGCCTCTACAACACGGCGCAGTACGCGGAGTACGACGAGTACCTCGCGGGCGGCTCGAAGGCGTACAACCGGGTCGTCGGACCCGGCGACCTCAACGGTGACGGCAAGGGCGACCTGATCGCCCGCAGCTCGACCGCGCTCTACTTCTACGCGGGCAACGGCGACGGGCTGTCCATGAAGGGCCGCGTCCAGGTCGGCGGCAGTGGCTGGAGCCAGTACAACAAGCTGGTCGGCTCCGGTGACTTCAACCTCGACGGACGGGCTGACCTGATCGCCCGCAGCTCCGCCGGTCTGTTCTTCTACGCCGGCACGGGCAAGGCGAACACGCCGTTCTCCGGCCGGATCCAGGTGGGCGGCAAGGGCTGGGGCCAGTACAAGACGCTGTCGGCGCCGGGTGACATCAACGGTGACGGCATCGCCGACCTGCTGGCGTCCAGCTCCACGGGTCTGTTCTTCTACGCCGGCACCGGCAAGGCGTCCACGCCGTTCAAGGCGCGGGTCCAGATCGGCGGCACCGGCTGGAACCAGTACCCCGACCTGCACTGACCGGCACGGCGCGGCGATCACGGCCCGCGCCGCCCGGTGACCTCACTGCCCCGTCCCGCCACCGGCGGGGCGGGGCAGCGTGGTCCGGGCGGGCCCGGGCGGCGCACGAACGTGCCGGGCCCACCCCCGGCGGGCCCGGCAGCCCCGCCCCGAGGGCGGTCCGGACAGGGAAGGTGGCGAGAGGGAAGCAGCCCGCACCCGCCGCACCCCGGCTCACATGTACCGCTTGAGCTCCCGCCGTGCCAGGGACCGCTGGTGGACCTCGTCCGGCCCGTCCGCCAGCTTCAGCGTCCGCGCCGCCGACCACAGCTCCGCCAGCGGGAAGTCCTGGCTGACGCCGCCCGCGCCGTGGACCTGGACCGCCTTGTCGAGGATGTCCACGACCGCCCGCGGTGTCGCGATCTTGATGGACTGGATCTCGGTGTGCGCGCCCCGGTTGCCGACGGTGTCCATCAGCCACGCCGTCTTGAGCACCAGCAGCCGCAGTTGCTCCACGGTGACCCGCGCGTCCGCGATCCAGTTCTGCACGACGCCCTGCTGGGCGATCGGCTTGCCGAACGCCTCGCGGGACACGGCCCGGCGGCACATCAGCTCGATCGCGCGCTCCGCCATGCCGATCAGCCGCATGCAGTGGTGGATACGGCCCGGGCCGAGGCGCGCCTGCGCGATGGCGAAGCCGCCGCCCTCCTCGCCGATCAGATTCGAGGCCGGCACCCGCACGTCGTGGAACACGACCTCGGCGTGGCCGCCGTGGGAGTGGTCCTCGTATCCGTAGACCTGCATGGCGCGGCGGATCTCCACGCCCGGGGTGTCGCGCGGCACCAGGATCATGGACTGCTGGCGGCGGATGTCGGCGCCGTCGGGGTCGGTCTTGCCCATGACGATGAAGATCCGGCAGAGCGGGTTCATCGCACCGGAGATGTACCACTTGCGGCCGTTGACGACGTAGTCGTCGCCGTCACGGACGATCCGGGTCTGGATGTTCGTCGCGTCGGACGAGGCGACCTCCGGCTCCGTCATGGCGAACGCCGAGCGGATCTCGCCGGCCAGCAGCGGCTCCAGCCACTGCTTCTTCTGCGCGTCGTCGCCGAACTGCGTCAGCACCTCCATGTTCCCCGTGTCCGGGGCGGCGCAGTTCAGCGCGGTGGGGGCCAGATGGGGGCTGCGGCCGGTGATCTCGGCGAGCGGCGCGTACTGAAGGTTCGTCAGGCCGGCGCCGTACTCGGCGTCGGGGAGGAAGAGGTTCCACAGGCCCTGCCTGCGGGCCTCCGCCTTGAGTTCCTCGACGATCGCCGGCGTGTCCCACGGCGACGCCAACTGTGCGCGCTGCTCGTGCTCGATCTGCTCGGCGGGGTGGACGTGCTCGTCCATGAAGGCGAGCAGCTTGGCACGCAGTTCTTCGGTACGGGCGTCGAATGCGAAGTCCATGGGGTACTCAGCCTTCCTGGAGGGTGGTCAGACCGTGCTCGATGAAGAGGGGGACGAGATCGCCGATCCGGTCGAATCCGGCGCCGACGGTCTGGCCGAGGGTGTAGCGGTAGTGGATGCCCTCGAGGATCACGGCGAGCTTGAACCAGGCGAACGCCTCGTACCAGGAGATCGCCGAGGTGTCCCGGCCCGAGCGCTCGGCGTACCGCTCGATCAGCTCCGCCGGGGACGGGTGGCCCGCGGCGCCCGCCGTGGTGCTGACGGGGGAGTCGGGCAGCTCCAGCCGCTTGCTGTACATGACCAGCAGGCCGAGGTCGGTCAGCGGGTCACCGAGGGTGGACATCTCCCAGTCGAGCACCGCCGTGATCCGGTCGCCGTCCCCGATCAGCACGTTGTCGAGGCGGTAGTCGCCGTGGACGACGGCGGCCGCCGGGGAGGCGGGCAGCTCACGCCCCAGTGCGGCGTGCAGCTCGTCGATGCCGGCCAGCTCGCGGCCCCGCGAGGCCGCGAGCTGCTTGCCCCAGCGCCGCAGCTGTCGGTCGAGGAAGCCCTCCGGCCGGCCGAAGTCGCCGAGGCCGACCGCCTCGGGGTCGACGGCGTGCAGCTCGACGAGAGTGTCGACCAGGGACAGCACCGCTGCCCGGGTGCGCTCCGCACCGAGCGGCGCGAGCTGTTCCGCGGTGCGGTACGGGGTGCCGTCGACGAACTCCATGACGTAGAACGGTGATCCGAGCACCGACTCGTCCTCGCAGAACACCACGGGCTGCGGCACCGGGACCGCGGTCGGCGCCAGCGCGCTGATCACCCGGTGCTCGCGCTTCATGTCGTGGGCGGTCGCCAGCACGTGGCCGAGCGGCGGCCGGCGGACGACCCAGCGCGAGGCGCCGTCGGTGACGGCGTAGGTGAGGTTGGAACGGCCGCCCTGGATCAGCCGGGCGCTGAGCGGTCCGCCCACCAGCCCGGGCCGCTCACGGTCGAGATAGCCGCGCAGCTGCTCGGGATCGAGGCCTGGGGGGACTGAGCTCATGGTGGGCACCTCCGGGGGCGGACCTGGGAACGCGTTCATGATGACCGACCAGTCGGTATGTCGTCCAGTGGCCTGGTCGAAGCGAAGTCCGGATCACACCGGTGCGAGGCCGGCGGCGGGGCGCCCGCACGGTCGCCCCCCAGCCTGGGAAGCGCCGCGCGTCAGGCGTGGCAGGCCACCGGCGCCCCGCCGTTCATCGCCGCCATGTCGGCGAAGACCGCCGCGGCGTCCAGCGGCGAGCCCTCCGGCAGCCCGCCCAGCTCCGCGTAGGCCCGGTGCGGATTGGCCACCAGCCGCTCGCTCTCCCGCAGTCCGGCGAAGTCTCCCGCATCCGCCGCCCGCGCCGTCTCCAACGGGGTGAGCCCCTTGGCCCGCCCCTCCTCGGCGAGGCCGGCGACGAACCGCAGACAGCGCTCGGTCGCGTCGTACGCCGAGGGGTCGGTGACCGGACCGTGGCCCACCACCACCGGCTCCGGCGCGAAGACGCCGTTTCCGTAGGTGTGGTCGCCGTGGTGGTGGGTGTTGACGACGGTGCGGGGCAGCGGGGCGCCAGTCGCCAGCAGCGCCGCGCGCAGCGCCCGGGCCCGCCGCTCGGTGGCGGCGGTGTCGACGAGGAGGGTGGAGCCTCCGTCGCTGACGAAACCCGCGTTGTTCAGGCACCAGCCGCCGTCCGGCTGGACGTAGGCGTGCACGTGCGGCGCGCGTGCGACGGTCTGGGTGTATTGACCCGCAGCGGCGCGGGCGGTGGGCTCAGTGATCGTCCCAGTGGCCGTCGTGCTCCGCGTGGCGGTGCCCGTCGTGGACGTAGTCGACGTGGTCGCCGTGCACCACGGCGGTGTGGCCGCAGCCGGCGCCGTGCGTGTGTGTGTGCCCGCTGTGCGACACGTGCTCGCCGGGCTCGCACTCGTCCCAGTGGCCGGAGTGCTCACGGTGCAGGTGCCCGTCGTGCGCGTAGTCGACGTGGTCGCCGTGCGGGACCTCGGCGTGACCGCAGGCCGGGCCGTGGGCGTGCTGGTGCGCGGTGTGTTCCTGGTGGGCAACGGTCATGGCGCTCACCTCTGGTGTGATTCGTGCCGTTGTGTCCGTTCCAGGTTAGGCGGCGCGGGCGGACCGGGCTCCACGCGGCGCACCGCGCCGCGATGGCACGCCTGTCCGAGGCGTCACGTCATGAACGCGGCATGCCGGTACGCGCACGTCACACGACGACCGCGACCGCGAAGGCCGCCAGCGCCAGGACGCACACCACCGCGGCGATCGCGCCGCCCATCGGCATGGCCGGCGGCCGGGCCGCCGCCATCGCCCCGATGCGCCGGTGCGCGACCGCCAGGAACCCCAGCCAGGCGACCACGCTCAGCGCGACCGCCGCCACCGTGTCCTGCGCCGCCTGCCGGGCGGCGAGCACCGCCACCACCGTGCAGGTCAGCGTGGTCCGACGCCACGCGAGCCGGGTCCGCTCCGGCTGCAGACCGGGATCGCGGGCCGGGGCGGTCACACGTCACCCCACGCGACGACCACCACCATGGCGGCCGACACCACCGCGACCACGACCGCCAGCAGCGCGGGGAACCGGGACACCGGCAGATCCTCGCCGCGGCGCATCGCCCGCTCGCACCGCACCCAGTGGTTCACGGCCCGCACGGCACACGCCGCCCCGACGCCGATCAGCGCGAGGGCCAGCCCCGCCCGCACACCCCAGCGCAGGTCCGGCAGGAACTGGTCGACCGCGAAACCGCCGCCGATCAGAGCCAGCGCCGTACGGATCCAGGCGAGAAACGTGCGCTCGTTGGCGAGCGAGAACCGGTAGTCGGGTGT
Organism: Streptomyces sp. NPDC006294; assembly: GCF_042870895.1. Classification (NCBI taxonomy): domain Bacteria; kingdom Bacillati; phylum Actinomycetota; class Actinomycetes; order Kitasatosporales; family Streptomycetaceae; genus Streptomyces; species Streptomyces sp. NPDC006294. The sequence continues at coordinate 61,812 of NZ_JBIAHV010000028.1, forward strand.
CTCGCCCTCCTCCCGGATCCGGGCCGGTGCGAACCACAGCCGCAGGCTCTGTACGAAGTCGCTCACGCTCCGCACCCTACGCGGCCGTGCCGGGCCGCCGTCGTCCTGACTCGTACGGGCCTCAGCCCGCTCTACCTTCTTGATCGGGTTGATCGAGCCATTCGTAGGGTTGGGTCGCCCAGGGGTGCTGGGTGTGGCTATCAGCCCGCTGCCG
>NZ_JBIAHV010000029.1:0-50414 GCF_042870895.1 Streptomyces sp. NPDC006294
CACCCGTAAACACCCACTGACCAGCCCCGCAACACCCATCCCCGGACCAGCGCGACCGACTCTCACCACCACCGACACCAACCCGAGAGATCGCAGTTCTGTGTGACCGGTTGTGGCGACAACGCGTCTTGGAGGACACGCACGGTCAGATGCCGCACACGCTGGCCGAGGTTCCCCGTCTGCTGACCGAGTTGGCTCGCCGTCTGGGCCGCCCGTGGCTGGTGGAGCAGCTTGCCGCCTCCAGCGCAGGAGCGTTGTTTGCCTGGGTACGGGCGTGTGTGCGGCGGGAGCGCGGAGCAGTGCCCGAGGAAGATGTGTGGGCGGTTCCGGTCGCGCACCGGCCTCGTGGGCTTGCGGCGCAGGTGCGGGAGTTGCGCTTCCAGCACGTCGGCAGTGCGCCGGTGGGAGGAAGGCTGTCCCGTGCAGAGCAGGCGTATCGGGTCGGCTTGGCACATGCCCGTTCCTACACGGCGCGTCACGGGCATCTCGCTGTTCCCAAGTACGGCCGTCACGAGGGATTTGCTCTGGGAGCGTGGCTGGCCAATCAGAGAACCGGAGTAGCAGCGCTCCCCATAGAGCGGGCACAGGCGTTGCATCGCATCGATCCCTGGTGGAATGGTCCCTGGCCTATCTCCTGGCGACGGACGTATCACCGCGCCCTGGTACACGTTCGAAAGCATGGCCTCGTCGACGCCACGGCGGGATTCCCCGGCACCAGTCTCGCCTTGGGCGAGTGGCTCCATGAGCAGTGTTCCCGGTACGACGACCTCCACGTGGGCCAGCAACGCCTGCTCGCGGATCTCGGAATCCGGCCCGCGCACGCGCGCTCGGCACACCCTCGCCGCAAAAGCCTTGCTCAGGCCTTCGCGGCCGGCCTGGACTACGCCCGAGCCTTTGCCGCCGTCCACGGCCACCTCGCCACGTCCAAGAGCACGCGGCAGGACGGTTTTCCTCTTGGGCAATGGCTGATGAGCCAACGCAGCCGGGCCCGCATGGCGGAGAAGGAAACCGACCGGAGCCGTGCGCTGTCCGCGATCGACCCGTGGTGGAACCCGCCGTGGCCCATGGCATGGCAACGCGCCTACCACCACGCCCGCAAGCAGTGCGGCAGTAGTCAGCTGCTGGTGCCGGGGGATGGCTTCGCCGGGGTGGAGGTGTCAGCCGCATCATGGCTGTACACGCAGTGCGCCCTGTTCGAAGAGCTCCACCCCCGCCAGCAAGATCTACTGCGGGAGGTCGGCATCACCTCCGAGGCCGCACAAGCCAGGCAGACCGCGCAGTACCGTGCCACCGGCGCCCGGATCGACTTCGCCGTGGGCTTGGCCCATGCCCGGGACTACGCCGGCGTTCACGGCCACCTGGCGCTGCCGCACCCCGTCCAGCACAACGGGTTCCCTCTGGGCAGGTGGCTCGCCAGCAAACGCGGAGAGGCCGGAGCTCATGCGCGCCGCACACCGGCTCCGTGGCCGGGCATGCAGGCCCTCGCTGCTCTGGATCCGTGGTGGTTTCCTCCGTGGGCGTTCGCCTGGCAGCGCGACTACCACCGTCTGCGCCTCTTGCTCACAGCTGGCCTCGAACCACCGCCCAAGCTGCGCTCCTGGATCAGTGAGCAGCTCGCTCAACGCCACACCCTGTTGCCCGGCCAGCAGCGGCTCCTGCAGGAACTGAAGGATCTCCCGGTCTGACCACGGTGCAGGGGCTCGGCATCGCAGCCGCCGTTCACCCGTTCGGGTGGCGGATCCGGATCACGGCGTCCAGCAGCCCGCCATGGACTTGGCTGTTGAGTGTGGAGGGGCACGAGCACAGCAGGCGGGTGCAGCAGGCTGCCGCAGGGGGCGGCAGTGCGGGAATCGAGGCCGCGTTCACCACGGCCGCCGGGCAGGTGACGCAGTTGCCGTGGGATCAGGCGGCGGCGTCGGTGCGGTTCGAGGACCTAGCGCCGGTATCCGCGTTTCCGGTCGTTCCGGGCCGCCGGTGGGGGCCGGGCTGGTGGTGGTCGGCGACCACTGGACGGCACGTCGTACACGGTTCGGCAACGATGCGCACCCAGTTGATGGTCCTGGACCGGAATCCGGACGTGACCGGCCTGGCCGCCCGTCCGGTACGGCTGCTGTGGCGGGACGCGGCCGACGGGCGGGTGCGCTCATGGGTGCCTCAGCTGTTCGCCCGGTACGCCGACGGCACCGGCCTGCTCGCCGACTGCCCATCCAGCCCGACCGCCGGTGGAGACGGGGCGCAGCGGGCGCGGATAGTCCTGGAGGCGGCGTGTGCCCGCGTGGGCTGGGCTTACCGGCGCCTCGAGCCACCTCCAGCGGTGGTGGCGGCGAACCTGCGATGGCTGGCCGGCTACCGCCACCCACGCAATCAGGGCCCGCCCGGGCTGCAGGCCGCTCTGGCTGAAGCGTTCGCCGGGCCCCGGCCATTGGCCGACGGCGCAGCCGCGATGGGTGATCCTCTGCAAGTGCTGCCAGCTGTCTATCACGCACTGTGGTGCGGGCATCTGACGACGCCTCTTGATGAGCCGCTGCACGAGGAGACGCTGGTCTGCGCTGACGCAGAACGCAGTGGCGGGGGCGTCGAAGAGCGGCTGGGCGCTGGCGGCGGCCGAGGAAGGAGTGAGCGCAGTGGGCGGCACACACGGTAAGAGCCGGCGGCCGGTGGTGGAGGTCGGCGCGCACGTCGCCTACCGGAAACAGACCTGGCAGGTCGCCGCCCTGCAGGGCCAGCAGGTCTACCTGCTGCAGGAGGACGGCACCGAAACGAGACTGCTGCTGGGGCGGTTGTTCGCCGATCCGGGCTTCGAAGTAGTGGGCGCACGGGCGCCGGACGTGGTACCGCAGTGGGGACTGTTCGAGACCGTTCCTGTGGCGGCCCAGCAGCGGGCGCTGGCCTGGCTGCCCCACATCCGCGAGGTCGAGACCGGGTGGCCGCATCCTGAGGGCAGCCGCGAGGGGCAGGCGATGCGGCCGGAGTACGACCCCGAGCGGTGGACCCTGGCGCAGCGGGACGCGGCCAAGGCGAAGGAGCTGGCGGCGCTCGGCCTCGCGCGGGTGACGCGTACGACGGTGGAGCGGATGCGGTACGCCTACCGCAAGCAGGGTTTGTGGGGGCTGGTCGACAAGCGCGTGGTGCCGGCCCGTGGCCGTCATCCGACGGGGTATGCCGACGAGCGGGTCGTGGCCGCGGTGCTGGAGGCGCTGCGGCGCCAGCGGGGCCGGTCGAAGGGGACGGTGAAGGGACTGCAGGTACTGGTCGGGCAGATCCTGGAGGACACGCACGGGCGCGGGGTGGTGGAGATGCCGTCACGCTCGACGTTCTACCGGCTGGTGAGCGTGCTGGCCGACCCGGCCGACCGTCCGGGACGCCCGGCGCGCACCGCCACCGCACCCGCCCGCGCCTCGTCGGCGCCGGTGGTGCTGCGGCCCGGGGAGCAGGTGCAGATCGACACCACCCGTCTGGACATCATGGCCGTCCTCGAGGACGGCAGCCTGGGCCGGCCGGAGCTGACGATTGCCGTCGACGTCGCCACCCGCTCCATCCTGGCCGCCGTCCTGCGCCCGCACAGCACCAAAGCCGTCGACGCCGCACTGCTCCTGGCGGAGATGGCTGTTCCGCATCCTGCCCGGCCGACCTGGCCCTCAGCGCTGCATCTGTCTCGGGCCGAAGTGCCCTATGAGCGGATGCTGTCGCTGGACGAACGGCTGGAGGGAGCAGCTTCGCGGCCGGTGATCGTGCCCGAGACGATCGTCGTCGACCGCGGGAAGATCTACCTCTCGCAGGGCTTCGTCGCCGCCTGCGAGACACTCGGGGTGAGCGTGCAGCCCGCTCCACCGAGGCGGCCTCAGGCCAAGGGCGTGGTGGAGCGAACCTTCGGCTCGATCAACGACCTGTTCTGCCAGCACGTCGCCGGCCACACCGGCTCCAGCCCCCAGCGCCGCGGCTCAGCGACGGCGGCCGAAGCACGGTGGACGGTTCCGCAGTTGCAGGACTTCCTCGACGAATGGATCACCTGCGGCTGGCAGAACCGGCCCCACGACGGACTGCGCCACCCCGTCCTTCCCAAAACCGCCCTCACGCCGAACCAGATGTGGGCCGCGCTGATCACCATCAGCGGCTACGTGCCCGTCCCGCTGACCGGGGCCGACTACCTCGAACTGCTGCCGGTGCGCTGGCAGCCCATCACCGAACGCGGCATCCGCCTCGACTACCGCACCTACAACCACGACATCCTCGACCCCCACCGCGGCGAGCGCTCCCCCATCACCAGCAAGGACGGCAAGTGGGAGGTCCACTACAACCCCCACGACGGCCGCCAGATCTTCGTCCGCCTCACCGACGGACAGCTCCACGAAATCCCGTGGATCCATGGCGACCACGTCCACCAGCCCTTCAACGACGCCATCTGGCGCCACGTCCAGGCCGAGGTCGAACAACGCGGGGATCGCGAGCAGCATGAGGCCGACCTCGCCGACGCCCTCGACCAGCTCCTGCGCCGCACCCGCCACCCCGCCGAGACCGAGCAGAAGACCCGCCGTCGGAGAGCCTCCCGCTCCGGTACGGCAGCACAGTTGCCCGATCTTCCAGGCCAGCGGCGCCCACTCGACGCAGAGACCGCACCGGCCCCGGCACCGGACTGGAGCGAGAGCCTGGACGACCTCAGCAGCGTCGACACGGCGGCCGAGACCGGCACGAGCGAGCCGGAGGGCGCGAGCGTGCTGCCGGCCGAGGCAGGCGGGTACGGGCTGTGGGACGCCGAAGCGGAAGCCGAGCAATGGTGAACACCTCGCCGGGCACGAACGATGCACCAGCCGACAGGACCCTGTCAGCGGCGGACCGGCCTACCGGTGCCGCGGCAAGCGCCGACGGCGACGCCCCTGATCCGCCGCCACAGGCGGTGACCACCTGGGACGGCTTCCAGGCCTTCGCCACCACCCCCGTGGCCGCTCCTCCCCCACCCGGCACGCCGCACCGCAGCCTCGAGGAGCGCCTGGCCTACCACTCGCGGTTCGTCACCGTGCGCACCCCGGCCATCGACACCCTCGCCAAGAACGTGCGCACCCTGATGCTCCTCGGCCGCCACCAGACCGTCACCGCACGGCCGTCCCTGATCGTCACCGGCCCCGCCGGCGCCGGAAAAACCACCGCCCTGCTCCAGGTCGGACGCGCCTGCCACCTCGCCCACACCCGACGTCACGGCACCACGGCAACAGCCGGGCAGGCCCCGGTCGCCTACGTTCTGGTCCCACCCGCCGCCAGCGCCAAGACCCTCGCCATCGAGTTCGCCCGCTACCTCGGCATCCCCGTCACCACCGGCATGTCCCAGGCCCAGATCACCAACTCCGTCTGCCACACCTACACCGCCGCGGGCGTCCAGCTGGTGATGATCGACGAAATCCACCGGCTCAACCCCCGCACCACCACCGGCGCCCAGAGCGCCGACCTGATCAAAGACCTCACCGAACGCATCGGCGCAACCTTCGTCTACGCCGGCATCGACGTCACCACCACACCCCTGTTCACCGGGGTACGCGGCGCCCAGCTCGCCGGACGCGCCTCCCTCATCGACTGCGCCGCCTTCCCCGCCCGCCTCGGCGACGAAGAGCCCTTCCGCGACCTCATCACCGCCATGGAAGGCGCACTCGACCTGCGCCGCCATCGGCCCGGAACCCTCCCCAAGCTGGCCCCCTACCTGCATGAGCGCACCGCCGGCCGCATCGGCAGCCTCGCCCGCCTCATCCGCCAGGCCGCCATCACCGCCCTGGTCGACGGCACCGAACGCATCACCAAGACCACCCTCGACGCCATCCGCCTCGACCACCTCGCAGAACAGCACTACCGACCCCACACCCGGCCCCGAAGCCGCAGTACCAACACCCCGTGACCCGGACAGACGTCACGGCCCGGGATACGGCCCCAGCCGCTCCCGCGCAGCGCAGCGTCCCTACCACAGAGGCATGGCTGCGGACCCCGTCAGCAGCACCGGGCGTGCTCCGCGTACGGCCACTGTCCTTTGAGGCGACCGCCTCATATGTCCAACGCCTCGCTATCGCCTACCGGCTGACGCTCCACCATCTCCTCGACGGCGTCGGCATCACCCTGACCGGCCAGGGCACCCTGCCGGCAGCTGAACTCCACCTCAGCCCTGCCGCCTGCCACCACCTCGCCGCCCTGACCCGCATCCCACTCCCCCACCTGAGACGCGCCCTGCCCCGCCTCGCCCCCAACGACGACGCCCACCACACCGCAGCCGCCGCACGCTGGAAACGGCTGGAGGCCGCACAGCAGCCCGTCCGCGCCTGCACCCTGTGCACCCGCCACCGCAGCCACAGCGCAACCCACGCCGCCTGGGTACACCCACCGCCGCACCGGCTGGTGTGCCCGCGCCACCAGCAAGCCACTCCCGACCCACGGCTCGCCTCCCCCATTCGCACAGGGGCCGTGCCCGAGCTCACCGCCGCAAGCTACGCCCACCAGCGCCTGCTACGACACCCCCGAGCCGCCACCGCCTGGACCACAGCACGCGCCATCACCACCCGCTGGTACGACCACCAGCAACACCTCACCCACCGCTGGCACACCCGCCTCACCCAACTGATCGCTGATAGCCCCCACCTGACCACCACCAGCAGCGCCTCCCCCGCACTCCTGGCACGCGACCTGGTGACCTACCCCGAAACCGTCACCCTCGCCCGCACACTCGCCGTGCTGCCGAACCAGCCACACCACGACACCGACAGCACCCACACCCTCATCGCCCACCGACTCGAACTGCCCCGCCTGGCCAGCAACGCGAACGACCCCCTCCGCGTCTTCCTCACCCACACACGCCACTGACCAGCACCATCCGGAACCCCAAGCCCCAAAGAGTGCAGCTGCCTATAGACGGACCACTACATCGACGGGAAAGCCAAGATCAATCCCACACAACTACCGGACCGCAGACCAAGCCCCCGAACAACCAAACCGAACACAATCCCCAGCCACGCCCACCACGCCCGAACGCAACCGCTCCCCCAGCTCAAAATCCCAACGCAAAGACGGAACACCAGACCAGAACATCCAAGACACCTGAAGATCACTGGCCCGTCACACCAGCGTCGACACCGCAGGGGCGTGGCTGCGGACCCCGTCAGCAGCACCGGGCGTGTTCCGCGTACGGCCACTGCCCAGCGAAGCGACCGCCTCCTACACCCAGCGCCTCGCCATCACCTACCAGCTGACCCTGCCCCAGTTCCTCCACGGCGCCGGCATCACCCTCCACCGCCACGGAACGCCACCGGCCGCCGAACTCATCCTCACTCCGCGCGCGGCCCAGCACCTCGCCGCCCTCGCCCGCATCCCGCTTCGACGCCATCGCCGAGGCCAGCTCCCGCGTCGCCGGGCTCAAGGCCACCATCGATGCCATCACCCAGTTGCGCGAGTCCTGGGCACGGGTACGTACCATCGACGCGGACATCCGCTCGATCAAGGCGGAACGCAGCCGGGTCAACAAGGCCATCAAGGCCATCAAGGCAAAATCCGAGCAGCTCAAGGCCAGCCAGACACTGGTCGACGACCTCAGCACCGAGTTCGGCCGGCTCCTCACCGGCTGGAATCTGCCCTGGGTCGACACGGCCGTCATCGACCGCGACACCTATCTGCCCGTCGTCAATGGACAGCCCTTTGAGAGCCTGCAGGCATCCGGCGGCGGCATCGCCACATCCGTCAACCTCGCCTACAGCCTCACCCTCCTCGCCTTCGGACTCGACCACTCCGAGGTTCTCGTGCCGTCGCTCCTCGTGATCGATTCACCACGCAAAGCCTTCGGGAACAACCAGTCCGACCGGCAACGGGAGGCCGAGATCTACAGCCGATTCAGAACTCTGGCCGACGCGTACGGCGAACGCCTGCAACTGATCATCGCCGACAACGACCCCCCACCCATCACCAGCGACTCCTTTGACAAAGTGGAGTTCGACTACGACCACCCCATGGTGCCCGACGTCGACCACCCCGGCCCCGACCACGCGGGCCGCCTCGAAAACGAATCGGACGGCTAGCCCAGCTACCCTCCGGCGGTGAGCGTCCGGGCGGTCCACGGGGCCCGTCGTGCACCCGACACCGCAGCCGGGCAGGGCCGCCCTGTGTCCCGTGTCATCGAACCTTGAGCGTGTGTCACCGAAGACACCTCATGTTGCTATGCCGTCAAGTCGGTCGGCCGTGAGGGCCGGGGTCTTCGAACACTTCCGACCGGGCTTGGAGAGAATCCCGGCATGGTGATGGCACGGCACTGGTACTCCTCGTCGCCCGTCGTGGACGGGCACCCGCTCCTGGATGAGCCGGGCTTCTGGCCCGCGTACTTGGCGGACCTGGCTGACGGGTTCGCGCCAGAGGCTTTCGGATCGGACGCGGGCGACGCGGACGCCATGCTGGACACGCTTCACGACCGGTCGGCGTGGCCGATGTTCACGGTGCCGCTGGTCGGCGGCTTCGCGATCGTCGTGCACTTCAACAGCGGCGAGGAGTTCACGACCACGGACTACTTCCTCACGCATCCTGACTGGAGCCAGGATCTCGTCCTGGCCAGCGACGATCAGGACCGCATCGGACCGGGGCTGTGCTGGCCCGAGCTCGCCGCCCTGCTGGAGGCGCCACCGGGTGCGGCAGGCGTCACTGACTCTCACGGCCGTCTCCTCCTTCTTCTGCCTGTTCTCGGCGACGCGGCGGTTCCGGAGGAGGCCGTGACGGCGGTGGTGGAGGCTCTGATCGCTCAGGGTGCGCCCGAGGCGAGCGAGGCATTGGCCAGACACCTGCTTCAGGGGCACCCCATGTGGGACGCCGAGGACTGGTGGTTCGACGATGACGAACAGAGCTGGCTCTGCGAGGGCGAGCACAGCCCCCGCAAAGTGCCCCTCGGCGACCATCTGCCCCCACAACAGCGAGCCGCCCTCGAAGCCTGCCTCGCTCCCCGCTGAACACCTCAAGCCGCGGCGACAACGGCCTCAATGGGAGGGGTCCCGAAGGCGAGCGACTCGTCGTAGGTCGTGCTCTGCGTCAGGCAGTGGTAGAGCTGGCCGATCATGCGGTTGAAGAGGTTGCGTTGGGCGGCCGCGTGCCAGTCGCCTTGTTCGCGGCGGCGTCGGTAGTGGGCGTTGGCCCCGGTGGACGCTCGTAGTGAGGCGAAGGCCCAGAGGTAGTCGGCGTGGTTGAGCCGGTCGTTCTTCACCCACCGTCTGGTGATGGCGGACTTCTTGCCGGAGGCACGGGTGATGGGTGAGGAGCCGGCGTAGGCCTTCAGGCCGCGGGCGCCGGCGAAGCGCGTGCGGTCGTCGCCGATCTCGGCCAGGACCCGGGCGGCAAGCTGGATGCCGAGGCCCGGGGAAGCTCAGCAGGATTTCGGCGTCCGGGTGCTGGGAAGGCCTCTTCGACCGCTTCGGCGAGATCGTCGGCGGCGGTGCAGGCGGCATCCAGCTGGATCAGGAGGGCGAGCATCTGCTTGCCGAGCGCGTCCTCGACCAGAGGTAGGCTGATGGGCCCACTCGGCGCGGAAGGCCTCGCGGAGGCGCTCGGCCTCGGCTTCGATCCCGCGCTGGCGGCCAGCGCGTTTGAGCGCGGCCTGGATCTGAGTGCGGGTCAGCCGCGCGGCCCGGGTCGGGGTCGGGGCGGTCTTGAGAAGTTCGCGGGCCTCGGGGCGGCACAGGCCATTGGTCCAGGTGGCGAAGGCGGCCAGGGCTGCGGGGTAGTACTCGCGCAGCAGGGATCGGAGCTGGTTGGCGAGCTGCTGCCGGTTCCACAGTCCTGCTGGGCGCGGGCCAGGACGGCGATCGCGCGGCCGAGATCGGAGTCGTCGGGCAGGGGCCGGTGGGCGTGCATGTCGGTGCGGAGGATGTTGGCCAGGACGAGGGCGTCGCCGGGGTCGGACTTCTTGCGGGAGACGCTGTGCCGGTCGCGGTAGCGGGCGGCGGCCATCGGGTTGATCGCGAACACCTTGCGCTTGCCCGTCCGCAGGACGGCGACCAGCAAACCGCGGGAGGTCTCGATCGCGACCGGGATCGGGTTCTCCTCGGTGTCGCCGTACTCGGCGAGCAGTTCCAGCAGGATCTTGTAGCCGGCCGCGTCGTCGGTGATGTGCCGCTTGGCGAGCAGTTGGCCGGTGTCGTCGACCAGGGCGACGTCGTGGGTTCGTTCCGCCCAGTCGATTCCGCAGTAGATCAAGATTCCCTACCCAGGGCTCGGTGTTTGCGCTGGTCACGAGCGCATGCGGGCCACGCAGCGACCTAATCCCAGGCCTCGACCGCATCGCGGTCGGGCCGCCACCTCACTAGCCGTTCGTGGCACCAGCGCACCCCACGGGCCTCGGTCTCAGCAGGAGCTCAAGCGGCTCGGGCATATCGAGAGGTCACCGTGCGGCGGGCTCGCACCACCAATGGCAACGAGTAATCAAGGCAATGGGGTCGTCGACGCCGGACGGCACCAGCCGAGACCTCATGGGCCAGGCTGGCTTCAGGTATCCGTCCGGCTCCGACGAAAGTGGTGGCGGCCACGGAGACGCCGAACGCCGCCGCTCTTCGGTGAGGCGTTTCACGCCGGGTTGAGCAAAGGAGTCCGCCCGACGCCCACGTGACCGCCACCACTCGCACCAGACCGCGCACCGATCTACGTTGAGGCCTCCACGGCCCGGCTGCACCTGGATGTCACGGTCTGGTACTCGAACGCTCCGAGAAGCACCCGCTCCTGCAGAACGCTCATAACTACGGATTAGGTTGATCGCTACCGGCACCCCTATCAGGCCGTTGGAGGAGATACGCCCGATGGTCAGACAGCGCGTAGCCGCGGCCCCTGGAGAGCTTCCGGCTCCTCAACAGGGGTGTCGGAGGTGGCTTCTGCCGCCTCCTCTGCCGTGTCCTGGGCCGCGGGGCGGAACTTCGTCTTGAGGTGCGGGGAGCACCTTGGCCTCCAGGGCCGCCACCTTGCGCTTCAGGGAACATCCCCGCGGGTGCGGGGAGCACGGACTGGTGCGGTCATGGCGGACACCCTAGGGGGGAACATCGCCCCGGGTGCGGGGAGCACACTTCGTGACCTGCGGCTTTGTCAGGAAGGCGGACCGTTCTGAAGTAGTTTCACCGACTCCGGCAATTCGCACGTAAGGGCCTGATTGCCTATCACCTGCCGTACCGGCGGCGCTTGGCCGCGTTGCTCCAGCCCTTCGGCGGGGTGGAAACGGCGTTCTAGGAACTCTGGGCGTTCGGGCGGCGGATCAGGGTGACGCCCTCGTGGTCGACCGGGTGCCAGTTGCGGTCGTGGGTGCGGAAGGTGAAGCTTTGTTCGTTGTTCGTGGTGTGGGCCAGCAGTGCGCGGCCTTGGCCGGCGTACTGCTGGACCTCCTCCCACAGCAGGTCGCGGATGCGCGCCGACGGGTTGCCGATGAAGACGCCGGCGGAGATTTCGAGTAGCCAGCGGGTGAGGAAGCCCCGTAGGCCGGGCGGGCAGTTGGTGAGGACGATGACGGTCACCAGGCGCCCTCCGTAACCTCGTAGGCGTCGTGGTCGTCGGTTTCGCTGCCGTAGTTGCGGCCCGCCGTGACGGTGTGGCCGCCGTCGCTCTGGAGGGTGACGACGTCGAGGTCGTCGTTCGTCGCTCCGGTCGCGGGAGTCTCGGGCAGCAGAAGGCGCTTGATGTCGTTGACACAGCGGTCCAGCAGAGAAGTCTCGTTAATACGGTCTCGCAGCGCCCGGCGGGTGCGCGGGCCGACGTCCTCCTCGTCCTCGGCAGCGATGTCGAAGGCGAGCGGAATTCCGATCTCGGTCTTGTAGAGGTCGGCGATGTCGAGGACGAAGGAGAGTTCGTGGCCGGAGTGGACGAAGCCGAGGGCGGGGCTGCAGCCGAGGGATGCGACGACCGCGTGCGCGATGCCGTACATGCACTGGGCGGCAGCGGTGATGGCCTGGTTGACCGGGTCGCCGCTGGTGAAGTCGCCGGGGGTGTAGCGGCGGCCGCGCCAGGGGACGCCGGTACGGGCGGACTGGGCACGGTAGCAGTCCTTGACGCGGCTGCCTTCGTGGCCGAGGAGCTGCTGGCGGGTGAGGCCGGCCGGGTCCTCGTCGGGGAAGCGCAGTCGGTACATGGCGCGGGCGACGGCGAGCCGGCTGCGGACGTTCGCCCATTGCACGGCCTGCGCTTCGGCGAGTGCGGAGGAGCGGGTCAGGGCGCGGCCGCCGGCGTAGTAGCGCACGCCCCGCTCCCCCACCCAGCAGACGGCGGCGCCGGTCTCGCCGAGGACGCTCATCGCCTGGTGGGTGATGCGGGTGCCGGGTCCGAGGAGGAGGGTGCCGATGGTGGCCGAGGGGATGTGGGTGGTGCCGTCGGCGTCCTCGGCGGTGATGGCGTTGGCGTCCCGGTGCACCGTGCAGCGCTCCAGGTACACGAACGAGAGCCGTTCCCCGGTGCGGGTGAGCTGGCGTGGGGTGAGCGCGGTGCGTCGGGAGACCGTGGTCACTCTCTCGCTCCTGTCGTGTCGAGCGGGGCCAGGGTGAGCAGGCCGCAGCCGTAGGCCTTGGCCTTGCCGATCCCGTGGGTCAGGGTGCGGCGCAGGAGTTGGGGGTCGGTGACCTCGAGCCGGCCGTCGAAGGTGACGGTGACCAGGCTGACGGGTGCCTTGCGGCTGGCGGCGCCGGGGCTGCGGGATTTGTCGAAGGCGAGGGCGCGTTTGTCGCGGACGGTCAGTTCGTAGCGGTCGCCGTGGTGCGGCTGCCCGGTGTGGGTGGTGCCGCTGGGCAGCAGGCGCTTGTCGTCGGACTTCTCCACGATGCGGAAGCCGCAGGATTCCTGTCGCTTGAGGAGCCAGCCCATCTGGTGGACGGGAGTGAGGTGTGCGGTGCGTTTGGTCGGTTCGCCGTCCTTGCGGCGGGCGTGGTGGACGGGGTTGGCGGTGAGGCGGAACGCCCACTGGTCACCGGTGGCGAGGCGGTCGAGGAACGGAGCGTAGGGGCGGCTCTGCCAGCCGGGCTGGGACGGGTCGGCGGTGGCTGCGGCGGGCCAGCCGGCCTGCTCGACGAGGTGGGTCAGGTCGGGCCGGTCGGGGCTGACGACGTACAGCATGACCTCGGCCCTGGCCGTGTGGTCCAGGCGCCACAGCACACGCGGGCCGTCGGGCGTGGGTGTGTCCGTGGGCAGCAGGTTGGGGAAGGACGACATCACGGCGGCGTGCATGGCCTGGGGCGAGGAGAGGAGGCGGCGGGCGCCGGGGCGCGCGGTGTTCACGCGGAAGCGGGTGAGGAACATCAGGCGCTCTCTTCGTCCAGGGCGTCGAACGGGTCGTGCCGGGGCAGCTGCCGGGCGGCCGGGTTGGAGATGCGCACGCTGGAGGTGATCTGGGTGCGCAGGGTATGGCGGCGGTGTTCGGCGGCGAAGCTGAGCGGCTGGTCGCGCAGGGTGTCCGCGGCAGCCAGCTCGTGCTCGTGCGCCTCGCGCAGCACGGTCAGTTCGATGTCGTCCTGGCCGTGGTACTGCCTTCGGTACCAGGCGCCGGCCTGCCACGGCACCTCGCGCAGTACGTCCATCAGGCTGCCCTTGTCGTGGACGCCGAGTTCGACGGGCAGGGCGGGCGGGCAGGAGCGGCGGCCGAGGAACGGCGCGTACACGGGGGCGCGGAGCGCGGCGTGCAGGTCGGCGAGGAGCGGGCGGTCGCCTTCCAGGGCGGCGACGAAGACGGCGTCGGCGAGATAGAAGCGCTCGGACAGGGGCATAGATTTGCCGGTGACGCCATGGTGAGCGGTGTGGAAGTCCCGTAGCCGGGTGCCGGGCTGGTCGATCCGCACGCCGAACTGCAGGGCGGCCAGTGGTGCGAGCCTGTCGTCGTCGCCGCGTTCGATGCCGACGGCGGCGGCGAGCATGCCGACGACGCCGCTCTTGGTGGGGGCGGACTCGGTGGTGCGGCGGGCGAAACGGGCCGAGGCCCCCCAGGACTGCAGGGGGCCGGCGAGCCGGAGGGTGAGCACGCTCATGCGGGCTTCTCCAGGCGCTCGACGACGGCCTTCCCGACGGCGGCGACGAGCTCGCCGAGGTTGTCGGACTCGGTGCCGATCCCGGCGAGCTTCTGGGTGTTCGGGCCGACGCGCAGCACCCAGGTGAGGGTGGAGTCCTCGTCGCCGTAGGCCCGTTCGATGTCGGGGATGTACTCGGCCAGCCGCTCGGACGCCTCGCGGACGTGGCCGCCCTGGTCGCCGCGGACCGGGTCCTCGAACGCGGCGACGAAGCTGACGGGCCGGGTGGTGCGCAGTTTGACGATCACGGCGTCCGGGAGGGTGTGGTGCCCGAAGGTGTTGATCTTGCCGGTGGGCAGCGAGGCGACGAAGCCGTGGACGAAGGCCTCGACGGCCCGGCGCACCGGTTCGGACCGGGATTCCTCCTCGCGCAGTCCCTGGCCGAGGTTGGCGGCCAGTTGGTGCACGCCGAGCGCGGCGTAGCGGTAGAGGGTGGCGGAGTTGAAGTCGACGGTGCCGATCATGCCGGCGCCGGTCTCCGCGTCGGTGTTCTTGTCGTCGACGGCGGTGTAGTAGTCGGACTCGTTCTCGACGCGGTGGACGCTGATGGCGTGGGCGACCTGGACGGCGGCGTCGACGTTGATGTCCGGGACGTCGGCGACCATGCGGCCGAAGAGGGCGATGTCGACGGAGTGGCGGGTGTCGGCGAGTTCCTTGGCCTTGTCCTTGTTCTTCTTGTCCTTCAGGAAGGCCGTGATGTCGGCTGCGCCGTCGACGGCGAGGCGGGCCAGGCCGTCGAGCTGCCGTGCGCTGAGGAACACCAGGTACTTCGCCTCGGGCGCCGGGGCCGGCTCGCCCTCCTTGGCGGAGTCGGCCTTGCGCTTGGGGACCTCGGTCTTCAGTCCGGTGGCCTTCACGGTCTCGTCCGCGATCCGCAGGGCCGTCTCGTCGGTGAGCGAGGGGTCAAGGGCGGTGATCCTGCCGGCGACCGCCTCCACGATCTTCTTGGTCCGCACCCCGAGCTCACTCGCGTCCAGCAGGTGCTCGCCCTCGAAGTAGGTCCGGGTGGCGCGCTTCCACGCCTGGCTGGACACGCGGGCGCGCGGCACTCCCCCGTACACAGCCGTCTTCGGCGCGCCGGTGTCGTCGCGGTTGATGTTGCTGGGCGGGACGGTCTGCAGGGCGTGCACGTCGAGGAAGATGCGGTTCACGAGGCGTCCTTGTCGGTGTCCGTGGAGCTGGTGGTGTCTGAGTCAGTGGCCTGACCGGCGGCGGAGGGCCGGCTGCCGCTCTTGGGCTTGTCGTGCCAGGCGTGGAAGGAACGGCCCCATTCCCTGCGGACGATGTCCGCGCCACCGGGCCACTGCCAGGTGTAGAGCTGGCCGGCGAGCAGCGCGTAGTCGAGCTCGAAGCCCTCGCGGCGCAGCAGGACGACGATGTCGCGAAGCCGCTGGGCGAGGGTGGCCAGGTCGGGGGCGGTGCCGGCCCGGACCAGGCGCTTGTGCACGGGTTCGTCGATCTCGCCGGGCTTCATCATCCGGCGCACCGCGGCTCCCAGACCCCGGCGGCGGTCGGGCCGGTCTGCCTGGTGCATGCCGGCCGAGCGGGACTGCTGGTGCAGGGCGTAGAGGGTGAGCGCGACGTGCAGGGCGTCCTCGGCCCGGACCAGTTCGCTCTCGCTCAGCGCCCGATCGCCCTCAGGGGTGTCGTGCAGGGGACCGGTGTCGATCAGGGCCCACAGGTCGGGCAGCTGCCCGGACTCCCGGCCGGCGCCGCGCCGGAGCCGGGCCAGGGCTGC
Organism: Streptomyces sp. NPDC006294; assembly: GCF_042870895.1. Lineage (NCBI taxonomy): Bacteria > Bacillati > Actinomycetota > Actinomycetes > Kitasatosporales > Streptomycetaceae > Streptomyces > Streptomyces sp. NPDC006294. The sequence continues at coordinate 15,760 of NZ_JBIAHV010000029.1, forward strand.
GACAGCGTGAGACCGGTCGGCGACATAACCCTGCTGCAGGGCGGCGATGTGGTCGGCGGCGAGCCGGGCGACCCGGGTACGCGGGGCGCCAGGTGCGGTGACGGTGGTCATGCGGGTGCCTTCACAGTGGTCTCGGAAGCCGGAGCCGTGTCCGCGTCCGGCGGCATGTCGGAGGAGTCGGGGCGTCCCAGGCCCTTGCGCAGCGCGGCGCGGAACCACTTGTCGGCGAGCGCGGAGTTGAGCCACTCCGTACCGTGCTTGAGCTGCACGGTTCGCCCCTGCCAGGCCGCGTCCCCGGCTGCGGCCATCAGCCGGTCGCCGAGCCGGAGGGCGGTCTCGTACACCTGCTGCTGCCAGTCGGTGCGCCGCGCGTACGGGTCGTCGGTGTCGGCGAGGCGGGCGAGCCAGGTGCGGTACGGCGCCTCGAAGAGCCCGTAGGCGAGATCACGAGCGGCGGATCGGGGCCCTTCGGTCTCGATGCCGGCCGCGCGGGCCAAGTTGGTGGCGAGATCGCCGAGCGCGTTGACGGCAAGGTCGGCATCCGCGACGGCCGCGACCGCCTGCTCGGCGTAACGCCGGTCCTGCCGGTGGAGCAGGACGACGGCCATGGAAACGTGGTCATCGACGATCTCGTCGATCACGGACTGCTGCGTGCCGTATGTGGCGCCCACGATCCGGCCCCGGACGAGGAAGCCGCGCTCCAGCTCTCCCTCCGTCACCAGGCGGGCCACCCATTCCAGGATCCCCGGCCGCAAGTAGGCAGGCGCCTCCGAGCCCTGAGCACTGCCGGCCTCGTTCGCGACCAGGGCGCCGATCCCGCGCCACGCGGAGCGCTCGGGAGCGTGCTCGCGCGGCAGATAGACCGGAGTCTTCTTGAGCTTCTTCTCCTGAGGCTTGCTGCGCCGCCAGGCAGACATCGGCTCCCGGTGCTGACGGTCACGTGCGGCAAGCGGATCGCCGTAGCCGAGGACGACACCATGCACGCCGGCATCGTCGAAGTGGAGCCGCAGGCGCCGCGTCTGCCACGTGTACAGGTCGCGTACACCCGTGGGGGCGCGCTCCGCGCCACCCGGGCCGCACGGCTCCCGGCGCCATGCCGGGGCGTCACCGCCGTCGATCTCCAGGTTGGAGGTGTCGGCGGCCACCAGATTCAGCAGCAGCGTCTCGCGCAGCGTGCCGCCCTCGACGAACACGCCACCGAGGGCCCCGGCCCAACCGACACCGAGCGGATAAACCTTGCCCCCCTTGGCCCGCTCGTCGCCCTCCACACCGGTCTTGATGCCGGAGGTGTCGTAGGCATGCGCGTGGACGACCCAACGGGCCGCCTCCGCGAACGTGAGCCGCTCGACGGTGGGCATCCGGGCGCTGAAGAACGGCTCCCCGTTCGGGACGTCGGCCACAATCCGGTTGAGGGAGAACACCTCGTCCTTCGCCGTGCGCAGTGCAGCCGTCTGAAAGAACGGCGCGTCGCCGTCCAGCAGGTCGAACCGGCCGCGATGCGCCTCGAGATACGCCCCCACCGGAGTGAAGCAGCTCTCGTCCGCCCACAGCTCCGACCACACCTCGATGTCCTGCGGGCCCTCGAGCGCGTCGTGCGCGACGGCAAGCAGCAGGCGCATTAGGGCGAACTCCTGGGTAGGCAGGTCACCGACAACCCGCCGCAGTCCGTGCGCCTGCTCGAACACCTCGCGCAGCGACAGCTCGTCCTGGCTGCCGTCGCGCCGGAGCACGGGGATCCACGGCCGGGTGGTCAGGTCGAACGACAGCACGCCGTCGCCGCTGGAATGATCGGTTTCAGGCACGGGTCACCTCAAGGCCGTCGCTCTTGCTGTGGCGGAGACAGAAGCCTGCCAGGTGGGTCTGACAGTCCTCGTCGAATCGGCCAGAGTGACCAGTTCTCCCAAGGGCTGGCCTTTGGGGAGCGCCCAGAGGTTCACCCTCACTGACTGTCCGAGCTGCACCAGCAATTGCCATACGAAGCCCCGGATCCTCTAGAGTGCTCGAATCAACTACGGAACAGTCTAAGGGGAGTTGCGACTTGAGTGGTTGGGTCCGTTGGATCCTGGCGACAGGAGCGGTAGTCGTGATCTTCTGGTTAGGTCTCTTGGTTGGCCGCTGGCTGCCATTAGGCGGTCCTGAAGATGAAGGCGCCCAATGGGGAGCGGCCACAGCCCTAGCGAGTGCTGTCTCCGCGGTAGCTGGCCTGCCGTTGGTCCGTTGGGCAGAGGGCCGCCGACCGTCTAAGGAGAGGTGACCCGATCTCCGCGGCTCTTCGGCTATGTGGAGCGACAGGCCAAGAACTTGATCCCCGGCCAATGGGTGAAGTTCAAGTAGCATGCAGCGCTGCTCCCCACTACTCCTGCGGGGATGGCCCCAGTCTGAGGGGCGTATCAACACTGCTCCCCGCCTCTGCGGGGATACCCACATCGCGTGCCACTCGCCGTGATACCTAGCCTGCGGCACGGGTCACCTCAAGGCCGTCGCTCTTGCTGTACCGGAGGGCGAAGCCTGCCAGGTGGGTCTGACAGTCCTCGTCGAGCGGCAGGATCAGCTGACCCGCGAGCCAGTGACTGCCTTTCACCTGCCAGGCCCGGATGTGCAGTTCCTCGAGTTCGTCGATCGCCCGGTCCATGACGTCGGCGTAGCTGAACTGGATCGGCAGTCGCAGCCCGCAGCTCGCCGCTGTGCGGGCCGCGAAGGCGGTGGGCACGTGGTCCGTGGGCAGCGCCAGTCCCGCGCGGGGGCGACCCTGGCGGTCCGGCTCGAGCCACGGCACCGTGGCCAGGGTGCCGTCGGCACGCCGCTGTACGACGACGACCTCCAGGCTTTCCCGGCTGTCGCGTACCTGAGCCTTGCCGGCCGGGGTGTCGTCCGCGTCTCCGACGCCTGCCGCGACCCAGCCGAACAGGGGCCTGCCGGGCCTCGCGGCCGGGTCGAGCCGGAAGGTCGCGGCCCGCTCGGCCTGGTCCGCGCGATGCTCTCCGTACCGCGTGCGGGCGGTCTCGAGCGCCTCCGCCCATTCTGCCGGGCCATCGTGGCCGTCGGCGTACGCACGCTGCACCAGCGGACTGAGGTCGGCCGGCAGCCGCACCGGGCGCCGCGCGCCGTCGACTCCTCCCTCGAGGTGCGGCAGGAGTGCGGCGGCGGAGCGCAGCAGCGCGTAAGCCCCATACACCGCGACCGAGCCGCGCACCGGTACAGGAACGTCCCCGGCCCAGTCGACGCCGGTCACCAGACAGCGCGCCGTGCGCAGCCGGTCAGGCCGGTCGGCCTGCTCTGTCCCGCCGCGCACGTGGCGGTGGAGCCGCCCCATACGCTGCAGCAGCAGGTCGACGGGGGCGAGGTCGGTGACCAGCAGGTCGAAGTCGACGTCCAGGGACTGCTCGGCAACCTGGCTGGCGACGATGTGCGCTCCCTCGGGTCGGCCCTCCGCTTTGCCGGGCGGCCCGAAGCGCCGGAGCAGGTCTGCGTCCTTGGCGGCCCGGTCGACGTCGATGAAGCAGGAATGGGCCACGGTCACGTTCGCGTCGCCGAACCGCTGCCGCAGCGCGGCGGCCGCGTCAAGAACCCGGCGAACGGTGTTGCGCACGACCAGCACGCAGCCGCCGCCGACGAGTTCGCTCTCCAGCCGGTCGGCCAGGACGTACAAGTCGTCCTCGATGCGCTCCAGCTCAACGTCCGTGGTGCGGCCGGACGCCGCCGGGCACCGCATCACCGGCGTACCACCAGGCGTGACGGCTGTCAGCAGCGGATAGTCGCCCGCCTCAGCAACGGCGTCGAATGCCGCCACGGCGTCACCGGTTGCCTTGCCCGCGTATGCCTCTGCCAGCTCCCGCCGCCGTCCTGCGGGCAGTGTCGCGGACAGCACCACCACGGGCACCCGGTAGGCGCCGAGCCACGACAGCACCCGGTCGAGGTAGACGCTCATGTACGTGTCGTAGGCGTGCGCCTCGTCGATCACAATGACCTTCCCGGCGACCGCGAGGTGACGCAGCGCCAGGTGCCGGCTCTTGAGCCCGGCGAACAGCAACTGATCGACCGTGCCCGCGACGAACGACGACAGCATGGCCTTCTTCCGCCCCCGCAACCACGCGTGCGCGACGAACTCGGCCGCAGCCGTACGGTTCCGGCTCGACGGCCGCCACTCAAGCTCCTCGGTGCCGTCGACGTCGACCGCGGCAACCCGCCCGCCCTTGCCCATCAGGGCGACGAAGTCGTCATTGAGAGCGGCCTTGGAGTGGGCGAGAAGGACCGAGTGCCGAGTGCCCTCCGGCGCCGGCAGGCGATCAAGCCAGTCCAGGAGGCGGGGGAACATAGCGTTGCCGGTCGCCATCGTCGGCAACGCGAAGAACACCCCGCCCGCCCCGGAGCGCGCGGCAAGGATCTCGGCGGCAGCCAGCGCGGCCTCCGTCTTCCCCTCCCCCATCGGCGCCTCGATCACCATGAGCCCCGGCTCCTCCATCGACCGGGCCAACTCGACGGCCGCCTCCTGCACCGGCCGGACCTTCGCCCCCGGCGGAAGGTCGAACCGAGACGCGAACACCCCCTGTGCGTCCCCGGCCGGCTCCTCGGCACGCCACGGCCCCGGCAGGTCCAGGCCACGCCAGGCAGCGACGACGCGCTCGGAGCCAGTGCGAGGCACGTCCTCGGGAAAGTAGGGAAAGAGATCGGGATTGCTGGCGATCCAATCGGCGACGATGACCAACGCAGACAGCAGCACCTGGACCGGCTGCGGCAGCTTCACCGTCCGCCACGCCGCCAGGCGATCCCGTGCGCCGAACTCCTCCGCGCAGGCATCGAGCAGTTCCTCCTGCACCCGCTGCCACAGCGTCCGGCTCGGGCCGTGCGCCCGCAGCAGGTCGGGGTGGCGGTCAAGGGCCTGGATCTGTCCGTGCTCGGGAGGCACCCCGTGATGGCCGCCCACCGCGACGGTGAACTGCCCCGTCTGCCTGACCGGCCAACCGTGCCGCTCCTCCAGCCACTCCCCCAGCAGCACCTGCCCGGCCAACCCGTGTGGCGCCAGCCGCCGGTCCGCACCCATCGCCTGCCGCGAACACATCTCCAACCCGTGCTCACGCATGACCTGCGCCAACTGCTCGACCTGGCAGGCGAACGCAGGCGTCGCCTTCCCGATGTCGTGCACACCGGCCAGCCACACCACCAGCCGGCGTCCGTCGCTCTCCCCGCCGGGCAGAGCACCTGCGATCAGAGTCCGTACGGACAGCGGCAGCCATTCGTCCCACAGCCGCCCGGCCACGGCGGCACTGTCATCCATATGCCGCCACAGCGGCAGCCATCCGTCAAAGTCACGGTCGTGCTTGGCCCACACAGTCAGCGCCGGCCCGCGCAGTCGGGCATGAAGACCTGTACGGGCAGCCCCCTCGCCTGTCATGTCAGATGAATACAGGGCAACCAGGAAGCATGGAGACTGGGGAGAAAACGCTGCCAGTTCCCATGAGTCGGCTGACAGTCACAGAGGGGCAAGCCTAGAGTTGGATCTTTGGGTAGCCGCCAAGACAGAACCAAGGAAATCGATATGCGACCTATGCCGGGATCGGTGAAACTCATGGAAACCACGCCGGCTGCCGCGTAAACCCGCAGGTCGCCAAGTCTGCTCCCCGCACCCGCGGGGATGGTCCCAGCCGCAGCTCGCCCAGGGTGGGCATCCCGTTCTGCTCCCCGCACCCGCGGGGATGGTCCCACGGGTATCAGATCAACGTGTTGGACGACAACCTGCTCCCCGCACCCGCGGGGATGGTCCCTCCCCGCCTCGCTACGCCCCCCGGCCCCCGCGCTGCTCCCCGCACCCGCGGGGATGGTCCCACGAGCAGGCGCAGCAGGCCACCGAAGGTGGACTGCTCCCCGCACCCGCGGGGATGGTCCCGCGTGCTCCACCGACACCGGCTCAGGCTGCCGCTGCTCCCCGCACCCGCGGGGATGGTCCCGTGGGGGCGACCGATGGCGGGAACAACACGATCTGCTCCCCGCACCCGCGGGGATGGTCCCGCGCACCTCCATCTCGATTACGTCGGGCACGCCTGCTCCCCGCACCCGCGGGGATGGTCCTTTTGCGGACGACGGGAATGACAGTGTTTTCGACTGCTCCCCGCACCCGCGGGGATGGTCCCTCCATCGCCCACGCCGTCCTCCTCGCCTGCCACTGCTCCCCGCACCCGCGGGGATGGTCCCTACACCCGGACAGGTGGCGCCCGATGACGACGCTGCTCCCCGCACCCGCGGGGATGGTCCCGGCAACGTGCACCTGCGCCTCGGGTCCTTCACCTGCTCCCCGCACCCGCGGGGATGGTCCCAGCTACGGCGCGTCCAACCCGGAAGGCGACCACTGCTCCCCGCACCCGCGGGGATGGCCCCCAGCAGGACACGATGCTGACGTCCTTGCAGGCCTGCTCCCCGCACCCGCGGGGATGGCCCATCTCCCCGAACCGGTCCTGCGACCTCTTGTCCCTGCTCCCCGCACCCGCGGGGATGGTCCCACCAGGGCGTAGGTCTTCAGGAACGACGCGTTCTACTCCCCGTACCCGCGGGGATGGTCCCATCTGCAAGATCGCCGACCTGCCCGACCTGTACTGCTCCCCGCACCCGCGGGAATGGTCCCCCGCCGTCAGGGAACCCGCCGATCGGACCGCCCTGCTCCACGCACCTGCGGGGATGGTCCCCGTCCACGACAGTCCGGCAGCGTCACCGACCCTGCTCCCGGCATTCGCGGGGATGGTCCCGACGGGTCGAGCCGCTCCATCAGGCGGCGCTCCTGCTCCCCGCACCCGCACCCGCACCCGCACCCGCACCCGCACCCGCAGGGATGGTCTCACCATGACCGCCGGCGCCCCCGCGGCGGCCGACTACGCCGCCGACGTCAGCCGTCGCGATACCCCGACCTGACCCATTTCATTTCTGACGCAGGCGACGGATCGGCTTCAGGGAGAGACCCACCGTCCCTGCGGCGCCGACACCGACCGCGCACACCGCCACAGCAATGGTCGCCCCCTGGGCGTCGGCGAGTGCGCCAAGTGCGTTGTTGCCCACCACCAGCGCCAGACTCTGAACGAGCATCAGCAACGCCTGCATCCTGGCCAGGTGCGTGTCCGGGATGTTGGTCAGCACCAGCGGACTGATGTGGCAGGCGAACATCCCGGAGCCCGCACCGACCACGATTCCTCCGGCCACGGCTACGGCGGCTGTCTCAGCCATGGCCACCGCAGCGATTCCCAGCGCCGAAACACACAGCCCCAATGCCGCACCCACGCCTATCCGGCCCAGGGTGCCCCGCCGCGAGACCACCAGCGCCACCGCGACCATCCCGAGGCTCTGACCACCGGCGACCAGGCCGGCCACCTCCGCACTCCAGCCCTGCTCCCGCGCCAGGAGCGGGTTCAGCAGGGGCACCACCGGCAGGAGGAAACACGCGGCAGCGGCCGTCAGCAGCAACGCGGGCCGCAGGACTGGATCCCTCACGGCGATCCGCACCCCGTCGACCGCGCCCGTCAAGAGACCCTCCCCGCGAGGGGACCGTTCGACGTCGAAGGCCGGCCGGACGCAGACGAGCATCACGAGGACGATTGCGAAGGTGCCCGCATTGGCGACCGCCGCGCCGGTCAGCCCGGCGGCCGCGACGAGTACGGCGCCCACCGGAGCCCCGAGCAACGAGGCGATCTGGCCGCCGGCCTGCTGCATGGCCAACGCCCGGGGGAGCTGGTCCTTCCCCACCAGACGGCGGGGCATGGACCCGGTGGCCGGCAGATAGAACGCATCGACAGTGCCGATCACGGCGGCGACCATGACGAGGAGCCAGGGAGATGCTCCCAGGCGCAGACCCACCAGGGCCAGTATGAGCGTGACCGTGAGCATCACGGCGTCCCCGATAATCATCACCCGGCGAGCGCCGAACCGGTCACCGACGGCACCACCCAGCAACAGCAGCAAGGTGCGCGGAAGGGTAATAGCGGTCAGGACCAGAGCGCCCATCCCGCCACCATGGGCACTGGCGGCCCAGCCGAGCGCGAAGTACAGGACAGCATCACCGAGCAGTGAGGCACGGGTGCCGAAGAGCCAGACGAGATACATGCGAGGAAGGGCCGGGCGAGCTGAGACGGGTCGGGCGGTGTCGAGGGCTGCCATGGCCGCTGACGCTAAGGCCCTCAAGTAACTCGAGGGCAAGCGCCTCCGGCGAGATCAGGGCACACGCACGTTGCCCGGCGCCCGAGATATGCCGCTATGTGACACCGCGTCAAGCAGCAGGACGGACCCATGAGGCAGGCTCGGGCACATCCCGAGCCATTAACCGCGAGTGGATGACACAGCCCAACAGCACCCCTCACCGCCCCCGCTGACCTGCGAACCCAGTTACCAACCGCTGGTCGGTGGATCGCGGCCTTCGCTTTGGGGTGCGAGCAAGTCGGTTCCGCTTGGCGGTCAGGCGGGAACGCCGGCCCGATCCAGAACGGCGGCCATCTCGTCCTCGGGAAGCGCCGGGTTGGCACCCGCGCTGGAGGCCAGTTCGGGGACATGGAGGGCCTCGCGGAGCCGGTGGAGCGGGAGGCGCGGGTCGCGGGCCGCCGCCTGACGCGTCCAGACGACAGGGTCGTGGCTGAGCCGTTCTATCAGCTCCGGTGTGGCGGCCGGGTCCCGTACGGCCAGTCGGCGGTAGTTCCCGTCGGGGTGGTCCGCGTAGTGGGCGGCGAGGCCCTTACGGGGAAAGCGGGGGTGCGTCTCCGCCATCCAGGCGGAGAACGTCCCGCCAAGCCTCGCGTACACCCGCATCAGGACCTCCTCCGGGGTGTCGGGGTGGTGAATGCCCAGGCGGTTCTCCACCACCGGGTCCTCGACGCGTGCGAGCAGCCGCAGCAGGTCGGGCGGCAGATGGGGGCTCCGGGCGGCGGCACGTCGGAGCAGTGGGTGAGCGGAGGCTGCGGCCCGACGCAGCACCTCAGGGTCGGTGAGCCCCTCCCGTACCCATTGCACGCCGTCGCCCCTGTCGAGGTCCCCTGCCGTGAAGTCGATTGCCATGCGCGTGTCTCGTCCAGCTCGGGGCGCAGGGAGACGGCGAGCCGTACGTTCTCGTCGGGGTCGACGGCGAGCCGCTCCACGAGGTCGGCGGGCAGCGACGGGTTCTCGGCGAGGGCGGCCAGGTGTGTCCGCTCGGCGACGCACCGCTCGGCGTCGGCGCGGAAGAGAAGCCCGCGGCGCAGTGCCTCGGCGGCGGACTTCGGGTCGCGGAGGAGTTCGGCGGTGACGCGTGCGTCCCGTCGGCACTCCTGCAGCGCGGCGGCCTGTCGCACCTCGGGGTCGGGGTCGGCCAGCAGTGCCGACCGCTCGCCCGCCGACAGGGCCTCCCATGCATGCACGGATTCCCGGCGCGCTGCCGCACGGTGATGAGTGGCCATCGACGCCACGAACGACGGCGCCAGATGGGGCGAGTCCAGCAGTGCCGTGCGGACGGACGGCGCGGGGTCGTCGAGCAGGTGGACGCACACAGCGTCCGGGAGCGGCGCGACCTTTGCGCGCGGATCGTACGCCTCGGGTCCATATGCAAGAGCTGCCCGCACCTTGGGAGAAGGATCGTCCGCGAGCCGGGCCGATGGTGTCCCGCCGAGTGGTGTAGCAGCGATCTTCGTATAGCCCCTGGCCATGAGGCGGCCATCGCGCAACTCTCCGAGTAGCGAAGCTCGTTGAGAGAGGTGACACGATGGCCTTGTCCCAGCATGACTTACTCCGGCTGATGGAGTCACTGCGTACGGCGGACGGAATCGAGTTGATCAGGGTCCTGGCCCAGCGGATCCTGCAGGAACTCATCGAGGCCGAGGCCACCGCCCACATCGGCGCGGAGCCCGGCGAGCACGCCGAGACACGTACGACCTGGCGCAACGGTCACCGCGACAAGGTGCTGACCACGCAGGCCGGGGACCTGGACCTGGCGATCCCCAAGGTCCGCACCGGCAGCTTCTTCCCCAGCCTGCTCGAACGCCGCCGCCGTATCGACCAGGCCCTTTACGCCGTCATCGTCGAGGCATACGTCCACGGGGTGTCCACCCGCAGCGTGGACGACCTGGTCAGGGCCCTGGGAGCGGACACCGGCATCTCCAAGAGCGAGGTCTCCCGGCTCTGCGCCGGACTGGACACCGAACTCACCGTCTTCCGCACCCGCCCGCCGGACCACACCCGCTTCCCTTACATCTACCTGGACGCGACGTACTGCAAGGCCCGGGTGAACCACCAGATCGTCTCCCAGGCCGTGGTCATCGCCACCGGCATCACCGAGGACGGCGGACGCGAAGTGCTGGGACTGATGGTCGGCGACAGCGAGACCGAGGCGTTCTGGAGCGAGTTCCTGCGCTCCCTGCGCGAACGGGGCCTGAACGGGGTCCGCCTGGTCATCGCCGACCACCACTCCGGCCTGGTCAAGGCCGTGCGCAAGGTCATGCTCGGCGCCGGCTATCAGAGATGCCGCGTTCACTTCCTGCGCAACGTCTTCGCGGTGATCCCGAAGGACTCCGCGGAGATGGTGGCAGCGACGATCCGCACGATCTTCGCCCAGCCCCACGCCGCAGCCGTCCGGGCCCAGCTCGACACCGTCGCCGACATGCTCGGCCGCCAGTTCCCCAAGGTCAGTGCCATGCTCCTGGAAGCGAAGGAGGACCTGACCGCGTTCGCGGACTTCCCTGATCGGCACTGGAAGAAGATCCAGTCGACCAACCCGCTGGAACGGATCAACCGCGAGATCAAACGCCGGACCGACGTCGTCCAGATCTTCCCCAACCCAGACGCCCTCGAACGACTCACCACCGCCGTGCTCATCGAGATGCACGACGAGTGGATCGCCTTCCCCCGCCGCTACCTCCCCGAAGGCAGCATGGACAAGATCTACCCCAACAACGATCAGATCGGTCCGGCTACACCACCACAGGGGACATGACCGCCGGGCCCGCTGTGCAGGCTCCGCCCTGGCGCTCATGGCGAAGTCGATCCGGGAGCCCGGGTTCGGGTGGGCCAGGATCAGCGCGACGGCCGGCTCAGGGAGTCCGGCCCGCTGAAGAGCGTCACGGGGCGGACGGTCGCCGTTCCCCTTGAAGGCGAGCAGGCGCAGTAGCAGCGGTGTCGGCAGCGCCGAATTTCGGGCGACTCCGTCCAGCGCGGATGCGTGGAACGCCACCATGATTCCCCTACCCCCTGTGTCTTCCCCGATTGGTCCGCGACCATGATCTCCCGCATGCCCGTCAGGAACCGCCGCACGGCACCAGCTGTTCGGCTGGGTCTGCGCTGTCCGGGTACCAGGAATCCCGGCCATGCCGAGTGACATCGGATCCTTGTCATGCACGACACCTGTCGGCCACCGTTCCGCCGGTCCTTGAGACGTTGACCAGCACAGATGCCCATCGAGGGGAGGGTGCCTAGGTCACCAGCCCAACAGAACTGCCTAGTTGAAGGCAAGCGGCCAGTAGACGGCTGATCTTGGCCGGTGCCCCCATGGCCCGTCGGGAGACGGCCCAGCAGGGCCAGTAATGTACTGGTAAGGAACCTTCCACCCTTGGAGGGCGTCATGTGCCCTTCTCCGCCGCCCGACGCCAATGCCTGGCGCGACCGACCCTGGCGACCCCGCCGGCGAAACCCGCGCGGTCCCAGAGGGCCCAAACGCATCAACCATCCCTGGATTGCCGCGGTCCTGGTAATTATCGGCCTTCTCCTGGGCCTGGGCGGCCTCGGGGCGCTGCTCGATGAGGGCCAGGAGCGCACCTCCGGCACGGCTGCGCCGACGGAGACCTCTGCGACGCAGCCGTCCGACAAACCTCATCACGATTCGCCCGCAGGTACGACGAAGCCGCCTGCTGAGCCCTCTGATGGCTCCGCGGCCACAAAGCCGAAGTCGCCCTCGACGGCTCCGCCGGGCGTGGTGGTGCTCCGCATCATCGACGGTGACACCGTCGAGGTACGTGGCGACGGCCGGGTCCTGCCGAAGGACGCCGTGGCCCGGGTGCGGCTTCTGGAGATCGACACCCCGGAGCGCGGTGCCTGTTTCGCCGACGACGCCACCGCCCGCACCACCACGCTCCTGCCGCCGGGCAGCCGCATCCACGCGGAACGCGACGTCGAACTCACCGACCCCTATGACCGGTACCTGCTGTACGTATGGAACGAGCAGGGCACCTTCGTCAATGAGTCCCTCGTCCGCAGCGGCCACGCCAAGGCGGTCCTCTACCCGCCCAACGACAAGTACTGGCCCAGGATCTCTGATGCCGAGGAGGCCGCCCAGCAGGCCGGAGCCGGCCTGTGGACCGCATGCCCCGAGCAGCCGGAGACCTCCATCGTTCCCCCGGACCGGCCCGACGCGCCTGCCCCGGACACCCCGGCACGCCCAGACCTCCCGGACGGACCTCCCCCAGGCGCCCCAGATGTGGACTGCCCGGACCTGCCGGGCCCCGTCTGGGTCGGCCCCGACGACCCGCACCGCCTCGACCGGGACGGAGACGGCATCGGCTGCGATGCCAACTGATCCGCCCAAACCGTGTCGGACTGAACCAGTTCACCCGGCTGACTATCTGCATGATCAGCCCGCACGCCGCGCTCTGGCCCCGGGCTCCCCACGGATGAGTCCTCCGCCTTCCGGACACCCTCACCGAGACCGAGCGACTCCAGCTCACCGTGAGGAGGCACCTTTCGAGGATGGTCCCGTCTACCCGCCGTCGCCGGACACTGCTCCGCACCCGCGGGGAGGCCCCGCACGGGGCACACGTGCGAAGGAGGCCACTCATGTCCGCGGAGAGCAACTGTGCCTGTCAGGGTCGCCAGGTGCGCAGCAGTGCTGCGATGCGTGTGGTGGTGCAGTTCGGGTCGTAGAGTTCGCCCGCCAGCGCGGTGAGCTGCTCGCGTGTCGGAGTGGTGGGGATGCCGCTGGCCTCGAGGTACATCGCGGCGACAGCGCAGGCGACGGTGAGGTTGGAGTGCTCCAGCCAGCGCAGTCGGTCCAGGGTGTGGACCAGTGCGGCGGCCCGTGCATATGCGCCGCCGTAGACGGGGGTCTCGAGGAGCTCGGCTCGATGTCGTGCGACGGCGGCGATCGGGACGCCGAGGTCGTCGGGGGCGGGGTCGCGGTGGCCGGCGCGTTCGGCGACCTCGAGGATCCAGGACAGGTCGACGTGCAGGGCCATGCTCACGCAGCGGCACCCCGGGGCGCTGGTGAGTGCTGCGCGTCGAGGTCTGCTTCGACGGCGTTGAGAAAGGCGCCGTGTTCGTCGAGGAGACGCTGGGCGCTCGCCATGCCGGCGGCCCGGGTGCCGGAGGTGTCCTCGGCGATCAGCCGTTCGATGTAGCGGTTGAAGTCCAGTCCTCGGGCTGCTGCCGCGTCTTTTCCTGCGGCAAGGACGTCCGGTTCCAGCCGGAGCTGTGTCTGCTTCTTTGTAGAGGCCACACCTACCAAGGTAGCAGGGTGGTAGCAAGCTGGCGAGAGCGGGACGCGGCCGTCCCGGTAGAGGCGGGGTCGTCCCAGTCGACGGGGTGCCCCACCTCCTCGGCGCAGGCGGTCCGCACCGCGACCAGCTGCCCCTCCGCGAAAGCGGCGGCGGCCTTCGCCTCGGGGCCCTGGCAGGCGAGGGCCTTCATCCGCCACCCGGGAGACCCGTATCGCGCCTCGAAGGCGGCGGTCTCGTCGGCGTTCCGGTCCTCTTCGAGGTACATCCAGCGTCCAGTCTCGGCGGCGTCGCCGTAGAGCCGGTACACCTCGGCCAGACGACGGCGGAGCGTCAGGTCGTGCGGGAAGGACGAGATGAGACCGCGCAGGCGCTGGCGCGCGACGGGAACCCGGCCAGAGGCCAGGTCTGCATCGGCTCGGACAAGGGTTCCTCTCAGGGGCATGAACGCATGATCGGGTACCGCACTGGCCTACGTCGACCTGGTTTTGCCGCTCGCTCTCAACGGCATCGGCTGAACCTCACTGAGACGGGACGCCGCCAGTTACGGGACAGCCCTTGGGTCGCGACGTAGTCCCAGTAGCCGCCAGTGAGGTCGTAACTCCCCCGGACTTCGGGGAAATCCGGGAGGGCAGCCGAGTAATCGGTCAGCCTGGCCGACCGAGGGCCCACCAGCTGGCCTTCTTCCCTCCTCTCCCCCCGTGCCGTCGACCGACGCTCACGGTAGGCCGCCTGTCTGCACGCCGCGGAACAGAAACAGCGAGGACGTCCCATCTGCTTCTGGGGGAACGGGGGCGAGCTGCACCCCGAGCGTTCGCATCGGTGCGCCGGCACCTCCGCAGCAGCGGCCCAGACCTCGGCACTGTGACGGGGACTGGCGAGCTCCTGGCGGAGCGCGGGTCCGTACTTCGACATACGGACCCTGTTGAGCAAGCCGCTGACCCGGGCGGCGGCTATCGCGACCTCAGCGTCGTCGAGGCCGGTGAACGAGTTGACCACGCCGTGCAGAGTACCGGCGCATGCCGGTCTCCGTAACCCTCAAGCGATCAAGAAAGGGTGGCACTACGTCTGCGGCGCCCGGCCAGCGCGTCCACCGCCACGAGGTCCCTCGCCCGGCAAAGCGCTCCCACCTCCGGATTGCCATGACACGTCGGCCGTGTCTGTCGGTGAGTTGCTCGTGGTGTCGTGTGCGGGTCACTTCCGTCGCTTGTTCTGTGCTATCTCAGCGTTACGTCGATGTCGAACTCTTTGAGAATTCCCATGATGGACTTGGTGAGCGAGGAGCCCATCCTCTGTCGGGAAGGGGCTGATTCGCGCCATAGTACGTCAAATCGATTGCCGCTTGCTGTGGATGAGGTGAGGCAGTCAGCGAGCCCGTCCAGAGTGGATCCGAAATATCCTCCCACGCCGTTCACTGATTCGCCGAGTTCGCAGTAGAAGCTGCTTTCGTTGAGGATCTTGCTGCCGTCGATGGTGCAAAGCGTTCTGGTGTCGTACCTTGTGGCTGTGCGCCCGGCTGTGAACCATGAGTTCTGAACCACGTGGAGCCAGCTTTCGTGCGCCTCTGCGGGGTATTCCATCCATTCCCCGTGGCGGAGCGGGTCTTCGGAAGCCCATCGACGCCAGATCGCTCCTGCCGCGGGGTGGGGGCAGGTGTAGCCGTAGAAGGTGGCTAGGAAGCCGGCCTGCCCGGCGCGTGCCCCGCCAGGCAACTCGGATCGCAGGCCAACGCGGCCGATGTAGTAGGAACCAACCCTTGCGCCAGTGGGATTGACCACGCGCAATTCCACGTCTGTGAGGTCCTCGCCCACGCGGACTGGCTCTTGTGCCGAACCAAGAATAAGGACGCTCTCTGGTTTGACGCGATCCGGATCAACGAAGAACCCGTTGATCTCGTGTGCCGCGATAATGACCCTGTCGGACTCCTCCTCTACCAGGCGATAGATCGGATGGGGTGTGTCATGTTCGCTCACTTCGTGTCTTTCGGTTGGTGGACAGGGGAATCCTCCACGGAGTGTGGAGAGGTGCGGGCAGCGTCACCTCTCCACGCTCCGTTGCTGTAGGCACTCTCCTACGGGGAGCCAGAGTCACTCACCACCCGGAGTCCGGGAAGTGCGGTGCGCTGAACGGCTTGATTGTCCGGTAGTGGTCGTTCGTCCACCCCATCACTGTCCGCCCGTCGGGCAGAGTCTTCACCAGGATTCGTGCGTCGTCACCCTTGGTGCCGGGAACTCGATACTCCAAGGCCCCCGCCCAGCGCCTTTCGTGAGCCGCCCTCCCCTGGAACACCTTCTGCGCCCCTGTGGCAGGGTCTGTCTGAGGAACACCCCTCCCGGCCTTGATGTCGTCATAGGCCTTCACGAAGTGCTTGGACATCCCCTGCGGAAGCGGGTCAGAAAGCTTCCCGTCGGGGCACTTGCCGTTGCGAACAGGTGTGATGACACCGGTCGCCGGCATCCGGCCAGTGATCGTGGTGAGGTGGGCGCTGAAGGTGCGAGCCTGTGAGGCCGGCGGCGGGCCGGGTAGCGGGGTCCCGGGGGCGATCTCCCCTGTGACGGGAGTGCCGGGGGCGCCTTGGGGCGCGGTGTTCGGGCGCGTGGGGCAGTTCGCGGTGTCGCGTTCGCGTTGGACGCGGTCGACAAGTTGTCTGACCTCGAGCGCGGCGAGGGCGCGAGCGTCGACGAGGGTGTTGGCGCGCAGCGGAATGCTGTACCGGACGGGCCGTCCGCCGTTGGCTCGGGACTGGGCCTGGGCCTTGGCCCTTTCCTGCGCGGCCACGGAGGAGTAGACGGCGCCGGCGCCCGGGTTGGCGCAGCGGAGGCTGCCGGAGACGCGTTCGCCGGTGACGGGGAACGTGCCGTGGCTGCTGGTGCACGAGCCGGCGGGCCGGCCGCCGATGGTGAAGGTGGCGCTCAGTACGGCGGTGACCTTGCCGCCGGTGACGCGCTGCTCTCGGGCCTTGGCGGAGATCTGGCCGGTGAAGCTCTGATCGACGGAGCAGCCTCCGGCGCCGCAGCTCAGCTTTCCCGAGCCGTTGAGGGTGAAGTTGATGCCGCGGTCGGTGGCGTCCTTGAGCTGCTTGGTGCGCTCGAGCAGGTCGTCGAACATCGGCTTGACGTCGTCGCCGGTGAGGGGCGTGAGGTCCATGCCCTCGGCCTGGCCCCCGGCGAGCGGTCCGGTGGTCACGCGCGGGATCTCGGTCGGTGTCTCGCCGTTGCGGTACTGGTCGAGGGCCTCGCGCGGGTCGTAGGACTCCAGGCGCAGTACACGGTGGGGCAGGTCCTTAGTGACCAGCAGCCGGCCGGCCGGGGTGTTCACGGCGCGCGCGGGTGTCCCCTGCACACTGCGGGGCCGTTCCTCGGCCCGGGACGCCGGAGTCGGGTTCTTCGCCACCTCGGCCAGGGCCTTGGTCAGGACGTCCGCGAGCTTCGGCGGGGGGAGGGTGCGGTCGAGGGACTCCTTGACGAGGGTGGAGCCGTCGTCCAGGCCGGCCATCCACGCGCTGGGCTTCTCCCGGGCGCCGGACTCCGCCCCGGGTCCGGGGGCGGGGTTCTTCTGCCAGCGCAGGAACGTCTTGCCGCCGACGCTGAGCAGGTCCCGGTCGTGTCGGCTGTTGCCTGAGCCGGTGGTGCCGTACTTGCTGCCGCCGGCGGTGACGGTGATCTCGTTCTCGGTGATCCCGAAGGCGGAGGTGTCCTTGTAGCGCAGGCCCTCGGCGGTCGCCAGGTTCTCAACGGCCTCCTGGAAGGGCTTGAGGTCCTGACGCGGCGTCTGGTTCTGCTGCGCGGTCCCGTCAGAGCCGCCGCCGGACCGTTCGGGGCTGTTGCGGCCGCCGACGAGTCCGGCGCCGGTCACCACCAGGGCACCGACGACCAGCGCCAGGACGAGGGTGAGGGCACCACCCAGCATCAGCCAGGCACGCTGTCGTCCCGGCCGGGTACGGGCGTGCCGGAGTCCGGGACCGTCCGGCGGCGTCGGCGGGTAGGCGGGTGGCGGCGGTATGGCCGGCGGCGGTGGAGCCGGTGCGTGGCCGTCCGGGGGAGGGGTCGGCTCGTCCATCTGGTGCCTCCTTGGGCTGAGTGGTACGTCGCCTGGTGAACCGTCGTTCTTCCGTAGGGAGGGTGTGCCTCTGACGAGGCCGCCGCCGGGGTTCTCGCGGCGCCGCTTCGTGGGACGGCGCGGCTCAGGCGACGGCGGCGCAGATCGTTCCTCTGCCGCCGTGGATCTCCCAGGCGTAGTCCAGGCCGCAGTTCCCGACGGTGCCGGATCCGACGCTCGTGATCCGCATGATGAAGTCGTACTTGACCGGCGCCCTGCTCGCGTTGCAGTCCCAGATGGTCATCAGGTTCGCCGTGTTCGGGCGCCGGTCCTTCGCGGTGGCGAGGAAGCACTGGCCCGTACGGAACTGCCGCTCCAGGCACAGCACCGTGCGCGTGAGGTCGTCGTTCGTGTGCGACCAGGAGGTGCGCCCGCCACCCGACTCGCACCTGTCGGAGTCGGCCACCCCGGTGACACGTACGTACGCGGTCAGCCAGCCGCACGGCACGGTGTGCGGGGTGTCCTTGCTCCATCTGTCATAGCCGTCGTCGTGGACGTTGAGGCAGTTCCCGCGCCGAACCGCCGCGAACGCCCTGTCGCGAGGGTCCGGCTCTCGGGGCGGGGGCGGGGTGTAACTGTTGTCGACCGAGCCGTAGCCGCCGCCGGTGCTGCTCCCGCTTGTACGGGTGTTGGTGGGGGCGGGGTCGGGATCAGGGGCGGGGGCGGGGGAGCTCGACGAGCTCGCGTTGTCGTTCCGCTCAGAAATCAGCCCGTTCTCCCGGGCGTACGCGAACCCGCCGATGACCGCGGCGAGCAGCAGCATGAGCCCGGTGCAGGCGGCCACCGACCGCAGCGCCTCACGCCTGCGTTCCGCCTCCTTGCGCCTGCGCTCGGCTTCCTCTCGCCTGCGCTCCTGTTCCGCCCTGCGCAGCTGTTCGCGCCGCTTCGCCTCCTCACGTTCGCGCTGCGCGCGCGCCTGCCTCGCACGCTCCTCTCGTCTCCCCTGCTGCACGCGCCGGCGGAGTTCCTCCTGGCGGCGCCGCAGAGTCTCCGCGACGTACCCGAGTCTGGCCCGACGCTGCGGGGTTCGGGCGGCGTCCCGCAGCTGTGTGTCCGCCTCGCGCAGTTGCGTGTAGGGGCGGGTGGGCAGCGCCGGCAGTACCTGGGTGAGCAGTCGTTCCGTCGCTGTCTCGTTGCTGGGGGCGGTGTCCCGCAGGCGCCGGCCCTCGGCCTCGTACGCTTCGATCAGTGCCATCCAGTGTGGTGGCAGCGATTGTTCACTGCCTCCCGGAGGGACGGTCCGGTCCAACTCCGTCAGGAGGTCGGGGAGGTGCGGGCGCTTGGCGGGCACGGCGGCCAGGCAGGGTCGGATCAGCGGGGCCAACTCCCTGGGCATTCCCTTGAGCGTGAGGTCGTTGTTGTCCACGAGGGCGCGCAGTTGGAGCATGTTCTCGGTGTCGCGGTAGGGCGGGCGACCCACGGCCAGGTAGAAGAGCGTCGCGCCGAGTGAGTACACGTCCGATGCCGTGGTGGACGCCTGACCGCGTGCCTGCTCCGGTGAGCTGAACGCGAGAGTGCCTAGCGTCAGGGCGGTCCGGGTGAGGTCGTACGCGTGGGAGATGCCGAAGTCGATGAGGCGCGGGCCCGCCGCGGGTAGCAGGATGTTCTGCGGCTTCACATCCCGGTGGATGACGCCTTCGTCATGCAGGGCGATCAGGGCGCGCGCGGCGCCGGCCGCCACCCAGCGGACGGCGGGGACCGGCAACGGGCCCTGTCTGTCGACGAGTTCGGAAAGCGGGGGAGCCGGTATGTAGTCGACAGCCATCCACGGGCGGGCGTCCGCGAGTCCCGCGTCGCGTACGCGCGCCGTGTAGACGCTGTCCACCCGACGGGCCAGCTCCACCTCGCGTGCGAACCGCTTGCGGTCGCCGGGGCTCACCGTGCCCGCTGCGATCGGCGTCTTGATCGCGACGAGGTGGCCGCCTTCGCCGGGTCTGCCGGACCGCCCGAGATAGATCCGTCCCATTCCGCCGGAGGCGATCCGCCGCTCGATGCGGTACGCGCCGAGCTGCCGTGGGTCGTCCGGACCGAGTGGCAGCAGCCGTGTACCGGTCATCACGTTTCCCTTCGGATACTGGTACGGCGCCCCTGCCGCCGGAGCCGGGCCGGGGCAGGAGCGGAGGGTCATGGGCCGCCCGCGGGTCGGTGGCGCCGAATTCCTTCATCACGGGCTCTCGTTTCGCCTAGCGCTGACAGGAGGCGATGATCAGGAACAGCACGAGGCACGCCAGGCCGAACAGCGGGACGCAGCCGAGTGAGTTCGGGTTCTTCCGGTTGATCTCCACGCTGCCGCCCGGGACGAGTCGGGGGTGCCGGTCGGCGTAGTGGGCGACCGCGAGGTCCTCGGCCTCGGACTCGGTGGTCCACCGGGTGGTGAAGCCGCATTCGCCGCATCGGTAGCGGTACGCCATGTCAACTCCTCGATGCCGCAGGTGCGATGGTGCGTGGGTGCGATGGTGCAGGGGGGTGTGAGAGCGAGGGTGCCGCCGGGAGGTCCGGGGAAACAGGTCAGGAGACCGGCCACAGTGCCACCGGCCAGTTACGGCCGGTGCGGGACGTGGCGCGGGCCGGCGCCCGGGTGCGGCGGGACGCTCCGCGAGATCCCCCGTGTCCCGCGGGGCGCCCCACCCGCCGCCGCGTCAGTACCGCTTCGGCGCGTCCTTGCACAGTGCCGTGTCCAGCAGCTCCGCGAGCTGCTTGGTCGGTGTGTTGAGCTGGAACAGCGTGTTGGTCACGACGGACGCGTGGCGGCCGTCCTTGGTCACCAGGGTCTGCGTGAGGTAGCCCGGTACGCCGCCGTTGTGGCCCCAGGCGACGGTGTCGCAGGACAGCTTGAACTTGCCGATGCCCAGTCCCACGCCGCCGTCGCCACCCGGCTCGGCCTTCCACACCCTCTCCATCTCGGCCAGGCTCGCGGACGAGAAGACCTCGCCCGAGGTGATCGCCCGGTAGAAGGTGGTCAGGTCCTCCAGTGTGGAGATGACCGCTCCCGCGCTGCTGTAGAGGGACGGGTCGTAGCTGAGAGCCGGGGCCCAGAAGTACAGGCCGCCGAGCCGGGCCCCGTGGTAGCCGTTGACCGCCGGGGCGGGCAGGGTGCGATCGCCGGGCGCGGGGAAGACCGTGCGTTCCAGGCCCAGCGGGGTGATGACCCGGTCGGTGACGGCCTGGTGCACCTTCTGGCCCGTCACCTTCTCGATGAGCATGCCGAGCACGAGGTAGTTGGTGTTGGAGTAGGTGAAGCCCGCGCCGGGCGCGGAGACCGGCGGGCTGCTGAGCCCCTTGCGTACCGAGGCGGCCAGGTCGTACGTGCCGTCCGGACTGGGCTTGGGCGCCTGGGTGACCGGGTACGGGTTGTACGCCGCCAGGCCGCTGGTGTGCTGGAGCAGGTGGCGGACGGTGATGCGGGTGCCGTCGTAGCCGTTGCCGGAGACGACGCCGGGCAGGTAGTCGTCGATCATCGCGTCCAGCGACACCTTCCCCTCGTCGACGAGTTGCAGCAGCACTGCCGCGGTGAAGGTCTTGGTCTGGCTGCCGACGCGGAAGTGCTCGTCGGACTTGATGGGCCGCGTGGAGTTGACGGTGCCGGTGCCGACGGACAGGGTCCAGGAGCCGTCACCGTTCCCGGCGTGGACGGCCGCACCCGGGCCGGCGGCGGCCTGGAACCTCTTGAGCGCCGCGAGTGTGGCCGCGTGCTCCTCCTCGGCCGTTGCGCCGGCCTGGGCTGCCGCCGGGCCCGACAGGGCCAGTATCGTCGCGCAGACGGCGCCTGCGACGACGGGAAGCCTCGCCCTGCTCCACTGCTTGTGCTTTGCCATGGTGGTGGCTTCTCCTCGATGAGCGGGTCGAAGTCGGTCAGTTGGTCGCGGCCGCCGCAAAGGCGGCTTCCAGGCGCGGCACGTAGTCGGCGAACGCCGGGGCCCAGCAGCCGTAGTTGTGGCCGCCGTTGCAGGTGGGAGCGAGTGACTTCCCGTTGCCGTAGTCGACAAGGCGACTGGGGGTGTTCAGCTGGTCCAGCCGGGACTTGACGGTGCGGGCGGCGCGCGCGGTCCGCGCGTCGATGACGTCCCCGTCGCCGGTGTAGAGGGTGACCGAGGTGTCCGCGAGCCGGGCCAGGTTGGCCGGGGCCGCGGGGTCGTAGGCGCGCCAGAGGCGGTCGGCGCCGAACACCGGGTAGGGCGAGCCGAAGATGGCGTCGCTGTCGACGTACGGGCCGTAGTCGGGGCACCCGCTCGCGCTGCTCACCGCGCACCAGGCGCCCGGCAGGTTCAGCTCGGTGGCGACGACCGTCGCGCGGATCTCCGCCATTCCGAAGTCGAGGCCACCGGACAGCGCGGCGACGTGGCCGAAGAGGTCGGGTCGGGCCTGGGCGTAGTGCAGGGCGCCGGAGCCGCCCATAGACAGACCGGTGACCGCCCGGTGCGCGCGGTCGGGCAAGGTGCGCAGATTGGCGTCGATGAAGAGGACGACCTGCTCCAGGTGGAAGGTCTCCCAGTTGGCCGCCTCCAGCACGGTGTTCTGCATCTTCCAGTTCGCGTACCAGCCCTTGCGCCCGCCGTCCGGAACCACGGTGATCATCTTGTCGGAGCGCAGAGCGGGGGCGGCCGCGGCGTCGTTCACGTTGCCGCCGCCACCGTGCAGGAAGTATGCGACCGGCCAACGCTTGTGCGGGTTCGCGGCGTAGTCCCGAGGCAGGAAGACGCGGATCTTGTGCGGGCCGGACACCTGTGGCGTGGTCACGGTGAGGGTGAGGTCGGTACCGGAGTGCACCTCGGTCGGCTGGGCGACCTGGAGGCCGAACCCGTCGGCGAAGTCGGGGATGGCGGGGGCGTCCGCCCGAGCGCCCGGGCCGCTGAGCGCGGTGAGTGCCAGCGCGGCCGCGAGTGCCGCGCCAAGGGCCCGCAGGCGACGTGGAGTTGAGGGTCCCATTCGGGAGTGCTCCTTCGTGTGACGTGCCGGCGGGGGCCGCCGGTCCGTTGTCACGATGGCGTGCACGCGGTTCAGGGAACAGGCCAGTCGACCGGCCATGCGTGACCGGTCGTCACGCTACGCTCAGGACCGCCGTATCCGTGCGAGGTGGGAGCCCCGAATGACGGACCAACCAGGCTCGCTGCTGCGCCAGTTACGCAAGCGTGCCCGCCTCACCCAGGAGCAGTTGGCGGAGCGGTCCACGGTGAGCGTACGCACCATCCGCAGACTGGAGACCGGCAAGTCCACCGGCCACCGGGTGAAGACGCTGCACCTGCTGGCGGACGCTCTGGAGGCCCGGCCGGAGGAGCGCCGTCGGCTCACCGACACCGTGGACCGGCCACCGACGGCCCCCGCGCCCGAGCCGGTCCCCGTCACCGTGACCGGGCCGCCGCCCCCGCCCGCCTCCGCGCCGCCCGACACCCCCGCGCCGCGTCCGGTCGACGACGTGCTCACGAGCGCCGCCGACTCGTTGGCCAGGGAGGTCCGGCGGCGCTGGCGGCGCGAGGAGGAGCAGCGCCGGGTCCACGATCCGTTCCCGCTTCCGGTGCGATGGCAGCCGGCGCCCGCCTCCCTGACGGACCATCCCGAGAACGTCCAGCGGCTGGAACCGGGCGCCACCGCCGGGGGCGTGGACCTGAGCGGTGACGTGCGCAGTGTGGCGGAGACCTACCGGCGGATCGGGTCCGGGCGGTTGGTGATACTCGGCCGGGCGGGCTCGGGGAAGTCGGTGCTCGCCGTCCGCTTCGCCCTCGACCTCCTCGCGGCCCGCGCGCCGGCCGATCCGGTGCCGGTGATCGTCAGCCTCGGCTCGTGGGACCCGGCCACCACCACCGTGCGGGACCTGCTGGTGGGCCGGCTGCTACGGGACCACCCCCACCTCGCCCGCCGGGTCGCCGGTGGAACGACGCAGGCCGCCGCGCTGGTCGACGCCGACCTGATCCTGCCGGTCCTGGACGGGTTCGACGAGATAGCCCGGGGCCTGCGCGACGCGGCGCTGGACGCGCTCAACGACACCTCCCTGCCGCTGGTCCTGACCAGCCGCCGGCACGAGTACGAGCAGGTGGTCACCGCGACCCGGGCACCCCTGGTGTGGGCCGCGGGCATCGAACTGGCCGACCTCACCGTCGAGGATCTCGCGGCCTACCTGCCCCGCACCGCACGACCCGTCGCCCACGAGGTCCGCCGCGCCACGGGTGGTGCCACGGGCAGCGGCACCGGCGTGTGGGACGAGGTGCTGGAGGCGTTGCGAACCGGTGACGCCCCCGGGGCCGCCCAACTCGCCGACGTGCTGCGCACTCCGCTGATGGTGATCCTGGCCCGGACGATGTACAGCGAGGCGCCCGACCGGAGCCCGGCCGAACTACTCGACACCACACGCTTCCCCACCCCGAGCGACCTTGAGGAACATCTGCTGGCCGGCTTCGTACCGACGGTCTACCGGCGCCGTGCGCCCGAGCGGTCCGAGGACGGTCGGCGGCAGCGGGAGTGGGACGCCGAGCGTGCCCGGCACTGGCTGGGCTACCTCGCCCACAGCCTCAGTCAGGGGGACGGCGGCCGGCAGGATCTCACCTGGTGGCGACTGAGCCGCGGGCTGCCGACGGGGACCCGCGTCCTGCACGTCACCCTGACCTCCGCCCTGTGCATGGCCACCGCCACCTGGCTGGTGGGGCTGGTCGCCCAACTCTGGCAGTCCGTCGAGTGGTTCGGCCCTGCGATCGTACTGGTCCAGGGGACACTGGTCGGGCTGATCGCCGGGGTGGCCTTCGGGCTCGTCTACGCCGTGATGGCAGCCCTGGACCGGGTCGCCCTCCAGCCGTCCCGGGTACGGCTCAGACTGCCGGCCGCCGACCGCCGGGTGGCCCGCCGGCCGCTGCGCGCGTTCACCGCCCGCTTCGGGTTCATGCTGCTGGGCGGGGCGGTGCTGGGCATCGGGTACGCCTGGGCGCACGCGCTGCTCCGCGCTCTCTACCTGGGGTCGTCGCTCTCCGACCCCGGGGTGCTCCGCGGCGTGCTGATCAACATGCTGGTCTTCGCGCTGATCTTCGGCCTGTCGGCCGGGCTGGTCTTCGGGCTGCTCGCGGCCTTCGAAGCGCCGATGGACATCACCGCGGCGGCCACGCCCCTCCGGCTGCTGTCCGCCAACCGCGCGACCGCCGGACACCAACTCCTGGTACTCATGCCGGCGGTCACCCTCGGCGTCTGCCTCTGCGGCTTTCTTGTCGTCGGCCTGTTCCAGGACCTCCTCGGGCCGCTGGTGTGGCGGCTGGCGGACGCGGCCCTGCTCGGCGCGGTCGGCGGACTGGGCGGCGCGTCGTCCTACGTGCTGGCCTTCACCGCCTGGGGGCAGTGGCTCACGCTGTCCCGCGTCTGGCTGCCGCTGACGGGCAGACTGCCCTGGAACACGGTCGTCTTCCTGGAGGACGCCTACCGCCGTGGCGTGCTCCGCCAGACCGGCGCCGTCTACCAGTTCCGCCACATCCGGCTGCAACGCCACCTCGCCCAGTCCTACCGGCCGTCACCTCAGCCGGTGGACCAGGCGACGACGACCCGCCCGAGGTTGACGCGGACGTGAGTGTCGGCCAGGCCCGACCCCGGGCCGTGGCCCGCGCAAGTGACCCGGACGTTCAGTTCGTCGCGGCGGACAGGAGGACGTCCACGAGTCGGTCCGCCGCGTCGGGGCGGCCGTGGGCACGGGCTCGCTCCGCCATGGCCTGCCGTCGGGCGGGGTCGGTGAGGAGCGGTGCCAGCGCTTCCCGGAGGCGGCCCGGTGTCACCTCGTCGAGCAGGGCGACGGCGGCACCGGCCTCCTCCAGATGCCGGGCGTTGTGCGCCTGCTCGTTGCCGGCCGAGGAGGCGAGCGGGAGGAACACGGCCGGGCGGCCGAGGGCCGTCAGCTCGGCCAGCGTCCCGGCGCCGCTGCGGGAGACGACGACGTCGGCGAACGCCAGCACGTCGGGAAGTTCGGGGCCGACAAAGCCCGTGAGGTGGTAGCGGCCGGCCAGCGCCGTCGGTAGGGCGGACGCGTGTCGGCGCAACTCGTCGACGTTGTCGGGGCCGCACTGGTGGACGACGTTCGCCCGCTCCAGCAGCCAGGGCAGTGAGTCCCGGACCACTCCGTTGATCTGCTGGGAGCCCTGGGCGCCCCCGGTCACGTACACGGTCGGCAGTCGGCGGTCGAAGTCGTGCAGGCCCAGCGCGGCGACGGCCTTGTCCGGGTGGCCCGCCAGGACCTCCGGTCGGATCGGGTTGCCCGTGACGACGGCCGCGCCGCGTGCCGCCTCGGGCAGCAGGGGCAGCGTCGACTCGGAGGAGACCGCGATCCGCGTCGCGGAGCTCGCCAACTTGCGGTTGGCCAGGCCCAGGCGCACGGTCTGCTCGTGGAGCACCAGCGAGCGCCGGCACAGCCGTGCCGCCAGGCCGGTGGGGACGGCGACGTACCCGCCGGTGGCGAGCACGACGTCCGGCCGGAAGTCCGCGACGAGCTTGCGGGCCTGCGCGACACCGAGCGGCACGCGCGCCATGTCCCGCACGTTCGACGGGCTCACCAGCTTCAGCGGGTTGGCCGACCGGCGGATCTTGCCGGTGGCCACCGTCTCCTCTCACCGCATGGTCCGCGCTCGGGTTGAGCATGCTTTCGCACGGATGAAGACCTGGAAGATCCTGCGCGACTGCCGCCTCAAAGGCGATGGCGTGCACCACGCGATGCTCGGCATCGCCCATCTGCACAACCTTGCGCGCCGCGACTGACCACCCCCGGCGAAAGCACTGTCCGTTCAGGATTCGGCGGGCAGGAGCTGGACCAGGCCGACCCAGTTCTCCTCGTCCACCTTGGTCTGGGCGGCGCGGACCCTCCAGCGGCCGGCGGGCAGTGGGACCGGTGCCTCGGCGGGCATCCCGCCGTCGGGGTATTCGACGCCCAGGTCGGAACCCGCTTCGGCGGAGTCCATGAGCACCGCCGGACCGTCCGAGGCCCAGGTGCCGCACTCCTCCCACACCGTGGCCGGGTCTGCGAGGACAGCGTCTGCCGCGGCTCTCAGTCCGGCCTCGGATTCCGCGGCAAGCCACCGCAAGAACGCTCGGTGCCGGAGCAGATAGCAGCTGGTCGCCGGCTCGTCCGCCAGCACCAGTGCCTGCGCACCGCTCTCGTCGATGGGGATCACACCAGCCAGATCGTCCACCGCGCAGGCCCGGTCATAGTCGTCTGGAGCGGTGGCGTCTCCCGCCACGCACGATGTCACGGCCACCCGCAACGAGGGCATCGCCGTCTGTTTCCAGCACTTCTCCGACGTCGAGGTCCTCCTGGACGACGGCTACCTCGGCCTCAGTCGCGACCACCGAGGACAAGCGACCACGCCGCCCAGAAGGCCGCGGCCGGGAGCACTGCCCAGCAGAGTTGAACAGTGGGAACGCGACCGCCACGGCCACTCGTCCGACCGCATCAGCGTCGAACACGCCCTCGCCGACCACAAACGCTGGAAACAGCTGACGCGCTGGACCCACCGCCGCGACCGCCTGCCCGACACCTACCGAGCCATCGCCGGTCTCGTCTCCGACCGCACCAACAACGCCTGACAACAGGCCACGACCAAGCCAAACACGCCTCACCCGCTATCACGCACCAACTCGTCAATTGGCTCGGCAAGTCCCCCTCGTCGGGCTCATGCAAGCCGCTGGCCAGTACAGAAGGGTCAAGCTGCCGCCGGTGTGCGATCCAGCCGCAGTGTTGCATCCGATGAAATTGCGGCCACTTGGTACAGCGGTACAGCGGTACAGCGGTTAACGCTAAGGGGGCGATCACGGGATCGGGGCAGGAGGGGACTACGGACAGCCCGGCCATCCGGGTGTCAGTGCCCGCACCTAGGGTGCGGGGCATGATCACGTTCACCGTCGAAGAGTCCTGGGACCGCATCGAGAGCTGGCTCGCGAGGCACGCGCCCGTCACCCACGGACTGCTGCGACCGCCAGCCGTCCTGGCGGACATCGCGGCGGCCGAACTCCGGCTTGGGGTGGCCTTCCCGCCCGACCTGAGGGAGTCGCTGCTGCGGCACGACGGTGTGGAGCTCCAGGACGGAACGCTCCAGCTCGACCACTACGGACCGCTGTCCGGAGTCGGGGAGATCGTCTGGAGCGCCGAGTTCCTGCGCGAGGTCGGGGAAGACGCTGCCGAGGAGGAGGCCGAACTCAACGAGGAGGAGCGCGACGAGTACGCGTACTGGCCGCACGAACGACTGCTGGTCACACTGGGCATCGGCTGGCAGTCCTCCGACGGACTCTTCCTGGTCACTCGCCCCGGCCCGCACCACGGGCGGGTAGGCCGGTACTTCGACGAGACGGGCTCGACGTTCACGCCTTGGGCGGGACTGCGGCACGTCCTCTCCGACTTCGCCACAGCCCTGGAGAACGGCCTGCCCTTCGACGGGCAGACACCCCTGGCCCACGAGGGCCGGCTGATCTGGGACGGTGGCGGGACGGTCGTCGCCGACCCAACCTCCGCCCTGGACATCGCTGCCGGGGCCCCCGAGCCGCAGGTCCCCGCGGTCGAGCCGGCCCCGCCCGTCCCGCAGCCTGACGGGGCATACGCCGTCTTCGGGGGCGGCGGATTCTTCGGACCCGAACCCGCACCGCCCGTGCAGCCGGACGTCGTGTTCGTGGCGGGCATCGACCCCGGGGACCTGCTGGACCGGCTGGGCTCCGTGCCCGCGACCGCTGGGCCGCGCAGCCGGGAACAGGCGCGGCTGTCCGCCGGCGCGCCCTGGGCCGCGCACCGCCCGATGGTCCGGGCCGGGTCCTGCGGCGATGGGTGGTCGTACGCCACGCAGGAGGGCGGTGACGCCCAGTTCGGCCGTCCCGAGGTGCTGGGACGGCTGTCCCGCGGAACCCGGGTGGTGCGGCTGGCGAAGCAGGGATACGAGGTGCGCGTGACTGTCGTGGAGGACGGCACGGAGCGGCCGGAGGCAGGCCACCGGGTCGAATCGCCGCGCGAGGACTACGTGACCGGCCCCGACGGGCAGCCCGCGCTCGGACGCGACGGACAGCAGTGGCAGCGGATCGGCGTCGATCCCTGGCCCGGCTCGACGGCCGCCTACGCGCGGCTGCTGGCAGGCCTGACGGCGGAGCACGGCATCAGCTGGGACCCGGCGGACGACGCAGCGGTACCGCTGGCCAGCGCGCTGCTGCTGCCGGTCCTCGACGACGTACCGAAGGCGCGGCACCCGGTCACCGTCGTACGCGACTTCGACCTCGGTGCCATCGTGGAGCGGACCCCGCCGGAGCGGTTGCGCTCCGCGATGGCGGCGCAGCTCGCCCGGCTGGCGTCGGAGACCGGCATCGACGGCTACCCGGAGATTGCCCGGGCGCTGGAGCAGGTCGGCCGGGGCGAGCCGGTGGACCTCCCGGCCGACGAGGCCCTCGACCTGCGGATGCGGACCGTCCGGGCGGAGGTCCGGGCCGTCCGGGGACTGCTCGACGCGGCCCGCCACCAGCCGGACCCGGCGCCAGTCACCGAGGCCGACCTCGCGGCGTGGCACGGCCGGGACGCGGCGGCCGAGGCCCTGCGCCGGTTTCTGCTGCTGCCCCTGCCCGCGGCGGCGGAGACGATCCTGAGCCTGCGCATGTCCGTGCACTGGCGCGACGAACTAGCGGCGGACCTGGCCGACTAGCTGTTCTGTCTGGGGAGGTTGTGGACGGGTGAGCCAGGTCTCGGCTACAGCTACCTGCACACCGCCGTCGACGACCACTCCCGCCTCGCCTACAGCGAAATCCTCCCCGACGAGCAGAAGCAGACCGCCGCCGGCTTCTGGACCCGGGCGCAGGCGTTCTTCGCCGGCGTCGGCATCACCGTCGAACGGGTACTGACCGACAACGGCTCCTGCTACCGCTCACGCGACTGGCGCAACGCCCTGGCAGCGGCCGGAATCGCCCACAAGCGCACCCGGCCCTACCGGCCCCAGACCAACGGCAAGGTCGAACGCTTCAACCGCACCCTGCTGGACGAATGGGCCTACGCCCGCCCCTACCGGTCAGAAGCCGAACGCCGCGAAGCGTTCCCGCAATGGCTACACACCTACAATCACCACCGCGGACACACCGCACTCAAAGGCCGACCACCCGCCAGCCGCGTCCCCAACCTCACGGGCCAGTACAACTAGCTAGCCGCCCAAGCTCATCGGCTTGGCGTCAACCGCTGTACCGGCCGGTCCTGCTGCTCCTGGTCGTCGCGCTCGACGGTGACCTCGACCTGGTCGGCGACGTCGGCCAGGACCTCGATGTAGATGCGGCACCCGCTGCCGCGCCGGTTGGGCACCGGGCTGGAGACGTCCCCTACCCGGCACTCCGGCCAGGCCCGCAGCGCCCGCACGACCGCGTCGGCCGTGCGCTGCACGTCGTCCGAGTCCGAGCCCATGAGGCGGATCTGCGGCATCAGGCACTCACCTTCTCGGCTTCCTTCGGCTGCGCCCAGGAGGGAGCGGCAGCCAGCTGACGGAGGACGTCCAGCGCGGCCAGCGCGGCCCCGAGGGCCCGGTGGCCGCACCAGGAGTGTGGAGCGGCTGCTGCGCTCGACCAGCGTGCCGATCGCGGAGCGGCCCGTTCCGATGATCAAATCGCCTACCCAGTGTCCGGGGACCGCGCGGTCCCCGGCCTCGGCGGGCCGTTCGCTGAGGACGACGTCCGCGGTGACATGCCCCTGCGGCTTGTTCTGTGACCGTGCACGGGGAGTCCGCAGCGCCCGGCCGGTGCGCAGACACGTGACCACTGAACTTAAACGCGTGATGTCGGCGGCTTGGATCAGGTGATCACCGCTTACGGTTGGGGCTCCACTCGTAGGCTCCCGGGGCCGTCTCAATGACTTCGCGGGGCCAGGCCAGCCGGACTTGTTCCAGGCGCCCGCGGTGCTCAGCAATCCAGTCTCCCTGGGGCCGCGTTCCCAGGGCCGTCGTAAGGCGGTCCGGGTCGCTCACCTGGATCGACAGCCAGCCGTCTTCGTGCATCTGGATGTCGAGGCTCAGGCCGCGGTCTCCGCCGATGCTGGCTGTCTGGCCGGGACGCAGATTGGACAGCTGCTGCTCCCAGGAGTCCAGGTCATGCGGGAAGAGGTAAAGGTCGAGCCGGGCGTCGACAAAACTCGCGGAGGCGAGCACGTCCGCGTGCAGGATGTCGTGGCCACTCAGCACGCCCGGCTGGAACCGTCCCGTGACGCGCACGATGCAGCGGTCCCCATCCGGATCGGCAAGGTGGATAAGGTCCATCGAAGCGTGCTCCGTCATGAAGTTGCTCGCCTTCGTGCGTTGGTGTGGGCTGCATCGTCTCCTATCGCCGGTCGAGCGACATCGTCAGGACCCGGCCTGAGAATCAAGGGCCCAAGGGGCCAGGCCGGTGCCGGGCGAGACAGCCGTCCACCAGGTCCGGGCGGTACTGGATCTGCTTGAGCCTGCGCTTGACGGCCCGGGTGCGGCGTGCGGGCCGGGCGGCGGCCGTCGCCGACGACGGTCTGACGCAGGTAGCAGCGGTACATCTGACCGGCCCGGATGATCTTGATATCCACTGTCATGGAGACCACGCCACACGGCCCTGACCTGCAACAAAAGGGCGGTCAGCGGTACGTCCCGCCAGGCGGGAGCGGCGGCCGAACTTTCTTCTCAGGTGCCCGCCGGGCGGGAAGCGGCCCCGGGCCGAACGCGAATGTCATCGCCCTCCGGCAGCACTCACCCCACGGCCCGGACAACACCAACAAGCACCACTGAGCACTATCCAGCGCCACCGAACGAACACCAGCAAGGAAGCACCGCCTACAGCAGCCCCCGGCACCCGCCGGGGGCTTCGTCGTGCTGCCCGGAGGAAACCACCGCGCCCACCTCCGAGACCCTCCCCCGCTTCGACAGGAAACGCCTGTATGGGGGCGCGAGCCCCGCCGGCGTCCGGCGGGCGCGCACCGTTCAGACCGCGGCCATGGGGCTCGCCGATTCGGCGGTGCGGCGGTACTCGGCGTTGATGCGCTGCGCTTCCTCGAGCTGGTCCTCGAGGACGATGATGCGGCACGCGGCCTCGATCGGGGTGCCCTGATCGACGAGTTCCCGGGCGCGGGCGGCGATGCGCAACTGGTAGCGGGAGTAGCGGCGGTGGCCGCCCTCGGAGCGCAGCGGGGCGATGAGGCGGGCGTCCCCGAGGGCGCGGAGGAAGTTCGGTGTGGTGCCGAGCATGTCGGCGGCCCGGCCCATGGTGTAGGCGGGGTAGTCGTCGTCGTCGAGACGGCCGTAGGAGTCGTCTGCTGTCATTGCACCTCTCTCATGGAACTCATGGAACGCGCGGAGGGGCCCTGGTGCCGTACGGCACCAGGGCCCCGAAGGAACTACACCATCTGCCGGCCCTGATACTGCGCCGGCCTTCTGTGTCCGCCGACCCGACCTGGCTGCTGTCGTGGGTGCGGGGATCGCGGTTGCTTGACCGGAGACCACCTCAC
Source organism: Streptomyces sp. NPDC006294 (assembly GCF_042870895.1). Taxonomy (NCBI): domain Bacteria; kingdom Bacillati; phylum Actinomycetota; class Actinomycetes; order Kitasatosporales; family Streptomycetaceae; genus Streptomyces; species Streptomyces sp. NPDC006294. The sequence goes on from NZ_JBIAHV010000029.1 coordinate 47,701, forward strand.
TATCGATGTCCTGCGGTACCCGGGCCCAAGACCTCCGCCCGGGCGATCCTGATGGTGCTTCGTTCCTCCGTTCTTCCCTCGGTGATCAACTACCTACCAAACGGGGACTTCCTACTGCTGGTACTGCTCTACTGCGTACTGCTGGTGATGCGAACCGCTCAGTGACCTGTGACAGCGCCACTCTTCGGCAGCCGCTCCGTTGCCCGTCCTGCGTCTGCTCTGGCTTGGAACCCCACTGCCGAACCTCCCGGTGCGCGCGTCCGCAGCCGACGCCTTCACCGAGGTACTGCTCACTGACTTCACTGCTGGGTACTGCCACTACGGTGGCGGCCCCTGATCACTGCGGGCCGCCCGGTCCGGTCGTCAGTCCCGTCGCCGTCCTGCAACAACCCTGGCTTCGAAACTCCACCACCGCACCGTCCTACCACCGCGGGTATTGCTGCCTGGCGGTTCGTCTCTGCCAGGCCCTGCGGTCCTTTCTGGGTTACGAGAGAAACATAACCACACCCCTGCCCAATGTCTACTCTGGCCGACATAGATTTTCGCGCGCTCGGCAGGAAGGTAATCACCCTCAAACAGTGATGGGTGCTGGAACGAGCCGGGTTGACGGTCCACAGCCGGGGCACAAGCCCCGGGCAGACAGGACCAGATGTCGACGATCCAGAGACCGGGGTACCCGGATGGGCAGGACGAGCGTCAAAGTCGCACCCCTCCTCTCGGCGACATCCGTAGCCGACGCCCGCGACAGCGCTCGGGAGTTCCTCGAAGGTCTCGTACCGGCGGGCGCACCCGAGACCGCCGACACGGTGGTCCTGGTCGTCTCCGAGCTCGCCACCAACGCCCTGCGCCACGGCGGCGGCGCCTGCACCCTGCACCTGACCGCGTACCCGGCCAGCATCGAGGTGCCCGTGCACGACCCAGTCCACAGGTGCCACGCATGCGCACCCCCGACCTGAACGGCGGCACCGGAGGCTTCGGCTGGCCCATGGTCAACCGCCTCGCCCACGCCACATCCGAAGCCAAGACACCGGGGCGGCCCGGCCGTCCCCGGAACGCTCTCGCCCATCACCGCTGCCGACGCGGCCGATTTCGTTTGTCGCCCGCGACGGCTTCTTCGGGGCCGGCATCGCGGACCGTCGGCTCGATGCAGTCGAAGTACTGCGTCATGAGCCTGTTTCATCCTCTTCGGTGATGTCGCCGCGTGACGTGACGAGCCGTGCGCTGCCTTCGGCGAGCTGGTAGCCGAGGCCTACGGCGGCCACTTCCCCTGCGTCGACCTGTTCCGAGAGCAGGTGTGAGCCGTCGAGGAGCAGGTCAACCGTGTGGCGGATGTGCTCGTCCACGTCGCTGGCGAAGGTCAGTCCTGCCGTGCGGGCGGCGAGGACGCTCGGGGTGACGCGTTCGACGACGTCACGGACGAAGCCGCCGACGGACAGTCCATCCTCCACGGCCACCCGGGCGGCCGCGACGGCGCCGCACGAATCGTGTCCGCGGACGACGACCAGGCGGCAGCCGAGCACACTGGTCGCGTACTCCACACTCCCCAGCACCTCCGAGCCCACAACATGCCCGGCTGTACGGACAACGAAGAGATCCCCGAGCCCCTGGTCGAAGATGATCTCGGCGGCCAGCCGCGGGTCGGCCTCGTGCAGGTCGGCGATCCGACGCAGCACCACGGTGTCCACGAGGAGCCCGTCGTCGTCCAGGTCCACGACGACGTCCCCGAACTCGCGCAGCGCGTCCTGCGCGACGTTCCGCCCGCCGGAAACGCTCAGGTTCTCGGCGAGCTCCACGCAGGCCACGCGCACGGCGACACCCAGGCGCGGTCGCGTCAGGTCCTCATTGCAACGGCCTGAGCCCCAACCCGGACGTCCGGACTGGGACTCAGGGAAATCCCGGTGGGAGGCTACCGAATCCGACTGTCCGGAAGCCCTTTCACGAACCGCACAACCACCCACGCAGAATGCTCGGCGGGGAACCCGGCCGAGCGTTCTGCGTGATGACGCAGTGCCCCAAGGAACCCTCCGTCTGTCCGGCGGGTTCCTTGGCCGTTACCTCACTGGTCCTCCCGCAGAACGACCACGAACCTGTCGTCGTGGGGCTTGCTCTCGTCCTTCGGCATCAGCAGCAGCGACAGCGTGGAGCGTTCACCCCCGTGAAACGAACATCGGCGGAGGCTTCCTTCTCACCCAGGCGGAAGTCCACCGTGGCGGGGCGCTGGGCGGCATCGCCCCAGCGGGCCACCCAGCGCTTCGCGTCCTTCTCCCTCTCGCCGCCCTCCGCGGCGAGCTCGGCCAGACCGTCGGCGTCGCGGGCCTCGAGGCGAGCCAGGACGTGTTCGCTGGTCGTGAGGGTGCCAGGGGAAGGGCGCCCGGTCACGGTCAGTTCAAGCTCGGCCGTGCCGCCCTTGATGCGGCCGGGCGTCTTGCCGGTGGAGAGGACATCGCAGCCGCCGAGCAGCAGCACGAGTGCTCCGGCCAGCCACACCGACGTACCCGCCCGCCTCAACTTCGCTTCCCCGGGCGAATGGTGCTGATAGCACTCAGATTCTTGTTGTTCTTGAACCATTGGTTCAGTGTCGTGTGATGGACTCGGCCATGCTGGGTGATGCTGATATTGCCCCCGTTATGTTTTTCGCGGTCCTGCAACGGGACCGCTGGCCTCCGGGCCCGGCATGACTGTGTCCCCCTGTCGAAGGCATGACCTGGGGGGTG
>NZ_JBIAHV010000030.1:0-38840 GCF_042870895.1 Streptomyces sp. NPDC006294
CTGAAGGCGGTCCTGGTCCAGGACTTCGTCGACTGCTGGCACGGCAGCGCCAGCGGCTGCGCCTGGGCCGCGTCCAACTTCATCCCCGGCAAGGCCTTCGCCAAGGTCGCCGAGGGCATCCGCGCCCTGGACGCCGCCATGCACACAGGGGTCGGCGTCGCTGACGCGTTCAAGACCCTGAAGGCCCTGGACGTGAATCCGGAGACCCTCGCCGACATCCAACGGACGGTCAACACGTACGAGGATCTCCGCACCGCGTGCACGGTGAACAGTTTCCCCGGCGACACCCAGGTGCTGATGGCGGACGGTACCCGTAAGGCCATCAGTGAGATACGCCGCACCGACAAGGTACTGGCCCCCGACCCCGCCACCGGCCGGCTGCGGCCGGAGCCGGTGATCAGCACGTTCTGGCACGACACCGACCGGCTCGTGGACATCGGCGTCTCCGGCGGCAGCACCGTCTCCAGCACGGCGGGGCACCGGTTCTACGTAGTGGACCGCGGCTGGACCGTGGTCTCCGACCTGCGTGTGGGCGACGGGCTCCGGACGCATGACGGGACAGTACGGACGGTGACCACTCTTAAGGACCGGCGGGGTCTGACAGGTCAGCGGGTCTACGACCTGACCGTCGAGGACCTGCACACGTTCTACGTCCTGGCGGGCCGCTCCCCGGTGCTGGTCCACAATTGCAGTGACCTGGTCGCCGACGCACAGAGGTTCCCCGGCCAGGCTCATGTCCTCGGCGAGCACGTGACCCCGACGCAGGCGGAGGCGCTCAGGCTGGCGGTGAACAAGAACTCGAAGAACAGCGTGTTCGTAGACCTCCAGACAGCTCAGCAGGTCGTCGACTACGCCTTGGCGAACAAGGCCACTGAGATCACCAGGTGGCTCCGGGGTGGCGAACAGCAGAAGACGTTGAAGGGCGCTTTCGGAGCCAGGAACTCCCTCGGCTTCGTCGCCCACCCGGACGGCAGGACGATCACTCAGGCCGGCAACCGATACGTGATCATCCTGAAGCGTGCGCCGGGTCACCGGTTCGGCTACTACGTCCACACCGCGTACCCGGAGTAAGGAGGAGACAGACCATGGATCGGTCCACGGAGTTCATGTTCGGCGTCCCCTGGATCATGAGTTTCTTCCACCAGGACTGGACATTGAGCGCGTCCTCGGCAGCGGCGGCCGTGGCCGATCAGTTCGTGGAGGGGCTCGAGCCGGAGGCGGTCCTGCTGGTCCGCCGCGACGCGCGGCTCCTTCTCGAAGGGCTACCGCCGGATCGGATCACCGAGCTGTGGCAACAAGGCGTGGAGGGCGGCGAACGCTTCTACCAGCGCGGCCGTGCCAGGGACGGGGCCGAGTGGATGCGGCAGGTGCTCGGCGTGTGTGACGCATGGCTCTCCCACCGCTCGGACACCCCGGCTCTCTCCGGCGCGGACCGCTTCGAAGGCAGCGATCTGGCCGATCAGGTCATGTCAGTGGTGGAGGAGTTCCGGGCGCTCTTCGGCCAGGAGATGTCGGATGCGCTCGCCGAGTGCGTCCGCCACTGCAGTCCCGATCTCGCCTTCCGGCTACTGCTGCAGGCCCTGCCCACAAAGAGCGCCTCGGCGTCCCCTGAGTACCTGTATCTGTCCGCAGAGCAGTACGCGAGGCTGGAGGCGCTCGGGACGGCGTTCCGCTACGGCGGGTACGTCGTGAGCGACATCAAGTACCTCGTCGGCCCATAGGCCGGCGACCGGTTTGCGACGCGTCGGCCCGCACCCCCTGTCAGGGAGGTGCGGGCCGACGCTTCATACAGTCGCTGGACGTGCCGCCGCTGCCCGACCCGGAGGAGTTGGAGGAGCGGATCGCGGCACGGCTGGCGCGGCAGGAGTTGCTGGCGGTGACGCGGAAGCCTCCGACGTCGTTCAGCTTCATCGTGGAGCAGGCGGTGCTGGAGCGGTGGACGGGCGGGGAGTGCGTGTCGCGGGAACAGTTCGACCGGCTGCTGGAGTTGATCGAGCGGAACTGGAACGTGGAGTTTCAGGTGATGCCGCTGCGGCAGGCGTCGCACGCGGGGACGGACGGGCCGATCATGCTGGCCGAGACCCCGGACAATCGCTGGTTCGCGTACTCCGAAGGGCAGCAGAATGGGCACCTGATCGCCAACGCGAAAGAGATCAGCCTGCTCCAGCAGCGGTATACGAAACTGCGCTCACAGGCCCTGCCCCCCGAGGGCTCCTTGGGTCTGTTGAAGCGATTGCGAGGCCAGGTGGCACAAGCGCCACGTAGAGACTGCGCTCCGTGTCAGGCGCAATCATTTCCCGCCACGTCACCCGGTAGAACTCCGTGTACGGCCGCCTCAGCCGCCGCAGAAGCTCCGCCTGCACCTGCTCCTCGGTGACGTCCGCCGACGCCACCTCGAGTCGCCCGGCCGCGACGTTCCGCGCCCGTGTCACCTCGCGCTCGGATGCATTGAGTTGCTCCAGCGTCCTGCCGTCGCTCCACACGTCCTGCGCGGCCCGGTACACCTCCGGCTCGGCGACGTACACGTACTCGGACTCGGGTACGGCGTCGTCCGCCAGCGTCGCCGGGTTGAGGCCCAGGACCTCGCCTCCGCCCTGGCTCGGCTGCTTGAACATCGGGTTGGCCAGGCCGATCTGCGGGCCCTTGAGGATCACCTCGGACCAGTCGGCCGGCCGCCGGACCACACCCGCCTCATCTGCCGTGTTGTAGTCGATGAGGTCGGCCGCCTTGGCCCCGCTCTCGTCGTAGCCACGCGCGATCTGCGGGTCGTACTCCGCGAGCCGCAGCGAGTGGTCCGCCAGTGCCTCGATCGCCCGCGCCTCCGCCGTACTCACCGGCGACAGCAGCCGGGCCTGGCGTACGGGCTGCGCCTCGTCGCGTCCGCGAACAGAGGTCCGACTGCGCCGGACGTGGCGGGACCCGGGAGTCGTATCCAGCTCCCGGGTCCCTGGGGATGCCACCCAATTGCGCACGCCAGTGGCGCTTAAGAGTACGGATCAGTCATCAGGCCGTCGTGTTCTTCCTTTGAACTACCGCACCGCGTGAGAGGTGCAGGCGGGATTCGAACCAGCATCCGCCGGCGTTCGTCCGTACCCGGTCGATCTGGCGATCGGTGGCGATGCTGAAGCTGGAGCGAGAGTCTGAGTGTGATCGCGGCTGCCTCTGCCATGTTGGGCCACCCCGGCGTGCGTTGGTGCCGGGGGAAGGACTCGAACCTTCACTGTCACCGCGTCTTCAGGCTGAACCTCAGTTTCAGCTTGCGCCCATCACACGGACCGGGCCTCAATTCCGGTCCGCGCCTGTTGCGCACCCCCGCGCTCGCACGCGGGGGCATCCGTGGGGCTGCCTCCGCCGGCGTCAGCCGAAGAGGTAGCCGAACACCGCGTCGCCGACCCGCTGGTCGGTGACCTCGGCACTGTTGGCCTCCTCGCGGGCGAACTTCACGGCGTGCTGCAGCTTCTCGACGCGCTCCAGCAGCTCGTTGACCCGCTTCGCGGGCAGGGCTCCGGAGAACTTGACCGTCGTCCAGTAACCGATCGGGACATCCTCGTAGTACACCTCGACCTGCGCCGGGTGCTTGTCCGTCGCCTCCGCCTTGACGTGGTTGCGCGGGACCTTCTTCGTACGGATCGTGCGTACGGGGTCCGTCTTCCACCAGTCCGTCGACGGGTCGAGCGACCAGGACTCGGCGGCGTCCAGCACAGGCAGCTTCTTCACGAAGGTGTGCAGGTCGGTGAGTTGCTTCTCCAGGAAGAGCAGGTAGCTCACCGGCGCTTCGGCGACGACGGTCCGCCCGTCGACGACGACGTCCGCGCGGGCGGTGCAGTTGGCCCAGTCCTTTGTGGCCACGACGTCGAACAGCCGGGTCAGCGATCCCGACATCTCGCGCAGCGCGTCCTCGGCCTTGATCTGCACCCGTGTCGACTCGGGCGGCAGCTGCTCGCCCTCCTCGTCCTTCGGCTGATAGGTGCGCGAGATGCCGGCCAGCAGCGCGGGCTTCTGGACCTTGTGGTGGGCCGCGGTGATGTCCTGGAGCGACTTGCTCTTGACGCCCTTTTCCACGGCGATGATCTGATTGAGCTTCGCCACTTCTCCCCCTTCGAACAGCACCGAACCTACCGGAGGGACCGGCGCCGGGTCCTGTGGTTTACCCGCGGGCGGTACGCTCCCCTCTCCCCTCGGGGGCGGACAGGAAGGCCGGTTGGGCCTCGGCCCCGCGCCGTATCCTGCGCCCACAGCAGCCCGCATCTCACGCCCCCGCGCCGGAGGATTCCGTGACCGTCGCCGCTCGTCCCGTAGCCACCGCAGCCGCCCCGATGGACCCGGCGTCCGCGGATGCCCCGGAGGTCGTGCACCGGTCCGGCCGCACCCTGCTCGTGCAGCGCGGGGACGAGCAGGTCGCCGTGCTCGACGCGGGCGGCCAGGACGGGCCGGTCCTCTTCCCGGCGCCCTGGCCGCGCGGCTTCGGGACGGTCGCGGTGGCTCCGGAGGCCGGCGCCGTGGTGTCCGCGGGTGTGCACGCGGTGCGCTGTGTGGAGGCGTCGAGCGCGGTGCGGTGGGAGGCGCGGCACGGCTGCTGGAACATCGCCGAGTGTCCGCCCGCGCTGTGGGGGCGGTTCGACGGCCAGGGGCTGACCTTCGAGAAGGTCGACGACGAGTTGCTGCTGCTGGCGGTGAGCCCGTCGGGCCCGCGTCCGCTGACCGTCGACGCCGGGCAGTACACGCTGGCGCTGCCCGCGGCGGAGGACGGCTCCGTCCTGGGCGAACTGGATGCCGACGGCGCTGTGCCCCGAGCACCCGGAGAGCGCCGGCGGGGACCGGGTGTACTGGGACTTCGATGCGGCCTTCGCCGGCGAGGACGCTGTCGTCGCGGGCACGTCCGGGTGCGACGCCGGGTACAGCACGGCCCGTCACTGGCTGCTCGACGCGCAGGAGATGACGCTGCGCGGCGAGATCTCCTGCCCCTCCCCGGTCACCGGAACGGTCTGTTCCGCGGGGGACGGCAGCTGGTACACGGTCGCCGCGGACCGGACGGCCCTGCATCTGTGGCGCTGAACAGCGTCCCTCCTCGCCCAAACCAAGGGTCTGCGAGGACGAGTCCCAGCGATGACGGTCCTGAGCATGCCAAGCACGAGGGTAGTTGGGACGCTCGGGCCGCCGGGGCGCCGGATCGTGTGGCTTTCCGTGCGTCGACCGGGCCGGCCGCCCGGTCGGGCTCAGGCCCGGTCCGGTCCGCGTGCGAACGCGTGGGCGAACCCAGGGCCGGTCGTCCGTCGGCCTGACCGGCCGTTCAGTCCGGCCGGAGGGAGCGCCAGATCCGGTCCGGCAGCACGCGCGCGGCCTCGCCCAGGTCCATGTCGTACGTGCCGCCCAGCCAGCGGCGGGCGGCCTCCGCCGCCGGGCCGAGGACCAGCACCTCCACCAGGGACGGGGGCATGGGCGCGATCTCCCCCGCCGCCATCCGGGGCAGCATCCAGGCCGCGACGGGCGCCAGCATCTCCGCCTTGGCCGCGCGCACCTCTTCTGCGTGGGCCGCCAGATAGCCGGAGTACGCGGAGGCGTGGATGAACAGGGCCGCGTCGCGGCGTTCCTCGGTGAAGCGGAGATACGCGCGGACCAGGGCCCGGACGCCGGTGCGCGCTGTACGGGTGCGCTGGAGCGCGGCGGTCATCTCGTCGAACAGCTCGCCCATGCACCGCAGGTAGAGTGCGGCGGCCAGGCCGTCGAAGCTGCCGAAGTGGTGGTAGAGGCTGCCGAGACTGACGCCGCTGGCCGTCGTGACGGCGTTGACGGTGAAGCCCTGTCCGTCCGACTTCCCGTAGAGGCGCAGTGCGGTGGTGAGCACATGCTCGACCGTTGCCTCACCGCGTTGCTGCTTCACCATGGCGGACAGCCTAGAACACGCCCCGGAACTGGAGTTCCACGGGACGACCGCTCAAATAAGTAGAACAATATTCTAGAAGAAGGCTCCAGTCGTGCTCTATCGTGGCCGCGATGGCCGGCGACAGGCGGTACGGCACCTGCGACACGGGGTTACGCAGGTGCCGCGCCGGCCCACTCCCCCGGCCCGCCCCCTCCGTCCGCCGCTTTCCCCGTCCGCCGCTTTCCCCGTCCGCCGCGGAAACCGTCCGGACAGGGTGGTGCGCCGCGGCCCGTCCCGGCGGAGAATGGGCGGTCGTCCCCCGATCCGCGACAGGGGAGAACATGTCACAGCGCAGTGACCTCCGGCGGCGCCGGGCCGCCCTGGAGGACGAGTGGTCCCGCTGGGTGCCCCGGCTGACGGCCGCCAGACGGTCGCCGTACGGCGGCGGGGCGCTGCGGCCCGAGGTCACGGAGTCGTGGGTGCGTTCGCTGAGCAGCGTGGACCCCGGCCGGGACAGCGCGCCGGTCTCCGACGGGGGCACGGTGCACCACCGCTGGGCGCGCTCGCCGCTGCGCCGGCCGGTCGACAATCTCGAGGACGAACTGCTGAGCATCGCCGAGGACGCCGGTTTCGTGACGGCGGTGACCGACGCGTCCGGCACCATCCTGTGGACGTGCGGCGGCCGGACCATGAAGCGCCGCGCCGAGCAGGTGAACTTCGCGCCCGGCGGCCGCTGGGACGAAGAGGCCATGGGCACCAACGCCCTGTCGCTCGCTCTGCGCACGGGCCGCCCCAGCACCATCTTCTCCGCCGAGCACCTGGTGACGGCGCTGCACGGCTGGGTCTGCTACTGCGCGCCGATCCACGACCCCGGCGGCCGGGTCCTCGGCGTACTGGACCTGTCGACCACCTGGGACCGTTCGCACCCGCTGGCCATGTCCACGGTGCGGACCCTGGTGTCGTCCATCGAGACGCGGCTACGGGCCGGGGCCGGCGTCCTGCCCGAAGCGCCCGGCCGCGGCGTGCGGTTGCGCTGCCTCGGATCGCAGGAGGCCGTGCGGGACGGCGCTCCGCTGCCGCTGCGGCCGCGCCAGCTGGAGATCCTGACGCTGCTCGCCCTGGAGCCGGACGGCTTCTCGCCGGAACGGCTGCGCGAGGCGCTGTACGGGGACCGGCCGGTCACGGCCTCCACGTTCAAGGCGGAGATCTCGCACCTGCGACGCGCCCTGTGCGGCGGCATCGCCACCCGCCGGTACGCCCTCACCGCGCCCGTCTCGTGCGACGCCGTCGATCTGCTGCGCGCGCTGGAGAGCGGTGACACGGCGGCCGCGCTGCGCCACTACCGCGGCCCGCTGCTGCACCGGTCGGAGGCGCCGGGGATCGTCGAGTGGCGGGCCCGGCTGGAGGTCGCCGTACGGGAGGCGGTCCTGGCGAGCCCGTGCCCGGAGCACGCCCTCCGCTACGGCGAACGGGCCCCGTACGACACGGCGGTGCACGAACACGCGCTGCACCTGCTGGGGCGGGGCGACGCCCGCCGGGCGCTGGCCGCCGGGCGGCTGAGCACGGCCCTGCGCGACGACTGACGGCCGGCGCACGACGGGCGGACGCGCGGGGACGCACCGCACCGAGCCGCACCAACCTCGCGCCAACCTCCGCGGCGCACAGTGTGAGCCGCCACGGCGGCGTGAGGCCGCCGCCGCGGCACCTCACTCGCCGTCCTCCGAGGAGAGCTCGCCATGGTGTACGCGCAGCCAGGATCAGAAGGCAGCATCGTCGACTTCGCCCGCCGCTACGAGAACTTCATCGGCGGCGACTGGGTCGCCCCCGTCGAGGGCCGGTACTTCGAGAACCCGACCCCCGTGACCGGCAAGGTCTTCTGCGAGGTCGCCCGGTCGTCCGCGGCCGACGTCGAACTGGCGCTGGACGCCGCCCACGCGGCCGCCGGCGCCTGGGGGCGGACGTCCGCCACGGAGCGGGCCAACGTCCTGAACAGGATCGCGGACCGGATCGAGCAGCACCTCGAGAAGATCGCCGTGGCCGAGACCTGGGAGAACGGCAAGCCCGTCCGCGAGACGCTGGCCGCCGACATCCCGCTGGCCGTCGACCACTTCCGCTACTTCGCCGGCGTGGTGCGTGCCCAGGAGGGCAGCATCGCCGAGATCGACGCCGACACCGTCGCGTACCACTTCCACGAGCCGCTGGGCGTGGTCGGCCAGATCATTCCGTGGAACTTCCCGATCCTGATGGCCGCGTGGAAGCTGGCGCCCGCCCTGGCCGCCGGCAACTGCGTGGTCATCAAGCCGGCCGAGCAGACCCCGGTCAGCCTGCTGCTGGTGGTCGAGCTGATCGCCGACCTGCTCCCCGCCGGGGTGCTGAACGTCGTGAACGGCTTCGGCGTCGAGGCAGGCAAGCCACTCGCCTCCAGCCCGCGCGTCGCCAAGATCGCGTTCACCGGGGAGACGACGACCGGGCGTCTGATCATGCAGTACGCGAGCGAGAACATCATCCCCGTCACGCTGGAGCTGGGCGGCAAGAGCCCGAACATCTTCCTGCCCGACGTCACCGCCGCCGACGACGACTTCCTGGACAAGGCCGTCGAGGGCTTCGTGATGTTCGCGCTCAACCAGGGCGAGGTGTGCACCTGCCCGTCGCGGGCGCTCATCCACGCCTCGATCTACGACGAGTTCATGGCGCGCTGCCTGGAGCGCACCAAGGCCATCGTCAGCGGCGACCCGCTCGACCCGGCGACCATGATCGGCGCTCAGGCGAGCAACGACCAGTACGAGAAGATCCTTTCGTACATCGACATCGGCACGCAGGAGGGTGCCGAGCTCGTCACCGGCGGCGGGCGGCGCGAGGTGCCGGGTCTGGAGGGCGGCTACTACATCGAGCCGACCATCTTCCGGGGCCGGAACGACATGCGGATCTTCCAGGAGGAGATCTTCGGGCCGGTCGTCTCCGTGACGACGTTCGACTCGGTCGACGAGGCCCTGAAGATCGCGAACGACACGCTGTACGGGCTGGGCGCGGGTGTGTGGACCCGCGACGGGAGCACGGCGTACCGCCTGGGGCGGGAGATCAAGGCGGGCCGGGTGTGGACCAACTGCTACCACGCCTACCCGGCGCACGCGGCGTTCGGCGGCTACAAGAAGTCCGGCGTGGGCAGGGAGAACCACAAGATGATGCTGGACCACTACCAGCAGACGAAGAACCTGCTGGTCAGCTACTCCGCGAAGAAGCTCGGGTTCTTCTGATGGGCGAGCGGGCGGTCCGGGTGGCCCTGACGCCCGCCGCCGAGGCGCTGGTCGCCCGACTGGTGGCCGTGCACGGGCCGGTGATGTTCCATCAGTCGGGCGGCTGCTGCGACGGCAGTGCGCCGATGTGCTATCCGCGCGGCGAGTTCCGGGTCGGCGGCTCGGACGTCCTGCTGGGCAGGGTGGCCGGTGACACTCCGTTCTGGATGAGCGCGGACCAGTACGCGTACTGGCGGCACACCGGCCTCACGGTCGACGTGGTGCCCGGCCGTGGGAGCGGCTTCTCGCTGGAGGCGCCGGAGGGGGTGCGGTTCCTGCTCCGCTCCCGGGTCCTCACCGACGCGGAGCTGGCGCGGATCGAGGCGGAACCGCCGCTGCCGACGGGCGCCGCCGCGACCGGCTGACCGCCCCGGCCCCGGACCTGCGGCACAGCACAGGAGCCGGACCCGTGTCGGCGGGTCCGGCTCCTGCGTGCTCACGGTCAGGTGTTGGGGCGCTTGCCGTGGTTCGCGCCCTTCTTCTTACGGGCGCGGCGCTTGTTGCCTCGCTTCGACATGATGCGCGTCTCCCTCGGATCGGGATCTTCCGGGCGCCGCCAGTCTAGGTTCCGGGCCTCCGGACCGCATCAGGTCGGCCGGGCAGCCAGCACCCGTTCCAGGTCGCGCAGGTCCTTGCCGATCGAGGACCGCACCCTGCGCGCCATCAGGGGGGCCGCCAGGCGGTAGTGGCCGCCCGGGTCGCCGCGCACGCGGATGCGGGCCAGGGTGCCGTTCTCCCGCGGCGCGAAGGTGTAGGTGACGTGCATGGGCATGGGGCCGGCGACCGAGACCATGTCGAGGAGCCGGAGCGGCTCGTGGGCGACCACGCGCAGCACGTAGTCGATGCGGCGACGGAGGAAGTACGCCGTCCGGGTCACCTCCGCCCCGACGCCGAAGCCGCCGCCCTCCGCCTCGCGGGTCAGCGCGGCGCGGCGGATGCCCTGGGTCCACTCGTGATCGTGACGCCAGTCCATGGCGTAGGGCGCTACACGGTCGACCGGCAGCGGAATCAGTCGTTCGGCCGTCACGTCGATGCTCATGTGCTCATCCGCTCCTCCCGCACCGGCCCGGGCGCCGCCAGGCCCGCGTCCAGGGTCGCGGCGCCGGCGGTGCGCCGCGACCCGTCGCCGGTCCGGGCCGCAGGGGCAGTCAGCCGGCCACGCGCACCGGCGCGGGAGCCGCCCGGCGCTGCCCGCCGGGCGGTACAGCGGCTGCCTCGGCCGCCCGCAGCTCCCGCCGCCCGGCAGCCGATGCCCCCGAACGAACCGCGCGCCGCCTGCCTCGACCCCGTCATCGGGGTCCTGGCCCGGCGGTGACGCGAGCGGTCGGTGTCCGCGCCACAGGGGAACGTCGGGACGACGGCCGGCCGGGTCCCGCCCGTCACGCCGAGGAGCGCTTCCTCGCCGACGGCGCGGCCTTCTTCGCCCCCGCCTTCCTGGTCCCGGAGGAAGACGCCGCCGGCTTGCCGGTGACCTCCGAGGCGGACTTCGAGGCGGACTTCGAGGCCGACTTGGCGGTCGACTTGGCGGTGGACTTGGCGGTGGACTTCTTGGCCGTCGTCTTCTTGGCGGCGGCCTTCTTCGCCGTGGACGTCGACTTCTTGCCGCCCGGCTCCTTCGGCGCGGACGCCGGGCGCCGCCCCTTGATCGGCGTCACCCGCGCCTCGTCGCGGCCGGACTCCTCCGCCTCCCCGCCCCGCCCTTCCCGGGCCGCCCGCACGCTGCTCTCCAGCGCCGCCATCAGGTCGATGACCTTGCCGCCCTCGTGCTCCGCCGGAGCCGGCTCGACCGCACCGCCGCCGCCCTCCACCTTCGCGGCGATCATGGCCTCGACCGCCTCACGGTAGTCGTCGTGCAGCGACTCGATGTCGACCTCGCCGAGGGTGTCCATCAGGGCGTCGGCCAGGTCCAGTTCGGCGTCCCGTACCTTCACGTCACCCTGCGGGGCCACGCCTTCCGGCTCCCTGATCTCGTCCGGCCACAGCAGCCCGTGCAGGGCGATCACGTCGTCGACGACGCGGAGCATGCCGAGCCGCTCCCGGCCGCGCAGCGCGAACTTGGCGATGGCGACGCGGTCGCTGCGCCCCAGGGCCTCGCGCAGCAGGGTGTACGGCTTGGCGGCCGGTACGCCGTTGGCCTCGAGGTAGTAGGCGGTGTCCATCTGGAGCGGGTCGATCTCGGAGTCCGGGACGAAGGCGACGATCTCGATCGTCTTGGCGGTCGGCAGCGGGAGGGCGGCGAGGTCCTCGTCGGTGATCGGGATCATCGACCCGTCCGCGTCCTCGTACGCCTTGCCGATCTCGCCCTGCGCGACCTCCTTCTCCTCCAGCTCGCACACCTTGCGGTAGCGAATCCGGCCGCCGTCGGCGGCGTGGATCTGGCGGAACGAGACGGAGTGGTTCTCCGTGGCGTTGACCAGCTTGATCGGGATGCTGACCAGCCCGAAGGAGATCGCTCCGTTCCAGATGGATCGCACGTTTCATCCCTTTCATCCGAACAATCCGGAATTTCGGAAATCGTGGGATTCTCATCGTATGACGCCGATCACAGAGGTGGAGGGGCGGCGCCTGGCCCTCAGCAACCTGGAGAAGGTCATCCACCCCGCCACCGGGACCACCAAGGGCGAGATCGTGCACTATTACGCCGTCACGGCTCAGGCGATCCTGCCCCACCTCAAGGACCGCCCCGTCTCGTTCCTCCGGTATCCGGACGGCCCCGACGGCCAGGTCTTCTTCACCAAGAACCCACCGCCCGGCACCCCGGACTGGGTGCGCACCGCGCCGGTCCCCCGCTCGGAGGACCCGAAGGCGCGCCAGGTGGTGATCGACGACCTGGCCTCACTCGTCTGGGCGGCCAACCTGGTGGTGGAGTTCCACACTCCGCAGTGGCGGGCCGACCGGCCGGCCGTCGCGGACCGCATGGTGTTCGACCTCGACCCGGGCGCGCCCGCCGGTATCGCCGAGTGCTGCGAGGTGGCCCTGTGGCTGCGCGACCGGCTCGCGCGCGACGGCCTGGAGGCGTACGCGAAGACGTCCGGCTCCAAGGGCCTGCACCTGGCCGTGCCGCTGGCGCCGACCCCCTCCGAGCAGGTCTCCGCCTACGCGAAGTCGCTGGCCGTCGAGGGCGAGGCCGCTCTGCCGAAGCTGGTCCTGCACCGGATGGCCCGGGCGCTGCGGCCCGGCAAGGTCTTCGTCGACCACAGCCAGAACGCCGCCGCGAAGACCACCGCGACCCCGTACACCCTGCGGGCGCGCACGGAGCCGGCCGTCTCCGCCCCGGTGACCTGGGAGGAGGTGGAGGAGGGCCGCGCGGACGGGGCCGGGCTCGTCCTCGGGCTCCCGGACATCGCGCCCCGGCTCGAGCGGTACGGGGATCTGTTCGCCCCGCTCGAGGACGGTGACCGGGCCGGGCGCCTGCCGTGACGCTGCCCCGGCCGCCCGTGAAGGTCGCGCTCGCCGAGCCGGTGAACGCGCTGCCGCGCGGCGCCGGCCTGGCCTACGAGCCCAAGTTCGACGGGCACCGCATGGTGATCTTCCGCATCGGGGACGAGGTGCTGCTCCAGGCCCGTTCCGGGCGGATCGTCACGGCCGCCTTCCCGGACCTCGCCGCCGCGGCCGGGCAGCTGCCCGACGGCACGGTGCTCGACGGCGAGGTCGTGGTGTGGCGGGACGGGCGGACCGACTTCGCCGCCGTGCAGAAGCGCGCGGCCGCCACAGCGGGGCGCGCGCCCACGCTCGCCCGCGCCCTGCCCGCCTCGTACGCCGCCTTCGACCTGCTGGCGGAGGCGGGTGAGGATCTGCGGCCGCTCGCGTACGAGAAGCGGCGGGCGCGGCTGCTGGCGGTGACCGGGCCGCTGGGGCCGCCGCTGCAGCCGGTGCCGATGACGCTGGACCGGGCGGAGGCGGTGGGCTGGTACGAGAGCCTGCCGGCGATCGGCGTCGAGGGGCTGGTGGTCAAGCGGCTGGACCAGAGCTACCGGGGCGGGGTGCGGCTCTGGCGCAAGCTCCGGCACACCCGTACGCACGACGCGGCCGTCGTCGGCTTCACCGGCGCTCCGAGCCGGCCCGCCGCGCTGGCCTTGGTGCTCCCGGACGACGACACACCGGTGGTCTCCAGCCCGCTGCAGCCCGCGCTGCGCGCCCAGGCGGCAGCCGTGCTGGCGGGGCGGGTGAGCGGCACGGGCGGGACGGCGATCGCGACGGGGATCGGCGAGGTGGCGTACCGGACGGTGGAGCCGGGGGTGACGGCAGAGGTGGAGCTGGGCACCACGCGGCACACGGTGACGACGGTGGTGCGGCTGAGGCTGCCGGAGGAGCTGGACCGACCGGAGTCCCATTAATCAAGTTTGACTAGCCGTGTGTCCGGGCACGACCTTCCAGGACCGGAAGAGCTGGGGCCACCCAGGACGACAAGGAGACAGAGTGACGTTTCTGCCCGACACCGGATACATCCCGAGCGCCGGGGAACTGGCGAGCATCCAGGAGTGGTTCACCGACTACGACGCGCACAGCGCCGCACGCGACATCGAGCGCATGGCGGACATGGCCGTCTTCCCGCTCAATCTGATCAGCGACGACTCCGCGGGCGACGGCGCCTCCGCGCAGTGGGACCGCCGGCAGTTCGTGGAGACCATGACCCAGGTGATGGGCGACGGCGACGGCGACATCAGCTTCGAGTCGGTGCGGACCCCGGTGTTCCTCTCGGCGGCGATGGCCGTGGTCTTCACCGACTCGACCATGACCATGGACGGGCAGACCCGGCAACTGCGGTACGCGGACGTGCTGATCAGGCGGAACGGGACATGGGCGTTCCAGACGATGATGCAGGGCAGCTGGGGCGACAACCTGCGCTGAGCCCGGTCACGACCGGCCCGGGCCCGTCACGCCCCGAGCCAGGTGCGGCGGTCCCGGGCCACCGCGTACAGGGACTCGACCTCCGCCGGCCCCCGCACCCCGCCGAGCCGGGCCAGCACGGGCACCTCGTCGTCCCGCAGCACCTGGACGTCGCCCGGCGCCGGCGCGGCGAACGACCGGGGCGCGCCCACGACGACCAGGACCGGCCGGACGGCGGCGGCCAGTACGTGCGCGGCCCGGTCGGCCCGGCGGCGCGTCAGCGTGAGGTCGAGGACCACGCCCCGGGCGAGCCGGCCGCCGGCGCGCACCCGCAGCCGGCCGGCCGCGTACGCGTGCAGGGCGAGCACTCCGCCCGGACCGACGGCGAGATGGTCGATGTGGTCGGCGCCCGGCAGCGGCACGGCGTGCAGGACGCGCCAGCCCGCGGGTTCCAGCTCGTCGAGCGCGTCGCCGAGCCGCTGCTGCGCGGCGAGGTCGAGGAGCCGCGGATCGCGCCGCACCAGCCTCGGCGCGGCCGGTGGTCTGCGTCCGAGGTCCGTGTGGAGCGCCTCGCCGGGCCGGTTGGGCGCCAGGTCGTCGTCCGGGGGCAGGGCGAGCCGGGCCAGTTCGGCCCGGGTGGGCACGGGCGGCGGCCCCATGGTGAGCTCCCCGGCCGTGAAGGGGGCGAGGGCCTCCAGTACGGCGTCGCGATGGGCGGCCGAGAGCAGCGCGATCCGTCCGGTGTCGCGGTCGCACCACGCCACGTCGCGCCCGTCGGGGAGGCTCACGCAGAGCCGGTCCCTGCCCCCGATGCGCGTCGGCGTCACCCGCAGTCGCTCCATCGCCATCACCCACCGCCCATGGGAACAGCCGCCCGCTACGGCGGCAACAGGCCGGGATTCAACAACCCCCGGACAACCCCGCCGGATACCGGTCAGGATGTCGGTTCCTTGGGGCACACTTCCCCCAGACACAAGGGTCGAGACCCGAAGTTGCTTGGAGACCCAAGGTTTCTTGGGAGGGGGACAGTCGTGTTCGCGGGAATCGACGAGGTCGCGTGGGCCTCGCTGGAGCATGCCTACGGCCCGGCCGACGATGTGCCGGAGCTGCTGCGCGGACTCGCCTCCGCGGATCCGGCCGAGCGCGAGAGAGCACTCGACGGAATGTACGGGGCCGTGCACCACCAGGGGGACGTGTACGACTCGACGCTGGCCTGCATCCCGTTCCTGATGGAGCTGGTGGCCGATCCCGCGGTGCGGGACCGGGGCGCCGTCGTCGAGCTGCTGACCAGCATCGGCGGCATCGATCTGGACGGCGACGACGAACTCGACCCGGAAGACGAGGAGTTCGAGGACGCCGCGAACTACGCCATGGCCGCGTCCGCGGTCACGGCCGGGGCGGACGTCTTCCTCGGCCTGCTGGCGGACCCGGACCCGGGGGTGCGGCTCGCGGCGCCGCTCGCGCTGGCCACCCTGCACAGCGATCCGGCCCTGGTGCTGCGCCTGCTGCGCGAGCGGCTGGACACGGAGCGGGACACGGAGGTGCGCCTCGCGTGCGTGGAGGCCGCCGGCCGGATAGCGCTGCGGCACCAGGGCCTGCTGCCGGAGGTGGTGGATCTGCTCACCGCCCTGTCCCAGGCCGCGTACGGCGCGGGGCTGCGGCTCGCGGCGCTCGCGCAGCTCGCGCGCTGCGCGCCCGGCGCGCTGCCGTCCGACGTGGTGCCCGGCGTGACGGGACTGCTGCGGGAGCTGCGTACGCAGCCGGTGTCGCCGGCCCCGGCCCCCGGCGGGCTGCCGTCTGCGACGCCGCTCGGCCAGCTGCGGCAGGTACGGGCCGACGACGCGGCGGCCCACCGCGCCGCGCCGTGGACGGCGGACCTGCTGCGCACCCTCCACGACGGCCTCGGTGACCGGGTGGACGACCGGATAGCGCTGCTGGCCGACCAGTTGTGCAGCCCGGACCGGGCGCAGCGGGTGGACGCGGTGCGGATGAGCGGCGGACTGCTGCGGACGTGGCGGGGTGCGTACGGGGAGCTGGTCGGCCTGCTCGGCGAGCAGCTCTCCGATCCCGAGCCGCGGCTCGCCATGGGGGCGGCGTACACGCTCAAGGAGCTGTTCGGTCTCGCGGTGCCGGCGGCGGACGCGCTGGCGCAGCGGGTGGCGGCCGAGCCGTCCACCTGGGTGCGCAGATGGCAGGACGGGCCGCCGACGCTCTGCCCGATGATCGTGGCGCTGGCGCGGGTCGGCGACGCGCGGGTGGTGCCCGTACTGGCCGAGATCCTGCAGCGGGCGGAGGCGCCGGGGGACCTGGGGCATTCGCTGGACCAGCTGGGCGGGGCGGCCGCGCCGCTCGCCCCGGCGCTGCGCGAGCGGCTGGCGGCGCTCGATCTCGACGACCGGCTGGCCGACCGGGTGGGGCCGCTGCTGCACGGGCTGTCCGTGCTGGGCCCGGGCCCGGCGGCGGCCGAGTCGGTGCCCGCCGTGCTGCGGGTGCTGCAGGGCGCGACGGGCGAGCGGCGTGACGGCGTGGTGCGGTCCGCCGTGCGGACGCTCACCGCTTTCGGCCCGGCGGCCCGCGAGGCCGTGCCGTACCTGTGGGGGCTGCTGCGCGAGGCGGGGTACGGACAGGGCGCCGACGCCGCGGCGCACCTCTCCCCCGCCGGGGCGGCCTTACCGCCTGCGCTGGCCGCGCGGACCGCGGGCGCCCTGTGGGCGATCGAGGGTGACCGTGACGCGGTGCTGCCGGTGCTGTACGCGGTGCTGAACACGCCGGAGCAGGCGGCCCGGCAGTCGGCGGCCTCGGTGCTCGGCACCATGGGCACGGCCGGTGCGCCCGCCGCGCCGCAGCTCGCGCGGCTGCTGCGGTCGATGGAGCCGTGGACGCGGGTGCGGGCGGCGGTCGCGCTGTGGCGGGTGACGGAGGACCCCGAGCAGGCGTGGCCGGTGCTGCGGACGGCCTGGGAGACAATGCCGCGCACCCGGATCTCGGCCGCGGCGTGCCTGGCGGATCTGTCCACGGCCGGCGCCGACGGGGCGCAGCGGCTGGTCGACCGCGAACTGCTCTCCGCCCGGCGCCACAACGGGAACGACGGCGCGGCGGACAGTCGTGACATCGTGGAGGACGAGAGGCTGCTGGCCCTGTGCCGGCAAGCGGTCCACCGCGGACCGTGACCGGTCGGCGGTCATCGGACGCACCATCGACGGGGAGGACCCGCAAGTATGATCATTTTCGGTACCAAGGGGTACATCTACCAGCTGGCGATACTGACGCTGGTGTGCGGCCACTGCGGCAATCCGTCGGCGCACACGCTCAGGAAGCGGGTCACCAAGTTCACGCTGTTCTTCGTGCCGCTGTTCCCGTTCTCGACGAAGTACGCCACGCAGTGCACCTTCTGCGGCGCGGAGCAGCAGATCACCTCCGAGCAGGCGGAGCAGCTCCAGCTCCAGTCCGCCGGCGGCGGCCAGGGCGGGCAGCAGGGCGACCACGCGCAGCAGCCGGGGCAGCACCCGTACCAGCGCTGAGGACCGGGGCCGGCGGGCATGTGTGACGGTCCGTCTGTTCGACGTCGGCACACTATGACATAAAGGGACAAAGCGCGTCGCCGCTTGCTACGTTGCGTGGCATGACCGCAACGACGGCGGGGACGTCGCCGCACGAGCCGAGCCCCGGGCCGCGTCTGCCGAAGCGCCGGGGCGTCGAGCTGTCGCTCCTCGTCTGCGCCGTCCTGATCTGCGTCCACGGCTATGCCGCCGTCGGTCTCGCCAGGAACGGCGCCGTGCCGCCGGACGTCGCCGGCTACGGGGCGGGGCTCGGCGTCCTGGCGCTCCTCGCCCACCTGGCCGTCCGGCTGCGCGCGCCCTACGCCGACCCGCTGCTGCTGCCCATCGCGGTTCTCCTCAACGGCCTGGGGCTGGTGCTGATCTACCGCCTCGACCTGGAGACCCCGCTCGACCGGGCGGCCCCCGCCCAGCTCGTCTGGTCCACCTTCGGCGTCGCCCTGTTCATCGGCGCCGTCGTCCTGCTGCGCGACCACCGGATCATGGCGCGGTACGCCTACGTCAGCGTCACGGCCGCCCTGGCCCTGCTCTGCGCCCCGATCTTCTTCCCCGCGGTGAACGGCGCCCGGATCTGGATCCGGGTCGGGCAACTGTCCTTCCAGCCCGGTGAGTTCGCGAAGGTCCTGCTGGCCGTGTTCTTCGCCGCCTACCTGGCCGCGAACCGGGGCGCCCTCTCGCACGCGAGCCGGCTGATCCGCCGGCTGCAACTGCCCACCGGACGGGTGCTCGGGCCGGTCGTCGCGGTGTGGCTGGTCAGCGTCGGCGTGCTGGTGCTGGAGCGCGACCTCGGCACCTCGCTCCTCTTCTTCGGGCTGTTCGTCGTCATGCTCTACGTGGCGACGGGCCGGATCGGCTGGATCGCCGTCGGACTGGTGCTCGCGTCGGCCGGGGCGTTCGCCGTCGGCTCGCTCGAACCGCACGTCCACAGCCGGGTCGAGGACTGGCTGAATCCGTACGCCAGCATCGAGGCCGGACAGGGCCCCGGCCAGCTCGCACAGTCCCTGTTCGCCTTCGCCGCCGGGGGCGTGCTCGGCACCGGCCTGGGACTCGGCCACTCCGAACTGATCGGCTTCGCCACCAAGTCGGACTTCATCCTCGCCACGGCCGGCGAGGAGCTGGGACTGGCCGGCCTGAGCGCGATCTTCCTGCTGTACGGGCTGCTGGTGGCGCGCGGGCTGAGCACCGGCCTCGGCCTGCGCGATCCGTTCGGCGGCCTCCTCGCCGTCGGACTCTCCTCGATCGTCGCGCTCCAGGTCTTCGTCATCGCCGGCGGCGTGACCGGGCTGATCCCGCTGACCGGCATGGCGATGCCGTTCCTCGCGCAGGGCGGCTCCTCCGTGGTCACCAACTGGGTCATCGTGGCGCTGCTGATCCGGCTCAGCCACTCGGCCCGCGCGCCGCTGCCCGTGCCCGTGGAGGCGGGCCTCCTCGCCCCGGCCCCGGCGGTGCGGCAGTGACCCGCACCATCCGGCACGCCGCCGCGCTCTGCCTCCTGCTGCTGCTCGCGCTGCTGGTCAACGCCGGCCGTGTGCAGGTCGTGGAGGCCCCCGCGCTCGGCGCGGAACCGGCCAACCGCCGGGCGGCCATCGCCCGTCACGCCCAGCCGCGCGGCGACATCCTGGTCGACGGGAAGCCCGTCACGGGCTCCAAGGACACCGGCGAGCAGCTGCGGTACGAGCGGACCTACCGCGACGGCCCGCTGTACGCGCCGGTGACGGGCTACGCGTCGCAGACATACGGCACCTCGTTCCTCGAGCACGCCGAGGACCCGGTCCTCAGCGGCGCCGACCCGATGCTCGCACCGCTGCCCCTGTGGAACGACCTCAGCCGCAGCCGCCCGCCCGGCGGCGACGTCGCCACCACGATCCGGGCCGCCGCGCAGGAGGCCGCGTACCGCGGTCTGGCCGGCCGACGGGGCGCGGTGGCGGCGGTCGAACCGGCGACGGGCAGGATCCTGGCGCTGGTCAGCAGCCCCTCCTACGACCCCGGCCCGCTGTCCGGCACCGGGACGCAGGTGTCGCGGGCATGGGCGGGCCTGAACGGCGCCGAGGAGCAGCCGATGCTGAACCGCGCGATCCGCCAGACGTATCCGCCCGGCTCCGCGTTCAAGATCGTGACGGCCGCGGCGGCGCTGGAGACCGGGGTCGTCGGCGACGTGGACGCGCCGACCCGCACCCCGGAGCCGTATCTGCTGCCGAACACCCGCACCCGGCTGCCCAACGCCACGGAGGGGTGCGAGAACGCCTCGCTGGCCTACGCCGTCCAGTGGTCGTGCAACACCGTGATGGCGGACCTGGGGGCGCGCGTCGGGCTCGCGGACATGGTCGCCACCGCCCGCGGGTTCGGCTTCAACGACCCGGCGCTGCGCAT
This sequence comes from Streptomyces sp. NPDC006294, assembly GCF_042870895.1. Lineage (NCBI taxonomy): Bacteria > Bacillati > Actinomycetota > Actinomycetes > Kitasatosporales > Streptomycetaceae > Streptomyces > Streptomyces sp. NPDC006294. Next base: position 19,914 of record NZ_JBIAHV010000030.1, read on the forward strand.
CCCCGTGGGCGTGACCGCCTCCAACTTCGACACCGACATGTCCGCCGACCAGCTGGCCCTGTCCTCGATCGGCCAGTTCAACACGACGGCCACGCCCCTGCAGATGGCGATGGTCGCGGCCGCCGTGGCCAACGGGGGCGAGGTCCGGCAGCCCTACCTGGTGGACCGGGTCACCCGGGCCAACGGCGACCTGCTGGCGCAGAACGGCCCACGCGCCTACCGGGAGGCGATGACGCCGGTCACCGCGCAGCGGGTGCGCGACCTGATGGTGCGGGCCGTCGAACGGGGCACCGGGAAGAACGCGGTGATCGACGGCGCCACCGTCGGCGGCAAGACCGGCACCGCCCAGCACGGCGTCGACAACTCCGGACTGCCGTACGCCTGGTTCATCGGATGGGCCCACGCCCATGACGCGGCGCGGCCCGCCGTCGCCGTCGCCGTGGTCGTGGAGGACGCGGCCGCCCTGCGGGAGGACATCAGCGGCGGGGGCAGCGCGGCGCCGATCGCGCGGGCCGTGATGGAGGCGGCACTCTGATCCCATGGACATCGCCGCGACGCTGGAGGCCGTCGGACGCCTCGACCCCGGCCTGAGCGCCTTCACCGACGTATGGGGCGCCCGGGCGCTCGCCCAGGAGCGCCGTACCGACCCGGAACTGCCCCTGGCAGGACTGCCGTTCGCGGTCAAGGGCCCCGCGGGCATCCGCTCGTACGCGGCCCGGCGGCTGACCGCGGCGGGCGCGGTGGCGGTCGGCTCGACCTCGGTGCCGGGGCCCGGCACGTACTGGCAGACCTGGGGTCTCGGCTCGCACGGGCCGACCCGTAACCCATGGCGCGAAGACCGCACACCCGGCGGCTCGTCCGCGGGCTCGGCGGCGGCGGTCGCGGCGGGCATGGTGCCCCTCGCCACCGGCAGCGACGGGGCCGGTTCCGTGCGGATCCCGGCGGCGTGGTGCGGCGTGTTCGGGCTGAAGACGACGAACGGGCTGCTGCCGTCGCCCGACCGTACGGGCCTGGCGTCGGCGGGCGTGCTGACGGCGTCGGCCGCCGGCGCGCGGGCCTATCTGCGCTGCGTGCTCGACGCCTACGAGCCGGTGCCGCCGGAGCTTCCGGTGCGCGCGGCGTGGTCGGCCGACCTGGGCTTCGCGGACACCGAACCCGAGGTGGCGGCGGTCGCGCTGGCGGCGGTGGAACGGCTGGAGTCGGCCGGGGTCGTACGGCTCGCCGACGCCCGCCCGGTGCTGCTCGACCCCGCCGGCGCGTGGTCGGCGGTACGGGGCGGCCGGCCGGAGCGGGGCGCGGCGGTCCGCGCGGAGAACGACCGGCGCCTGGACGCCCTCTTCGCCGGCGCGGACGTCCTGCTGACCCCCGCGACCCCCAACCGCCCGCACGGCCACGACGGCCCCGGCCGCGACGTCTACTCGACGGCCCTCACGTGGGCCTTCAACCTGAGCGGCCACCCGGCGGCGAGCCTCCCCGCCGGTTTCACCGGCGACGGCTGCCCGGTCGGCCTCCAACTGGTGGCGGCCAGAGCGGCGGACGTCTCACTGCTCGAAATCGCCGTAACGGCACAGGAGGATCTGACGACTGTCCGTCCATGACCTCCTACGAGCTCGCCCAGGTGAACATAGGCCGCCTCAAAGCCCCACTGGACTCGCCCCGGTTGAAGGACTTCGCGGACAACCTCGAGCCCGTCAACGCGGTGGCGGACGCCGCCGACGGCTTCGTCTGGCGCCTCCAGACGGAGGCCGGCGACTGGGGGCACCTCCCATGCCGAAGGCCATGGGGGAGGAACTGCGGATCTTCGGCGACGAGTGGCTGATGGTCAACATGTCCGTATGGCGTGACGACAACGCCCTGACGGCCTTCATGTACCAGGGCATGCACCGCGAACTGCCGGCGCGCCGCTACGAGTTCTTCGAGCGGATGCACGAGGTCATGACCACGATGTGGTGGGTCCCGGCCGCCCACCGCCCGACGATCGCCGAGGCGGAGCAACGCCTGGTCCACGTACGCGGACACGGCCCCACACCGTACGCCTTCACCCTGCGCAAGCCGTTCCCGGCGCCGGAGGCGTGCTCAGCCCCTGAGGCGGCCGGGCCGGGCCGTCAATGCGGCGCCTGCGTCGCGCCGTCCGCGACGGCCTGTGCCACCTCCGCGACCCGTTCCCGCTCCTCCGCCGCGAACCGCTCGCGGTCGAGCGCTTCCGCGATCTCCTCGTCCTGGGACATCAGCAGGTCGAGACTGGCGTCCCCCATCTCGAAGACGCCCATGTCGAGATAGGCCTTCTGCAGCCGCTCGCCCCAGAGGCCGATGTCCTTGACGCAGGGCACGATCCGGCTGAAGAGAAGCTTGCGGAAGAGGTGGAGGAACTCGGACTGCTCCGAGTACTCCTCGGCCTCCGCCCTCGGGACGCCGAAGTTCTCCAGGACCTCGATGCCGCGCAGCCGGTCGCGCATCAGGTAGCAGCCCTCGATCACGAACTCCTCGCGTTCGCGCAGTTCCGCGTCGGTCAGCCGCCGGTAGTAGTCGCGCAGCGCCATCCGGCCGAAGGCCACGTGCCGGGCCTCGTCCTGCATGATGTACGCGAGGATCTGCTTGGGCAGCGGCTTGGTCGTGGTGTCGCGGATCATGCCGAACGCGGCGAGCGCCAGGCCCTCGATGAGCACCTGCATCCCGAGGTAGGGCATGTCCCAGCGGGAGTCGCGCAGGGTGTCCCCGAGCAGGGACTGCAGACTGTCGTTGACCGGGTAGAGCATCCCGACCTTCTCGTGGAGGAAGCGGCCGTAGATCTCGGCGTGCCGCGCCTCGTCCATGGTCTGCGTCGCGGAGTAGAACTTGGCGTCGAGATCGGGGACGGACTCGACGATCCGCGCCGCGCAGACCATGGCGCCCTGCTCGCCGTGGAGGAACTGGCTGAACTGCCATGACGTGTAGTGCTTGCGCAGCTCGCCCCGGTCCCGTTCGGTCATCTTCGCCCAGTGGCGGGTGCCGTACAGGGTGAGCGCCTCGTCGGGGGTGCCCAGCGGGTCGTACGGGTCGACCTCCAACGCCCAGTCGATGCGCTTGGCGCCGTCCCACTGCTTGTCCTTGCCCTTCTGGTAGAGGGCGAGGAGGCGTTCGCGCCCCTCCTCGTACTCCCAGCTGAAGCGCGCGGAGCCGGTGGCGGGGATCTGCCAGATCGGCTCCGAGGGGGCTTTCGTGTAGCGGTCCTGGCTCGACACCGGCGGCTCCTTCGCCTCGTATCCCTTGTGCACAAGGACAGTTGGCAGGCTCACACGCTGATAGACGAGGAGTCAACAAGTCGTGCGCGGGGGATTGACGAGGTTACTGACAGGGAGTCTCATAACTGCAGAAGCCGGTGACCCCCACTCGCGAGGTGCCCTCAGCCATGACGACAGTGACCGACCGCGACGTGCAGCTGCTCCGCGACGCCCTCGGCCCGCTCCGGGACCGCGAACAGGTCGCCGCACGCCTGCTCGAGTCCTCCGCCAAGCACTCCTTCGACCCCGACAAGGAACTCGACTGGGAGGCCCCGGTCGAGGACGGCAAGTGGTTCTGGCCCCCGGAGCTGGTCTCCCTCTACGACACCCCGCTCTGGCGGAAGATGTCCGAGGAGCAGCGGATGGATCTCGCCCGGCACGAGGCCGCGTCGCTCGCCTCGCTCGGGATCTGGTTCGAGATCATCCTGATGCAGCTCCTGGTGCGCCACATCTACGACAAGTCGGTGACCAGCAACCACGTCCGCTACGCGCTCACCGAGATCGCCGACGAGTGCCGGCACTCGATGATGTTCGCCAGGATGATCGAGAAGGGCGGGGCCCCCGCGTACCAGGTGCCGCGGGTCTACCACAACATGGCCCGGGTGCTGAAGACGGTCTCCACGACACCCGGCTCGTTCGCCGCGACCCTCCTCGGCGAGGAGATCCTCGACTGGATGCAGCGCCTCACGTTCCCCGACGAGCGGGTGCAGACGCTGGTGCGCGGCGTCACCCGCATCCACGTCATCGAGGAGGCCCGCCATGTGCGGTACGCCCGCGAGGAGCTGCGCCGCCAGATGGTGACCGCGCCGCGCTGGGAGCAGGAGTTCACCCGGCTCAGCTGCGGCGAGGCCGCCCGCGTCTTCAGCGTCTGCTTCGTCAACCCCCGGGTGTACGAGAACGTCGGCCTCGACCGCCGCGCGGCCGTCGCCCAGGTGAAGGCGAGCGGGCACCGCCGCGAGGTCATGCAGACCGGCGCCCGCAGGCTGACCGACTTCCTGGACGACATCGGCGTCCTGCGCGGGGCCGGGCGCAGGCTGTGGAAGAGTTCCGGCCTTCTCGCATGATCACATGACGGGCTCCGCACACCCTGCGGTTACGCTGCGGAGCATGACCGGTCCCGCTCCCGCCACCCGCGCCTACCGACGGCTCAGCGTCGAGGAGCGCCGCGAGCAGCTGCTCAAGGCGGCGCTCACCCTCTTCGCGCACCGGCCGCCGGAGGAGATCTCGCTCGACGACGTGGCGGAGGCGGCCGGGGTGTCGAGGCCGCTCGTCTACCGGTACTTCGCCGGCGGCAAGCAGCAGCTCTACGAGGCGGCCCTGCGGTCGGCCGCCGACCGGCTGGAGCAGTGCTTCGCGGAACCGCAGGCCGGACCGCCCACCGAGCGGCTGACCCGGGTGCTGGACCGCTATCTGCTCTTCGTCGACGAGCACGACGCCGGCTTCAGCGCGCTGCTGCGCGGCGGCAGCGTCGCGGAGACCTCCCGCACGACCGCGATCGTCGACGAGGTGCGGCGGGCGGCGGCCGAACAGATCCTCGTCCACCTCGGCGTGGACCGGCCCGGGCCGCGCCTCGGCATGATGGTCCGCACCTGGATCGCCTCGGTCGAGGCCGCGTCGCTGATCTGGCTGGACGAGGAGAAGCAGCCGCCGGCGGCCGAGCTGCGCGAATGGCTGGTCGACCATCTGGTCGCGCTCCTCACCGCGACGGCCGCGACGGACACCGAGACGGCGGCCGTGGTCGCGGACCTGCTCGCCCAGGAGACGGCGGACGGCCCCGTCGGCACACTGGTGCGCCGGCTCGGGCCCGTGGTCGGCGGCGCGGCCCACCTGCTGTGAGACTGGTCCGGTGAGAAGCGAGAACACCCTCTTCGAGGGCGGCCCCCTCGACGGCCGCGTGCTGCCCGTGCTGGTCGGCCCCACCGGCCACCCCCCGAAGTGGTACAAGGTCCCCGTCCCGAACGACGACGGCACCCCGCCCACCGTCCACGCCTACCGCCGTGTCCCCTCCGGCTACACCAGGCGGCTCAGCCTCCAGCGCGGCTGGAAGTACGCGTACGCCCCCGGCGGTGTGGAGCGCCGCGAACTGAAGTGGCCGTGGTCGAAGCCCGGGGGCGGCGCGGCGTAGGCGCACGGCGGGGCCTGGGGCGCTGGGGCCGGAGGCGCAAGGTGCCGCGCCGCATGGGTGGGGATCGTGACCGGGTGGGTGACCGGGTTGCGCCGGGGTGCGCAGCCCCGGTCGCCGGGCGGGTGAGGGGCGCGCAGCCTCGGGTGCGGGCGGAGGTTCCGTCCGTACGGCCGGAGGTGATCGGGTGTCAGGAAAACGTACGCTGCGGGCCCTGTGCGTCGGCGCGCTCGTCGTCGCCGCGACGGCGACGGCGCTCCCCGCGGCGGCGGAGGGGCCGGAGCCCCGGGACGGGCGGGGCGCCGTCGACAAGGTGCTCGGCGAGCTCGGGGACGCCGTCATGGAGCGCTTCGCCGCCGGCGGCGGAAACCCCGGCCCGCCGCTCTCGCTCGGCGAACTCACCGCCGCGCCCGGCGTGAGCGGTGTGCTGGCCCGGCTGCGGGAGCTGTACCGGCAGGCGGAGGCCGCCGGGGAGACCTACCGCAGCACCGAGGAGGCCCTGCGGACCCAGCGCACCGAGACCGTGCGGCTGAACCGGGAGTTCGCCGAGGCACGCGGCGCGCTCGCGCTGAGCCGCGCGGAGGCGGGCCGGATCGCCCGCGAGCAGTACCAGGGCACCTCAGAGCTCTCCGCGTATCTGGAGCTGCTGCTCGCCCGCGACCCGCAACGCGCCCTGGACCAGGGGCACCTCATCGAACGCGCGGCCACCGGCCGGCTCGCGGCCATGGTCCGGCTGGAGGCCGGCGAGAAGCGGTCCCGTGAGCTGGCGGCCGCCGCCCGTAAGGCCCTGGACCGGGAGTTGGTGCTGGCCGCCCGGAAGAAGCAGGCACGCGACCGGGCCACGGCCCGGCTGCGGGCCGCGGAGGGGCTGCTCGCCTCGCTCTCCGCCGAGCAGCTCACCGCCCTGGCCGCCGCGCGGGGCACGGCGACCGCCCCGCCCGAGCTGCCGGCCGGCGTGACGGACGACGGCCCGGACGAGGGCGCGGGCAGCGATCAGGCGCCGGAGACGGAGGCCAGGTAGGCGCCGGTCTTCTCCGGGTCGTAGAAGAAGTTCTCGAAGTCGGCCGGGTCGTTGAAGCCGTTCGCGAACCGGTCCGCGACCGGCTGGAGCTGACTGCCCGCGCCGATCAGGTTGAGCACGTGCTCCGGCGGCACCCCGAGCATCGCGTTCGTCCACTTGGTGACGTGCTGCGCCGTCTCCCAGTACCGGTCGAACGTGCCCTGCATCCACTGCTCGTCGAACGGCCTGTCCCCGTGCTCGGTGATCGACGCCAGGTAGGAGGCCGCGCACTTGGCCGCCGAGTTGGAGCCCTGGCCGGTGATCGGGTCGTTGGCGACGACGACGTCCGCGACGCCGAGGACCAGTCCGCCGCCGGGGAGCCGGCCGATCGGGTTGCGGACGGCCGGGGCGTACCGTCCGGCGAGCGTGCCGCCCGCGTCGGTCAGTTCGACCCGGGTGGCCCGCGCGTACTCCCAGGGCGTGAACTTCTCCATCAGCTCCAGCGTCAGGGAGAGGTGCTCCGCCGGGTCCTTGACGCCCTTGAAGACGTCGAGCGGACCGCCCGGGACGCCTTCCCAGAAGAGGATGTCGGCCCGGCCGGACGTGGTGAACGTCGGCATGACGAACAGCTCGCCGACGCCCGGCACCAGGTTGCAGCGCACCGCGTCGTAGTCCGGGTGCTCGGGGCGCGGGCCGAGGCCGTGCACATAGGCGACGGCGAGCGCGCGCTGCGGCTCCGAGTACGGCGAGCGGGACGCGTCCCGGCCGAACATCGAGACCAGTTCGCCCTTGCCGGCCGACACCAGCACCAGGTCGTAGGTGCGGGAGAAGTAGTCGAGGTCGGAGACGGCCGCGCCGTGGATGACGAGCTGTCCGCCGCGCTGGGCGAAGGTCTCCATCCAGCCGGCCATCTTCACGCGCTGGTCGACGGACTGCGCGTAGCCGTCCAGCTTGCCGACCCAGTCGACGGCGCGGCTCGAGTCGGGAGCCGCGACGGAGACGCCGAGGCCCTCGATCCTGGGGGCCTGCGACTCCCAGAAGTTGATGCCGAGGTCGCGCTCGTGCTGCAGGGCGGTGTGGAACATGCACTGGGTGGACATGACCCGGCCGGACCGGATCTCGTCCGCCGTGCGGTTGGACATCAGCGTGACCTCGTAGCCCTCCGACTGGAGGCCGAGGGCGAGCTGAAGACCGGACTGACCTGCTCCGACAATGAGTATCTTCCGCATGGCGGGTTCTCCGTGGTTCTCGCGTCGTGGGCCCGGCGCCGTGGTTCCGGCGTCCCGGCCCCGTGAGGCTATTCGGGGGTGGCTTCGAGAGCGTGTGAGACCAGCGCCAGCAGCGACTCGATCACCGTGATCCGGCGACGGGCGTCCATGATCACCACGGGTACGTGCGGCGGCACGGTCAGGGCCTCCCGTACGTCCTCCGGCTCGTACGCGGTCGTCCCCTCGAAGTGGTTGACGGCGACGACGTACGGCAGCCCGCAGCTCTCGAAGTAGTCCAGAGCGGGGAAGCAGTCCGCCAGCCGCCGGGTGTCGGCGAGCACGATCGCGCCGATCGCGCCGCGCACCAGGTCGTCCCACATGAACCAGAACCGCTGCTGACCGGGCGTGCCGAAGACGTACAGCACCAGGTCGTCGTCGAGCGTGACCCGGCCGAAGTCCATCGCCACGGTCGTGGTGACCTTGTCCGGCGTGGCGGTGAGGTCGTCGGTGTCCTCGCTCGCCCTGGTCATCAGCGCCTCTGTCTTCAGCGGCGTGATCTCGGAGACGGAGCCGACGAACGTCGTCTTGCCGACGCCGAAACCGCCCGCGACGACTATCTTCGTCGCGGTGGGGGCGCGGGTCGTGTCCAACTGCCACGGCTGCAGCGGCTCTTCGGGCTCGGTCCCGGGGCCGGTCTGCGGACGGTCGAGCAGCGTGTCAGAGGCGGCGGAGTCCACTCAGCACCCTTTCGAGCAGTGCGCGGTCGGGCTGGCCGGTGCCGTGACCGGTCCCGTACACGCGGATCTTTCCCTGGTCCGCCAGGTCGCTGAGGAGCACCCGGACGACGCCCAGCGGCATCTTGAGCAGCGCCGAGATCTCGGCGACGGTACGCATCCGGCGGCACAGCTCGACGATCGCCCGCAGCTCGGGCATGACGCGCGAGGCGAGGCTGCCGCCGGGCAGCTCCCGCCGCTCCGGCGGCGCCTCGAGCGCGGCGACGAACGTCTCGACGAGCAGCACATGCCCGAAACGGGTGCGGCCGCCGGTGAGGGAGTACGGACGGACCCGGGCGGGGCGTTTGCCGTCGCCGCGGACGGGTAGCTTGGGGACCGACATCACAGGCCACTCTCCATCGATTTGCGCAGTTCGCTGCGGACTTCGGGGGTGAGTACGTGTCCGGCGCGGCCGACGAAGAAGGCCATGTGGTAGGCGACGATGCTCATGTCGCAGTCGGGAGTGGCGTGCACTCCCAGCAGGGAGCCGTCGCTGATCGACATGACGAAGAGGCTGCCCTCGTCCATGGCGACCATCGTCTGTTTGACGCCTCCGCCGTCCATCAGGCCCGCGGCGCCGACCGTGAGGCTGCCGATTCCGGAAATGATCGTGGCGAGGTCCGCGCCGGAGCCCTTCGGGCCCTCACGGGCGGCGTCGGGGGCGGCCTGGGCGGCGTTCTGCCCGGGGTCGGACGAGAGCAGCAGCAGGCCGTCGGACGAGACGACGGCGACCGAGTGGACTCCTGGCACCTCCTCCACCAGATTGCCCAGCAACCACTGAAGGTTGCGGGCCTCGCTGCTCAGCCCGAACGTGCCGGTCGCAGTCAACTGCGTACCTCCTCGACTGTGTCCCCCGTTTCCGCTGCGGTGTGTGCGTGTCCGTCTCTGGCGGCGGCCGCGGTGGTCTGCGCGGCCTCCGTGGTTTGTGTGGCCGTCTGCGCCGGCTCCTTGTCCGTCAGCTCCGCGATCTCCGCCTCCACGTCCCGGCGGCCGTCCTTCGCGCCCTGGTGGAAGCCGCCGAGCCGGCGGCGCAGGGCCTCCGCGTCGACGCTCCCGGTGCGCCCGGTCGGAGCGGTGGCGGGCTGGACGGACTTCGGGGTCCGCTTGGGCAGGCCCTTGTCGGTGACGCGGCCCAAGGGGGCGGGGGCCTCGGGGGCGTTGGGCGCCTCGGGCTCCTCCGGGGACTCCGGCGCCTGCGGGGGCTCCGCGGCCTCCGGCTCGGGCTGCGGCGGCAGCCGCATCGCGAACGTCTCCTGGTCGACGCCGGCCGTGACCGGTTCGCCGTCGGCCGCCCGCTCGTGCGTGTCCGGCTCCGCCGCGGCGGCGACGGCCCGCTCGGCGGCCTCGACGAACGGGTCGGGGGCCGGGGCGGGTTCGTCGGCGTCGGCGTCGGACAGGTCCGGCTCGGGAGCGGGCTCGGCGCGGTCGGCCGGCTCGACGGCGTCGGACGGGGCCGTCTCGACCGGCTCTGTGCCCGCCGCCGGGTCCGTTGCGCCGGCCTCCGCGTCCGGGGCCGCGCCTGCGTCGTCGTGGTCGGCCGGGGCCGGGTCCGGAGTGGCGTCGCGATCGGTGCCGGGCAGCGCGTTGGAGTTGGCCTCGGCCACCGAGCCCGGAAGGTTCAGCGCCGGGGCGGCGCCCGGTACGGAGACCTGGCGGCCGCTCGCCGCCGGCGGCCCCGTCGGCAGCAGCGTTTTCGGCACGACGACGACCGCCGTGATCCCGCCCTGCTTGTGCTCGCGCAGCTGGATCCGTACACCGTGCCGCGCCGCCAGCAGCGCGGCGACCCGCAGGCCGAGACCCTCGGCCTCGCGGCCCGCCGGGAGCTCGGTCTCGTACGACTCCGGAGCCTCGAGCCGGGCGTTGAGCTCGGCCATCCGGGCCGCGGCCATGCCGATGCCGGCGTCCTGGACGGAGAGCATGACCTCGCCGCTCTCCAGGAGCCAGCCGGAAAGCTCTACCTGGGCGTCCGGCGGCGAGAACGAGGTGGCGTTCTCGAGGAGTTCGGCGACCAGGTGGCTGAGGTCGTCGGCGGCGAAGCCGGCGACCTGGGCGTGCGGCGGCAGGGACTGGATGACGACCCGCTCGTAGCGCTCGATCTCGCTGACCGCGGCGCGCAGCACGTCGACCAGCGGGACCGGTCCGACGTGCCCGTGGCCGTGCTCGGTGCCGGCGAGGACCAGCAGGTTCTCGCTGTGCCTGCGCATGACCGTGGCCATGTGGTCGAGCTTGAAGAGGGTGGCGAGGCGCTCGGGGTCCTGCTCGCGCTCCTCCAGCTTCTCGATGACGCCCAACTGCCGTTCCACCAGGCCGAGGGTGCGCAGCGAGAGGTTGACGAAGGTGTGGTGGACGGTGTGGCCCAGCCGGTCGAGTTGGGTGCCGATCTCGTCGGTGCGCTGCCGCAGCTCCAGTCGGGCCGCGGCGACCTCGGCCTCGAGCGCCTCGCGGGCGCCGGCGAGTTCGCCGCGCTCCCGCTCCAGCCGCTCGGCCCGCGTCCCGAGGTCGCGCAGCTTGCCGTGCAGCGCGTTGAGGGACCGTACGACCTGGGCGAACTCGTCGTTGCGGCCGGTGAAGCGGACCGGCTCCTCGGTCTGCGGGGCGGCCGAGCCGGCGAGTCTGGCCGCGCCGAGGCGCACGACGGCCAGCGGGCGGGTGAGCGTACGGGAGACGGCGGAGAGCACGCCGATGGTGACGATCACCAGTCCGCCGAGCAGCGCGATGCGGATCTCGAGCGCGGTGAGGTCGTCGTCGCGCTGCTGCGCGAACCGTGCGGTCCGCTCCGTGGCGAGGGACGACTCCGCGCCCCGCATCTGCTCGATACGGGCGGTGAGCGCGGCCTCCAGCTTTGCCGGGTCGGTGCCGCGTTCCGTGTCGGAGAGCTTCGGCTGGTCGGTGAGGCGGCCCAGGTAGGTCTCCGCGGCCGTGACCTCGGGCCCGGTGACGGTGGCGGCGAACTTCTCGCGGGCGGTCCGCCCGGCGGCCTGGTCGAAGTCGGCGAGGGCCGCGAGTTCACGTACCCGGGCCTGCTGCGCCGCGGTGGTGAGGGCGTTGCGGGTGCGGGCGTCGGCGCCGGAGTCCTCGCCCGCGCTCTCCACGGGGAGGCCGGTGACCGGGTCGAAGCCGATCACCGGGTCCGGCTGCGGCACGGCGAGCGCGGCGAGCAGCAGGCCGCGGGCGGCGGAGGCCTGCTCGACGGCGAGTCCCAGTTCGGCGGGCGCCCGGGTGGCCTGCGCGGCGCGGGGCGGGGTCCGGTCGGCCAGTTCGCCGGCGAGGGCGTGCAGGGCGGAGATGACCGTGGTGTACGCCTGATGGGCCTCGATCGCGGTGCCCTTGCCGGTGAGCGCGGTGCGGCGGACGGCGGGCACGGAGGCGAGTGAGTGGCGCAGGTCCGCGCGGTCGGTGCCCAGGGTCTCGCGCATCTCGTCGATCTGCCGGTCGACGCGGGCGCTGAGGCTGCCGGAGATCTTCCTGCGGTCCTTCTCCTCGCCCTCCTGGTCGTCGCGGCCGGCGGCGATGTACGCGGTGACCTCGTCGCGCTCGTCGGCGAGCGAGTGGGCGAGGGTGACGGCCTGCCGGTCGAGCGCGGCGAGGCCGACCAGCCGCTGCGACTCGGTCAGGTCCGCGGAGCTCGCGAGGATGCCGGGGGCGCCGGCGCCGACGACGCAGAGGACGGTGAGGGCGACGCCGGCGACGAGCCGGTTGCGCACGCGGCGGGGGCGGCCCGCGGGGGCCTGCGCGGGGGCGGACGGCGCGGGGGCGGGCGGGTGCGACGCGAGCGTGTCCGGCGCGGCGGCGTCCTGCGGAGACGTGTCCGGCTGGGCGGGGGCGTCCTGCGGAGACGTGTCCGGCTGGGCGGGGGCGTCCTGGGGGGACGCGTACGGCTGGGCGGCCGGGTCCGGCGTGACCGCTGCCGCCGGCGGCACGGCCGCGTCCTGTGCGGAAGCGTCCCGCGCCTCGGCCGGGTCGGGCGCGACCGCTTCCTGCACGGCTGTGTCGTGGTCACGGGGGGCCGGGATCGGTTGGGGAGAGGCCGGGGCCTGGGGGTCGCCCGGGGCTCCTGTGGACGGGGTTCCAGTGGTCCTGCCGCCGTTGCCCCGAGGCCGCTTCATCTGCACCGGTGCTCGCAATCTTGCTTGACTCGTCCACCCTTGAAGCAGAGATGACGACCGGTCACACGCGAGAGCCCCACCCCTGGTACGGCTTCCGACCATTCCAGTGCCTATGGGAGGGAGGCGCGCATCGGCCGCTCCGCCACCCGAACGAGTGAACAACACTCAGGAGTTGGTGAACAACTTCCGCGCGCGGGCCGCGGGGGCCCGCGACGCCGCCGGGTTGGACCTTCCGGCGACCCTTTGGCAAGATGCCCGCCCGCAGCTTCGCACAGCCGCCCAAACGGGGCGAAGCAACCGCCTGACCTGCCGGTACGCGGCAACTTCCGGACCGCCAGGCCCTTGTGAAGGTCTCATGCAGACTGGCTCCATGCGCATCGAGCTCGCCACCTCGCCCGGCTCCCCCGAACGCCCCAATGAGGACTGGGTCTCCGTGGCCCTGCCCGCTTCGGGCCAGGGCGGCACACTCGTGACGCTCGACGGCGTGACGCCGCCGAGCGGTGCTGTGGGTTGCGTGCACGGGGTGCCGTGGTTCACGGCCCGCCTGGGCGGCGCCCTGGTCGAACTGTCCGGTTCGCGGCGCGACCTGGCACTTCGGGACGTCCTCGCGGAATCAATCCGGCGCACCGCGGACTCACACCGTCGAACCTGTGACCTTTCTCACGTGCGTACGCCGCAGGCGACGGTGGTCCTGGCCCGCTGGGGCACAGCCGACGAGGACGTCGAGTATCTGGTCCTCTCGGATTCGACGCTGCTGCTGGAGTCGCCCGACGGCGCGGTCCGTCCGGTGCTGGACGACCGGTTGGACCGGGTGCCGCGCGAGGCGCTGCGGAGCCACGCCACCGCGGACGCGCTGCGGAACGCGGAGGGCGGCTTCTTCACGGCGGCGGCCGACCCGTCGGTGGCCGCGCGCGCGGTCGCGGGCAGCGTCCCGCGCAGCGGGGTGCGCTCGGTGACCGCCCTCACCGACGGCGCCTCGCGCTGGGTGGACATGTTCGCCGAGGGCGACTGGGCCGAGTGTCTGGCACTGCTGCGCAAGGAGGGGGCGCAGGGCCTGATCGACCGGGTACGGGAGCTGGAGGCGGCGGCACAGGCCCGTACAGCGGCGGTCCGGTGGAAGCTCCACGACGACGCGTCGGCGGTCTTCGCCGAACTCTGACGGCGACGACGGGCCGACGTCACACGCAGGGGCACGTCGGGCTTCAGCTCTCCGCGGCACGTCGGGCTTCAGCTCTCCGCGCGGGCGTTGAGCTGATGCAGCAGCCGGGCGAGCTCCGCGACCTCGCCGCGGTCCCAGTCGGCCAGCTTGCTCCGGTACCGGTCGCGGCGGGCGTCGCGCACATGGCGGAACCGGGCCACCCCTTCCTCCGTGAGCCGTACGAGGGACGCGCGGCCGTCGGCGGGGTCCGGTTCGCGGGCGACCAGGCCGAGGTCCTCCAGGGCGCGCAACTGGCGGCTCATGGTCGCCTTGCCGACGCCGAAGTAGCCGGCGAGTTCGGTCGCCCGCTGCTGCCCGGTCTCCTCCAGCCGTACGAACAGTCCGTAGGCGGCGGGTTCGAGCTCGGGGTGGACCTCGCGGGCCATCTCGCCGGAGGACGCCCTCGCGCGGCGCAGGAAGACCGCCAACTCACGTTCCAGGGCGAGGAATTCGTGGTCCCCGCCGGTCCCGTCCTGCGGCCCCGCCGCATCCGCCGTACCGCCTTCGTGCACGTCAGCACCCCTCGCGCGCTTTCCTGGTCGTGAAAGTTTTTCCCGGCGGTAGGTATCGCCGCAGCTCGGCCAGTATTTCGCAGGAGTAGACCAACGGCGGCGTCAGGCGCCTCTTCCTCGTGGGGGTCTACGTGCGTAGCGTCACCCATGGGGTACATGACATGTCCACACCATCCTGCTGCGCCACGACATGTCGACACCTCGTCAGAGACCCCCACCAAAACCTTCGGAGGCACGCTATGCCCGTGCACAGATCCGGAACGACGACCAGCCGCCGGCGCTTCGCCGCGGCCGGCACCCTCCTCGCCGTCCTGTCCCTTCTCCTCACTCTCCCCGGCACCGCCGCGGCCGACCCCAAGCCCGAGCGCGGATCGGCCCACCTGGGCATGGGCGTCGTCGCCCACGACGGCCGGGGCGGCCTCCCGCGCGACACCCGCGCCGTCCAGACCGAAGGCGTCGACGTCTCCAGCCACCAGGGCAACGTCGACTGGGCGGCCCTGTGGAACAGCGGCGTCAAGTGGGCCTACGTGAAGGCCACCGAGGGCACGTACTACAAGAACACGTACTTCACGCAGCAGTACAACGGCTCGTACAACATCGGCATGATCCGCGGCACGTACCACTTCGCCACCCCGAACACCACGACGGGCGCCGCGCAGGCGGACTACTTCGTCAACAACGGCGGCGGCTGGTCGCGCGACGGCAAGACCCTGCCGGGCGTGCTCGACATCGAGTGGAACCCGTACGGCGCCGCCTGCTACGGCAAGTCGCAGTCCGCGATGGTCACCTGGATCCGCGACTTCCTGAACCGCTACAAGGCCCGCACCGGCCGTGACGCGGTCATCTACACGGCGACGAGCTGGTGGACGCAGTGCACGGGGAACCACGCCGGCTTCGGCTCCACCAACCCGCTGTGGATCGCCCGCTACAACACCACGCCGGGCACGCTGCCGGCCGGCTGGCCCTACCACACGATGTGGCAGTACACCTCGTCCGGGCCGATCGTCGGCGACCACAACAAGTTCAACGGCGCGTACGACCGCGTCGTGGCGCTCGCCAACGGCTGATCGACCGCGCGGCCGGCTGAGCCGACCGCGCGACACGGCCTGGGCCCGTCCCGCTCACGCCCAGTGCGCGGGGCGGGTCAGCCCGTCCGGGAGACGGGTCGCCGCGTCGCCCCTGGCCGCGCCCAGCTGCGGCTGGGTGAGGAAGATGCAGCCGGTCAGGTCCGCGCCGGACAGGTCGGCATCCCTGAGGTCGGCGCCGATGAGGTCCGCCAGCCGCAGATCGGCGCCCGTCAGGCCGGCCGCGATGAGGTACGCGCCGCGCAGCCCGGCGCCCCGCAGATCGGCGTTCCTGAGCCGGGCGCCCATCAGGTCCGCTCCCCTGCGGTCCTTCCTGCGGCCCTTGACCTGGGCCCGCACCAGTTCGCTCACCCGCAGCAGGAGCACGTTCACCTCCTGGCGGTGGGCGGCCACGTCGAGTTTCTCCAGTTCGTCGGGCGTGCGGCGGGTGAGGCCGGTGACGACGTCCCGCTGCCGGCGCAGATCCGGGTGCACCTGGCGCGCGGCGCTCAGGGTCAGCGCCTCCTCGACGTACCAGAGCAGCTCGTGAAGCTGCCGGACCACGGGGAAGACGTCGAACATCTGCCGGGCCGTGGCCGGTTCGTCCCGCCAGCTGGTGCCGCCGAAGGTCACCTGCGACACGTGCTGTCCGGCGCCGAAGCAGTCGTAGACCGTGCAGCCGGGGTAGCCGCTGTCACGGAGGCGCTCGTGGATGCCGCAGCCGAAGTCCGTGCGGAGATTGGCACAGGGCTTGCCGGCGTCCTTGTTCACCGCGAAGTCGGCGGAGGCGGCGAAGGGCAGTGCGACACAGCACAGCCCGAAGCAGTTCGAGCAGTCGGCCCGCAGGGTGGTCATCCGTCCATTGTGCGGGAGGCGCGGACACGGCACGGGCCCGGACCGGAACGGCGGACGCCCGGCGGTGGATCACCACCGCCGGGCGTCCGCCCGCGCGTTCCGCTCCCCGTCAGGCCGCCGCCGTCACCGGGACCTCGGCCGAGGACAGCGCCAGCTCCAGGACCTGCCGTACGTCGGTCACCGGGTGCACCTGAAGCTTGTCGAGGATCTCCGCCGGGACGTCGTCCAGGTCGGCCTCGTTCCGCTTCGGGATGACGACGGTGGTGATGCCCGCCCGGTGCGCCGCGAGCAGCTTCTGCTTCACGCCCCCGATGGGCAGCACCCGGCCGGTGAGCGACACCTCGCCGGTCATCGCCACGTCCGTGCGCACCTGGCGCCCGGAGAGCAGCGACGCGAGCGCCGTGGTCATCGTGACGCCCGCGCTCGGCCCGTCCTTCGGGACCGCGCCCGCCGGGAAGTGGATGTGCACGCCCCGGTCCTTGAGGTCGGCGACCGGCAGCTCCAGCTCGGCGCCGTGCGAGCGCAGGAAGCTCAGGGCGATCTGCGCGGACTCCTTCATCACGTCACCGAGCTGGCCGGTCAGGGTCAGTCCGGACCCGCCGGTCTCCGGGTCGGCGAGCGACGCCTCCACGAAGAGCACGTCTCCGCCGGCCCCGGTCACGGCGAGCCCGGTGGCCACGCCGGGCACCGCGGTGCGGCGCTCCGCCGGGTCCTGGGCGGACTCGGGCACGTGGTGCGGCCGGCCGATGAGCCCGCGCAGCTCCTCGTCCGTGACGGTGAACGGCAGTTCGCGCTCGCCCAGTTCGTGCTGTGCCGCGACCTTCCGCAGCAGCCGCGCGACGGACCGCTCCAGGTTCCGTACGCCCGCCTCGCGGGTGTACTCCCCCGCGAGCTTGCGCAGCGCGGATACGTCCAGGGTCACCTCGCCGGCCTCCAGGCCGGCCCGCTCGAGCTGGCGCGGCACGAGGTGGTCGCGGGCGATGACGATCTTCTCGTCCTCGGTGTAGCCGTCGAGACGCACCAGCTCCATCCGGTCGAGCAGCGCCTCGGGAATGGCCTCCAGCACGTTGGCGGTGGCGAGGAAGACGACGTCGCTGAGGTCCAGCTCGACCTCGAGGTAGTGGTCGCGGAAGGTGTGGTTCTGCGCCGGGTCGAGGACTTCGAGCAGCGCCGCGGCGGGGTCGCCGCGGAAGTCGGACCCGACCTTGTCGATCTCGTCGAGCAGGACGACCGGGTTCATCGAGCCGGCCTCCTTGACGGCACGGACGATCCGGCCGGGCAGCGCGCCCACGTACGTACGCCGGTGGCCGCGGATCTCGGCCTCGTCCCGTACGCCGCCGAGCGCGACGCGCACGAACTTGCGGCCCATGGCGTGCGCGACGGACTCCCCGAGCGACGTCTTGCCCACGCCGGGCGGGCCGACGAGCGCGAGCACCGCGCCCCCGCGCCGCCCGCCGACCACGCCCAGCCCCCGGTCGGCGCGCCGCTTGCGCACCGCCAGGTACTCGGTGATCCGCTCCTTCACGTCCCGCAGCCCCGCGTGCTCGGCGTCCAGGACCGCCTTGGCGCCCTGGATGTCGTACGCGTCCTCGGTGCGCTCGTTCCACGGCAGTTCGAGCACGGTGTCGAGCCAGGTGCGGATCCAGGAGCCCTCGGGCGACTGGTCGCTGGCCCGCTCCAGCTTCTCGACCTCCTTGAGCGCGGCCTCGCGGACCTTCTCGGGCAGGTCGGCGTTCTCGACGCGGGCGCGGTAGTCGTCGGACTCGTCCTCGCCCTCCTGGCCGTTGAGTTCGCGCAGCTCCTTGCGCACGGCGTCCAGCTGGCGGCGGAGCAGGAACTCGCGCTGCTGCTTGTCGACGCCTTCCTGGACGTCCTTGGCGATGGACTCTGCGACGTCCTGCTCGGCGAGGTGCTCGCGGAGCTGCTCGGTGGCGAGCTTCAGCCGGGCGACGGGATCGCTGGTCTCCAGCAGCTCGATCTTCTGCGCGGTGGTCAGGAACGGCGAGTATCCGGAGTTGTCGGCGAGCTGCGAGATCCCCTCGATCTGCTGCACACGGTCGACGACCTGCCAGGCGCCGCGCTTCTTCAGCCAGTCGGTGGCGAGGGCCTTGTACTCCGTGACCAGCTCGGTCACCGCGCCGGGCAGCGGGTCGGGCACGGTCTCCTCGACCACGGCGCCCTCCACCCACAGCGCGGCGCCGGGCCCGGTCGTGCCGGCGCCGATGCGGACGCGGCCGACGCCGCGGATCAGCGCACCCGGGTCACCGTCGGAGAGCCGGCCGACCTGTTCCACGGTGCCGAGCACGCCGGTCGCGGCGTAGGTGCCGTCGACCCGGGGAACGAGCAGCACCTTCGGCTTGTTGCCGGAGGGGCGGGCGGCAGCCTGGGCGGCCTCGACCGCGGCGCGTACGTCGGTGTCGGACAGGTCGAGCGGCACGACCATGCCGGGCAGCACGACCTCGTCGTCGAGCGGCAGCACGGGCAGAGTGAGCGGTGAGTTCGCCTTGATATCGGCAGCCATGATCTCCCCTTAGGCATGCAAGTTGAGCTGTACCGACTCAATGCATATGAGCCCGCCAATGTTCCCCTGGGGCTGTTCGCTCTGAGCGATCGACGAAATCCTGTCCTGTGACGCTGGTCTCTTCGTTTGGCAGCTCTACTCTTCGCGTGATCGTTCGCCTTGCAGAGTGACCTTTCGTCGGCGGGCGGGGTTAGCGAGTCGTGGCACGTGCGTTAGCCTCCGCTTTTCAGTTGGGATGATGAGACGTCGCTGGTCGTCAGCTTTCGGGTAGGGGACGCGGTTTCGGTGCTTGGGCATGGTGAGGGCCC
>NZ_JBIAHV010000031.1:0-37617 GCF_042870895.1 Streptomyces sp. NPDC006294
GAACCCCTCGACAAGGTTCATCGTCCCAGCTCAGAAGGCACTTTCGTGTTGCCGCACAGAAACCGGTCCCACACCAAGCGAAACGGCGAGGCTAGGACATCCTCGTCGTCCTCGCTCACTCGCACTGCGCGTCGTAGTTCACCCGTGGCGCGCGGAAGGTCCGCGAGGCTCCGGTAGGTGCCGGCAAGCATCCGGTGCACCATGGCCACGTCGGCCGGACCGGCCTCCCGACCCGCGGCCTCAAGCGCACTGTTCAGGTACTTGAGCGCGTCCAGGTGGCGCCCGGATCTCCATTGGAAAGTCACCAGGACCATCGGGAGCAGCCACGTGTAGCGGTCGAGCCCACGCTTCTCCGCCAGACCGACGGCAGCCGTGAGGGTTGAGTACTCGGCCTCGAACCAGGACATCGCGTCCGCCGCATGGGTCGGCGTAACCACCTCGACATCGGGGGCTTCGCCGATAGGCAGTCGCCGGGCCGGATCCAGCCTCCGGTCGCACGCCCAGGCGTTGTGCAACAGGAAGCGGAGCACCCGCTCCACGACCCGCTCTCGCTCGTCTTCGTCCTGCCGGTCCGACAGTTCAGCGGTGTAAACGCGGACGAGATCATGCAGGGAGTAGCGCTCGAATACCGGCTCAGTCACCAGGCTCATCCGCATCAGCTCGTCGACTGCGTCGCTGACGCTGTCGATACCGTGAGGTTCGAGTGCGCGCAGTGCCACCCAGCTGATCGTCGGCCCCGGATGGACCGTCAACTGCCATAGGAGGTTCGCCGCCGGTATCGGCAGCAACTTGTAGGAAGTTTCCAGCTGCAGGCGGACGCTCAGGCTCTCCGAGCCCAGGTCGAGAGAACGCAGCCGGGTTCTCTCCTGCCGCAGTTGGCGAACCATGCCTGCCAGCGCCTGGGACGGGCGTTCTTTGATCCGCGCGGCCATGATCCCCAGCGCCAAGGGCAAGCCTCCACAGTGTTCAACCAAGTCGTCAACGAAGGGGACGGCCGCACCCATCCGATCCTCGCCCAACCGGATTCGCAGCAGCTCAACGGCATCGTGCGAGTTCAGCGGAGCGAGGTCGACAAGCTCGGCACCCTCACGAATCGCCAGCCCGTGCAACTGACGACGGCTCGTAACGATCGCCGCGCTTGCCCCCGGGCCAGGAAGCAACGGGCGGACATGGTCCTCGTCGCGCGCGTTGTCCAGGACCAGCAGCAGCGAGCGATCTGCGAGAGCAGTTCGGTAAGCGGAGACCATGCCGTCCATCGTCGGAGTCGCTGGACGTACTCCGAGATCGTTCAGGAACCTGGCCAGGACAGCGCCGTGCCGTTCCGGTTCACCTGACGAAAAGCCACCGAGGTCGACGTAGAGAATTCCGTCCGAGAAGCTCCGTTCGGCCAGGGCGGCCGCCTCCATGGCGATGAAGGTTTTTCCTACACCAGGCATGCCTGTGAGCGCCGCGACTCGGCTCCTGCCAGGTGTCTGGCCGGCAAGGGTCTCCGCTATCCGGTCGAGCTGAGCTTGTCTGCCGACCAAGCCGATGGGTGGGGAGGGCAGCTCGCTGGGGATCTGGCGGACTCGGACAGGTTCGGCACTGTCAGCGGTAGGAGCAGAAGTGTCCGTTTCTCCTGCCAGCAACAGGTGCATGGTGGGCCGAGCGAACTGACGCCCCCAGCGAGCAAGCAACGGCTCGATTCGTTCCGACCTGCCGAGAGCGCGCAGGGCACGCACCTGCGCTTCCAGCAACGTCTCGTCGTCCGGCCAATGGGCCATCGCCGAGTCAGCCCGCTGCAACGCGGCGTGCGCTTCCCCGCACTCGAGCTCGGTCAGTGCACAGGCAATTGTCACGTTCCGTAATGCGGTGGTGAGTTCGATTCTCTTCCGAGAGAAGCCCGCGCCAGCCATGCCCTCCAGAGCCGTTCCCCGCCACTCGCCGAGTGCGGACCGGAGCGCGCTGAGCCGGCGCCGGGGATCATCGGCGACGTTCGCGAGGCGCTGGAAGGTTTGGAAGCGCACGTAGTCGACACTCTGTGGGTCCACCTGGATCCGGCAGAATCCCCGATCGTTCGGCTGGACGATGCCCGGGATTTCCATCCGTAACTGATGAGAATATCGGCGAATTCGATTCGCGTTCGACTCCTCACCCGGCCATAAGAAGTTGGCGATAGTGGCGTGCGAGGCACGATACCCAGGCGCCATTAGCAGAACAGCGAGAAGTTCGAGGATCTTCGTCGGCTTCATCGGGGCCGACTGTTCATTTGCCACAGCAAGCACTGGGCCCAGGACGCGAAATTCCATGATCATCACCTCTAGTCGCATGCGGCCTCGCACCGCGTTGGCTTTACCGGCAGGCACTGGAGAAGCATGGCATGGCGAGCGGGGCACCCATTAACGTTCGCCTAACGAAAGCAGTTTTGAACTTCCTATGCTGATCTGCAACGCTTCGAACATCCCACCCCGACCGCTCCAGCGGATCATCGGAGAAGGGCATACGGATGCCCCGCCATGGCGAAGGGGGCACACCACGCCACAGAGACCGAAGGTACGAATTCGGATGGTGGGAAAAAGGCCACTTGAACAGGGAGAGATTCATGAAACCCGTACAACGTAAGAACCTTCGGCGTGACGCAAGCCGACCGGCACGGTACCGACGGCCCAAGGCCACGGTGCCCCCCAGGCGTCGGCGTAGGCCCCGCCCGCCCGCGCCGCAGCCGCCCTCAGCTGCACACCGCGCCGCTCTTCGCCGACCGGTCCGTCCGACGGCCCAACGGATCTACGAGGCCGAGCTGTTCTCCGACCTCGAGTAGGTCCCGAGGCGGCACAGCGACCTTGCCGAGCTACACGGCCGACACGGAGGCACTTTGGGAGGCAGGCCCGGAAGAACCGGCCTGCCTCCCGGCCGGAGAACCATCAGTAGCCGCATCCCGATCTATTCATGCTGGTAAGAGGGGTATAGAGCTTTGGAAAGCTGAGGGCGAAACACGCGTCGGTGAGCCCACCCGCGGGTTGCAGTATGCGTTGCATTCACTCCTGTGCCGGTACAATCAGCCTGCTTCCACCTGGGGATTACGCTGCTGGTCAGGACACTGACGGATCTGCCTGAACCCCCGGACGAACAGTTAGAAAGCGTGTTGGGGGCAACCCCTCACGAGTTCGAATCTCGTATCCTCCGCCATTGCTCTCACCGGGCAATATGTCGAAGCCCCCCGCAGCTCGCTGCGGGGGCCTTCGACGTTGAGGGTTGCAAATCCCATGGTTCGAGCCTTGATCGCGAGGGACCATACTGCGGAGCAGCTAGCCATCTAGGCCGTGCAGAGAACCGCACAAGGAGAGGAGAGAGCGATGCCACTTGGACGACCAACTCACCGAGGACAGCGGCCGTAGCTCGTGCGTCTACAATCACCGGCGGGGAGGGCGCCGTGAGCGAAGTCGCTACCGGAAGTGAGCCGCACGGAGAGGTCCTCGGGCCGGATCATCCGTTGGTGTGCTCTGAGTTCCCCCACGCACCGCCACTGACAGACACGGCCCCACTCCTGCTTAACACCGGCGACCTCACGTGGGAAGCCGTCGAGCACCTGGTGGCTGCTCTCGCCTTGAAGGTCGACCAAGCCCGCGAAGCCCGGCTGTTCGGACGCCGTGGGCAGCCACAGCAGGGTATCGACGTCGTCGCGTTCCTTGATTCGGGGCCGACTTCGGTGTATCAGGCCAAGCGCTACGAGCGCTTTACCGCAGCCGATCTGAGGGACGCGGTAAAGCGCTATATGGAAGGTACACGCCCCTTCGCGGCCCAGCGCCTGGTCGTGATCACGACTGCGGACGCCTCGGACGTGAAGGTCGTCGAGACATTGGCGGAACTTCGCAAAGCCCACCACAACCTGAAGATCGAACTGTGGGACCAGGGGCAACTATCGAACATTCTAAGGGGCTTTCCTGACCTGGTAGTCCGTTTCTTCGGGAGGGCCACTGCGGAGGCTTTCTGCAGGCACGAGACCGACCGCGCTCCGGACCGTCCCGGCGCGGCGATCGGCATGTTCACCGATCCGTACGCACTGGATGTCCACCGGGTGATCCAGACCGAAGGCGCGGCCACCGACGGCCGTCCCGCAATACTTCCCGTCTACGTCGGACGCGGCCACGACTGCCTACTGGCGAAGGCCATGAGTAGCGCCATCAGCGGCAACAGCGAGCTCGTCGTCCTCGTCGGTGAATCGTCGTCGGGGAAGACCCGCGCCTGCTGGGAGGCAGTGCAGACCCTGCCCGCAAACTGGCGACTCTGGCAGCCGATCGCCCCCGGCCCGGGTGAAGCACTTCTCAGGGGCATGGCTTCCGTGGGTCCGCGGACAGTGCTGTGGCTCGACGATCTCGCTGCTTTCCTGTCAGCCCCGGGCAGCGAACAGGGGGCTGCCGTAGCCGCTGGTTTGCGGGACCTGCTGAACGATGCGGCCCGCCGGCCCGTCCTGGTCCTGGGCACGCTGTGGCCCACGGAGTGGGAGAAATTCACCACCCGGCCCGACCCGGGGGAACCCGACCGACACAGGGAAGCCAGGGTCCTCCTCACTGGCCGCAGCATTCGCGTCCCCTCGGAGTTCGACGCGTCGGCGCTGAGCGAGGCGCGGGAGCACGCACGTACCGACACGAGGTTCGCTGAGGCGGTCGAATGCGCCCATGACGGTCGCATCACGCAGTATCTCTCCGCCGCCTTCGCCCTGATGGAATGCTATGCCACCGCTCCGGCGGCTGCCAGAGCGGTCCTACACGCAGCGATGGACGCCCGTCGACTCGGATGCCGGAAGGAACTCCCGCCCGCGCTGCTAGAGAGGGCCGCCGCTGATTACATGGCCGACGACGAATGGGACGATCTGCCGGACGGATGGTTCGATGACACGCTGGCGTTCCTCGGGAGGCGGTGCCGGGGTGCCACAAGCCCACTCGTGAAGATGCGCCTGCGACCCAGCGCCCCGGCCGAGGTGGAACCGCGCTATCGGCTGGCGGATTTCTTGGATCAGTTCGGGCGGGTCAGCAGATCGACCATCGGTGCTCCGAACTCATTGTGGGAGGCAGTCGCCGAATTCTCGAACCCAGGTGATTACAGTGGCCTCGCCTGGGAAGCTCGAAACCGAGGTCTTTTCCGGCATTCCTTCCGGCTCCACCTCCGCGCGTTGAAGAGCGGGAGCGGGGAGACCTTGGATTTGGCCGGCGAGCTGATGGAGAGGGCCGGCTGGCACGATCAGGCGCTGCACTGGTACCGCTGCGCGATCGAAGCAGGTGATCACGGGACGCACGCCTCCCTGATCTCGCTCTCCGGCGCACTCGGCAGAGAACGCGAGGTCATGGACTGGCTGAGAGCCCGTGCCGAAGCAGGCGACGACCTAGCCCTGGAGTACGCCGCCGAAGACGCTCTCGCGAACCGTGGCCAGGGTGAGGCGATGGGCTGGCTCCAGCAGTTCATCGATCAAGGAAACGCCGTCGCACTTTTTTCGGTCGCGCAGAATGCCGAAGAGAACGGCCGTCAGGGTGAGGCGATCGACTGGTATAGGCGGGCAGCGGAGGCGGGCGACGCAGTTTCGGTGCTTCGATGTGCCCGTCTCGTGGCAACGGAAAGCGATGCGGAGGAAGCCCTCGACTGGCTTCAGGAGTTGGAACGGCGAGGCGTCAGGGTGTCGCGTGCGAAGGCCGAGGCCCTGATCGAAACGGACCGGCCGGTCGAAGCGCTCGCCTGCTACCGGGAGGTCGTAGCCGAAGGTGGCCGCATGGTTTTCGACGCCGCGGCTGACCTGGCGGTCGAATGCGAGGGCATGGAAAGGACTATCGAGTGGTTGGAGGCTCACGTGGCCGCCGGATCGATCGTGGCGTCGGCTTCCTTGGTGCGGATCCTGCTAAACGGCGGACGGACCGAAGAAGCGCTGCGCTGGTGCCGCGAAAATGTTCCGCGGCTGAACATGCCAGCGTTCCTTCTAGCGTGCGACCTCTCGCTCGCTGTGGACGGGTACGAGGCAACGATCGACTGGCTGGCCGAACTCGCCGAATCTGGGAACGCCGGCGCCCTGTGGCGATCGGCCTTCATTCGTACGGAGAACGGTCGACTCGAAGAGGCGCTGCAAAGCGCTAGGGAAGCGGCGAGCCGTGGGGTACCGACCGCCCACCAACTCGCAGGTTTCCTCGCCACCCAGGCAGGCCGGGCGGAGGAGGCCGACGACTGCTACCGGCGTGGAGCGCTGGCGGGCGAATCCTTCTGTATCGCCGAGTTGGCGGAGGTCCTGGAAGGGCTGGGCAATGAGGACGAAGCGGATCGCGTCCGCCGCTTCGGGCTCGAACCGAGCGGCCGGACGGAATCCGAGTGGAAGCCGGTGAACACACCAGTGTCATAAGGGGTGACTTCTGGCAGGTGAAGGGTTGCAGTTGGGGTTGCATTCACCCCCGTCCGGACCCGTCCGGACGGGTTCGCCTCGGATACTCCGCTGCCGGTCAGAACGCCTACGAACCCCGCCGGACCCCCGTACGAACATTTGGAAAGCGTGTTGGGGGCAACCCCTCACGAGTTCGAATCTCGTATCCTCCGCCAGTGCCTCACCGGGCACTAAGTTGATGGGCCTCACCGTTCGCGGTGGGGCCCTTCGACGTGTCCGTCTCAGTCTCCGTCTCAGTTGGACGTTCTGTCGGCTTCGGAAGCTCCGGGCAGTACCCAGAGCGCGTCTCCGACCTGCTGTGCGACCTTGCGGAGCACGGTCCCGGTCACATGCATGTATCGGGCGCGCATCCGGGCCGCTCCCCCAGCCCCCAACCCATGATCGAGTCGATCACCACATCCGGGACGCCGAGGATCAGGAGCACGGTCGCTGCGGTGTGGCGAGCGTCATGAAGACGGCCGTCCCGTACGCCCGCGTCCCGCAGGAGCCGCTTCCAGACGTGGAAGTCCGTGTTCGGGCTCAGCGGCCCGCCGGTCGGCGAGGCGAACACGTAGCCCTTGCCCTCCCAGTCGGCACCGGCCTCGATCCGCTCTCGTTCCTGCATCTCCTGGTGCTGGCGGAGAATCTTGATCAGCGGATCGGGCAGGCCGATGGTGCGCCGCCCGGCTGGGGACTCGGTGGACTTGTGTTCGCGACGGGTCTACTCCCGCTGAACGTTCTCCATCCCTGAAACGAGGTTCCGGCTGCCCCGGCCAGCCATCTGATCCCACTCAGTAATCAAATGGCGGGGGTGGGGAGTGACCTGCGGGTTCGCCCTGGAAGTACCTCGGACCAGGGAAACTACGCTCGGTAGTTTCCCTGGTCCGTGGTGTCTTCCGTTGCACTGTGCCCTGAATGTGCCCGCTGAGGGCACACAGGCACATCGTCAGCGTGAGTGATCAGTCCGTCACGACCGCGTCAGGAATCCAGCAGGCTTCCCGGCAGGTCGAACTGCTTGGTCGCGCCAGTGGTGAGGTTCACCCGGGTCACTCTCGGAATAGACGAGCCAGTCGGTCGAGGTAGGGGTGATGTTCAGGGATGCGGCGAGATCTTCGACTCGGGCGCGATGCAGTTCTTTGCCGTTGGTGGCATCGACCTCGACCAGCTCGGTGTCGTTGCCTGTGGCAGCCGCGACCATGATGGAGGAGTCCGTCGCCGCCACGGCATCGACGCGGCCGCCGTCGACCGTGACCACCGTCTCGGCGGCGGTGTGCTTGAGGGAGACCTTGATGTCGCCGGACTTCGCCGAGGCCGGGGAGCCGACGATGACCGGGTGGCCGGAGGGGCACGCGAGGTCCTTGACGTCCAAGTCGCTCGGCACGGTTACGGGCGTGACCTTGCCGTCGGTCAGGTTTGCAACAGAGATGCTGGTGCCGTCGCCGGATCCGCCATCCGCCGAGCTGCCGAGGCAGACGGTGTCCGACGCCGGGTCGGAGGCCGCGAAGTCGATGGTGCCGGGGACCTTCAGTTCGCGCTTGGTGGTCCACTGGGCCGGGTCCTTCGCCAGCACGCCGGACGCGGCGGTCCCGCCCGCCGACTTGGTGTCGGGCAGCCCGGCCACCTCGGCGACCAGGGTCTTGCCGGGCAGGATCCGGCGGAGCCGCTCGTCGCCCGTCATGCCGTCCAGGGTGTGGTCCTTGCGGTTGATCTCGTACCGCCGGTCCGGCTTGCCACCTTGCGGGGGACGGTCAACAGCCATCGTCCGTCGGCGAGTTCGACGATGTGCGGGCTGATCGCATCATCGTCGTCAGCCTGCTGGGGCACGACAGCCAGGCTTTCCGCCCGAGGCTTGTCCGGATTGATCCCGACGACCGTCACCAGGCCGTCGACCTTGGCGAGCGCGAAGGTGCTGGAGCCCTTCCAGTCGTTGCCCAGATCCACTCCGCCCGGACCGGAACAGGCCGTCGTCAGCGCGAGGGCAGAGCTGAGCGCGGTCAGGAGGAGGGTGGTGCGTGCCGGACCGGTCAGCCGTGTGCGGTGCTCGACGTGCGTGCTCGTCTGTGGGTATGGCATGGGGGTTACCAGTCCTTCATCGCATCTGTGGGGGACATCCTCGCCGCCCTGCGCGCCGGGGCCAGCGAACCCATCGCCACCACCAGCACCGTCAGGCCGAGAAGCAGAAGCAGGGTGCCCGCCGACGGCAGCAGCACCCAGCCCTTGACATACGGGGCCAGGTCCGCGCTGCCCCGCAGCAGGGCGGCAGCACCGCTGCCGAGTACCGCGCCGAGCACGGCGCCGATCAACGCGGCCACGACACCGACCAGCGCCATCTCCGTGACCAGCATCGTCAGCACCGACCTGGTGCGGAAACCGACCGCCTTGAGGACGCCGATCTCCTGGGCACGCTGCCTCGACAGCGCCCCGGTCACGGTGACCGCGCCGACGAACGCGAGCACGCCGAGCACACCGAGCAGCACCTGACCGACCACCTTGATCATCTCCAGTACGGCAGGCAGCGCGTTGAGTTGCTGCTGGAGGGTGACCGCCGGATAGCCGAGCTGCTGAACCGACTTCGTCACGTCCGGCACGTCCGCCGCCGTCTTCGCGACCACGGTCAGCTGGTCGTAGCCGATGGTGGAGAGGTAGCCGTCCTCCGGTTCCCCGGACCGCTGTGCCGCCCACTTGATCACGGTGGCGTCGGCGGCGTACGCGGCGTCCGGGTTGTCCAGCTGCCAGGTCGGGTCGTACACACCTACGAGGCGGGCGTGGCTGCTGACTCCGGTGCCCTCGCCCTGCCGTACATAGCGGGTGGTCTCGATGTCGATCTCCTGGCCCACCAGCTTGCTCAGGTCCACACCCTGGGAGGCGGCCGGGACCACGATCTCGCCGGGGCGCAGTGGGAAGAGGTCCTTCCGCACCGACTTGGTGACCGGCGGGGTCAGCGCCGGCCGGTAGGTCGTCGCGTACAGCAGGACGGTGTCGCCC
The DNA here is from genome assembly GCF_042870895.1 of Streptomyces sp. NPDC006294. Classification (NCBI taxonomy): domain Bacteria; kingdom Bacillati; phylum Actinomycetota; class Actinomycetes; order Kitasatosporales; family Streptomycetaceae; genus Streptomyces; species Streptomyces sp. NPDC006294. The sequence continues at coordinate 9,362 of NZ_JBIAHV010000031.1, forward strand.
GCCTTGGTCAGCACGCCGAACGAGACCTGCGCCCGGTGCTGCACCGACTCGACGTGCGGCAGTGTCGCGAGCCGGGCGGCGGTACGATCCGTCAGCTGCGGGGTGTCGGGGCGACCGTCGGGCTTGTCGACGGTGATGCTGCGGTTGGCGCTGCTCTCCTTGACATCCGCGTCGGTGGCGCCCTGCGCCCGGTCGGCGATGCCCAGCGCGCCGAGACAGACCGCGGCGGCGACCGAGACCAGCGCCACCAGGCCGAACAACCGACGGCGCAGGGCGCGGACGTTGGCCAGCGCCAGACTGAAGATGTTCATTCCGCGCTCTCCGTCTCCACACGCTCGGCTGCGTTCTCCGCCGGCACACCCTCGGCCGGGGACGTGAACGCGCCCTTGTCCAGGCGGTGCACCACGTCCGCCGCATCCGACACCGCCGGGTTGTGCGTCACGAGGAGCACCGCTCGGCCCTCGTCCGCCAGCTCCCGGAAGAGTCCGAGGAGTACCTCCTCGCTCTCCGTGTCGAGGTTCCCGGTCGGCTCGTCGGCCAGCACCACGGGCGGGTCGTTGACCAGCGCCCGCGCCAGTGCCACCCGCTGCTGCTCGCCGCCCGACAGTTCACTGGGCAGATGGTCGGCGCGCTCCGCGAGACCGACCCGTCCCAGCAGCGCGCGGGCGCGTGCCTCTCCCTCTCCACGGCGGCCGAGGAACGGCAGGACGACGTTGCGCAGCGCCGAGTGCTGTGGCAGGAGGTTGTACGACTGGAACACGAACCCGAGCCTGCTGCGGCGCAGATCCGCCAGCGCCCCGTCCGACAGTTCCGACGTGTCGACGGGCCCCGTGCCGTCGGTGCCCTCGACGAACACCCGGCCGCTGTCCGGTGGGGTCAGCAGCCCGATTATGTGCAGGAGCGTGGTCTTCCCGGAGCCCGAGTGGCCGACCAGGGCGGTGACCTCGCCTCCTCTCACGGCGAGGTCGACGCCACACAGGACATCGACCCTCCTTCCCCGCAGGGTGTAGGACTTGCCCACGCCCTCGGCCCGCAGCAATGCGCTCACCGAACTCTTGCTCACTCTCTGTTCCTCGGGGTCACGGATGGCAACCACCCCATGGCGCCGTGCGGTTGCCGATCCAGGATCCACACGCCCCAGGTGGTCTTCACGTCGCAGGCGTCATCGCCGCCGCCGACCTGGTACAGGTCGGACAGCCCGGGACACCCCTTGTACGGCGTGACGCCGCGCCCGAGGGCTTCGCGCAGCGCCGCGTCCAGTGCGCCGTCGAGCAGCGAATAAGCCCGTACGACCAACGTGTAGTCGTAGACGGAAGTGAAGCGGTCCGGGTTCCGGACCCACTGCCTCAGGGCGTCGGCGGTGACCCAGGACGGAACTCGGTCGGGATGGCCGCTGTCGGCGAGCCCCACGGTGACCGTGGCCGCGGCCACCACCCAGTCCAGGGTGTCCAGCGCCCAAGCGCCGATGGTCGGGGTGCTGGTCGAGGCGCCGGCGTCGGCGCAGTTGAGAGTGGTGCGCTGCCACTGGGTGGCGTTGTGCTCGGTCATGGTGGTGGGCAGCACCTGCGGGTCGGCGCACAGCTGCCGCGTCTGACGCTCGTACTTCCTATGGAGCGGTGCGGGTCTCGGTGATTCCGTCGTTGAAGACGATGGCGAGTGGGACGCTGCCTTCTTGGCGGGCCTGGTGCAGGTCCTCAGCGATGCGGCCGTTGAACCTCTGCGCCATGGCCCAATTGCCGTCGAAGTTGTTCCGACCGTCTGTCATCGTCTTGTGGAGGGCAATCAGCATGCCGATGAGAGAAGGCCCTCTCGGCCCAGGTCAGGACGCTGACGGGCGTTGCCGAACCCCCGTACGAACATTGGGAAAGCGTGTTGGGGGCAACCCTTCACGAGTTCGGATCTCGTATCCTCCGCCAGTGCCTCACCGGGCACTGACGTCGAAGGGCCCCACCGCTCCAAGATCTCGGTGGTTTCTAGGGGCCTTCGCCAGTCGGCCCCGACCACCGCGGACATCCGACGGCCCGGCCGGGCGGCGCAGCCGCAGGCGATAGCACAGGCGCGGTGCCGGTGGGCGGGATCGGAGGCAGGACGGCCGGTTCCGGAGGAGAAGGGCTGTTTCAGGACAATCCTGCGTCCCTCGGGAGACGCCGGACAACCCATGGCGCCGTTCGCCGCCTCTCACGGGCGGGAGACAGTTTCGCTACGGGGGGCCGCCTCGTTCGGACCACGGCGGCCGGTTGGCGCGGGCTGTTGATCCACCGTCCCATCAGGCACTTTGGACAACGAGGATTCATGACCAGATCCCACCATGCCCGCCTGTGGCGTTCCGCGTTCGCCGCGGGAGCCGCCATCGCAGTCACCGCCGGCGTCGTCGCCGCCGCTCCCGACGCCGAGAAGGCGCAGACCAAGCAGACCAAGCCGAAGCTCAGTCTGATCGCCGCTTCCACGTCGGTGACTCTCGACTCGTGGAAGGAGGAGCCCGGCGTCTACCTGGACCTCGGGACCTACCTCACCGCGGAGAACGGACCGCTCGAACTCAAGGTGACCCGCAAGTCCTACAAGGACCCGGTCGTCGCCACCCGGATCATCCGCCAGGGCAGGACCGTCCGGACGAAGACCCTGCCGGCCGGGCTGGTGAAGGACTTCTCCGGACTGCCCGGCTTCATGAGGGTCACGATCACCGACTCGGCCGGCAGGACCGTGCTGACCAAGGACGAGTCGTTCTGCCCGAACAACGCCTCCGGCCGGGTACGCCCCGACGCCCCGGCCAAGTCGAAGTATCCGGAGAGCTGTCCGGAGAACCCGTTCACGCTCGGTTCGGTGTGGGGTGTCGAGAACGGCTGGGCGGCCAACACGTACTCGGGCCACTACTCCGACCCCGTCGTGCTCAAGCCCGGCAAGTACACCGCCAAGGTGTCCGTGGCCAAGCGCTACCGCGACCTGCTCGGCATCGCGGACAAGCCGCAGACGATCAAGGTGACCGTACGCGAGCGCAGTTGGGAGGAGGGCAGCGCGCGGGCGTCGGCCGCCGGCGGCCATGACGAGCACGCGACCGGCCACTCCGCGCCCAACGGCCACAGCGGTCACACCGGTCACGACGCGATGCGTCCCGCCGCGCCCGCCGCACCCACCAGCGGCGCGGGCCCGGCGTACAACGTGGGCCACGGCCCCCACCCGTCCGCCCCGCCCGCCGTGCCGTGGGCGGTGAAGAAGGCCGGCCTGCGGGCCGCCGCGCTCGCGGCGGACGGTCCCGGGCAGACCGACGGTTCCCGGCAGGCGCCGGCCGAGGCGCCCAACGCGAAGCGGCCGACGGGCAAGGCGTCCGTGCCGAACGTGCCCAAGCCCGACCTCCGCTCGCTGCCCGCCTACGGCATCCAGATCAGCGACGGCGGTGACAACGTCCCCGGCAAGGACTATCTGGCCTTCAGCGCCAACGTGTGGAACGCCGGCCCCGCGCAGCTCGTGGTGGACGGCTTCCGCTCCCCCGGCAAGAAGCTGATGGACGCCTATCAGTACTTCTACGACGCGAAGGGCAAGCAGGTCGGCTACGCGCCGACCGGCACCATGGAGTGGGACCCGCGGCCGGGGCACGAGCACTGGCACTTCACCGACTTCGCCAGCTACCGCCTTCTGAAGGCCGACCAGAAAGTAGCGGTGCGCAGCGGCAAGGAGGCCTTCTGCCTGGCCAACACGGACGCCGTCGACTACACGGTGAAGAACGCCAACTGGCACCCGGACAACACCGACCTGTCCACCGCGTGCGGCCAGGAGAACTCCATCTCCGTCCGCGAGGTGCTGGACGTGGGCTCCGGCGACACGTACACCCAGGACCTGCCCGGGCAGTCCTTCGACATCACCGGTCTGCCCAACGGCACCTACTACATCCAGGTGCTGGCCAACCCGGAGAAGCGCCTGAAGGAGACCGACCTCACCAACAACAGCGCGCTCCGCAAGGTCGTGCTGGGCGGCACGCCCGGCGCCCGCACCGTGAAGGTGCCGGCCCACCACCTGGTCGACGCCAACTGATCTCCGCATGAGGGACGCCGGCCCCGGGACAGGATCCCGGGGCCGGCGTCGCGCTTCTGCCGGATCGCTGCCCGGCCATCCCGCGGAAGCGGAAAATTTTCCGCCGCGCCGCGTCGAGAATGCCGCGCCGTATCCGACGTCCCCTGTGAGAGTTGCCCACAGGGGGCGACCACCCGGCCAGAGGAGCGGATCATGAAGTACCTGGTGATGGTTCAGGGGACACAGGCGGACTACGAGGCGATGCGCGGCAACAGCTCCGAGCAGGCCCCGTCCTGGAGCGAGAAGGATGTGCAGGCCATGTTCTCGTTCATGCAGGGCGTCAACGACGACCTGGCGGAGTCCGGCGAGCTCGTCGATGCCCAGGGCCTGGCGGAGCCGGGGAAGACCCGGCACGTCCTCTCCGGCAAGGACGGCCGGCCGGTGATCACGGACGGTCCGTACGGCGAGACCAAGGAGGTGCTCGCCGGCTACTGGGTCCTGGAGTGCGAGAGCCTGGACCGGGTGACGGAGATCGCGTCCCGTATCACCCAGTGCCCGGTTCCCGAGGGCTCCCAGGAGTACCCCGTGGTCATCCGGCAGATCATGGAGGGCGGCGGCGACGTTTGCTAGCGCCGACCGAGACCGAGTACCTGCTGCGCCTGCACGCGCCGCAGGTACTCGGCGCGCTGGTGCGCCGCTACGGGCACTTCGACCTGGCCGAGGACGCGGTCCAGGAGGCGCTGCTGGCGGCGGCGCAGCAGTGGCCGGAGGGCGGTGTGCCGGACAATCCGCGGGGCTGGCTGATCAGGGTCGGCGCCCGCCGGCTGACGGATCTGCTGCGGAGCGAGGAGGCGCGGCACCGCCGTGAGGAGACGGCGGGCCGGCTCGCCCCCGGGCACCCCCGGACCTTCGCTGGCGGGGCACCGGCCCCGGGGTGATCATCGGGGCATGAGAGCCACGATCCACCTCGCCCAGCAACCGGACGCCGACGAACTGCTCGGCCGCAGCCCCCTGGCCGCCCTCATCGGGGTGCTCCTCGACCAGCAGATCCCCATGGAGTGGGCGTTCACCGGCCCTTACACGCTGGCGCAGCGCCTGGCGACCGACGATCTCGACGCCGGCGAGATCGCCGCGTACGACCCGGACGCCTTCACGGAACTGCTGACCCAGAAGCCGGCGGTCCACCGCTATCCGGCGTCGATGGCCAAACGGGTGCAGGAGCTGTGCCGGTTCGTCGTCGACGAGTACGACGGCGACGCGAGCGCCGTCTGGTCGGACGCGCGCACCGGGGCGGAGCTGCTGGCGCGGCTCAAGGCGCTGCCGGGCTTCGGCGAGCAGAAGGCGCAGATCTTCCTGGCGCTGCTGGGCAAGCAGTACGGAGTACGGCCGGACGGCTGGCGGGAGGCCGCCGGCGCCTACGGCGAGGAGGACTCCTACCGGTCGGCGGCCGACATCACCGGACCGGAGTCGCTGGCCAGGGTCCGGGCGTACAAGCAGGAGAAGAAGGCCGCCGCGAAGGCGGCCAAGGCCGCACAGACCGCGCGGACGGTGAAGGCGACGAAGACCGCGGGACCGGCGAAGTCCGCCAGTGCCGGTAGGCCGCCCAAGAAGGCCTGATGAACAACGTGTTCATGTGGATGGAGGGCTTCCGTGTGCCAATGAGACGGAATGCGCAATGAGTTACGGCGCAAGTGTTCACAGCGGCCGCAGAGATCGCTAACTTCCCTTCAACCCTCGTACATCTCGGGAAGGACCTCTGTGAAGGCAACCCGTCGCAGAGCCGTGGCCACCATGGCCGCAGCCGCACTCGCGACCCCGCTCCTGCTGGCATCCGCCTCCCCGTCCGCCGCGCGTCAGGACCCGGGCGACCGGGCCGCCAAGGACGCGTCGAAGCTGGCACGGAAGCTGGTCCAGAAGTCGTCCGCGGACGACGCATACGAGCACCTTGAGAAGTTCCAGCAGATAGCCGACAGCACGGACGGCCACCGCGCCGCCGGGTCCCTCGGCCACGACGCGTCCGCCGCGTACGTGTACCAGCAGATGAAGAAGTTCGGATACGACGTCTCGTACCAGCGCTTCAGCTTCGTCTACACCGAGACCCTGGCCGAGAAGCTCTCCGTGGTCTCGCCGGCTCCCCGCGACATCGACATCGCGGCCATGTCGTACACCAAGTCCACCCCGGTGGGCGGCATCAAGGCCGATGTGGCCGCCGTGCCGGTGGACGACACGACCGGCTGCGAGGCGGACGACTACGCGTCGGACACCTTCACCGGCAAGATCGCGCTGATCAAGCGCGGTGGCTGCACCTTCGCCGCCAAGCAGGCCGCCGCGGCCGGCGCCGGCGCGGTCGGCGCGATCGTCTACAACAACACCGAGGGCACCCTGTCCGGCACCCTGGGCGACGCGGAGGCCGCGAAGATCCCCACCGGCGGCATCACCCGGGCGGCGGGCGAGCAGCTCGCCGCGGACGTCGCCAAGGGCCCGGTCAACGTCTCGTTCGAGGTCCGCGAACTCCAGGAGGAGCGCACCACCAACAACGTGATCGCGGAGACCCGCCGGGGCAACGCCGCCAACACGGTGATGCTCGGCGCCCACCTCGACTCGGTGTCCGCGGGCCCGGGCATCAACGACAACGGCTCCGGTTCCGCCGGCCTCCTCGAGGTCGCCGAGGAACTCGCCAAGCGGGAGAAGTCGCCCACCAACAAGGTGCGCTTCGCCTGGTGGTCCGCGGAGGAGAACGGCCTGCTCGGCTCCGAGCACTACGTCGCGAACCTCAGCGAGCTGGGCAAGAAGGAGATCAAGCTCTACCTCAACTTCGACATGATCGCGTCGCCGAACTACGGGCTCTTCGTCTACGACGGGGACAACTCGGACGGCGTCGGCGCGGGCGAGGGCCCGGCGGGCTCGGCGCAGCTCGAGCGCGACATCAACGAGTACCTCGACAAGCGGGGCACCCCGCACGAGGGCACCGACTTCACCGGCCGCTCCGACTACGGGCCGTTCATCGAGGTCGGCATCCCGTCCGGCGGCACCTTCACCGGCGCCGAGGGCATCAAGACCGAGGCGCAGGCCCAGAAGTTCGGCGGTGAGGCAGGCGTCGCGTACGACGTGAACTACCACGCCGCGGGCGACGACCTCAGCAACATCAACATGGACGCCTTCGCCGTCAACATCGGCGTCATCGCCAACGCCGTGGGCACCTACGCGCACGACATCAGCTCGCTGCGCAAGCCCGTCACGTCCGTCCCGACGGACGGTGACGCGGGCAGCGGCGGCGGCCTGCACGACGGGCACGACCACGAGGTGACCGAGTAACACCCCGCTCGGGCCACACCGTTACGTCGCGGCGCGCCGCGGGCACCACGCCCGCGGCGCGCCGTTCCCGTTCCCGTTCCCTGCGCCCGCCCGGGTGCTCGGGTGTCGTCCTCCGGATGGCGGGCAGGGCCCCTTTCGGGCGAATCGGCCGCGCGGCAGGCGGCCGGCGGAGGACCTGTTCTCCCGGTTTGCAAAGTTTGATCAGGATCGTGCCGCGGTTCCATGGCTGCGCCATGAGCCTCTTGACCGGTAGGCTTTCCGCGTGATCTTCAAGCGCATCGGTAACGGGCGGCCGTATCCCGACCACGGCCGGGAAAGCACCCGGCAGTGGGCGGATGTCGCGCCGCGCCCGGTCCGCCTCGATCAGCTCGTGACCACCAAGGGCCAGCTGGATCTCGAGACCCTCCTCGCGGAGGACTCGACCTTCTACGGGGACCTGTTCGCCCACGTCGTGAAATGGCAGGGCGACCTCTATCTGGAGGACGGCCTGCACCGAGCGGTGCGCGCGGCCCTCCAGCAGCGGCAGGTGCTGCACGCCCGCGTGCTCGAGCTGGGCTGAGCGGGCCCACGCCGTCAGCAGCGTCGGTCAGCGGTCCCAGCGGGCGGCGGCTGCCGCGGGCGGCTCCGGACGGGCGGCGGCTGATCCTTTCGGGGGCGTTTCGGCACCGTACGGGCGCAATCCGCTGATCGTTTAGTAGGCATAGCCACCCGGCGGCACTACGCTGCGCCCATGAGCATGCTGACTCCACCCGGCATGGGCGGAAAGTACCGCATCACGGGCGACAAGTACCCACGAATGCGACGCCCCCGGAGCCGCCGCAGGATCGTATTTGCGGTGGTCGCCGCGGTGACCGCGCTGGGCCTGGCCGGCTGGGGGACGCTGCAGCTCATCGACGCGTTCACCGGGGGCGACGGGAAGACCACCGCGAAGACGCGCGGCGCCGCCTGCAAGCCCGGCCCGTCCCCCTCCGCCGCGCCCCCGCCACCGCTGCCCCGCCAGATCACGGTGAACGTCTACAACGCGACACCGCGCTCCGGCCTGGCCAAGTCGACGGCCGACGAGCTGAAGAAACGTGGCTTCAAGATCGGCAAGGTCGCCAACGCGCCGGCCGCGTACGACAAGAAGGTCCCCGGCACCGCGGTCCTCCTCGGCGCGGCGACCGCCCAGGAAGGCGCCTTCCGGGTGCTGGGCACTCAGGTGCAGGGATTCCAGGCGAAGACCGACACCCGCAAGACGGCGGACGTCGATCTGATCATCGGCACGGCCTTCAAGTCGCTCGACCCGAAGGCGAGCGCGGACGTGGCCCTCACGGCGCTCACCAAGCCGAAGCCGGCCCCCACCGCGAAGTGCTGAAGAAGAGGACCGAGAGACGGCAGAAGGGCCGGGAGTGCTCCCGGCCCTTCTGTCGGTCACGGCACGGACGGCCGCGCGAACGAACTGCTTCGCCCAGGGTCTTTCGTTTGGATCAGGCCGGATCAGTGAGCGGGGTCTGGTGCATGGGGTCTCCCCAGGCCCGCCGGGGCCGAGGGGACGCATCGCAAGGCGGAGGAAGGAGTCCACGCGGAGCGTCGGCGACTGACGACAACGCAGCGAGGGCGGTGCCAGGGCACACGAGCCCGGCAAGATCCGAACGAGAGGCCCTAGTCGGCGGTCCCGTACATCCGGTCACCCGCGTCGCCCAGGCCCGGGACGATGTACCCGTGCTCGTTCAGACGCTCGTCCACCGAGGCGGTCACCACGGTCACCGGCGTCCCCGCCAGCTCCCGCTCCATCACCTCGACGCCCTCCGGCGCCGCCAGCAGCACGACGGCGGTCACGTCGTCCGCGCCGCGCCTGATCAGTTCGCGGATCGCCGCCACCAGCGTGCCGCCGGTCGCGAGCATCGGGTCCAGCACATACACCTGGCGGCCGGACAGGTCCTCCGGCATACGGGTCGCGTACGTCGACGCCTCGAGCGTCTCCTCGTTGCGGATCATCCCGAGGAAGCCCACCTCGGCGGTCGGCAGCAGCCGGACCATGCCGTCGAGCATGCCCAGGCCGGCCCGCAGGATCGGCACCACCAGCGGACGCGGATGGGACAGCTTCACCCCCGTCGTGCCCGTGACCGGCGTCAGGATGTCGACCTGCTCGGTGCGCACGTCCCGGGTGGCCTCGTACGCGAGCAGGGTGACCAGCTCGTCGGCGAGCCGCCGGAAGGTGGGGGAGTCGGTGCGCTTGTCGCGCAGCGTGGTCAGTTTGTGCGCCACCAGCGGGTGGTCGACGACGTGGATCCGCATGCCGTCAACAGTAGCCCGCGCTCGCATCAAGGACGGCTCCGGAGGGAAGGTGGAGAGGTGTCCCCCCAGGCCGCAGGGCCGAGGGCGGTAGGAAGCAGCCGTGGGGTGGTGTGGCGATGCCCGAGTCAGAGCCGGAGCGCGAAGCCGAATCGACGAGCGACGCGGAGCGACGCAGGCGACGCGCCCAGTTCCTGCGCGAGCTGAACGAGGCGAAAGCGCTGCGCGACCGCGTCCAGCCACGACGGGCCCGGGCCGCCCGGATGCGCCAGCAGATGCGCATGCGGACCTTCCGCTGGTAGCCCGTCCGTAGCCCGTCCCACGGACACCGGTAAGAACTGATGGCCGACGCAACGACGGAAGACCTCTCGCGACGCGCCTCTTTCTGCCACGATTCCGAGTGGGCGGGGCACACGCAACGCACCGCCGGTCGTCACACCTCTGATCAGTGGGAGAGTCACGGTGTACTTCGCCGCACTGCTCGCGCGCACTCATGACGGGTGGGAAGCGAGCGACACAGAGCTCGACGATGTGGAGACCCTGTCGGATCTGACCGACCTGGCCCGCGAAGCCTCGGTGGACGAGGACACGGTGCTCCTCTACATCGAACAGGAGGACGCCTGGTTCGGCGTCCTGCGGGTCGAGGGCGAGGAGGATCCCCGGATCTTCGTCTCGGACGCGGCCACGGCCGCACGCTCCTCCTATGGGGAGATCCTCACCAACGAACTGCTCGGCGGGGACGACGACGACCCCGCCGACGACCTGGACTCGCTGAACCTCGACGGCACGGAGGACGGAGAACCGGAAGAGGACGGGCAGAGGACGGTCGACGTACCCGCCCAGGGCGGCGAGACCGTGCCGGCCGGCCCCGTCGGCGACCGCGAGATCCTCGCCGACCTCGGACTGTCCGAGAAGGCGCTGCTGACCCTGGACACCGACGCGCTGATGGAGATCGCGGACGCGCTGGGCGCGGACGAGGTGCTGGAGACCGTGCGCTAGTGCCCCGGCAGGCAGACGAGCAGGGACCGGGCCGGCCCGCGGGCCCGGTGCCCGGTGGCGACCCCGTACGCGGCCCGTGGGAGGCGACGATGCGCCTCGCCCTCGGCGAGGCGGACCGCGCGGCCCGGGGCGGTGATGTGCCGGTCGGTGCCGTCCTGCTGGCCGCGGACGGCACCCTCCTCGCCGCGGGTCACAACGAGCGTGAGGCGACGGGTGATCCGACGGCGCACGCCGAGGTGCTGGCGATACGCCGGGCCGCCGCCGTCCTCGGCGAGTGGCGGCTGACCGGCTGCACGCTGGTCGTGACGCTGGAACCGTGCACGATGTGCGCCGGCGCCCTCGTGCAGTCGCGTGTGGAGCGGGTGGTCTACGGCGCACGGGACGAGAAGGCGGGCGCGGCCGGTTCGCTGTGGGACGTCGTACGGGACCGGCGGCTCAACCACCGGCCGGAGGTGGTCCTCGGAGTGCTGGAAGAAGAGTGCTCGCAGCAGCTGACGGCGTTCTTCCGCGACCGGCCGGGGCCCGCCGGCCCCTGACGTGCCCCGGGCATTCGTGGCACGAGGACGTCCGGGCGGACCGTTTCGCGGAACCGATTTCGGAGCACGGCCCACCTTGGGCTAAGCTCTCTCCCGGTAGCGTGTCCGAGCGGCCGAAGGAGCTCGCCTCGAAAGCGAGTGTGGCGCAAGTCACCGAGGGTTCAAATCCCTCCGCTACCGCTCTTGTCGAAGGGCCTCGGTGCGATGCACCGGGGCCCTTCATCCTTGTTCCGCCCCGCTGTTCCGCCCCGCTCGTGGAGCGGAAGGGGACAGGGGCCGGCTCGGGGACGGATGCGGAGGGGAAGCGGGGCCGGAAGAGCCGCTGGGGGCGGGGGCCTTGCCGGGGGCTTGTTCCGCGAAGATCCTGTCCGAAATCCGCTCGGCTAGACTCACGCGACGCGTGGGCCGGGGCAGGGACAGCAGGGGAGACAGGGGCCGATGGTGCAAGCCAAGAAGATAGCCGTCTACATCGTCGTCGTCTTCATCCTGTGGACGATCATCAAGTCCCCCAACCGGGCGGCCGAGCTGGTGGGGGTAGGGTTCGAGGGCATTTCGAGCGCCGCGATGGGCGTCGGAGAGTTCATGACCGAGCTCGTCAACTAGGGCTCGTCAGGCCAAGCAGGGAGCCCCCTTGATCCGCCATCTGGTCCTTTTCAAGCTCAACGAGGGTGTCGAGCGGGACGAGCCGCGCGTCGTCGCCGGCGTCAAGGCGTTCCAGGAGCTGGACGGGGTCGTCCCCGAGCTGGAGTTCTGGGAGTGCGCCTGGAACATCACCGACCGGCCGATCGCCTACGACTTCGCCATCAACTCGGCCGTGGCCGACAAGGACGCGCTGAAGCGCTACATCGAGCACCCGGCCCATCAGGCCGCCGCCGGACAGTGGCGGGAATTCGCCACGTGGGTGATCGCCGACTACGAGTTCTGAGGCCCGCTCGGCAGACCCCTCGCCCCCCTGGGGCGGGGGGCTTTTCGGTTTTCCATCCCGCCATGACGTCAACACGGCGTTATCGGGTGCTTGCACACAGTGGACATGTCTTGTGATGCTATGACCGCTTTTGAAGGATGAGTTGACCGTAAATGACCGCAAAGGGGTGGCTTGACCGTGTCGGCCAGTACTGCGCCTCAGGTGCCACCTCAGAACGAAAGGCCGGACGACACCGCACCCGCCGCGAAGCCGGCGAGGCGCGGCGCCGACACCAGGGCTCTGACCCAGGTGCTGTTCGGCCGCCTCAAGGGGCTGGAGGCGGGCACCGCGGAGCACTCCAGGGTGCGCGCGGCGCTCATCGAGGCCAACCTTCCGCTGGTGCGGTACGCCGCCGCCCGCTTCCGCAGCCGCAACGAGCCGATGGAGGACGTCGTCCAGGTCGGCACGATCGGGCTGATCAACGCCATCGACCGGTTCGACCCGGACCGCGGGGTGCAGTTCCCGACGTTCGCGATGCCCACGGTGGTCGGCGAGATCAAGCGGTACTTCCGCGACAACGTGCGCACGGTCCACGTGCCGCGCCGGCTCCACGAGCTGTGGGTGCAGGTCAACGGCGCGACCGAGGACCTGACGACGGCCCACGGCCGCTCCCCCACGACCGCCGAGATCGCCGAGCGGCTGAAGATCGGCGAGGACGAGGTGCTCGCCTGCATCGAGGCCGGCCGCTCGTACCACGCGACATCGCTGGAGGCGGCCCAGGAGGGCGACGGCATGCCGGGGCTGCTGGACCGGCTCGGCTACGAGGACCCGGCGCTGGCCGGGGTCGAGCACCGGGACCTGGTGCGCCACCTTCTCGTACAGCTGCCCGAGCGGGAGCAGCGGATCCTGATGCTCCGTTACTACAGCAACCTGACGCAGTCCCAGATCAGTCAGGAGCTGGGTGTCTCACAGATGCACGTGTCGCGATTGCTGGCGAGAAGCTTCGCCCGGCTTCGTTCCGCAAACAGGATCGAAGCGTAGCTCGAACGGGTAGAGAGCCCTCGATCGCTGACGTACCCTCAAAAGCCTTGTATCCCCTGTTTCCTGGGCAATTTTGCGCGATACTTGTCGACATGTCACTACAGCGTGTTGCCGACATGTGACATTCTGCTGGAACCGCGTTTGCCGCAGCCCCGCCGCCGGTATTCAGGTGGAGGCTGCGTTCCTCAGACGGTCGCGGCCACCGCGACCGTCCGCGACCTCAAGGGGGTGGCATGTCCGTAGAACAGGGCAGCTCGAAGGTGCTCACTCGCGCGCCAAGCGCGCCCGCACCTGTCGAGTCCGGCAGCTCGGAAGCCATCGACACCCGCACGCTCTCCCGCTCCCTGTTCCTGCGGCTGCGCGCCCTGGACTCCGAGGGCGCGGCCGACGACAGCCCGGAGCGCACCTATGTGCGCGACACCCTCATCGAGCTCAACCTCCCCCTCGTCCGGTACGCCGCGGCACGTTTCCGCAGCCGGAACGAGCCGATGGAGGACATCGTCCAGGTCGGCACGATCGGACTGATCAAGGCGATCGACCGCTTCGACTGCGAGCGGGGCGTGGAGTTCCCGACGTTCGCGATGCCGACGGTCGTGGGCGAGATCAAGCGCTTCTTCCGCGACACCTCGTGGTCGGTGCGGGTGCCGCGCCGACTCCAGGAGCTGCGGCTCGCGCTCACCAAGGCCAGCGACGAGCTCGCCCAGAAGCTCGACCGCTCGCCGACCGTCCCCGAACTCGCCGTGGTCCTCGGGGTGTCCGAGGAGGACGTCGTCGACGGCCTCGCTGTGGGCAACGCCTACACGGCCTCTTCGCTGGACTCGCCCTCGCCCGAGGACGACGGCGGCGAAGGCTCGCTGGCGGACCGGCTGGGCTACGAGGACACGGCGCTGGAAGGCGTCGAGTACCGCGAGTCGCTCAAGCCGCTCCTCGCCAAACTCCCGCCCCGGGAGCGGCAGATCATCATGCTCCGCTTCTTCGCCAACATGACGCAGTCGCAGATCGGCGAGGAGGTCGGCATCTCCCAGATGCACGTCTCCCGCCTGCTGACCCGCACGCTCGCGCAGCTGCGGGAAGGGCTGATCGCGGACTGAGGTCCGAGGTCCGTGCACCGGGCTTCCGTCCTGACGGGTCGTCAGCCACACTGGCGCGATGCGACGACGGACCGGTGCGGGAATCGTGGCGTCGGCGCTCTGCCTCTGCGGAGCGCTGACCGCGTGCGGCGGCGGAAGCGGCGACGGTGACGTGGCGCTCGGCGCCGCGGGCACCGATCGGGCGCCGACCGCCGCGGTGCCGCCGCAGGGCGAGGTCTCGCTCGCCCCGCTGGACGGAGCGGGGGGCGACGGACGCACCGGCGACGGGCGCACTGCCCCTGCCGGGAAGGTGGCCGGGCAGGGCCCCGACGCGTCCGGCCGGGCGACAGGGCGGCCGCAGGGCGGCAACGGCCAGGCCGAGTCCGCCCCGGGACACGCAAGCGGTACGGGCGGCGCAGGGACCCCCGTGGAGGGCACGCCTCAGCAGACGCCGGGCCCCGGCGGAGCACCGGGCGCCCCGAAGCCCCCCGCTTCCCCGAAGCCGAGTCCGAAACCGTCACCGACGCCGGACCCGCCCGGGCCCGACCCGGATCACGGACCCACGGCCCCCGCCGCACTCCAGCTCGGCGAGCCCGTGCGCGAGGCCCTGGACAAGCGGTGGTGCGAGAAGGTCACCGTGGAGTTCCGCAACACCGGCGGCACCGCCGCCGCATCCGGCACCGTCACCTTCGCGACGCACATCATCGGCGCGCTCGGCATCGACTGGGCCACGGTGGAGTCCCGGCAGTCCCTGCCCGCGCCGATCGCGCCCGGGGGCGTACGGAAGCAGACGTACACGGTCTGCGTGGACGCCTGGCGGGTGCCTCGGGGCATGCACATCGAGACCCAGGACGTCACCGCGACCTGGAAGTGACGGAGACCGGCCGGCGCGACAGGCCGGCCGGGCCGGTCAGCCGAGGGCGAGCCAGGCGACCGCGCCGAGGACGACCACCACCGCGATCACGCCGGCGATTAGGCCGACGCGCGACGAGGACGACGCGGCCGGCGTCGCGGCCGGGCGGCCCTGCGGAGCGCCTTCGTCGACGAAGGCGCGGAACATCTGGGTGCTGCCCGCGGGGTCGTGGGCGCCCTCGGGGCCCTGGCCTTGGGGAGCATGGGGGTTGTGTGCCATGGCCCAGGACCCTAGCGAACGGCGGTGCCCGGCCCAACCCCGGGCGGACGCCGGAAGGCTCCGGACACGGACATGACTCCCGCATGACTCTGCAGATGCAAAGCCTTTGGGGTTCCTTTACCCGTTCGACCCGCTTTTCATTTGCCTGTAGCAACCAACGGCTTCTATCGTTGCCCTAAGCAACAAAACGTGGAGGGGCCGTGGCCGAGCGCAGTCAGTACGAGGAGCTGGCCCGGCAGATCAGTGCCGTCGGGGCCGTGAAACGCAGCCTCTCGCGGGTGCTGCCCGCCGACTGCCCCTCCGGGTCCGCCGCCGTGCTGGCTCTCGTCAGCCGGCACGGAGAGATGCGGATGAGCCGCCTCGCCGAACTGCTGGCCGTCGACATGTCCGTGACGAGCAGACATGTGGCCCATGTCGTGGACCGCGGCTGGCTGGAGCGGTCCCCCGACCCCGACGACCGGCGCTCCCGCATCCTGCGGCTCACCGCCTCGGGCGAGGAGTTGCTCGGCGAACTCGGCCGCCGGACCGCGGACATCTTCGCCGACTGCCTCGAGGACTGGTCCGACGACGAAGTCGGACAGCTCAACGCGATGCTGGCCCGCCTGCGGGATTCCGTCGGGGACTGCCGGGCCCACGCCACCCGTACACCTGCACAAGACCGTTAAGGAAGTTCATGGCTACGACCACACCGAGCGGTGTGCGGGGCGGCCACGCCAAGCACGGCGGGGCGGCCGCCGCCGCCCAGGGTGGGGCGCCGATGACGCACCGGCAGATCATGGAGGCGCTGTCCGGGCTGCTGCTCGGCATGTTCGTCGCGATCCTGTCGTCGACGATCGTCTCCAACGCCCTGCCGGAGATCATCACGGACCTCGGCGGCGGGCAGAGCGCCTACACCTGGGTCGTGACCGCGTCGCTGCTGGCGATGACCGCGACCACCCCCCTGTGGGGCAAGCTCTCCGACCTCTTCTCCAAGAAGCTGCTGGTCCAGATAGCACTGCTCATCTATGTGCTGGGCTCCGTGGTCGCCGGGCTCTCGCAGAGCTCGGCCATGCTGATCGCCTGCCGGGTGGTCCAGGGCATCGGCGTCGGCGGACTGTCCGCCCTGGCGCAGATCGTGATGGCCGCGATGATCGCGCCGCGCGAGCGCGGCCGCTACAGCGGCTACCTCGGCGCCGTCTTCGCCGTCGCGACCGTCGGCGGCCCGCTGCTCGGCGGCGTCATCACCGACACCGACTGGCTCGGCTGGCGCTGGTGCTTCTACGTCGGCGTGCCGTTCGCGCTCATCGCCCTGCTCGTGCTGCAGAAGACGCTCAAGCTGCCGGTGGTCAGGCGTGAGGTCAAGGTCGACTGGTCGGGCGCGTTCTTCATCAGCGCCGCCGTCTCGCTGCTGCTGGTCTGGGTGACCTTCGCCGGCGACAAGTACGACTGGTTCTCGTGGCAGACCGGTGCGATGGTCGGCGGCTCCGTCGTCCTCGGCGCGCTGTTCCTGCTGGTGGAGTCGAGGGCGAGCGAGCCGATCATCCCGCTGCGGCTGTTCCGCAACCGCACCATCACGCTGGCGTCGCTGGCGTCGCTCTTCGTCGGCGTCGCGATGTTCGCCGGCACCGTGTTCTTCAGCCAGTACTTCCAGCTGGCGCGGGGCGAGTCGCCGACCATGTCCGGGGTGCTGACCATCCCGATGATCGGCGGCCTGTTCGTCTCGTCCACCGTCTCCGGTCAGATCATCACCAGGACCGGCCGCTGGAAGGGCTGGCTCGTCGCCGGCGGCGCGCTGGTCACGGCGGGCCTCGGTCTGCTGGGCACCATCCGGTATGACACCGAGTACTGGCACATCGCGGTCTTCATGGCCCTCATGGGTCTCGGCATCGGCATGATGATGCAGAACCTGGTGCTCTGCACCCAGAACCAGGTCGCCCCCGCCGATCTCGGCGCGGCCAGCTCGGTCGTCACCTTCTTCCGGTCCCTCGGCGGCGCGATCGGCGTCTCCGCGCTCGGCGCGGTCATGGCCACCCGGGTCACCGGCTACGTCGAGGACGGGCTCGCGGAGCTCGGCCCGCAGGGCGCGGCGGCCGGGCACGGCGGTACGGCCGGCGGCGGCATCCCCGACCTGGACGCCCTGCCCGGACCTGTCCGCACGGTGATGGAGGCGGCGTACGGCCACGGCGTCGCCGACGTCTTCCTCTACTCGGCGCCCTTCGCGCTGCTCGCGCTCGTCGTGACCGTCTTCATCAAGGAGGTCGCCCTGAAGAGCGGTTCGCCGGACGCCAAGGCCCCCGCGGCGACCGGGGCCCCCGAGGCCGTCGCCGCCGCTGAGGCCCCCGCCCCGGCGCAGGCGGTCGAGACCGAGCCGGTCACCGATGTGGCCGGTGGAGTCGCGGTGCACGGCGTGGTCCGCGGATCCGAGGGCGGCGTGCTGCCCGGCGCGGCGGTCACGCTGATCTCACCGGCCGGCCGCCAGCTCGGACGCTGCGTCGCACGGAGCGACGGCCGCTACACGCTGGACGCGCCGGGTCCCGGCCCGTACGTGCTGGTCGCCTCGGCCGACGGCTGCCGGCCGCAGGCCGCCACGGTGGTCGTCGCAGGCGAAGCACTGGGGGCGCCTCCCGGGCCGAAGGCTCTGGGGGACCACGACATCGTGCTCGACGGTACGAGCGGGCTCACCGGAGTCGTACGGGCCGCGGACGGCGACAACCCGGTCGAGGGCGCGACGGTCGTCGTCACCGACGCGCGCGGCGAGGTGCTGGCCACCGGGACGAGCACCGAGCACGGCGAGTTCGCCTTCACCGAGCTGGCGCCCGGCGCCGTGACCGTCGCGGTGAGCGCCGCCGGCCACCGGCCGCTCGCGCTGCCCGTCGAGATCGGCGGCCAGGGCGTGACCCGGGTCGAGGCGGTGCTGCGCGCCGGCGCCGTGGTCCGCGGCGCGGTACGGGCCGGCGCCGAACGCCGGCCACTGGCCGGCGCCCGGGTGACGCTCGTGGACGCGGCAGGGCACGTGGTCGCCGGCGCGACGACCGGTGCCGACGGGACGTACGCCTTCACGGACCTGGACGCGGGCCAGTACACGGTCGTCGCGGCCGGATACCCCCCGGTGGCCGGGCAGTTGACCGTGACTGACCGCGCCGTCGACGGCCACGACATCGAGCTCGCCCACCCGGGCGAGTGACAGACCCCGGGAGGCCGGCCCGTTTCCCAGCGGAGCACGGGCCGGCCACCCGGCGGAGACGGGCCCCGGTGGCGGGGCGGCAGGCAGGGGACGGCCGGTCGCCCCTGTCCCGGGGCCCGCGCACCTGCCGCGGTCCGGCAGGACAGGGGCCGGACGGGCGACGCCGAGGGCGGAGCCGGACATCCGGCCGGTCCGGGGCGGGGACCTCCCGTAGGGTGCGCGCCATGGCACGTCACATCGCCACCAACACCAGGGTGGAACTCGACCAGTTGCTGGACTTCGTACGCCCCAGGCACCGGGCGGTCCTGCTGACCCGCCGCTCCGACGGGGCCCCGCAGGGCTCGCCGCTGACGTGCGGGGTGGACGACGCGGGCCGGATCGTCGTCTCGACGTACCCGGAACGGGCCAAGACGCGCAACGCCAGGCGGGACGATCGGGTCAGCGTGATCGTCCTGTCGGACGACTGGAACGGACCGTGGGTGCAGATCGACGGCACGGCCGAGGTGATCGACTCCCCGGAGTCGGTCGAGCCGCTCGTCGAGTACTTCCGCAACATCTCCGGTGAGCACCCGGACTGGGACGAGTACCGCGCGGCGATGGTCGAGCAGGGCAAGTCGATCATCCGGATCACCCCCGAGCGGTGGGGCCCGATCGCCACGGGCGGCTTCCCGGCCCGGTTCGCAGAGGACTGACGCGCGCCGTGCCGGTAGGGGCGGGGCGTGGGAACCCGGGTCTGAAGTCCGTCCGAGAGCCGCGCCCGCTCGTCCGCGCCGCCCCCCGCGACGGACAGGACGGTGCTACCGCCCAGGTCACCGGACCCGTCGCCGCGTCACTCCGCGGGCTTGATCAGGTAACCCGCGCCGCGCCGGGTGTGGATCATCGGCGGGCGTCCGGCGTCGATCTTCCGGCGCAGGTACGAGATGTAGAGCTCGACGACATTGGCCCGGCCCCCGAAGTCGTAGCTCCACACCCGGTCCAGGATCTGCGCCTTGCTCAGCACACGGCGCGGGTTGCGCATCAGATAGCGCAGCAGCTCGAACTCGGTCGCGGTCAGATGGACCGGCCGGCCGCCCCGCGTCACGTCGTGGCTGTCCTCGTCGAGGGTGAGGTCACCGACGGTGAGCTGCGACTGGCTGCGCGCCACCGGCGTGCCGGAGCGCCGGATCAGGCCGCGCAGCCGTGCCACGACCTCCTCCATCGAGAACGGTTTGGCCACGTAGTCGTCGCCCCCGGCGGTGAGTCCCGCGATCCGGTCCTCGACCGCGTCGCGCGCCGTCAGGAAGAGCACGGGCACGTCCGGCACCTCACGCCGCAGCCGCCCCATGAGGGCGAGCCCGTCCATGTCCGGCAGCAGCACGTCGAGCACCACGGCGTCCGGCCGGAAGTCGCGCACCGTACGGACCGCCGCCGCGCCGTCACCGGCGCTGCGGACCTCCCAGCCCTCGTACCGCAGGGCCATCGACAGCAGATCGCTCAGCGGCGCCTCGTCGTCCACGACGAGCACCCGCACCGGACTGCCGTCCGGCCTGAGCATTTCGGTGCGCCCCGAAGGCGTGGTCATCGTCATGTCGCCAGGCTGTGACATTGCCCTGAGAGGCTTCTTTCCTGAACCTGTGAATTCCCTGAGAAGGTCGGAGGACGGGCGGCGTGGTGACAGCACACGAATCCTTCTGGGCGTTGCGGCTGCGGCGGACGCTCACCGGTGACGGCGCGGCCCCGGTCCTCGTCCTGGTGGAGGGCCGCGCCGGTACGGGCAAGAGCCGCCTGGTCCAGGAGCTGACCGCCCTGCCGGAAGCGGCCCGGGCGACCTGCCTGCGGTGGGCGTGCGGCGAGTCGGCCGCGCCCCCGCAGCTGCCGGCCGACGGGCCGGTGCTGCTCGCCGTGGAGGACGTCCACCGCGCGGACGCCGGGGAGCTGGCGCGGATCCGCGGGCTGCTGGAACGCCCCCGGCCGGGGCTCGCGACCGTGATCACCTGCCGCCCCGAGGAGCTGGCCGACCCCGGCCTGGCCCTGGGCGCCCCGCCGCCCCGGTATCCGCCCGAGCTCACCGTGCTGCGGCACCGGGTCCGGCCGTGGAGCGTGGACGCGGTCCGCAAGGTCACGGCCGCCGTGCTCGGCGACCGCTGCACCGAGGAGGCGGTCGCCCGGCTGCACGAGCGCTCGGGCGGCGTGGCCCAGATCGTGGTCGATCTGCTGGCGGTCCTGCGGGACAGCACCCGACAGCGGTGCACGGCGGCCGACGTCGACGCCGCCGGAGTGCCCGTACGGCTGGCCGACCTGAGCCTCGGCCGGACGGCCGCCCTGGCGCCGGAGCACCGCCCGATCGTGTGGGCCGCCGCCGTGCTGGGCGAGCCGGCCGGCCGCGACGAACTGGTCACCGTCTCCGGACTCGGCCGCGGCCCCGGCAGGCGGGCGCTCCTCGCCGCCCTCGCCGGCGCGGCGCTCACGGAGTCGGACGCGGGCTACGGGCTGCCCGTACCGCTCGCGGCCGTCGCCGTGCGCGAGTCCGTGCCCGGTCCCGTACGGCAGGAGCTGCACGGGCGGGCGGCGGACGTGCTCGGCCACCGGCAGCCCGTGCCGTGGGCGTCGCTCGCCGGGCACCACCGGGCGGGCGGGCGAATACGCGGCTGGCTGCGCGCCGTCGAGCAGGCGGCGCGGCAAGCCGCCGAGGCGGGGCTCCACCAGGAGGCCATCGGGCTGCTCGAGCAGACCCTCGCCGACCCGGCCGTACCGCCGCAGGCCCGGGCCCGGCTGGCGCCGGTGCTGGCACGCAGCGCGGTCGTCGGACTGCGCTCCGACCAGACCGTCCAGGTGCTGACCCAGATCATCGAGGACGCGGCCCTCCCGGCAGCCGTACGGGGCGAACTCCGGCTCGACCTGGGGCTGCTGCTGTGCAACCAGGTCGGCATGAGCGACCAGGGCTGGAAGGAGCTCGAACGGGCCGCCGCCGAACTCCGCGAGGCCAGGCCCGACCTGGCGGCACGGGCGATGTCCGCTCTCGCCATGCCGTACTGGCCCAACTCCTCGTTCGACGTCCACCGGGCGTGGCTGGAGGACGCGGCCCGGGCCGCGGCGGACAGCGGCGACGAGGTCGTCCGCACGGCCGTCGCCGCCAACCGGGCCGCGCTCGCCATGAGTTGCGGCGACCCGCAGGCCTGGGCACTGGTCAAGGAGCTGCCCACGGACAGCCCCGACCACCGGTGCCGGCTGCACGCGGCGCGCGGACTGTGCAACTCGGCCGACTCCGCGCTGTGGCTCGGCCACCACGGGCGGGCGGAGGAGCTGCTGACCGAGGGGCTCGAACTGTCCGGCAAGAGCGGCGCCCCCTACACCAAGCACACGGCGCTGGGCGCCCGGCTGCTGCTGGAGTGGGTCACCGGACGGTGGGCGGGACTGGCCGAGCGGTGCGAGACCTTCGTCGCCGCGACGGCCGACATGCCGGTGATCTGCGCGGACGCCCGGGTGGTGCGCGGACTGCTCGCACTGGCGCAGGGCGAGTGGAGCTCGGCGCTGTCCTGGCTGGGCGGCGCCGACCCGTCGTCCCGCAGGGACGCCGCACCGCCGCTCGCCGCGGCCACCTCCGGGGCCCTGATCCGGCTGTCGCTGGCCCGCCAGGAACTGCCCGACGCGGCGGTGGAGGCGCGTCGGGCCTGGGCGAAGGTGAAACAGAAGGGCGTATGGGTGTGGGCTGCGGACCTGGCGCCCTGGGCCGTCGAAGCGATGGCCCGCACCGGCGACAGCGCAGCGGCACGGGCCGTGATCACCGAGTTCGAGGCGGGCCTCGATGGCCGCGACGCCCCCACGGCGCGGGCCGCGGTGACCTGGAGCCGCGCCGCGCTCGCCGAGGCGGAGGGCCGGTGGCTCGACGCCGTCCCGCTGTACCGGCAGGCCGCCGCCGCGTACGGGGCGCTGCCGCGTCCGTACGCCCAGGCGCTGACCACGGAGGCCGCGGGACGCTGCGCCCTGGAGGCGGGCAGCGCCTCGGAGACTGCGGGGGCGGATGCCGCCGGGGCCTGTCGGCCGGACGGCGACGCTGCGCACGGCGACGAGGCCCAGGGCGAAGACACGGCTGGGGACAAGGCGCGGGCCGTCGCCGATCTGACCGCCTCCACGCGGCAGTTCGCCGAGCTGGGCGCCGTATGGGACGCCGCCCGCGCCCGTGCCCTGCTCCGCTCGCACCAGCCCGCCAAGGAGGCGCGCCCGCCGGGCCGGCCCTCGTACGGCGACCGTCTCTCGCCGCGTGAGCGCGAGGTCGCCGAACTGGCGGGGACCGGGCTGACGAACCGGGAGATCGCGACGACCCTGCATCTCTCACCGCGGACGGTCGAGCAGCACGTCGCCCGGGCCATGCGCAAACTCGGCACCACGTCCCGGCAGCACCTCGCGGCGATGATCGACGCGGCCGTACTGCCGGAGGCCATGGACGGAGTGGCAAACGGTGGCTAATCGGACCGGTCACCGTATGAGCAGGGGTTAAACAGGTATCCGTAGCGGCGCCCATCCGGATATACGGATGGCTGATTCCGGCCGTAGGTTCCCTGCCAACCGGCCGGTCGAACGCGCATCCACAGCGGGGGAGCTGTCAGCGCGTTTCGGCCGACCGGTGACATGCGCGGCTGAAGGGAGCCGTGTGCGGTGCCTTCGGCCCACCAGGCCGGCAACCACCGCACCGTGCGTCCCCAACATCCGGACACGAGCGCTGCACCCCAACCATTGGCGCTCGCCGGCCGGGGCTCCCTTCGCCCGCCGCATAGGACGGCCGCCCCCTCAACCCCCTGCATCCTGTCCGCGGCCACAGGAAGCCTGGCTTGTCATGAACTGAACCATTTTCCCCTTTGGTTCCCGCGCCAGGTCAAACCCTCGAAAGGCAATGCCTTGAACGGTTCCAGACGCATTCGCATATCCGTCCTCGCGGTGAGCTGCACCGCACTGCTCTGTGCCGGCACCGCCACCTCCGTCGCCGCGCCCCTTCCCGCCCCGGGCGCACAGACGGCGGCCAACGCGGCAGCCCCGGCAGCACCGGCCGAAGAGCCCGTAGAGCGCCTCATCGTCGGCTACAAGACGAAGGCCGCGGAGGCCAAGTCCGACGACGCCGCGGCCAAGGACGCCAAGGCCAAGGGCAAGAAGGCCGGCGAGACCCTCGACTTCGACCGCCGGCTCGGCACCGGAGCCGCCCTGGTCGACCTCGGCGCAGAGCTCGACAAGGCGGACACCGCCGACGTCATGGACGCCTTCCGCGCCGACCCTGACGTCGCGTACGTCGTCCCGGACACCCGGATGTACGCCACGGCCGTGCAGCCGAACGACACCGAGTACAACCGCCAGTGGGACCTCTTCGAGGCCAGGGCCGGCATGAACGTCCCCGGCGCCTGGGACAAGGCGACCGGCGAGGGCGTCAAGGTCGCCGTCATCGACACCGGTTACGTGGCCCACTCGGACCTCGCCGCCAATGTGATCGCCGGCTACGACTTCATCTCCGACCCGTTCATGGCGAACGACGGCGGCGGCCGCGACAGCAACCCCGCCGACCCGGGCGACTGGCTGAACGCCGGCGAGTGCGGCACAGACCAGAACGGCCAGCCGGTCCCGTCCCGCGACACCAACAACTCCTGGCACGGCACCCACGTCGCCGGCACCATCGCCGCGACCACCGGAAACGGCAAGGGCATCGCCGGCATCGCGTACAACGCGACCATCCAGCCCGTCCGCGTGCTGGGCAAGTGCGGCGGCACGACGGCCGACATCATCGACGCCATCACCTGGGCGTCCGGCGGCTCCGTCCAGGGCGTGCCCGCCAACGCGAACCCGGCCGACGTCATCAACATGAGCCTCGGCGGCGGCGGTTCCTGCGACTCCGGCACCCAGAGCGCCATCAACGGCGCGGTGAGCCGCGGCACGACCGTCGTCGTGGCGGCCGGCAACAGCAACGCCAACGCGGCCAACTTCAACCCGGCCAGCTGCAGCAACGTCATCACCGTCGCCGCCTCCGACCGTGAGGGCAACCGGGCCTCGTACTCCAACTACGGGAGCGTGGTCGACATCACCGCTCCCGGCGGCGAGACCGCGGTGAGCTCCGCGAACGGCATCTGGTCCACGCTGAACTCCGGCACCCGCAGCGTCGGCAGCGAGAACTACGTGGCGTACCAGGGCACCAGCATGGCCGCCCCGCACGTCGCGGGCCTCGCCGCGCTGATGAACCAGGCCGACCCGTCGCTGACCCCGGGCCAGATCGAGGCCGCGATCAAGAACAACGCCCGTACCCTGCCCGGCACCTGCTCCGGCGGCTGCGGCGCCGGTCTCGCCGACGCGGCGGCCACCCTCGGCGCGGGCGGCGGCACCGAGGAGCCGCCCACCGGCAACGTGTTCACCAACTCCGCCAATGTGAGCATCCGGGACAACTCGACGGTCACCTCGTCGATCGCGGTCAGCGGCATCAGCGGCAACGCCCCGTCCGCCCTCAAGATCGACGTCGACATCAAGCACACCTACCGGGGTGACCTCAAGATCGAGATCGTCGCCCCGAACGGCGCCTCGGCCGTGCTGAAGAACACCAGCTCCAGCGACAGCGCGGACAACGTCATCACCACGTACACCGTCGACGCCTCCGGCGTGGCGGCGAGCGGCACGTGGAAGCTGCGGGTCACCGACATCTACAGCGGTGACACCGGCTACATCGACTCCTGGAGCCTGACCTTCTGACAGGTCCACGCTTCAGGCCGCATCAGGGGGCCTGCCGATGTCGAGGAGGGCATCGGCAGGCCCCTGCGTCGTTCCCTCGCGGTTGTGCGCTACCCGCCGCCGAGCAGCAGCCCCGCGCCGTTGTCGTGGCAGACGGCCCGCAGCCAGTCGTCCCCCAGCCCCAGCCGTTCCAACGCACGCAGCTGATGCGCGTACGGGTACGGGATGTTCGGGAAGTCCGTGCCCAGCACGATCCGGTCCCCCAGGTCCGCCAGCCGGCCCCGCTCCCCCTCGGGGAACGGCGCGAAGGCCTCGCTGAAGTCCGTGAACGCCATCGTCGTGTCCAGCCGGACCTCCGGATAACGCTCGGCCAGGGCCAGGAAGTCTCCGTACTCGGGCATCCCCATGTGCGCCACCACCAGCCGCAGCCGGGGATGGCGCGCCAGCACCCGCCCCACCGGCTCGGGGCCGGTGTGCCTGCCGGGCGCCGGGCCGGAACCGCAGTGCATCACCACCGGTACGCGCGCCTCCGCGAGCAGGCCCCAGACCGGGTCCAGCAGCGGATCGGCCGGGTCGTACGCCCCGACCTGCAGATGCGACTTGAAGATCCGCGCCCCGCCCTCGACGGCCTCCCGCACATAGCGGTCCACCCCGTCCTCGGGGAACAGCGTCGCGGTGTGCGCGCAGTCCGGCGTCCGCGCGGCGAAGTCCGCCGCCCAGCCGTTGAGCCAGGCCGCCATCCCCGGCTTGTGCGGGTACAGCATCGAGGTGAAGGCCCGTACGCCGAACTCCCGGAGCAGCGCGACCCGTTCCTCCTCCTCGTGCCGGTACGTGATCGGCCACTCCATGCCGGTCAGGGGGCCGACGGCGTCGAAGTAGGCCCAGACCTTCTTCAGCACCTGCTCCGGCATGAAGTGGGTGTGCACGTCCACGAGCCCGGGCAGCTCGAGCCGCTGCCAGAACTCCCGTACCTCCGCCGCCCCGCTCCCGCTCAACGCCGCCCCCTCCATATGCCCCGCCGCCTTGACCCGTCCGGTCCCATCAGAACAGCCCGTCCTGAACGCCGGGGTCCACCGCCTCCACCTCGTTCACCGGAACGGTCACCGCTTCGGCGGCGCCGGCGCCCACCAGCCCCCACCCGGTCATCAGCCGCGTGTCGACGACCACGACCCCGTCCGCGGCGGTCCGCAGATGCAGGTCCGGCCCGGCCGCCGCGACCAGCCGGCCCGCGACCACCCCGCCGTCCACGAGCTCCCGCACCACGGCCGTCGCCGCGGGCAGCCCGTCGAGCCCGAACACCCCGGCGTGGTCGACCGCCTCGAACGCGATCGACTCCAGGGCCTCCGCCCACCCCGGCAGGGCGAGCGCCCGCGCGTGGAGCGCCGCGACCTCGGCGGCGCGCTCCTCCGCACTGTCCGGCAAGGCGGCCCGCACGGCCCGCTTATGGGCGTACGGGATCCGGTCCGGCACCCTGAGCGCGGCCCGCAACAGCTCCTCCGTGCGCCGCGCCGCCATCAGCGGCCCCCGCCCGAGCCAGGCGAACACCACGGCGCCCTGCTCCAGCAAACGCGCCGGCCCGCGCTGCTCGGCGGTGATCCCGACCTTGACCATGCCCGGCCCGAACCACGCCAGATACACCCGATACGTACGGGGATCGTCGGGCACGGCGTCCGCGGCCACCGAGTGCGCCCGGTCCAGCCGCGCGCAGTCGCCACAGCGCGCCTGCGCCGCCCGCCCCGGGACCTCGGCCCGCACCGGACAGGCGTTCCCCCGCGCCCCCGTACACCGGCGCACGCCTTCCGCCCGGAAGCCCAGCTCCTTACCGGCGACGAGCGGACTGATGCGCCCGCCCTCCCACTCGAGCACCGCGACCCGCGCCTCGGGCGGCCATCTGACCCCCGCACACCGCCACATCACCCCGCCCGTACCTCCACCGCGATCCGCATCCCCCCATCCTGTCGCAACGCCCGGCGACGGACTCCCGGACCGGGCCTGCCGCACCTGTCGCGGGTCCGGGCAACGCAGCGTCCCGGACTCTCGTCAGGGGACGCGGGGGCTGCTGTGCACACGGCGGGGTTCAAACCTTCGCTGATGTCCGGCCGCCAACGCGAGAGGCCCCGGACTCATCGTCCGGGGCCTCTGGCCTGCTGTGCACTCGGCAGGATTCGAACCTGCAACCTTCTGATCCGTAGCTCTAGCCGGATCGGTCAGCGACGGCCATACCGGCCGCTACGACGTCCCCGAGGGGCGGTAGCGGACGGGGCGAGGTGCTGGGGTTGCGGTACGGGGCTGCTGTACCGCAGCTGCGGCCAAGAAGGCGATGAGGGCCGCTGCATCCGCGTAGGCGCCAAAGACCTTCGCAGCGGAACCCGAGGCAAGGATCACCACGACGATGACGGTTACGCCCCATGATCGCCAACGGGGGTTTGACAGACCTGCTGGGTTAGGGCAGACACTCACTGAAGAACCTCCAACGGTTCAGTGGCCCGACCTACCGCTCTCGCCGGGAAGCCTGTGCGGTGGGTCGGGCTTCGTTTTGACGATCCCCATCGTGGAGTGAATCCGGCGGTGGAGCAACGAGGGTGGATCCGCTCCCAATAGGCGTTGACCTGCCACTTTCGTCGTAGATCATTACCACGATCGTTGTGAGTGCGGAGTGCTCAGCAGCCGAGACTCCTCACCTCGACCACGAACGTGGTCACGCCTTAAATAACGTGATCCTGCCGGGATTCGGCACATAGCCCGCAAGTAGCCGAAAACGCCTTTGCGATACCTTTGCCTGATCTGCCGGTGAGGTCGGTGGAGTCTCAATGACCGAGTCAGGCGCGGCCGGCCTGGTGTGGAGCACCAGTTTGGAAGACGCCGCATGCGGATGGCGGCTGACCTGGCAACTCCCCGACCTGGGCTGGAGCGTGGTTGGCGCCGCTGCTCCCCTTGAGTCCCCGCTACGTCCCACTGGATCGGGCACGCAGCGGGCACGGCACACTGGGCGGGTCGGCATCGGCGGTTCTGGCTGGGGGAAACGTGAGCAAGGGTTGGCCTGCGCGTTGGTGGACGACGGCTCTCGTAGCTGCGGTGCTGACCTGCACGTGTCCTATGACGTCTGGTGGGTCGCGGGGATCCTTGCGGAGCCAGTCGT
>NZ_JBIAHV010000032.1:0-14369 GCF_042870895.1 Streptomyces sp. NPDC006294
CGTGAGGACCGTCCCGGTGACAAGCGGCTGGTCGCCTACGCGGTCGGCGTCGAGCTGACCGGGTCGGAGCTGCGGGCGCACATCGCCGGGGTGCTTCCCGACTACATGGTTCCGGCGGCCGTGGTGGTGCTGGACCGGCTGCCGGTGACGGTCAACGGGAAGCTGGACCGGCGTGCGCTGCCTGCGCCGGAGTACGGGTCCTCGGCCGGTGGTCGTGCGCCGGGCACGCCGCACGAGGAGATCCTGTGCGATCTGTTCACCCAGGTGCTCGGCACCCCGGTGACCGGCGTCGACGACAGCTTCTTCGACCTCGGCGGCGACAGCATCATCTCCATCCAGCTCGTCGCCCGCGCCCGCAAGGCCGGCCTGGTCCTCACCGCCCGGGACGTCTTCGAGCGCAAGACCGTCGCCGCCCTCGCGGCGGTGGCCGCCACCGCGAGCGGCACAGAGGCCGAGGACCCGGACGCCGGAACCGGCGAGGTCCCCCTCACCCCGATCGTCGAGTGGCTGGCCGGACTCGGCGGCCCCGTCGACCGGTTCAACCAGTCGGTGCTGCTCCAGACGCCGGCCGGTCTCCCCGAGACCGCCGTCGTCGGCGCCCTCCAGGCCCTGCTGGACCGGCACGACGCGCTGCGCCTGCGGCTGGCGGGCGACGAGGACTGGCGGCTCGAGGTCCGGCCGCGCGGCGCCGTCGCCGCGGCGGACCTGACCCTCCGTGTCGACGCGGCCGGGCTCACCGAGGACGCGCTGCGCGGGGCGGTCTCCGCGCAGGCGGACGCGGCACAGGCCGCACTGGCCCCGCGGGCGGGCACCGTGCTGCGGGCCGTGTGGTTCGACGCCGGGGACGAGCGGCCCGGCCGGCTGCTGCTGGTGGCCCACCACCTGGTGGTCGACGGGGTGTCCTGGCGGATCCTGATCGACGACCTCGCCGCCGCGGCCGGCGCCCTCGCCGAGGGCAGGCCCGCCGCGCTCGAACCGGTGCACACCTCGCTGCGGACCTGGGCCGGCCGGCTCACCGCCACCGTCGGCGGCCGCGCGGACGAACTGCCCTTCTGGCAGGACGTGCTGGACGGCGCCGGCGCCCCCGTCGGGGACCGGCCGGTCGACCCGGCGAAGGACACCATGGGCAGCACCCGCACCCTCACCCTGGTGCTGCCGGCCGCGGACACCGCGCCCCTGCTCGACACAGTTCCCGCCGTCTTCCACGCGCGGACCGACGAGGTCCTGCTCTCCGGCTTCGCCCGGGCCGCCGCCGGCTGGCGCGACGGCGCCGTGGCCCCCGGAGGCGCACTGGTCGTCGACGTGGAGGGGCACGGCCGCGAGGACGTGCTGCCCGGCGCCGACGTGTCCCGGACCGTCGGCTGGTTCACCAGCCTCTACCCGGTGCGGCTCACCCCCGGCGGCGGCGACGAGCGGCCCGGCGCGGTCCTCAAGCGGGTCAAGGAGGAGCTGCGCGCCGTACCGGACAACGGCATCGGCTTCGGCCTGCTGCGGTACACCGATCCGCGTACCCGCGACGCGCTCGCGGCCCTCGGCGCCCCGCAGATCGGCTTCAACTACCTGGGCCGGCTGGGAAGTCCGCACGGCGGCTCCTGGACCCCGGCCCCCGAGTCCGACGTGCTGATCGGCAGCGGCACCGCCGACGCGGCCATGCCGGTCACCCACCCGCTGGAGATCAGCGCGGTGGTACGCGAGGAAGCCGGCGGCCCCGAGCTGACCGTCACCTGGATGTGGCCGGACGGACTGCTGGCCGAGGACTCCGTACGCGACCTCGCCGACCGCTGGTTCACCGAGCTGCGCGAACTGGCGGCGGACGCCGCCCGGCCCGGCGCGGGCGGCTTCACCCCGTCCGACCTGCCGCTCACCTCGCTCTCCCAGGAGCAGATCGACCGGATCGAGAGCGCCTGCCCCGGCGCCGCCGACATCCTTCCGGTCGCCCCGCTCCAGGAAGGGCTGCTGTTCCACGCGCTGTTCGACGACGAGGCGCCGGACGTCTACAGCGTCCAGTTCTGCTTCGACCTCGACGGCGCGCTGGACGCCGGCGCGATGCGGGCGGCCGCGGAAGCGCTGCTCGCCCGCCACGACAACCTGCGGGCCGCCTTCCACCACGACGGTCTGGAGCGGCCGGTCCAGGTGGTTCCCGCCACGGTCACCCTGCCGTGGACCGAGGTGGACCTCTCCGGTCTCGCGGGCGACGAGCAGCGGGCCGCGGCCGAGACGGTCCTCGCCGAGGAGCGGACCCGCCGCTACGACCTGGCCGCGCCGCCGCTGCTCCGGTTCGCCCTGATCCGGCTGGCCGCGGACCGGCACCGCCTGGTGATCGGCAACCACCACATCCTGCTCGACGGCTGGTCGATGCCGCTGCTGGTCGGCGAGCTGTTCACGCTCTACGGCGAGGGCGGCGACGGCCGGACGCTGCCCAGGGTCACCCCGTACAAGGACTACCTCGCGTGGATCGCCGGCCGGGACCGCGAGGAGTCGGAGTCCGCCTGGCGGCAGGCTCTCGCGGGTGTCGAGGAGCCCACGCTGCTCGCCCCGGCGAAGGCCGCCGGGGACGAGGCGACGGGCGAAGTGCCGCGAAGCCACTCGTTCGAACTGGGCGAGGAGCTCACCGACCGGCTCCAGGCGCTGGCCCGTACGGCCGGACTGACCGTCAACACGATGGTGCAGAGCCTGTGGGGACTGCTCGTCGGCCGGCTCACCGGCCGGGACGACGTGGTCTTCGGAGCGACCGTCTCCGGCCGTCCGCCGGAGGTCCCCGGCATCGAGTCCATGGTCGGCCTGTTCATCAACACCGTGCCGGTACGGGTGCGGCTCGACCCGAGGGAGAGCGTCACCGACCTCTTCCGCCGGATCCAGCGGCAGCAGACCGCGCTCATGGCCCACCAGCACGTCGGACTGTCCCGCATCCAGACGCTCGCGGGCGTCGGCGAACTCTTCGACACCCTCACCGTGTACGAGTCGTACCCGGTGGACCCCGCGGCGCTCGACCTGCCCGGGGGGCTGACCGTCTCCGGCGTCGGCGGCACGGACGCCACGCACTACCCGCTCACCCTCGCGGCGCTGCCCGGACCGAGCCTCGGACTGCGGCTCGAATACGCCCCCGACCGGTTCGGCCGGGCCGAGACCGAGCTGCTGGCGGCCCGGCTGCGGGCCCTCTTCGAGGCCGTCGCCGAGGCCCCGGAGCGGCTCGTCGGACAGCTGGACGTGCTCACCGGAGACGAGCGCCGGGCGGCCTGCGGCGGGGACCCCGTACGCGAGGACGTGCCCCCGACGCTGGTCCACGAACTGCTCGAGCACTGGGCGGCCGGCACCCCGGACGCCGACGCGGTGGTCTTCCAGGGCGTGCGCACCACCTACGCCGAACTCGACGAGCGGGCCAACCGGCTCGCCCGCCTCCTCGTCGCACGGGGCATCGGCCCCGAGCAGATCGTCGCCATCGCGCTGCCCCGGTCCACCGAGGTCCTGGTGGCGATGTTCGCGGCGCTCAAGGCGGGGGCGGCGTTCCTGACCGTCGACCCCGACTACCCCGCGGACCGGATCGGATACCTGCTGCGGGACTCCGCCCCGGCGCTGGTGATCAGCGACCGGGACGTGCAGCGCCGGTGGTCCCTGTGGTCCAAGGGCGAGGCGGTGGACGCGGGCGACGTCGAACTGCTGGTGCTCGACGACCCGGCGGTCACCGGGGAGCTGGCCGGCCTGCCGGCGACCGCCCCGGCCGACGAGGAGCGCACCGCGCCGCTCACCCCCGCCGCGCCCGCGTACGTCATCTACACCTCCGGGTCCACCGGCCGGCCCAAAGGCGTCGTCGTCCAGCACCGGAACCTGATCAACCTGTTCCACAGCCACAAGGACACGCTGTTCGACCCGCACACGGCGGCCGCCGGAGCCGACCGCTTCCGGGTCGCGCTCACCGCGGTGTTCTCCTTCGACACCGCCTGGGACGGCGTGCTGTGGATGCTCGACGGGCACGAACTGCACCTCGTCGACGACGACACCAGGCGCGACCCGGAGGCGCTCGCCGCCTACGTCGACAGCGCCGGGATCCAGTTCCTCGACCTGACGCCGTCGTTCGCGCAGCAGCTGCTGGCCGCGGGGATGCTCGCGCCGGGACGCCACCACCCCGCGGTGCTGATGCTCGGCGGCGAGGCCCTCGGCCAGACGCTCTGGGACGAACTGCGGGCCGCGCCGGACACCGTCAGCTACAACTTCTACGGGCCCACCGAGGCCACCATCGACACCCTGTACGCCCCGCTCGGCGACAGCGAACGCCCGCTGGTCGGCCGCCCGGTCCGCAACACCACGACCTCTGTCCTGGACGCGCATCTGCGGCCCGTGCCCGACGGCGTCACCGGCGAGCTGTACCTCGCCGGCGACCAGCTCGCCCGCGGCTATCTGCGCCGCCCGGGGCTCACCTCGGAACGCTTCCCCGCCGACCCGTTCGGCGCGCCCGGCTCCCGGATGTACCGCACCGGCGACCTGGTCCGCCGCACCGCCGGCGGTCTCCTGGAGTACGTCGGCCGGGTCGACGACCAGGTGAAGGTGCGGGGCTTCCGTATCGAACTGGGCGAGATCGAATCGGCCCTGGCCGCCCACCCGCAGGTGGCGACCGCCGCCGTCGTGGTCCGCGAGGACACCCCCGGCATCCGGCGGCTGGTCGGCTATGTGGTCCCCGCCGAACCGGCGGGCGTGCCCGACCCGGTCGAACTGCGGACCTTCGCCGGCCGGAGCCTGCCCGAGTACATGGTGCCCGCAGCCGTCGTACCGCTGCCGGAACTGCCGCTCACCCCCAACGGGAAGCTGGACCGGCGGGCGCTGCCCGCCCCGGACTTCACGGCGGGCACAGGCGGCCGGCAGGCCGGCGACCCGGTCGAGCAGGCGCTGTGCGAACTGTTCGCCGAGGTGCTGGGACTGCCCCGGGTCGGCGTCGACGACAGCTTCTTCGACCTGGGCGGCGACAGCATCGTCTCCATCCAGCTCGTCGCCAGGGCACGCGCCGCCGGACTCGTCCTCACCCCGAAGGACGTCTTCCAGTGCAAGACGGTCGCCGCTCTCGCTCCGGTCACCCGCAGCGCGGAGCAGACCGCACCGGAGGACCCGGACGCCGGGATCGGCGAGCTGCCGCTCACCCCGATCATCGGCTGGCTCGAGCAGCACGGCGGCCCGGTCGACGGCTTCGTGCAGTCGATGCTGGTCCAGGTCCCCGCCGAGCTGGGCGAGGAACTGCTCGCGGGCGCGCTGCAGACAGTGCTCGACCACCACGACGCGCTCCGGATGAGGCTGGACCGCGGCGCCGGCGACGACCCGTGGCGGCTGGAGGTCGGCCCCCGCGGCTGCGTGCCGGCCGCCGAGGCGGTCCGCCGCGTCGACACCGCCGGACTGACCGGCGAGAAGCTGACCGAGACGATCGCCACCGAGGCGGAGGACGCCTGGCGCCGGATCGACCCGGCGGCCGGACGGATGCTCCAGGCGGTCTGGTTCGACGCCGGCGGGCAGCAGCCGGGACGGCTGCTGCTGACGATCCACCACCTGGTCGTGGACGGAGTGTCCTGGCGGATCCTGCTGCCCGACCTGGCGGCCGCCTGGCAGGCCCTCGCCGACGGCAGACGGCCCTCGCCCCCACCGGGCGGCACCTCGCTGCGCCGCTGGGCCGAGCAGCTGGTCGAAGAGGCCCGCAGCCCGCGCCGCGAGGACGAGTTCGACCTGTGGGACCGGACCGGGGCGGTGGAGGAGCCCGTCATCGGCAAGCGCCTCCTCGACCCCGCGACGGACACCGCGGGGCGGGCCACGTCGCTGACCCTGTCGCTGCCCGCGTCGGAGACCGAACCGCTGCTCACCAGCGTTCCGGCCGCCTTCCACGGCGGCGTCAACGACGTGCTGCTCACCGCGCTCGCCGTCGCCGTCGCCCACTGGAGGCGCCGACGGGGACTCGGTGACGAAGGGCCCGTCCTGGTCGACCTGGAGGGCCACGGCCGCGAGGACGTGGTCGAGGGCGCCGATCTCTCCCGTACGGTCGGCTGGTTCACCACCGTCCATCCCGTACGTCTCGACCCGGGACAGCTCGACTGGGACGAGATCTGGGCCGGTGGTCCCGCGCTCGGCCGGGTCCTGAAGCGGATCAAGGAGCAGTTGCGGGAGGTGCCCGACAACGGGATCGGGCACGGTCTGCTGCGGTATCTGAACCCCGCGACGGCCCCGCTGCTCGCCGCCCGTCCGGAGCCGCAGATCGGCTTCAACTACCTGGGCCGGATGGGCACGTCCGCCGGCCAGGCCGGGGACTGGGCCATGGCGCCCGAGACGGCGGCGCTGACCGGGGCCGCCGCGGGCGACCCGGACGTCCGGCTGGCGCACGCCCTGGAGATCAACGCGGTCGCGAACGATCTGCCGGGAGGCCCCGAACTGAGCGCCACCTGGACCTGGCCGGACGGCCTGCTCGCCGAGCGCGACGTGAACGACCTGGCGGAGACCTGGTTCCGGGCCCTGAGGGCCCTGGCCGCACACGCTGTTGAGCCCGAAGCCGGCGGCTACACGCCGTCGGACATGTCCCTGGTGTCGCTGTCCCAGGCACAACTCGATCTTCTGGAAAGCAAGTGGAGGGTGTCGTAATGATCGGTACGGGGCTGGAGGACGTCCTCCCACTGTCGCCGTTGCAGGAAGGTCTGCTGTTCCACGCACTGCTCGACGAGCAGGAACTGGATCTGTACGCCGGGCAGCTGGCATTCGATTTCGAGGGCGCGCTGGACGTGGGCGCGCTGCGCACCGCGGCCGACGCGCTGCTGCGCCGCCACGCCAATCTGCGGGCCGGCTTCGTCCACGAGGGCTTCGACAAGCCGGTGCAGATCATTCCGCGCCGGGTCGAGCTGCCCTGGCACGAGGTCGACCTGTCGGAGGGCGACGAGCCGGCCCGGCAGGCGGCGCTGGACGAGGTCATGCGCGCCGACCGGGCCAGGGGATTCGACCTGACGGCGCCGCCGCTGGTCCGCTTCACCCTGGTCAGGCTCGGCGGCCGGCGCTACCGCTTCATCCTGACCAACCACCACATCCTGCTCGACGGCTGGTCGATGGCCGTCCTGCTGCGCGAACTGTTCACCCTCTACATCCAGCGCGGCGACGACGCGGGACTGCCCCGGGTCACCCCCTACCGCGACTACCTCGGCTGGATCGCCGCCCAGAACCGCGACGACGCCCTGAAGTCGTGGGCGTCCGCCCTCGACGGCGTCGAGGACGCCACCCTGCTCGCCCCGGACCGCCGGGGCGGCCCGGTGGAGGCGCCGCACTACCACGGGCACGAGCTCGCCGAACAGCTCACCTCCGACATCTCCGAGCTCGCCCGCCGTCACGAACTCACCGTCAACACGGTCGTGCAGGGCGCGTGGGGCATCCTGCTGGGCCGGCTCACCGGCCGGGACGACGTCGTCTTCGGCGGCACGGTCTCCGGCCGCCCGCCGGAGATCCCGGGCATGGAGAACCTGGTCGGCCTGTTCATCAACACCCTGCCCGTACGGGTCCGGCTCGACCCGTCCGGCTCCCTCCTCGACCTGCTGCGCAGGCTCCAGGAGCAGCAGGCCGACCTGATGAACGCCCAGCACATCGGCCTCACCGACATCCAGGCCCTGGTCGGCGTCGGAGAGCTCTTCGACACGATCACCGTCTCGGAGAACTACCCGGTGGACGCCGCGGGCTTCTCCGAGCCCGTCGAAGGACTGCGCGTCGTCGGCGTGCACACCACGGACGACAACCACTATCCGCTCAGCCTCGCCGTGCTCCCCGGCACCCGGATGCACCTGCGCATGGGCTACCGGTCCGACCTGTTCGACCGGGCCGCCGTCGAGCGGATCGCCCTGCGCCTCCAGCGCATCCTTCAGGCGATCGTCGCCGACCCGGACCTCCTCCTCGGCCGTCTCGACGTCCTCACCGACGACGAGCGCGCGCTCCTCGCCCCCGGCGCGGCCCGCGACGACCTGCCCGCCCGTACCGTGCCGTCCCTCTTCGAGGCCGTCGTCGCGGAGAACCCCGGCGCCGACGCGGTCCTGTTCAAGGACACCGCCCTCTCGTACGGACAACTCAACGCCCGCGCCAACCGCCTCGCGAGGCAGCTCGTGGCGCGCGGCGTCGGACCCGGCCGGTTCGTGGCACTCGCCCTGCCGCGCTCGCCCGAACTGGTCACCGCGCAGCTCGCCGTGCTCAAGGCCGGCGGCGCCTACCTGCCGGTCGACCCCGACTACCCGGCCGACCGCATCAGCTACATCCTCGGCGACGCCGCCCCGGCGCTGCTGCTCACCAGTTCCGCCGTCACCCTGCCCGCGGAGGCGGCCGCCGCCGTGCCCACCCTGCGGCTCGACGACCCCGCGCTCGCCGCGGCCGTCGACGCCCACCCGGACGGTGACCTCACCGACGCGGACCGGGCCGCGGCGACCTCCACGGCCGACCCGGCCTACCTCATCTACACGTCGGGTTCGACGGGTCGTCCCAAGGGTGTGGTGGTGACGCACTCGGGCGTGGCGTCGCTGGTGGCGTCGCAGGTCGAGCGGTTCGAGGTGGGTCCGGGGAGCCGGGTGCTGCAGTTCGCCTCGCCGAGTTTCGACGCGGCGTTCTGGGAGCTGGTCATGGGCCTGCTCACCGGCGCCGCGCTGGTCGTGGCCCCCGCGGAGGACCTGGCCCCCGGCGAACCGCTCGCGGCCACCGTCACCGGTCACGGCGTCACCCACGCCACCATCCCGCCGGTCGCCCTGGCCGTCATGGCGCCGGACGATCTGCCCACCGTCGACACGCTGGTGGTCGCCGGCGAGGCGACCTCCGGTGAACTGGTCGAGCGCTGGTCGGCCGGCCGCCGGATGGTCAACGCCTACGGGCCGACCGAGTCCACGGTGTGCGCCACGATGTCCGGCGCCCTCGCCGGCGGCGGCGTGCCGCCCATCGGCACCCCCGTGATCAACACCCAGGTGCTGGTCCTCGACGGCGGGCTGCGGCCCGTGGCGCCCGGCGTGGCCGGCGAACTGTACATCGCCGGCGCCGGCCTGGCCCGCGGCTACCTCGGCCGCCCCGGCCTGACCGCCGAGCGCTTCGTCGCCAACCCCTTCGGCGCGCCGGGCGAGCGGATGTACCGCTCGGGCGACGTGGTGCGCCGGAAGGCGGACGGGGAGCTGGAGTTCCTCGGCCGGGCCGACGACCAGGTCAAGGTCCGCGGCTTCCGCATCGAACTCGGCGAGATCGAGTCCGTCCTCGCCCGGCACCCGGCGATCGCCCAGGTCGCCGTGATCGTCCGCGAGGACCGCCCCGGCGACAAGCAGATCGTCGCCTACCCGGTGCCCGAGCACGGCCAGGAACTGCCCCGGCCGGCCGCCCTGCGCGCCCACGTCGCGGCAGACCTGCCCGACTACATGGTGCCGGCGGCGTTCGTCACCCTCGACACGCTCCCCGTCACGCCCAACGGAAAGCTCGACCGCAAGGCCCTGCCGCTGCCCGACCTGGCCGCGCTCGCCGCGGGCCGTGCCCCGCGCACCCCGCAGGAGGAGATCCTGTGCGGCCTCTTCGCGGAGATCCTCGGGCTGCCCCGGGTCGGCATCGACGACAGCTTCTTCGACCTGGGCGGCCACTCCTTGCAGGCCACTCGCCTGGTGAGCCGTATCCGCTCCGTCTTCGACGCGGAACTGCCCCTGCGCAGCCTCTTCGAGACCGCCACCCCGGCCGGTCTGGCCACCCTGCTCCGCACCACCGGCAGCGCGCGCACGACGGTCCGGCCGGTGGAGCGGCCCGAGCACGTCCCGCTCTCCTTCGCACAGCGCCGGCTGTGGTTCCTCAACGGTTTCGACGGCCCCGGCGCCGGATACAACATCCCGCTCGCCCTCCGGCTCACCGGCACCGTCGACGAACAGGCCCTCGGCGCCGCGCTCGGAGACGTCGTCGCCCGGCACGAGAGCCTGCGGACCGTCTTCGACGAGCACGACGGCCGGCCCCACCAGATCGTCCTGGACGCCGAGGCCGCCCGCCCCGTGCTGGACGTCCGGAAGGCCACCGACGCCGACCTCGACGAGCAGCTCGCGGCCGCCGCCGCCCACGGCTTCGACCTCGCCGCCGAGATCCCGCTGCGGGCCACCCTGTTCACCCTCGGCGACGGCGAGTACGTCCTCCTGCTGCTGCTGCACCACATCGCGGGCGACGGCTGGTCGCTCGCCCCGCTCGCCCGTGACCTCTCGGTCGCCTACGCGGCCCGGCTCGACGGCGCCGCCCCCGGCTGGGAGCCGCTGCCCGTCCAGTACGCCGACTACACCCTGTGGCAGCGTGAACTCCTCGGCGACGACGGCGAGGACAGCAGCGAGGGCGCCGCCCAGCTCGACCACTGGCGCCGGAACCTGGCCGGGCTCCCCGAGGAGCTGGCCCTGCCCACGGACCGGCCGCGGCCGGCCCGCGCCAGCTACCGCGGCGACATCGTCCCGTTCGCCCTCACCCCGCAGTTGCACGCCAAGCTCGCCCAGCTGTCCCGGGACAGCCACACCAGCCTCTTCATGGTCCTCCAGTCCGGCCTGGCGGCCCTCCTCACCAGGCTCGGCGCGGGTACCGACATCCCGCTCGGCACGGCCGTCGCCGGACGCACCGACGAATCCCTCGACCAGCTCGTCGGCTTCTTCGTCAACAACCTGGTGCTGCGCACCGACACCGGCGGCGACCCCACGTTCCGCGAACTGCTGGCCCGGGTGCGGGAGACCGACCTCGCCGCCTACGCCAACCAGGACACGTCCTTCGAACGGCTGGTGGAGGTGCTCAACCCCGGCCGCTCGCTCGCCCGCCACCCGCTGTTCCAGGTCATGCTGACCCTGCAGAACAACGAGCGCGGCGAACTGGCCCTGCCGGGGCTGCGGGTGGGTCCGCACTCCGTCCAGACCCACTCCTCCCGCTTCGACCTCGCGCTGGAGATGGGCGAGAAGCGCGGCGGCGACGGCGCGTACGAGGGCATCGAGGGCGTCGTCGAGTACAGCAGCGACCTCTTCGACCGCGCCACGGTCGAGAAGCTCACGAAGCGCTTCGTCCGCCTCCTGGAGGCCGTGGCCGCCGACGCCGACCGGACCATCGGCCGGATCGACGTGCTCGGCCCGATCGAGCGCCACGAACTGGTGGTGCGGAACAACGCCACCGAGCACGAAGTGGCCGCGACCACGCTGCACGCCCTCATCGAGGAGCAGGTGCGCCGGACCCCCGACGCGCCGGCGCTGCTCTTCGAGGGCCGCGGCCTCACCTACCGGGAGCTCGACGAGCAGGCCGGCCGGCTGGCCCACCGGCTCGTCCAGGAGGGCGTCGGCCCGGAGCGGACCGTCGCGGTCGCCGTGCCGCGCTCGCTCGAACTGGTCGTCGCCCTCGTCGCGGTGCTCAAGGCGGGCGGCGCGTACCTCCCCGTCGACCCCGACTACCCGGCAGACCGCATCGGTTACATCCTCGACCACGCCGCCCCCGCGCTGCTGCTCACCGCCGGCGGAGTGGAACTGCCCGGCTCCGAGGACCTGCCGCGCCTCGTCCTCGACGACCCGGCCCTGGTCCGCGAACTCGCGTCCGCGCCCACCGGGCGGCCGGACGTCACCGTGTCCCCGGCGGCGCCCGCGTACGTCATCTACACCTCCGGCTCCACGGGCCGCCCCAAGGGCGTCGTGGTCCCGCACGGCGGCATCGTCAACCGGCTGCTGTGGATGCAGGACGAGTACGGGCTCACCGCCGACGACCGGGTGCTGCAGAAGACGCCGTCCGGATTCGACGTGTCCGTCTGGGAGTTCTTCTGGCCGCTGATCACCGGCGCCACGCTGGTCGTCGCCAGACCGGAGGGCCACCGCGACCCGGCCTATCTGGCCGGGCTGATCCGCGAGGCCGGGATCACCACCCTGCACTTCGTCCCCTCGATGCTGCAGGCGTTCCTCGCCGAACCGGCCGCCGCCCACTGCGGGGACTCGCTGCGCCGGGTCCTGTGCAGCGGTGAAGCACTCCCCGTCGAGCTGCAGACCCGCTTCTGCGAGGTCCTCGACGCCGAACTGCACAACCTGTACGGACCCACGGAGGCGTCCGTCGACGTCACCCACTGGGCCTGTGCGCCGGACACCGAACGGCGCACCGTGCCCATCGGCCGCCCCGTGTGGAACACCCGGGTCTACGTCCTCGACCACATGCTCCGCCCCGTCCCGCACGGTGTGCAGGGCGAGCTCTACCTCGCCGGCGACCAGCTCGCCCGCGGCTACCTCGGCCGCCCGGACCTCACCGCCGACCGCTTCGTCGCCGCCCCGTTCGGCGAGCCCGGGGAGCGGATGTACCGCACCGGGGACCTGGTCCGCTGGGCGGCCGACAACACCCTCGAATACCTGGGGCGTGCCGACCACCAGGTGAAGATGCGCGGCCTGCGCATCGAGCTCGGCGAGATCGAGTCGGTGCTCGCCGCACAGGACGGCGTCGCCCAGGCCGTCGTGCTGCTGCGCGAGGACCAGCCGGGCGACCAGCGGCTCGTCGGCTACGTCGTCCCCGACGGCGACACCGCGCCCGCCCACGACGGCCTGCGGACGTGGGCGGCCACCGTGCTGCCCGACTACATGGTGCCGTCCGCGTTCGTCACCGTCGACGAACTGCCGCTCTCCCCGAACGGCAAACTCGACCGCAAGGCCCTGCCCGCGCCCGACTACGCGGAGGCCGCCACCGCGCGGGAACCGGAGACCCCGCAGGAGGCGACGCTCTGCGCGCTGTTCGCCGAGGTCCTCGGCGTGCCGTCGGCCGGCCCCGACGACAGCTTCTTCGCGCTCGGCGGCCACTCGCTGCTCGGCACCCGCCTGATCAGCCGCGTCCGCACCGAATTCGGCGTCGAACTGCCCGTACGGGTCCTCTTCGAGGCGCCCACCCCCGCCGGCGTCGCCGCCCTGCTCGGCGACGCCGCCGGCGCCCGGCCGCCGCTGGTTCCCATGGCCAGGCCCGAGCAACTGCCCGTCTCCTACGCGCAGCAGCGGCTCTGGTTCCTCGGCAGGCTCGACAGCGACAGCGCCGCCTACAACCTGCCGCTGGCGCTGCGGCTGACCGGCGAGCTCGACCCGGACGCGCTGCGCGCCGCCCTCGGCGACGTCGTCGGCCGGCACGAGAGCCTGCGCACCCTCTTCCACGAGGTCGCCGGCAGTCCGGTCCAGGTCGTGCTGGACGCCGGGGCCGCGCGCCCCGGACTGCCGGTGGTCGACACCACGGAGGACGCGCTGCCCGCCGCCCTGGCCGGCGCCGCAGGCACCGGGTTCGACCTGACCCGAGACATCCCGCTGAACGCCACCCTGTTCCGCACCGGGCCCACCGAGCACGTCCTGCTGCTGGTCGTCCACCACATCGCCGCCGACGGCGGATCGCTCGCCCCGCTGGCGCGTGATCTGTCCGAGGCGTACGCGGCCCGTCGTGAGGGCGGTGCTCCGCAGTGGCGGCCGCTGCCGGTGCAGTACGCCGACTACGCGCTGTGGCAGCGCGAACTCCTCGGCGACGAGACCGACCCCACCAGCGTCCTCGCCCAGCAACTGGCCTTCTGGCAGGAGGCGCTGGCGGGGGTTCCGGAGGAGCTGCGGCTGCCCGCCGACCGTCCCCGGCCCGCCCGGCCGAGCTACCGCGGCGACACCGTCCCCTTCACATTCGACGCCGAGGTGCACTCCGGCCTGGCCGCCCTGGCCGAGGCCGGCGGAGCGAGCCTGTTCATGGCGCTGCAGGCCGGACTCGCCTCGTTCCTGACGGGGATGGGTGCGGGGACGGACGTTGCGTTGGGGACGCCGGTGGCGGGGCGTACCGATGAGGCGTTGGACGAGTTGGTCGGGTTCTTCGTGAACACGCTGGTGCTGCGGACGGATGTGTCGGGTGATCCGACGTTCCGTGAGTTGGTGGCGCGGGTGCGTGAGGCGGATCTCGCCGCGTACGCGAACCAGGATGTGCCGTTCGAGCGGTTGGTGGATCTGATCAGCCCGGAGCGGTCGCTCTCCCGGCACCCCCTGTTCCAGGTCATGCTCACCCTGCAGAACAACGCCGCGGCCGAACTCGACCTCGGTGGACTCGCCGTCCGCGCCGAGGACACCGAGATCGGCGCGGCCAAGTTCGACCTCGCGGTCAGCTTCGGTGAGCGCTGGGACGACGAGGGCCGGCCGGCCGGGTTGGGCGGGTTCGTGGACTACAGCCTGGACCTGTTCGACCGGGAGACGGTCGAGGGCCTGGTGGCACGGCTGGGCGACTGGCTGTCGGCGGTCGCCGCGGGCCCGGACACCCGGATCTCGGATGTGGCTCTCCTTTCGCCCGCGGAGCGTGAGCGGGTGGTGGGGGAGTGGAACGCGACGGGTCGTGTGGTGCCGTCGGGGACGCTGGCCGCGTTGTTCGAGGCGCAGGTGGCG
>NZ_JBIAHV010000033.1:0-12455 GCF_042870895.1 Streptomyces sp. NPDC006294
ACGTCATATGGGCTCTGATCCGTGACCGACGACGCTACGAAGTGACACCGCCGGTGACGGCGACCGCTTGACAACAACATTAGGAAGCCCGGTGCCCGGCGACCGAACGCACCGCGACGGGGAAGTCGAAGTACGTGCCGGGGAAGGGCTCCGGCCGGTACGTGAAGTGCCACCACTCCTCGGGGAGGTTCGCGAACCCCACCGCGGCCAGCGTGCTCCTCAGCAGGTCCCGGTTGGCGCGCTGCTCGGCGGTGATCCGCGGGTCGTCGGTGTGCGACAGGGTGTCGAAGCAGTCGTAGCCGGTCCCCATGTCGACGGAGCTGTCGGGGAACCGCTCGGCCTGCGGCGCGTGGCACGGCACGAGGGTCTCACCGGGGACGTACGGGCGGGTGCGCTGCGCAGGCAGCTTCACGAGCGTGAGGTCGACGGTGCTGCCGCGGCTGTGCCCGGACTTCTCCGCGATGTAACCGTCCGCGAAGAGAAGCGACTTGTCGACCCGCGGATAGAACTCCTGCTTCATCGCCTCGTCCCCGAGGTCCTTCGCCCACCGCACGAAGTGGTCGACGGCCCGCTGCGGCCGGTAGCAGTCGTACACCTTCAGCGAATACCCCTGCCGCAGCAGCCGGGACTGGGCCTGTCGCAGGGCCCGCGCCGCCGCCCGGGTGACGATGCACACCGGCTGCCGGTAGCCGTCGACGGGCTCGCCCACGAAGTTGTGGCCGGTCGTGTATCGCATCTCCTCGATGATCGTCGGCGCCACGGCGCGCAGCGCCACGAACTCCCGCGGCGCCTTCGGCTCGGGAACGGCCTGGGCGGCGGGCGCCGCCGAGGCGGCGAGAAGCAGCGCGGCGGCCGCGGCGGTCAGGACACGCAGAGCGGAACCAAGTCGAGTCATGCGCCCGGTCTACCAGCAACCTCCGCGCCGGGAAAGAGTGATCGGTTACAGTCCGCTCGTGCCCCATCACTCCCACTGCGCCCGCTGCGGAACGCCCTACGGTGCCGACGCCGGCTGGCCCCGTACCTGCCCCGCCTGCGGCGAGCGGGCCTACCGCAACCCGCTGCCGGTCGCCGTCGCCCTCCAGCCCGCCCACGACGCGCACGGCACCGGGCTCGTCGTCATCACCCGCACCATCGAACCCGCCCTCGGCGGCACCGCCCTGCCCGGCGGTTTCATCGACCACGGCGAGGACTGGCGGCACGCGGTGGTGCGCGAACTGCGCGAGGAGACCGGCATCGAGGCGTCACAGGACGACGTACGCCTCGCCGACGTCCTCAGCTCCCCGGCCGGGCATCTGCTCGTCTTCGGACTGCTCCCCGGACGCCCCGCCGCCGAACTGCCGCGGTCCGT
Organism: Streptomyces sp. NPDC006294; assembly: GCF_042870895.1. Lineage (NCBI taxonomy): Bacteria > Bacillati > Actinomycetota > Actinomycetes > Kitasatosporales > Streptomycetaceae > Streptomyces > Streptomyces sp. NPDC006294. The sequence goes on from NZ_JBIAHV010000033.1 coordinate 1,349, forward strand.
GCCCACCGACGAGACCGCGGGATGGCACCTGCTGCACGCCCCCGCGGACCTCGCCTTCCCGCTCCACACGACCGCGGTCCGCGACTGGTTCGCCGGCGCCTACGGCCACGGCGCTCCCGGCCACTTCGACGCCGGCCGTTCCACCTACCGCCGTTAGCCACAGCGCCCGCGGCCGCCGAGCCCGGCCCGTTTCACTCCAGGCCGCGCACCCGCACCGGCTCCTCGACCGCCACCGCCCCGTCGTCCATGGTCCGTTCCACCACCACGCGACCGCCCGCCAGCCGTGTCGTGTAGCGCTCGATCTCCGGCTCGTCCCAGCCGTCGCCGGTGTCCCGCACCACCAGCCCGCCGCCCCTGCGTCCCGCCGCCGGCGCCCACACCTCAAGACCGATGCGGCCCGGCGCGTCCCTCCCGTCGCCCCTCCCGTCGAGCACCGGCAGCACCGCCCCCGCCCGCGCCAGCACCGGTATCCGGGACAGCGGCGCGTCCACCAGTACCTGCCCGGGCCCCTCGTACGGCCGGCCCGACGCCGTGTCGTACCACCGGCCGCGCGGCAGCCGTACCGCGCGCCGGTCCGTGCCCGGCTCCAGGACCGGCGCCACCAGCAGCGCGTCGCCCAGCAGGAACGCGTCCTCGCAGTTCCGCAGGTCGCGGTCCCCGGGAGAACGCCACCACAGCGGACGCACGTACGGCGCGCCGGTGAGCCGCGCCAGCTGCGCCAGGGTCATGAAGTAGGGGCCCAGCCGCTCGCGCTCCGCCAGGGCGGCCCGCGCGTGCGCCGTCACCTGCGGCCCGTTCGCCCAGGGCGGCCGGGACTCCGTCGTGCGCAACAGCGGCAGGTACGCCGCCAGTTGGAGCCGGCGCAGGTACAGCTCCGCCGGCACCTTGTCGTCACCGCCCACATCCGCACCCGAGTACGGCACGCCGCACAGCCCCAGCCCCAGCACCAGTGACAGCGAGGCCCGCAGCCCCGGCCACCCCGTCGTGACGTCCCCGGCCCACGCGCCGCCGTACCGCTGCATGCCCGCCCAGCCGGAACGGGAGAGCACCAGGGGCCGCTCGTCGGGCCGTTGCCGGCGCAGTCCCTCATGGGCGGCCCTCGCCATGGCCGGCGCGTACACGTTGTGGGCCTCCCGGTGGTCGCCGCCGCGCCCGTCCAGGGCATGCCGTGCGGAGCGGGGCAGCGTCAGACCGGCGAAGGAGGTGCAGGCCGCCGGCTCGTTCCGGTCGAGCCACACCCCGGAGTAGCCCTGCCCGGCCGTCTCCCCGTACAGCTCCTCCCACCACTCGCGCACCCGCGGGTCCGTGAAGTCGGGGAAGACGCACTCCCCGCGCCCGGCCGTGCCCCGCACCTCACCACCCCGCGCGTCCCGTACGAACAGCCCTGTGGCGGCGCCGTGGCGGTACAGCGCCTCCTCGGGTCCGGCGGGCACCGCCGGAGTCACCGCCCGCACCAGCCGGACCCCGTCCTCGCGTAGATCCTTGGCGAGGGCGGGCAGCCCGGGGAGACGTTCGGGATCACCGGCCGGACCGGCCTCGTCGACGTCGCCGCCGACATGGACGGCCGACAGCGGAAGGCACAGTTCCCGGTGGGTCGCCACGGTCCGCCGCACCTCCTCCTCGCCACCGGTCCGCCTCAGGTGCTGCGGGCCCAGCGCCCAGGACGGCGGCACCGCGGGCGCGCCCGTCAGCTGCGCCCAGCCGTTCAGGACACGCGCCGGCGTCCCCACCAGCACCCAGCTGCGCAGCGGACCGCCGTCCATCCGCAGCTCGACCGTGCCGGGCCTGTCATGGCCGGAACCGGCTCCCTCCTCGCCCTCGCGGACGGTGACCAGGCCGTCCCAGCTGTTGTCGTGGAAGGCGAGATGAGTGCCCGCGTCGGCCACCACCGTCTGCACCGGCATCGTGATGTGCAGGGGACCGTCGTCCGGGCCGAACCCGGGCGGCGGAGCGGTGTTCCACAGCCGGTACGAGCCGCCCCGCAGCCGGGGCCCCGACGCACGGCCGCCGAGACCGAACAGGCGCGCGTCCGCCGGGATCTCGCTGCGCTGCACCCAGCGCGCCGGTCCGCCGCCGACCGGCTCCCACCAGCGCGGCGGCAGATCACGCCGGAGCAGAACGCCGCCCGGCGTACGGATCTCCACCGCGCCGTGCCGCGAGACCGCGACGGTCAGCCGCTCGGAGACCACCTTCCAGCCGCCGTCCTTGTCCGGCTCGAGACCCACCCGAGGGTCCGGTTCGGGAGGAGCACCGGCCAGCGCGTACGAGGGCTCCGGCAGCGCGCCGTCCCAGCCGCGGAACACCGCCCCGCCGACAGTCACCAGGATCCGCAGCTCCGAGCGGGCGAAGCGCACGGTCCCGCCGCCGGGCAGCGGCTCGGCGTCGCCGGCGGGGCCCGGCACTCTGGCCCGCTCCGCACCGCGGGGCGGCAGACACGCGGCGTCGGTCCGACGGCGGCGCCACGCCGAGCGGGCCGCGCGCAGCCCCTGTGCCGTACCGAGAGTTCTCACCGCGCGCACCAGATCACGACCGTCCATGCTGTTCACCCTGCCACCCGGATGCGCGCTGGGGTGCTCTGTTCAACTGGCGTTCACCCATGGTCGGACCACATATCGGTCGTCCCGACCATGGGGAGTCCGCCCTGGTGCGAACGTCGATCACATGGCATCGTCCTGTCAGCCGCGTCCGCGCACACCCCAGCCCGTGCGCGGCGCACGCACACACCGCGTAGAGCCAGCCCGGGAGCCGCCCCATGACCTCAGCAGCGAACCATGCCCCCCTGTGGCAGCCCGATCCCGACCGCGTCGCCGCCGCCCGGGTCACCCGCTTCCAGGCATGGGCCGCCGAACGCCACGGCGCGCCCGCCGAGGGCGGCTACCCGGCACTGCACCGCTGGTCCGTCGACGAGCTGGAGACGTTCTGGCAGGCGGTCGCCGAATGGTTCGAGGTCCGCTTCTCCACCCCGTACGACCGGGTGCTCGGCGACCGCGCCATGCCCGGCGCCCAGTGGTTCCCCGGCGCCACCGTGAACTACGCGGAACACGCCCTGCGCACCGCGGAGGACCCGGAGCGCGCACATGACCCGGCGCTGTTGCATGTGGACGAGACACATGAGCCGACACCGATCAGCTGGGCCGAGCTGCGCCGCCAGGTCGGCGCCCTGGCCGCCGAGCTGCGGGCCCTCGGCGTACGCCCCGGCGACCGCGTCAGCGGCTACCTCCCCAACATCCCGCAGGCCGTCACCGCGCTGCTGGGCACGGCCGCCGTCGGCGCCGTCTGGACCTCCTGCGCCCCCGACTTCGGCGCCCGCAGTGTCCTCGACCGCTTCCAGCAGGTCGAACCGGTCGTCCTCTTCACCGTCGACGGCTACCGCTACGGCGGCAAGGAGCACGACCGCACCGAGACCGTCGCCGAGCTCCGCCGCGAACTGCCCACCCTGCGCGCGGTCGTCCACATCCCGCTGCTCGGCACCGACGCCCCCGAAGGCGCCCTCGACTGGTCCGCGCTGACCTCGGGGGACGCCGAGCCGGTCTTCGAACAGGTTCCCTTCGACCACCCGCTGTGGGTCCTCTACTCCTCCGGCACCACCGGCCTGCCCAAGGCCATCGTCCAGTCCCAGGGCGGCATCCTGCTCGAACACTTCAAGCAGATCGGCCTGCACTGCGACCTCGGCCCCGGCGACCGCCTCTTCTGGTACACCTCCACCGGCTGGATGATGTGGAACTTCCTCGTCTCCGGCCTGCTCACCGGCACCACCGTCGTCCTGTACGACGGCAGCCCCGGCCATCCCGACACCGCCGCCCAGTGGCGCGTCGCGGAGCGCACCGGGGCCACCCTGTTCGGCACCTCCGCCGCGTACGTCATGGCCTGTGCCAAGGCGGACGTCCACCCGGGGCGCGACTTCGACCTCTCCCGCGTCGAGTGCGTCGCCACCACCGGCTCCCCGCTGCCCCCGGACGGCTTCCGCTGGATCCACGACGAGGTCGCGGACGACCTGTGGATCGCCTCCGTCAGCGGAGGTACGGACGTGTGCAGCTGCTTCGCCGGCGCCGTGCCCACCCTCCCGGTCGAGATCGGCGAACTGCAGGCCGCCTGCCTCGGCACCGACCTCCAGTCCTGGGACCCGCAGGGCAGGCCCGTCATCGGCGAGGTCGGGGAACTGGTCGTCACCAACCCGATGCCCTCGATGCCGATCCGCTTCTGGAACGACCCCGACGGCAGCCGCTACCGCGACAGCTACTTCGAGATGTACCCCGGCGTCTGGCGGCACGGCGACTGGATCACCATCACCGACCGCGGCTCCGTGGTCATCCACGGCCGCTCCGACTCCACCCTCAACCGGCAGGGCGTCCGGATGGGCTCCGCCGACATCTACGAGGTCGTCGAACGCCTCCCGGAGATCCGCGAGTCCCTCGTCATCGGCCTCGAGGAACCGGACGGCGGCTACTGGATGCCGCTCTTCGTCCACCTCGCCGAGGGCGCCGTGCTCGACGACGGCCTCCGCACCGGGATCAAGCGCTCCATCCGCGAGAACCTCTCCCCGCGCCACGTCCCGGACGACATCATCGAGGTCCCCGGCGTGCCGCACACGCTCACCGGCAAGCGCATCGAGGTCCCGGTCAAGCGTCTCCTCCAGGGCACCGCGCTCGACAAGGCGGTCAACCCGGGCTCGGTGGACAACGTCGAACTGCTCCGCTTCTACGAGGACATCGCCCGCACCCGCACCCGCCCGTAGCCCCCGCCGCGGGGGAGGCGCTAACCCCCGTACGTGGTCTCGGACTCGCCCAGCGCACCGGCGAAGTCCGAGGCCAGCCGGGCCGCGTCCGCGGGAAGCAGGCCGGCCGTGGTGATCCGCACTCCGGGCGCCGACGCGAGCCGGAACCGCGCCCCGGCCGCCACCCACCAGCCGCGCGAACGCAGCCCGTTCACCACCGCGGACTCGTCCCGGACCGGCACCCACACATTCATCCCGCTCCCGCCGTGTGCCGCCACCCCATGTGAGGCCAGCTCGGCCACCAGAGCGCCGCGCCGCTCGGCGTAGGCGGTCCACGCCCGCGACACCAGCGCCGTCGTGTCCGCGTCGTTCATCAGGCCGAGCACCGTGCGCTGCAGCAGATGACTGATCCACCCCGACGTCAGCAGCAGCCGCCCGTCGTGCCGCCCCAGCGTCGTCGGGTCGCAGGCCGCCGCCGCCCAGCGCAGGTCCGTGCCCAGGAACTTGGTGACGGTCCGCACGTGCGCCCAGCGCGCGAGCCCGCCGGACGCCAGGGAGTGGAGCGGCGCACCCGCGATGTCCGCCGCGTGGTCGTTCTCGATGACGAGGACGTCCGGCGTCCGCCGTACCACCGCCACCAGGGCGTCCCGCCGTGCGGCGGAGAACGCGCCGCCGTACGGGTTCTGCGCGCGGGGGCTGCACACGACGGCCCGCGCACCCGCCCGCAGCGCCGCCTCGAGCGCCTCCGGCCGCATCCCCTCGTCGTCCACGGCCACGGCCACCGACCGCAGCCCCAACGCCTGCACCAGGTCGAGCAGATGGTGATATCCGGGGTCCTCCATCGCGACCGCGTCGCCGGGCCGCAGATCCGTGGAGAGCAGCCGGGCCACGCAGTCGAGGGCCCCGTGCGCGAAGGTGACGTGCTCCACCGGCACCCCCGCCCCGCCGATCCAGGCCCGGACCGTCTCCTCCAGCTCCGGCAGCCGCGGCGTCGCACGGTGCGAGCGGACACCGGCCGAGATCCGGCCCGGCTGCACCGGATCCGGCAGGAACGCCGGGTCGGGATGGCCGCCCGCCAGATCCCGCAGCCCCTGCGGCACCTTCGGCGGCCGGCGTGAGGCGACCGACGGGGCCGACGCCACGATCGTGCCGCACCGGCCGCGGGTGACGACGAGCCCGCGGCGCCGCAGCTCCTTGTACGCGGTCGCCACCGTGCCCGGGCTGACCGACAGGTCCTCGGCGAGCCGGCGCACCGGGGGAAGCGCGTCTCCCGGCCTCAACGTCCCTTCGGTCACCGCTCCTTCGACGGAGGCGGCAATCGTGCTGGCGGTCGTACCGGAGATCGCATATTGTGCTGCCACGTAAGCGATTATGTATCAATACATAATGCGGGTCAAGACGGGGGGACCGTGAGTCAGCAGAAGCGCCGACGCACACTCGAAGAACGCATCCCGGGCGGGCCCGACGGCCGTCGCATGCTCTGGACGGCGCTCGTCGACAAGACGGGCAACGGCCTCTGGGCGGCCACCGGAGCCCTCTACTTCACCCATGTCACCGGCCTGACCGTCGCCGAGGTCGGCATCCTCATCGCCGTCTCCGCCGGCATCGGCGTCGCGGGCGCCCCACTCGCCGGACGCCTCGCCGACCGGATGTCCCTCAACCGCCTCCTGATCGCGACCCAACTGCTGCGCGCCGCGGCCGGATTCTGCCTGCTCACCACCGACCACTACCTCCTGCTGATCGCCTTCTCGGCGGCAGGCAGCTTCGGCGACCGCGCCAGCAGCGTCCTCACCAAGCTGTACGCCGCCCGCGTCGCGGGCTCCGAACGGGTGCGCTACCAGGCGGTGAACCGCACGGTCTCCAACATCGGGTTCGCCGTCGGAGGCCTCGCGGCCGCGGCCGCCCTCGCCGTCGGCACGACCCCCGCCTACCAGGCCCTGCTCGTCGGCAACGGCATCGCTGCCCTCACCGCGGCCCTCCTCATCGTGCGCTGCGGCGAAGCACCCGTCCCCGCCCGCACGGCAGGCGCCGACGACACCGCCGGGCCCAGAAGACCGGCCGGCCCCTGGCGCGACCGCACCTACCTCCTCTACACCGCGACCGAGGCGCTCCTGCTGCTCGACGACGCGGTCTTCAAGGTCGGACTGCCACTGTGGATCGTCCACGCCACCGACGCACCGCACGGCCTCGCCCCGCTGCTGATGGTCCTCAACAACGTGATGGTCGTCGCCCTGCAGATCCCGCTCGCCCGCTACGGCGCCACCAGTCACGCCGCCCGCCGACTCCTCGCGCCCCTCGCCGGGGCGTTCGCGGTGGGCGCCCTCGCGCTCACCCTGTCGACCACCGGTGGAGCGTGGACCGCGACGGTCACCCTCACCGTCGCGGCGATCGCCCTGACATTCGCCGAAATGCTGCACGCCACGGCGTCATGGGAGCTGTCAGTCGCCCTGGCGCCCGAGCATGCGCAGGGCGCCTACCTGGGCGTCCACGGCCTGGCCAATTCCGCCCAACGCAGCCTCGGCCCACTCGTCATGACCGCGACCATCGCCGCCGGCCCGCTCGGCTGGGCCCTGTTCGGCGCCGGCCTCTCCACGGTCTGCCTGGCCCAGAGCCGACTCGTCCGCGACCGACTGCCGAAACCGGCACTGTCAGTGCCGACCGCTACGGTGAGTCACGAATGATCGACAGCTCACCGGGGGAATCGGCATGGCGAACACCAACCAGTCCAAGCACCAGTCACAGCAGCGGTCGCGGCGGTCCGGCCCGTCCAGGCGGCCCGGCGACAGCGCGGCACTGCGGCGCGCCCTGCGCCGAGAAGTCCCGAGCACCGTCGGCATCCTCGCCGACGAACAGGATTTCACACGGATGCGCCGCTACCGCACTTTCGCGTTCGACGACTACACGACCTATCTGAGGCAGTCGGAGCGGCTGCTGAAAACCCTGTCCACCCAGCAACTGCACACCTCCGTCGCCCTCTTCGACCCGGACGAGTTCGCCGAGTTCTGCGCGGAAGCGGGCATCGACGCGGACGGCCCGGCGGGTCGCAGCCGGTTCACCGCCGAACTCGCCGGCCGCGGCCCCAGCGTCCCCTACACCGGTCAGCTACTGACCACGCTGCTGCCCGAACTCGTCAACAGGACCGTGCGCCAGGCCACCTGGGAGTACGCCACCCTGCTCCTCGCCGACCTCGGCGTCTGCGCCGACTGCGGCCAGGACATCGGCAGCGCCGCGTTCGACCGGGCCTCCCGCATCCTGATGCGCCTGCTCGAACTCGCCGGCCCCGGCGAGCACCACCTCGTCTGCAGCGTCCCCGGCCCCGACGAACAGCTCCTCGCCGTGCTGCACGCCCACGGCGGCCCGTCGTCCTCCGCACAGATCGACGCCACGGAGGGCACCGAATTCGTCACCGTCCTCGCCGCGGGCATCGCACTCGAAGGCGCCGGGGGAGTGGTGCTGCGCACCAGCGCCCCGGGCACCCCGGACCATCTTCACGGCTGGCGCCTCCACCACGGCCGCCTCGACCCGCTGACCGCGGGCGAGGTGTTCAGCGCCTACTGCACCGACGCCGCCACCGGCGACCCACTGTCCCCGGAACCGGGCGTCGAGTACTGCGCCGGATTCCCCCTCACCACCGACGACCCGGAGAACCACCACTGACGCCGAAGGGGGCTTCCCGCTCCCGGCGGAAAGCCCCCTTCTCCGGCGGGCCCGATCACCCCGGCCCGTACGCTCCGGCTACTCGCCGGACAGCACCGCCTGCGCGGCCACCCGGGCCTCCTCCGCGGTGTCCGCGGCACGCGCCGCCGCGGCGGCCCGCTCGCACTGGGCGAGCGTGTACTTCGCCAGCGTCGACCGCACATACGGGATCGACGCGGCGCCCATCGACAGCGACGTCACACCGAGACCGGTGAGCACACAGGCGAGCAGCGGATCGGCGGCAGCCTCACCGCACACACCACAGCTCTTGCCCTCGGCCCTCGCCGCCTCCGCGGACAGCGCGACCAGGTCGAGCAGCGCGGGCTGCCACGGGTCCTGAAGCCGGGACACCGCACCCACCTGCCGGTCGGCGGCGAAGGTGTACTGCGCGAGGTCGTTGGTCCCCAGCGACAGGAACTCGACCTCCTGCAGGATCGAACGTGCCCGCAGCGCGGCGGACGGGATCTCCACCATCGCCCCGAACTTCGCTTCGAGCCCCGCCTGCCGGCAGGCGTCGGCGAACGCCCTGGCGTCCGTACGGTCCGCCACCATCGGCGCCATGACCTCGAGGTAAACGGGCAGCCCCCGCGCGGCCTTCGACAGCGCGGAGAGCTGCGTCCGCAGCACCTCCGGATGATCGAGCAGCGAACGCAGCCCTCGCACACCCAGCGCCGGGTTCGGCTCGTCGGCGGGCGTCAGGAAGTCGAGCGGCTTGTCCGCGCCCGCGTCCAGCACCCGCACGACCACCCGGCCCTCGGGAAACGCCTCGAGCACCTTCCGGTACGCCTCGACCTGCTTCTCCTCCGACGGCGCCTGCTTGCTGTCGTCGAGGAACAGGAACTCCGTACGGAACAGCCCGACGCCCTCGGCGCCGGCGTCCACGGCGGCCGGCACGTCCGCGGGCCCTCCGACGTTCGCCAGCAGCGGCACCTTGTGCCCGTCCGACGTGGCGCCCGGTCCGGTGGACGCCGACAGGGCCGCCCTCCGCTCCGCCGCGGCCCGCTCCATCTGCGCACGCTTCTCGTCGCTCGGCTCCACGAAGATCTCTCCCGTGCTGCCGTCGACCGCGACCAGAGTGCCCTCGGCGAGCTCACCCGCTCCGGGGAGAGCGACCACCGCGGGCACCCCGAGAGCCCGCGCCAGAATGGCGCTGTGACTCGTGGGCCCGCCCTCCTCCGTGACGAACCCGAGCACCAGGGCCGGATCCAGCAGCGCCGTGTCGGCCGGCGCGAGGTCCCGCGCGATCAGTACATACGGCTCGTCGCTGTCCGGCACACCCGGCATCGGCACCCCCAGCAGCCGTGCCACGATCCGGTTCCGTACGTCGTCCAGGTCGGCGACCCGCCCGGCCAGATACTCCCCGGCGCCGGCCAGCAGCGCACGGTAGGCCGCGAACGCGTCGTACACCGCGCGCTCGGCCGTGCTGCCGACGGCGACACGGCGATCGACGTCGGCCATGAGCTCCGGGTCCTGCGCCATCATGGCCTGCGCCTCGAGCACGGCCTGCGCCTCGCCGCCCGCCAGATTGCCCCGGGCGACCAGGTCGGCCGCCACCGCCTCCACGGCCTGGCGGGCGCGCCCCTGTTCGCGCTCCGCGTCCTGCGTGGGGTTCTGCTTGGCCGGCGGCTCGAGAACCGCCGTGCCCATGTGCCGCACCTCGCCGATCGCCACCCCGTGGCTCACGCCGACGCCTCGCAGCGTTGTCTCCATTTCACCGTCTCCGATTGGGCGGCGGCTCAGCCGCCGCGATGGTTGTCGGACTCGCCGTCACCGACGCCGGCGGGTCACTGCCAGCCGAAGAGGCTCTCGCCGGCCTTCACGTCGCCGTCCTCGCGGACGTCGGACAGGGCGTCGGGGGTGGCCTCGAGCGCCACGACCGGGCAGATGGCGGACTTCCCGGCGGCCTCGACGGCCGCCGGGTCCCAGCGGACCACGGCCTGCCCCCGCTGCACGGTGTCGCCCTTGTTGACGAGGAGCTCGAAGCCCTCGCCGTTCAGCTGGACGGTGTCGATACCCAGATGCGTCAGCACACCGTGCCCTTCGGCGTCCACGACCACGAAGGCGTGAGGGTGCAGGGACACGATGATCCCGTCGACGGGAGAGAGCGCCTCCGACGGCTCACGCACGGGATCGATCGCTGTCCCGGGGCCGACCATCGCACCGGAGAACACCGGATCGGGCACAGCGGCGAGTCCGATGGCCCGGCCGGCAAGAGGGGACGTCACTGTGGTCATGGAGCCTCCCAGGGGCGGAGATTCGTACGGCGCCGCCACCGCAGGTCGCGGACGACGCGCTGTTCTGAAGAGTAGGTCATGAGAAGTCCTAGTTCCGTCCGGCTTCTACCAGTTGACAGACCTAGGGGAGCACCGGAAACGATTTGCGCCGGATGCCGGTTCAGCTGTACTGTCGTAGCCCTGCCTGACCCCAACGCGACAACGAGTCGAAGGTCGGCGGAGCGCTTATCAAGCCGAGATCCTAACTGGTCTAAACCACTGCGCGCCCTCAGGGTGCCCGCAGGGTGGTGGTCAGGAGGGCCCAGAAAGCCTGGTAGTGTTTGAAACACCGAAGGGAAGCGCCCGGAGGGCCCCTTGAGAAGGGCCTGAAGGAAGCGTCCGTTCCTTGAGAACTCAACAGTGTGCCAAAAATCAACGCCAGATATGTTGATACCCCGTCCATCTTCGGATGGTCGAGGTTCCT
>NZ_JBIAHV010000034.1:0-11027 GCF_042870895.1 Streptomyces sp. NPDC006294
CGACACATCCGTCCGCAGCACCAGCGTGTTCACGAAGAACCCGACCAACTCGTCCAACGCCTCATCGGTACGCCCCGCCACCGGCGTCCCCAACGGCACATCCGTCCCCGCACCCATCCCCGTCAGGAACGAGGCGAGTCCGGCCTGCAGCGCCATGAAGAGCGTGCTGCCGTTCTCCCTCGCCAGCTCGGTCAGCCGGGCGTGCAGCGCGGCGTCGAACTCGAAGGGGACGATGTCGCCCCGGTAGCTCGCGCGGGCCGGGCGGGGCCGGTCGGCGGGCAGCCGCAGCTCCTCCGGAACCCCCGCCAGCGCCTCCTGCCAGAACGCGGTCTGCCGTGCGCTCAGGCTGTCCGTGTCCTGTTCCTCGCCGAGGAGTTCGCGCTGCCACAGCGCGTAGTCGGCGTACTGCACCGGCAGCGGCCGCCACTGCGGAGCACCGCCCTCACGACGGGCCGCATACGCCTCGGACAGATCACGCGCCAGCGGCGCCAGCGACGCGCCGTCGGCCACGATGTGGTGCAGGACCAGGAGCAGCACCCTGTCGTCCGCGTCGGTCTCGAACAGGGTGGCCCGCAGCGGCAGTCCGCCCGCCAGGTCGAATCCGCGGGACGCGTGGGCGGCGAGCTGGGCCGGCAGGTCGTCGGCCGTGGTGTGCCGGATCTCGAAGGGGACGCTCGCCTCGTCCGGCGCGAGGATGTGCTGCCGGGCGCGGCCGTCGGTGTCGGGGAAGAGGGTGCGCAGGCTCTCGTGGCGGCCGACGACGTCGTCCAGCGCGGCACGCAGCGCGTCCTTGTCCAGCTCGCCGGTCAGCCGCAGCGCGACGGGAAGGTTGTAGGTGGCGCTCGGCCCCTCGAGGCGGCCGAGGAACCAGAGCCGCTGCTGGGCAGGCGCGAGCGGGATCTCGGCGGGGCGCCCGCGCCGGGCGAGGGCGGTGCGTGCGCCGTCCGCGGTGGCGAGGAGTCCGCCGAGCCCGGCGACCGTCGGGTGCTCGAAGACGGCGCGTACGGGCAGTTCGACCCCGAGGGCGGTACGGATGCGGCCGGCCAGCCGGGTCGCCATCAGCGAGTGGCCGCCGAAGTCGAAGAAGCTGTCGTCGATGCCGACCGCCGGCACGCCGAGGACGTCGGCGAACAGCGCGCAGAGGATCTCCTCCTGCGGGGTACGGGGCGACCGGCCGGTGACCGCGTCGGCGTAGTCGGGCGCGGGCAGGGCCTTGCGGTCGAGCTTGCCGTTCGGGGAGAGCGGCAGTTCGTCGAGGAGGACGAACGCGGACGGCACCATGTAGTCGGGCAGCGCGCCGGCCGCGTGGGCGCGCAGCGCCGCCCGCTCCGGCGGTGTCGAGGCGGGAACCGCGTAGGCGACGAGCCGCTTGTCGCCCGCGCGGTCCTCGCGGAGCACCACGGCGACCTGGTCGAGGCGCGGGTGGGAGGCGAGGACGGACTCGATCTCGCCGAGTTCGACGCGGAAGCCGCGCAGCTTGATCTGGCCGTCGGACCGGCCGAGGTATTCGAGCTGTCCGTCCTGCGTCCAGCGGACCAGGTCCCCGGTGCGGTACATCCGCTCCCCGGGCTCGCCGAACGGGGCGGCGACGAAGCGGTCGGCGGTGAGGGCGGGGCGGTGCAGATAGCCGCGGGCCAGGCCGCGCCCGGCGAGGTAGAGCTCGCCCGCGGTGCCGGGGGCGACGGGGCGGAGGCTGCCGTCGAGGACGTAGGTGCGGATGTTCTCGATGGGGCGGCCGATCGGCGGGGTTCCGCCGCCGGCCTTCAGCGGCTCGCTCATCGTGGCGACGACGGTCGACTCGGTCGGGCCGTACAGGTTGAACATGGTCCGGCCGGGGGCCCAGCGGTCGACGAGCGCGCTGTTGGTGGCGTCGCCGCCGACCAGCAGGCAGCGGAAGTCGGGCAGTTCGGCGGGCGGCACCGTCGCCAGCGCGGCCGGCGGGATCAGCGCGTGGCTGATCCGCCGCTCCGCGAGGACCCGGGCGAGGTCCTCGTCCGCGAGCGGGCCGGGCGGCGGCACGACCAGCGTCGCGCCGGCCGGCAGGCACATGGTGAGTTCCAGGACCGAGGCGTCGAAGCTGGGCGAGGCGAACTGGAGGACCCGGCTGTCGCCGTCGACGGCGAACCGCTCGATCTGGGTCGCCGAGAAGGTGGCGATGCCCGCGTGGGTCACCGTGACGCCCTTCGGCAGCCCGGTGGAGCCCGAGGTGTAGATGACGTACGCCGGGTGGGCGGGGGTCAGCGCGGAACGCCGGTCGGCGTCCGTCGGGTCGGTCGCCGGGCAGCCCGACAGGTCCAGCACGTCCAGCAGTACGGGGTCCGCGACGGGCGCGCGTTCGGCGAGCGCGGCGGTGGTGAGGACCAGCGCCGGGCCCGCGTCGGTGAGCATGTGGGAGATGCGCTCGTCGGGGTAGTCCGGGTCGACCGGCAGATAGGCGGCGCCCGTCTTGAGGACGGCGAGCTGGGCGACCACGATGTCGACGGACCGCGGCAGCAGCAGGGCGACGATCCGCTCCGGGCCCGCGCCGCGGGCGATCAGCCAGTGCGCCAGCCGGTTCGCGCGCTCCGCGAGCTCGGCGTAGGTGAGGCTGCCGCCTTCGTGGTCGACGGCGGTCCGGCCGGGGCTGCGCCGGGTCTGCGCCTCGACCAGCTCGGGGAAGGTGAGGGCCGGGATCTCGCGCGCGGTGTCGTTCCAGCCGGTGAGCACCATGTCGTGTTCGACGGCGGTGAGAACGTCGAGGCGGCCGACGAGCTGGTCCGGCTCCTGGACGAGCCGGGTGAACAGCCCCTCCAGGCGGGCCGCGAGCGCCTGCGCGACGGGGGCCGCGACCGCGTCGGGCCGGTGGTTGAGCCGGATCTCGATCCGCTCGCCGGGCAGGACGACCAGGGTGAGCGGGTAGTGGGTGGCGTCACGGCCGTCGATGTGGGTGACCGTGAGGTCTCCGGGCGCGCGCAGCATCTCCGGGTCGAGCGGGTAGTTCTCCAGCACGGCGAGCGTGTCGAACAGCTCCCCGACGCCGGCCAGTTCCTGGATCCGGGAGAGTCCGAGGTGCTGGTGCTCGAGCAGGTCGCTCTGCTCGTCCTGGATGCGTTCCAGCAGGGCGGCGACGCTCTCCTCGGGCCGCAGGGCGACCCGTACGGGCAGGGTGTTGATGAAGAGGCCGACCATCGACTCGACACCGGTGATCTCGGCGGGCCGGCCGGAGACGGTGGCGCCGAAGACGACGTCGTCACGTCCGGTGAGCCGGGCGAGGAGGACGGACCATGCGCCCTGGATGAGGGTGTTGAGGGTCAGTCCGCGGCTGCGGGCGAAGCCGGTGAGCGCCGCCGACTGCTCCTCGGACAGGGTGAGGGTGACCCGCTCGGGCTGCACCGAGGTGTCGGGGACGACACCGGGCGCGACGAGGGTGGGCTCCTCCAGTCCGGCGAGTGCCTGCCGCCAGGCGCCGGCGGCGGCGTCCGTGTCGAGCCCGTCGAGCCACCGCAGGTAGTCCTCGAAGGGCGGTACGGGCGGCAGGGAGCGGTCGTCGCCGCCCGTGCCGTACAGCGCGAACAGCTCCTGCACGATGACGGGCATCGACCAGCCGTCGAGCAGCACATGGTGGTTGCTGAACAGCAGCCGGTGCCGGTCGTCGGCCAGCTTCACGAGGTGGAAGCGGACCAGCGGGGGTGCCGTCACGTCGAAGCGGTCGGCGCGGTCCTCGGCGAGGAGGCGGTCGAGCGCCGCGTCGCGGGCGCTCTCCTCGACACCGCTCAGGTCCGTCTCTGACCACGGCAGTTCGACCTCGGCGGGGACCACCTGGACCGGGCGGTCCAGGCCCTCCTGGCGGAACGCGGCCCGCAGGTTGGGGTGGCGGCGCAGCAGTGCGGCGGCCGCGGCGCGCAGTGCCACGGCGTCGAGGGGGCCTTCGAGGTCGGCGAAGAGCTGCACGGTGTAGACGTCGGGCGCGCTGCCGTCGTCGAGCAGCGAGTGGAAGAGCAGGCCCTCCTGGAGCGGGGCCAGCGGGAGCACGTCGGCCAGACCGGGCACGTCGGCCTCGAGCCGGCTGAGCTGCGGCTGGGTCAGCGTCACGAGCGGCAGGTCGGAGGGGGTGAGCCCGCCGGTGGTGCGCGGCCCGCCGGCGGCGAGGCGGCGCAGCGCCTCGAACCAGAGCCCGGCGAGCTCGCGCACCTCGCTCTCGTCGAGGAGTTCGCCGGCCCAGGTCCAGGTGGCGACGAGCGCCGGACCGTCGGGGCCGTCCTCGGCGAGGGCGTTGATCTCCACCGGGTGGGGCATGCCCATGCCGGGGTCGGCGCCGCCACCGATGACCGACGCCTCCGGTGCCGGGGCCCAGTCCCCGCCGCCGGCGCGGCGGAACCTGCCCAGGTAGTTGAAGCCGATCTGGGGCGCGGGCAGTCCGGCGAGCGCCAGGGCGGTCTGGGGGTTGAGGTGGCGCAGCAGACCGTAGCCCAGTCCGCTGTCCGGGACCGCGCGCAGCCGCTCCTTGACGTCCCTGACCGCGCCCGACGGGTCCTGCCAGGAACCGGCGGGAAGCCGTACGGGGTGCAGTGCGGTGAACCAGCCGACCGTGCGGGACAGGTCCGTGCCGTCGGTCTCGGCGCGGCCGTGGCCCTCCAGGTCGAGGAGGAGGCCGCCCGCGGTGTCCTGGCCGCGGCGGCGGCGCCATTCGGCGACCGCGACGGTGAGCCCGGCGAGCAGGACGTCGGTGACGCCCGCCCGGCAGGCGGCCGGGACGGTGGTCAGCAGCGGCGCGGTCTCCGCCGCGGAGAGGGTGAGGGAGAGGCTGCGGGCGCTCTCCACGGTGTCCCTGCGCGGGTCCGGGGCGCGGTCCGCGAGCGGCGCGTCCGGCGTGGCGAGCATGTCGGTCCACAGTTCGAGCTCGTCGAGCAGACCGGGGTCCTGGGCGCGGGCGGTGAGCTGCTCGGCCCAGCGCCGGAAGGAGGTGCCGACGGCGGGCAGCCGGGGCGGCGTGCCGGCGGCCGCGGCCTGCCAGGCTGTCTCCAGGTCCGGCAGCAGAATCCGCCAGGACACGCCGTCCACGGCGAGGTGGTGCACCGTCAGCAGCAGCCGACCGGCCCGCTCCGTGCCCAGGTCGAACCAGACGGCGCGCAGCACCGTGCCGTTCTCCGGGGACAGCGCCCGGCGCTCCGACTCGGCGCGCGCGGCGACCAGTTCGGCCAGCTCGTCCGTGCCGGCGGCCGTGACCGCCACCCGGTCGAGGACCGACGCCGCGTCCACGCTGCCGCGCTCGCCCGCCTCCAGGCCCCACAGCGGGCCGCGCCGGGTCAGCCGGAGGCGCAGTGTGTCGTGCCGGTCCAGGACCGCCTGGAGGGCGGCGGTGAGGTGTGCCTCCTGGGCCCCTGCGGGCGCCTGGAGGAGCACGGACTGGCTGAAGCCGTCGACCGGGCCCTGGCGTTCGCGCAGCCAGTGCATGATCGGAGTGAGCGGTACCGCGCCGAGACCGTCGTCGGTCATGTCGTCGCCGTTCTCCTCGTCGGAGGTGTCGGATGCCTGGGCCAGGGCGGCGAGCGCCGAGACCGTGCGGGCCTTGAAGACGTCCTTCGGGGTGATGACCAGGCCCCGCGCACGCGCCCGGGCGACGAGCTGGATGGAGACGATGCTGTCGCCGCCCAGGTCGAAGAAGCTGTCGTCGACGCCCACCCCGGGCAGGCCCAGGACCTCGGCGAACAGGGCACAGAGGATCTCTTCGCGGGGCGTCGAGGGGGCCCGTCCCTCCCCGGCGGCGCCGAGGTCGGGGACGGGGAGCGCCTTGCGGTCGACCTTCCCGTTCGGGGTGAGGGGCAGCGCGTCGAGCACGACGACGAACGCGGGCACCATGTAGTCGGGCAGGGCGGCCGCGAGGTGCGCGCGCAGCGCGGCCGGGTCGGCGGCGGCGCCGTCGGCGGGGACGGCGTACGCGGCCAGCCGGCGGCCGCCGGGGTCGTCCCGTACGACGACGACGGCCTGGGCGACGTCGTCGTGCCGGGCGAGCGCGTTCTCGACCTCGCCGAGTTCGATGCGGAAGCCGCGGACCTTGACCTGGTCGTCGGCGCGGCCGAGGAACTCCAGCTCCCCGTCCGGCGTCCAGCGCACCACGTCGCCCGAGCGGTACATCCGCTCGCCCGGCGCGCCGCCTGCCGGGCAGGCGACGAAGCGTTCGGCGGTCAGGCCGGGGCGGCCGAGGTAGCCGCGGGCCAGGCCGGCGCCGGCGATGTACAGCTCACCGGCGACGCCGGGCGGCACGGGACGCAGGTTCGCGTCGAGCACGTACACCCGGGTGCCGGTGACGGGGCCGCCGATGGGCGGCACAGCGCCGCCGGCGAGGGCGCCGGACATCGTGGCGCACACCGTGGACTCGGTCGGCCCGTAGGCGTTGACCATCCGGCGGCCGGCCGACCAGCGCTCGACGACCTCGCCGGTGGTGGCCTCGCCGGCGACGACGAGGGTGGTGACGGACGCGAGGTCCCCCTCCGCCGCGGCGCCGAGGACGACGGGCGGCAGCGTGGCGTGGGTGATGGAGTGGCGGGCGGCGAAGGCGGCGAGCGCCGGGCCGGCCGTCAGTTCCTCGGGGCTGCCGACGACGAGGGTCGCGCCGGTGAGCAGGCCCATGACCAGCTCCCAGAACGCCGCGTCGAAACTCGGCGAGGCGAACTGCAGCACCCGGCTCCCCGGACCCACCTCGAACCGCTCGACCTGCGACGCCACCAGCGACGCCACGCCCGAGTGCGTCACCACCACACCCTTGGGACGACCCGTCGAACCCGACGTGTAGATGACGTAGGCGGGCGCCTGCGGCCGCTGGACGGCGGCCGGCGCCGACGCGGCGGGGGCGGAGTGGTCGGTGTCGACGAGGTACCGCGGCACCCCGCCGGGCAGGGTGTCCGCCAGCGCGCCGGTGGTGACGAGGAGGGCGGGGGCCGCGTCGTCGAGCATGTACCGGATGCGCTCGGACGGGTAGTCCGGGTCGACCGGAAGATAGGCGGCGCCCGCCTTCAGTACGGCGAGGACGGCGACGACCAGTTCGGCGGAGCGCGGCAGGGCGACGGCCACGATCTTCTCGGGGCCGGCTCCCGCGGCCGCCAGCCGTCCGGCCAGTGCGGCGGCCCGGTCGTCCAGTTGCCGGTAGGTCAGTTCCCGGTCCGCGTGGCGCAGCGCCGGGGCGTCGGGGGCGGCGGCCACCCGGGCGGCGAACAGCTCCGGGAAGGTGGCGGGTTCGGGCGCCGTGCCGCTGTCGTTGGCGCGCTCGAGACCTTCCTGCTCGTCCGGGAGGAGCAGGGTGAGGCGGCCGAGGGGCTCCGCCGCGCGCTCCGCGACGAAGCGCAGCACGGTCTCGAACCGCCGGACGATCCTGCGCACGGCGTCGGAGTCGAAGGCGTCCGGCCGGTGGTTGACCCGCAGGTGGAGTCCTTCGCCCGGCATCACGGCGAGGCTGAGCGGGTAGTGGGTGGCGTCCCGGCCGTCGATCCCGGTGACGGCGAGCGAGGGCTCGGAGAGCCTGGCCGGGTCGAGCGGGTAGTTCTCCAGCACCGTGATGGTGTCGAAGAGTTCACCGATGCCGGCGATGCGCTGGACGTCGGAGAGGCCGACGTGCTGGTGCGGCAGGAGCTGCGACTGCTCGTCCTGGACGCGGGCGAGCAGCGCGGCGACGGTCTCCGCCGGGTCGAGCCGCACCCTGACGGGCAGGGTGTTGACGAACAGGCCGACCATCGACTCGACGCCGGGGACCTCCGGCGGGCGGCCGGAGACCGTGCCGCCGAAGACGACGTCGTCCCGGCCGGTGAGCCGGCCCAGCAGGATCGCCCAGGCCGTCTGCACCACGGTGTTGAGGGTGAGGCCGTTGCGGCGCGCGGTGGCGGACACGGCGGCGGTGAGGTCGGCCGGCAGGTCGAACAGCAGCTGGTCGGGGGCGACCGGGGTGGTGTCGAGGTCCGCGCCGGCCAGCAGCGTGGGCTCCTCGACGCCCGCGAACGCCTCGCGCCAGGCCTCCTGCGCGGCCGGGACGTCCTGCTCGGTCAGCCACCGCAGATAGCCGCGGTACTCGGGCGGGGCGGGCAGCTCCCGGCCGCTGTGCAGGGCCAGCAGTTCGGCCACGTACAGGGGCATCGACCAGCCGTCGAGCAGCAGATGGTGGTGGGTGAAGACGAGCCGGTGCCGGTCCTCGCCGAGGGCGACGAGGGTGAAGCGCAGCAGCGGGGGGTCGGTCAGGTCGAAGCGGGTCCGCCGCTCCGCCTCCTGGACGCGGGTCAGTTCCTGGAACCGCTCGTCCTCGGGAAGGGCGGACAGGTCCAGCTCCGTCCAGCCGGGCTCGGCGGCGCGGGGGACCACCTGCACGGGGTGGGGCAGGTCCTGGTGGTGGAACGCGGCCCGGAGGTTGGGGTGGCGGCGGAGCAGGGAGCGGGCGGCCTCGCGCAGTTCGTCGCCCTTCAGCGGCCCCTGGAGGTCGAAGAGGAACTGGACGGTGTAGACGTCGGGGCCGGAGTCGTCGAAGAGCGCGTGGAACAGCAGGCCCTGCTGGAGCGGCGCCACCGGAAGGATGTCTGCCGGGGCGGGGTGTGCGGCGCAGAGCCGGTCGATCTGCTCCTGGGAGAGCGTGACCAGCGGCAGGTCGGAGGGGGTGAAGCCGCCGGCGTCCGGCTCCGCCGCCTGGGCCGCGAGCCGGCGCAGCGCCTGGAACCAGAGGTCGGCCAGGTGCTGGGCCTCGGTCTCGGTGAGGAGGCCGCCGGCCCAGTTCCACACGGCGGTCAGCCGCGGTCCGTCGGGGCCGTCCTGGGTGAAGGCGTTGAGCTCGACCGTGTGGGCGAGCGGCATAGCGGGGTCGTAGGCGCCGGTCAGCGGCGCCGCGCCGGGCGCGGTGGCCCAGTCCCCTTCGCCGGAACGGCCGAGGCGGCCGAGGTAGTTGAAGCCGATCTGCGGGGCGCCGAGGGCCGCGAGGGCTTCTCCGGCGCGCCGGTCGGCGTACCGCAGGAGACCGAAGCCGATGCCGTTGTCGGGGACCGCGCGCAGTGCCTCCTTGACCCGTCCGAGTCCGGCGCCGGGCAGTTCGTCGTGGTCGGCGGCGGCGAACCGCACCGGGTAGAGGCTGGTGAACCAGCCGACGGTGCGCGACACGTCGGCGCCGGGCACCACGTCCTCGCGGCCGTGGCCCTCGATGTCGACGAGCACGTCCGGCGCGTCGGCGCCGCGTTCCCTGCGCCACTGGGAGACGGCGGACACCAGGCCGGCGAGCAGCACCTCGTTGACGCGGGCGTGGAAGACGGACGGCACGTCGGACAGCAGTGCGCGGGTGGCCCGGACGGGCAGGGTGAGGGTGAGGCTCCGCTCGGTGGCCGAGGTGTCGGCGGCCGGGTCCAGGGGACGGCTGCCGAGGCGCGGGTCGGCGGCGCTCAGGGTCCGCTGCCACAGTTCCAGCTCCGCGGCGCGCTCGGGCGTGCCGGCCAGTCGGGTCAGCTCACGGGCCCAGGTGCGCAGCGAGGTGCCGGGGACGGCGGCCGGCGGCGTACGGCCCTCGGCGGCGGCGCGGCAGGCGTCGGCCAGGTCGGGGAGCAGGATGCTCCAGGACACTCCGTCGACGACCAGGTGGTGGGCGACCAGCAGCAGCCGGCCGGGCCTGTCCGCTCCGGCGTCGAACCAGACGGCGCGGAGCATCCTGCCGTCGAGCGGAGCGAGTTCGGCGACGGCCGCGGCGGAGTGCTCGGCGACGGCGTCGGCGAGGGCGGCGTCGTCGGCGCCGGTGACGGCCACGCGGCGCACGCTGTCCTCGGCGACGGCGGCCGCCGCGTCCGCCGGACGGATGTCGAGGGCGAAGTCGGCGCCGGTGCCGAGCAGCCGCATCCGCAGCGCGTCGTGCCGCTCCAGCAGGCCGCGCACCGCGGTCAGCAGATCCGCCTCGGTGAGGTTTGCGGGGACCTGGAGCAGCACCGACTGGTGGTACTGGTCGATGCGGCCGCCGCGTTCGGCGAGCCAGCCGGCGATCGGGGTGAGCGCGAGGTCGCCGGCCGGTTCGTCGTCGCGCGGTCCGGCGGCGGTCTCGGGGGCGGCCGCGTCCGCGGCCTCGGCGAGCGCGGCGGGAGTGCGGTGCCGGAACACGTCGCGGGTGGTGAGCCGGAGGCCGGCGGCGCGGGCGCGGGAGACGAGCTGGATGGAGACGATGCTGTCGCCGCCCAGGTCGAAGAGGTTGTCGTCGACGCCGACCCGGGGCAGTCCCAGCACCTCGGCGAAGAGGGCGCAGAGCACTTCCTCGGTGGCGGTGCGCGGTACGGCTCCGGCGTCGGCGCTCGCGGCGATCTCGGGGGCGGGCAGCGCCTTGCGGTCGAGCTTGCCGTTGGCGGTCAGCGGCAGGGCGTCCAGTGCGACGAACGCGGCGGGGACCATGTACTCGGGCAGCCGGGCGCCGAGGTGGTCGCGCAGTGCCGCGGCGCCGGGGCCGTCGCCGTCGCGTACGGGGACGACATAGCCGACGAGCTTCTTGTCGCCGGGCCGGTCCTCGCGGACCACGGCGGCCACCTGGTCCACGTCCGGGTGGGACTGCAGGGCGGCCTCGATCTCTCCGAGTTCGATACGGAAGCCGCGGATCTTGACCTGCTGGTCGGCGCGGCCCAGGTACTCGAGCTCGCCGTCCGCGTTCCACCGTGCCATGTCGCCGGTGCGGTACATGCGGCTGCCGGGGGCGCCGTACGGGTCGGCGACAAACCGGTCGGCGCTCAGGTCGGGCCGGCCGAGGTAGCCGCGGGCCAGGCCGGCGCCGGCGACGTACATCTCACCGGCGACGCCCGGGGCGGCGGGGCGCAGCGCCGAGTCCAGCACGTACAGGGAGAGGTCCGGGATGGCCGAGCCGATGAGGCTTCCCTCGCTGGACGCGGCGGTGGGGCGGTCGAGCGCCAGGTGGGTGACGTGGACGGTGGTCTCGGTGATGCCGTACATGTTGACCAGCAGCGGAGCGTCGTCCGCGTGCCGCCCGTACCACTCCTCGAGCCGCCACAGATCCAGCGCCTCGCCGCCGAACACCACATACCGCAGAGCGAGCCCGT
>NZ_JBIAHV010000035.1:0-4644 GCF_042870895.1 Streptomyces sp. NPDC006294
CTGTCGTTGCAGAGCCACCCCTGGCTCGCCGACCACGCCGTAGCCGGCACCGTCCTGCTCCCCGGCACCGGGTTCCTCGAACTCGCCCTCCAGGCCGGCCACCACGTCGACTGCGGCACCGTAGAGGAACTCACCCTCGAAGCAGCCCTGGTGCTGCCCGAGAAGGGCGGCGTACGGATCCAGCTCGGGCTCGGGGAGGCCGACGACTCGGGTCGGCGGGAGCTGAACCTGCACTCGCGGGCACAGGACGCCGGGGACGACGAGCCGTGGACCCTGCATGCCACCGGCACGGTGGCTCCCGCCGGTGCGCAGCAGTCGCCGGCGTCGGACACCGATCTGGCCCCCTGGCCGCCCGCCGGAGCGGAGGCGATCACAGTGGCGGACGCCTACGACCGGCTGGCCGCGCAGGGTGTCGAGTACGGCCCTGCCTTCCAGGGGCTGCGGGCCGCCTGGCGGCGCGGTGACGAGGTCTTCGCCGAGGTCGCCCTGCCGGAGGAGGAGGCCGCCGAGGCCAGGGAGTACGGCATCCACCCGGCGCTGCTCGATGCGGCGCTCCAGCCGCTGGGGCTGGGTGTGCTGCTGGCCGAACCCGGTGAGGGACTCACCCGGCGCCCGTTCGCATGGAGTGGGGTGACCCTCCACGCCCAGGGCCCGGACGTGGTCCGGGTGCGGATCGCCCTGGCCGGTGAGGACGCCGTGTCCGTCACGGTGGCCGACTCGGTGGGCCGTCCTGTCGCCTCGGTCGACGTACTGACGCTGCGGCAGGTCGGCACCGAGCAGCTCGCGGGAGCGCGGGAGGCACGGGGCGACTCGCTGTTCCGGGTGGAATGGGTGCCGGTCGCGGTGTCGCGGTCCGGCGCGCCGACCGGACGCTGGGCCGTCGTCGGCAACGACAGTGGTCACAGCGACGTCGACGTGTACGACGACCTCGGCAGCCTCGCCGCCGCAACCGCGCCCGTCCCCGAGCTGGTCTTCGCCTCCGTCCCGGACATCACCGACGGCACCACGGCGGACGCCGACACCGCGGATGCCGTACGCCAGGTCGCGCACCGCGCCCTGGACCTCGTACAGGCATGGCTGGCCGACGACTGGTACGCCACGTCGCGGCTGGTGATCCTGGCCGGGCAGGGCCTGACCGGTGCACCGGTCTGGGGTCTGGTCCGGTCGGCGCAGGTCGAGAATCCGGGCCGGTTCGTGCTGGTGGAGACGGACGGCGGCGAGCCCGACTGGGACACGCTGGCGGCCGCGGCGGCCGGCGACGAGCCGCAGCTGCGGGTGCACGGCACGGAGGTCAGCGCGCCGCGGCTGGCCCGTGCCTCGCGTCCCGAGGAGGTGGAGTGGGAGTTCGCGCCCGAGGGCACCGTCCTGCTGACCGGTGCCTCGGGTGGGCTCGCCCGGCTGCTCGCCCGGCATCTGGTGGCCGAGCGCGGGGTGCGGAACCTGCTGCTCACCAGCCGTCGCGGGGCCGCCGCCGACGGGATGCCGGAGCTGGTGGCCGAGCTGACCGGGCTCGGTGCCACGGTCGAGGTGGCCGCCTGCGACGTCGCCGACCGGGACGCGCTGGCCGGGCTGCTGGCCGCCGTACCGGCGGAGCGTCCGCTCACCGCCGTGGTGCACACCGCGGCCGTCCTGGACGACGGGGTGGCCGAGGCGCTGACGCCGGAGCGGATCGACCGGGTGCTGCGACCGAAGGTCGACGGGGCGCTGAACCTGCACGCGCTGACCGAGGATCTGGACCTGTCGGCGTTCGTGCTCTTCTCCTCCCTGTCGGGCACCCTCGGCGGGGCGGGGCTGGCCAACTACTCGGCGGCCAACGCCTTCCTCGACGCCCTCGCCCGCCACCGGCACGAGCGCGGACTGCCCGCCGTGTCGCTGGCCTGGGGACTGTGGGAGCAGCGCAGCGGTATGGCCGGGCGGCTGAGCGATGTCGACCTGGCCCGGATGTCCCGGGTCGGTGCGGCGCCGATGTCCGCGGACGAGGGCCTGGCCCTGTTCGACGCCGCCACCGCGCTGGGCGACGCCGTGGTCGTGCCGGCCCGGCTGGATCTGGCGGAGCTGCGCGCGCAGGCGGCGGCCGGTGTCATGGCGCCCCTGTTCCGCGGTGTCGTCCGCACGTCGGCCGTCCGACGTACGGCGGCGGCCTCCGCGGGCCGTACCGAGGAAGCCGCGTCCGGTATCGCCGGCCGGCTGGCAGGGCTGGCCCGGGCCGATCAGGAGCGGATGCTGCTGGATCTCGTACGGGAGCAGGTCACGGCCGTGCTCGGGCATGCCTCGCCCGAGGAGGTACGGGCGAACCGGGCCTTCAAGGATCTCGGGTTCGATTCGCTGACCTCCGTCGAGCTGCGCAACCGGCTCCGGTCGGCGACCGGGCTGCGGCTGACGCCGACCCTGGTCTTCGACTATCCGAACCCGGCCGCCCTCGCGCAGCGGCTGCTGGACGATCTCGTACCGCAGGAGGAGGAGGCCGGCCTGCCCCTCTCGGCGGAGTTGGAGCGGCTGGAGGCCGCGTTCCTCGAATCCGCCCTGGACGACGACGCGCGAGGCAAGATCGCGGCGCGGCTGCAGGCCCTGCTCTGGAAGTGGGACGACACCCGCGGCACCGCGATGGAAGCCGAAGGGCTCGAAGGGCTCGCGGAAGAGGGGGAGTTCGACCCCGTCAGCGACGACGAGATGTTCGACCTCATCGACAAGGAACTGGGCCAGCTCTGATCCCGTCTCCGCTCCGCCCCAGTCGGGGGCCCTGCCGCCCTCTCCTCCCCCCACCGTGCCACCTGACCACTGGCCTTTCCCGGCCTTTCTAGGACGTGACCTGATGTCAAAGCCCGCCCGTTCCTCCGACGCTGCCCAGAGCATGACCGAGGACAAGCTCCGCGACTACCTGAAGCGGGTCGTCAACGACCTGCGCCAGACCCGCCGCCGGCTCAACGAGGCCGAGGCCAAGGACCACGAGCCGATCGCCATCATCGGTATGAGCTGCCGTTTCCCGGGTGACGTCCGTTCCCCGGAGGACCTCTGGCAGGTCGTCGCCGAGGGCCGCGACACGATCTCCGCGTTCCCCGACAACCGCGGCTGGGACCTGGAGGCGCTCTACGACGCCGACCCGGACCGCTCCGGCACGTCCTATGTGCGGGAGGGCGGATTCCTGTACGACGCCGCCGACTTCGACCCGGCGTTCTTCGGGATCTCGCCCCGCGAGGCCCTGGCGATGGACCCGCAGCAGCGCCTGCTCCTGGAGACCTCCTGGGAGGCCTTCGAGCGGGCCGGCATCAACCCGCAGTCGCTGCGCGGCAGCAAGGCCGGCGTCTTCGTCGGCAGCAACTACCAGGACTACGCGACCCGGTTGCCCGAGGTGCCGGCCGAGCTGGAGGGGCACCTCGGTATCGGCAACACGCCGAGTGTGGTGTCCGGCCGGGTGGCGTACACCCTGGGTCTGGAGGGCCCGGCCGTCACCGTCGACACGGCCTGCTCCTCGTCGCTGGTGGCGCTGCATCTGGCCTGCCACGCGCTGCGGCACGGCGACTGCTCGATGGCGCTGGCCGGGGGCATCTCCGTGATGTCCTCGCCGGCCTCGTTCATCGAGTTCAGCCGACAGCGGGGGCTGGCGCCGGACGCCCGCGTCAAGGCCTTCGCGTCGGGCGCGGACGGCACGGCGTTGTCCGAGGGCATCGGCATGTTGCTGGTGGAACGGCTCTCGGACGCGCGCCGCAACGGGCACCGGGTGCTCGCCGTGATCCGCGGCAGCGCCATCAACCAGGACGGCGCCAGCAACGGCCTCACCGCCCCCAACGGCCCCTCCCAGGAGCGGGTCATCCGCCAGGCGCTGGCCGCCGCCCGTCTGACGCCCGACCAGGTCGACGTGGTCGAGGCACACGGCACTGGCACCAAGCTGGGCGATCCCATCGAGGCGCAGGCGCTGATCGCCACGTACGGCCGGGACCGCCCGGCCGACCGGCCCCTGTGGCTGGGCTCGGTGAAGTCCAATATCGGCCACACCCAGGCCGCCGCCGGTGCCGCCTCGATCATCAAGATGGTCATGGCCCTCGATCAGGGCCTGCTGCCCCGCACTTTGCACGTGGACGAGCCGTCCTCCCGTATCGACTGGGAGGCCGGGGCCGTCTCGCTGCTCACGGAGGACGTGCAGTGGCCGGCGCTCGACCGGCCGCGCCGTGTCGGCATCTCCTCCTTCGGCATCAGCGGCACCAACGCCCATGCCGTGCTGGAGGAGGCTCCGCCCGTCGAGGCGGACGGGGAAAACGAGGAACAGGACGACGCCACACCCGCGGGCGTCGTGCCGTGGGTGATCTCCGCCCGGACCGCGGAGGCGCTGCGCGCCCAGGCACGACAGCTGCGTGAATACGTCGATCAGCGGCCGGACCTGGACACCGCGGAGGTCGCCCACGCGCTGGCCACGACCCGCTCCGCGTTCGAGCACCGCGCGGTCGCCCTGGGCGGCAGCACCGGCGAACTCCTCAAGGCCCTCGACGCCCTCGCCCATGGCGAACCCTCGCCGCACGTCGTCCAGGGCGTCGCGCCGGACGAGACCGGGAGGACCGTGTTCGTGTTCCCGGGGCAGGGGACGCAGTGGGCCGGTATGGGGGCCGAACTCCTCGATGCTGTGCCTGTGTTCGCGGAGTCGATGGCTCG
>NZ_JBIAHV010000036.1:0-2594 GCF_042870895.1 Streptomyces sp. NPDC006294
ATTGTTCGGCGGCGTCCTACTCTCCCACAGGGTCCCCCCTGCAGTACCATCGGCGCTGAAAGGCTTAGCTTCCGGGTTCGGAATGTAACCGGGCGTTTCCCTAACGCAATGACCACCGAAACACTATGAAGATATCCGAACTACCAGCCGGCAACCCCACACGAGGGGTCGGGCGAGTTCGTTACTTCAGAACTAACACAGTGGACGCGAGCAACTGAGGACAAGCCCTCGGCCTATTAGTACCGGTCAACTCCACCCCTTACAGGGCTTCCATATCCGGCCTATCAACCCAGTCGTCTACTGGGAGCCTTACCCTCTCAAGGAGGTGGGAATACTCATCTCGAAGCAGGCTTCCCGCTTAGATGCTTTCAGCGGTTATCCTTTCCGAACGTAGCCAACCAGCCATGCCCTTGGCAGGACAACTGGCACACCAGAGGTTCGTCCGTCCCGGTCCTCTCGTACTAGGGACAGCCCTTCTCAATATTCCTACGCGCACAGCGGATAGGGACCGAACTGTCTCACGACGTTCTAAACCCAGCTCGCGTACCGCTTTAATGGGCGAACAGCCCAACCCTTGGGACCGACTCCAGCCCCAGGATGCGACGAGCCGACATCGAGGTGCCAAACCATCCCGTCGATATGGACTCTTGGGGAAGATCAGCCTGTTATCCCCGGGGTACCTTTTATCCGTTGAGCGACGGCGCTTCCACAAGCCACCGCCGGATCACTAGTCCCGACTTTCGTCCCTGCTCGACCCGTCGGTCTCACAGTCAAGCTCCCTTGTGCACTTACACTCAACACCTGATTGCCAACCAGGCTGAGGGAACCTTTGGGCGCCTCCGTTACTCTTTAGGAGGCAACCGCCCCAGTTAAACTACCCATCAGACACTGTCCCTGATCCGGATCACGGACCCAGGTTAGACATCCAGCACGACCAGAGTGGTATTTCAACGACGACTCCACCTGAACTGGCGTCCAAGCTTCACAGTCTCCCACCTATCCTACACAAGCCGAACCGAACACCAATATCAAACTGTAGTAAAGGTCCCGGGGTCTTTCCGTCCTGCTGCGCGAAACGAGCATCTTTACTCGTAGTGCAATTTCACCGGGCCTATGGTTGAGACAGTCGAGAAGTCGTTACGCCATTCGTGCAGGTCGGAACTTACCCGACAAGGAATTTCGCTACCTTAGGATGGTTATAGTTACCACCGCCGTTTACTGGCGCTTAAGTTCTCAGCTTCGCAACCCCGAAAGGTCACTAACCGGTCCCCTTAACGTTCCAGCACCGGGCAGGCGTCAGTCCGTATACATCGCCTTACGGCTTCGCACGGACCTGTGTTTTTAGTAAACAGTCGCTTCTCGCTGGTCTCTGCGGCCACCCCCAGCTCAAGCAGCAAGTGCTATCACCAGTGATGGCCCCCCTTCTCCCGAAGTTACGGGGGCATTTTGCCGAGTTCCTTAACCATAGTTCACCCGAACGCCTCGGTATTCTCTACCTGACCACCTGAGTCGGTTTAGGGTACGGGCCGCCATGAAACTCGCTAGAGGCTTTTCTCGACAGCATAGGATCATCCACTTCACCACAATCGGCTCGGCATCAGGTCTCAGCCTTAATGTGTGACGGATTTGCCTATCACACGGCCTACACCCTTACCCCGGGACAACCACCGCCCGGGCTGGACTACCTTCCTGCGTCACCCCATCGCTTACCTACTACAAGTCTGGTCCGTCGGCTCCACCACTCCGACCTCGTCCGAAGACTCAGCCGGCGGCTTCACGGACTTAGCATCGCCTGGTTCAGTACTGGGCGTTTCAAAGCGGGTACCGGAATATCAACCGGTTGTCCATCGACTACGCCTGTCGGCCTCGCCTTAGGTCCCGACTTACCCTGGGCAGATCAGCTTGACCCAGGAACCCTTAGTCAATCGGCGCACACGTTTCTCACGTGTGTATCGCTACTCATGCCTGCATTCTCACTCGTGAACCGTCCACAACTCGCTTCCGCGGCTGCTTCACCCGGCACACGACGCTCCCCTACCCATCCGTACTCCCGTTGGGGATATATGTACGAATGACACGACTTCGGCGGTACGCTTGAGCCCCGCTACATTGTCGGCGCGGAATCACTTGACCAGTGAGCTATTACGCACTCTTTCAAGGGTGGCTGCTTCTAAGCCAACCTCCTGGTTGTCTCTGCGACTCCACATCCTTTCCCACTTAGCGTACGCTTAGGGGCCTTAGTCGATGCTCTGGGCTGTTTCCCTCTCGACCATGGAGCTTATCCCCCACAGTCTCACTGCCGCGCTCTCACTTACCGGCATTCGGAGTTTGGCTAAGGTCAGTAACCCGGTAGGGCCCATCGCCTATCCAGTGCTCTACCTCCGGCAAGAAACACACGACGCTGCACCTAAATGCATTTCGGGGAGAACCAGCTATCACGGAGTTTGATTGGCCTTTCACCCCTAACCACAGGTCATCCCCCAGGTTTTCAACCCTGGTGGGTTCGGTCCTCCACGAAGTCTTACCTCCGCTTCAACCTGCCCATGGCTAGATCACTCCGCTTCGGGTCTAGAGCGTGCAACTCAAACGCCCTG
>NZ_JBIAHV010000037.1:0-4528 GCF_042870895.1 Streptomyces sp. NPDC006294
TCCGCGGACGAGGGGCTGGAGCTGTTCGACGCCGCGTGCGCGGCGGGCGAGCCGCACCTGCTGCCGATCCGGCTCGACGTGGCGGCGCTGCGGCGGCGGGCCGACGACGACAGCCTTCCGGCGCTGCTGCGGGGTCTGGCCCAGCGTCGGGTGCGTCGTCACACCGCGGAGCCCGGCATGCGACGGCCTGCCGAGCTGTCGCTCGCCGAGCGGCTCGCCCGGGTGTCCGGGGAGCAGCGGGCGCAGGCGCTGGAGGACCTGGTCGTCGCGCAGGTGGCAGCCGTGCTGGGCCATGCGTCGACGGCCGTGATCGAACCGGACCGCGCCTTCAAGGACATCGGGTTCGACTCGCTGACCGCGGTCGAGCTGCGCAACCGGCTCAACACGGCCACCGGGCTGCGGCTGCCGGCCACGCTGGTCTTCGACCAGCCGACTCCGCAGGCGATCGCCCGCTTCGTGGAGCGGAAGCTGTTCCCGCAGGAGACCGCGCAGACCACACCGGCTCCTGCGGTCGCGCCGGACTCCGGCCACGAGACCGACGCCATCGATGCCATCGATGCCATCGACGAGATGGACGTCGACCTCCTCATCAACCTTGCTTTCGACGGCGACAGCGCCGGATCCGACGCGGAGCGTGAGTGACCCCATGAGCAACCCCAACGACAAGGTCGTCGCCGCCTTGCGGGCGTCCCTGAAGGAGACCGAGCGGCTGCGGCAGCACAACCGTGAGCTCGCCGAGCGCGGCCGGGAGCCGATCGCGATCGTCGCGATGAGCTGCCGCTACCCGGGCGGCGTACGCACGCCGGAGGACCTGTGGCGGCTGGTGGCCGCGGGCGAGGACGCGGTGTCCGAGTTCCCGACCGATCGCGGCTGGGAGCTGGACGGGCTCTACGACCACGGCGGATTCCTGTACGACGCCGCCGACTTCGACCCGGCGTTCTTCGGCATCTCGCCCCGTGAGGCGCTCGCCATGGACCCTCAGCAGCGCCTGCTCCTGGAGACCTCCTGGGAGGCCGTGGAACGGGCCGGCATCGACCCGCGGACCCTGCGGGGCAGCCGTACGGGCGTCTTCGCCGGTGTGATGTACCACGACTACGGCACGCAGGTCGACGCGTCGCCGGACGCCGTCGAGGGCTATGTCTACAACGGCAGCGCGGGCAGCGTCGCCTCCGGCCGGGTGGCCTACACGCTCGGCCTGGAGGGGCCCGCGGTGACGGTCGACACCGCCTGCTCGTCCTCGTTGATCGCGCTGCATCTGGCGGTGCAGTCGCTGCGCAACGGCGAGTGCTCGCTGGCGCTCGCCGGGGGCGTGGCGGTGATGTCGACGCCGACGCTGTTCGACGAGTTCAGCCGGGGGCAGGGGCACGGACTGGCCCCGGACGGACGCTGCAAGGCGTTCGCGGACAGCGCCGACGGGACCAGCCTGTCGGAGGGCGTGGGTCTGCTGCTGCTGGAGCGGCTGTCGGACGCGCGCCTCAACGGCCACCCTGTGCTCGCGGTGGTCCGCTCCACGGCGGCCAA
This sequence comes from Streptomyces sp. NPDC006294, assembly GCF_042870895.1. Taxonomy (NCBI): domain Bacteria; kingdom Bacillati; phylum Actinomycetota; class Actinomycetes; order Kitasatosporales; family Streptomycetaceae; genus Streptomyces; species Streptomyces sp. NPDC006294. The sequence goes on from NZ_JBIAHV010000037.1 coordinate 1,522, forward strand.
CCAGGACGGCGCCAGCAACGGACTGACCGCCCCCAACGGTCCCGCCCAGGAGCGGGTGATCCGGGACGCGCTGGTCGCCGCCGGGCTGACCGGTGCGGACGTAGACGTCGTCGAGGCCCACGGCACCGGCACCAGCCTCGGCGACCCCATCGAGGCCCAGGCCCTCCTGGCCACCTACGGCCAGGATCACAGTCCCGAACAGCCGCTGTGGCTCGGCTCGTTGAAGTCCAACATCGGCCACACCCAGGCCGCCGCCGGCGTCGGCGGCGTCATCAAGATGGTCATGGCCATGGCCCACGGCCTGCTCCCCCGTACCCTCCACGTCGACACCCCCTCCACCCACGTCGACTGGGACTCCGGAGCCGTCTCGCTGCTGACCGAGGAGTGGCCCTGGCCGGCCGCCGACCGGCCGCGCCGTGCGGCCGTGTCGTCCTTCGGCGTGAGCGGCACGAACACGCACGCCGTCCTGGAAGAGGCCCCGGAGGACGAGTCCGCCCGGGACCTGCCGGAGCGCGGGGCCGGGATGCCCGTCGTGCCGTGGGTGCTGTCCGCCCGGTCGGCGGACGCGTTGCGCGAACAGACGGCACAGCTAAGGGAGTTCGTCCACACGGACCCCGCCGATGTCGGCTTCTCGCTGGCCACGGGGCGTTCGGTCTTCGAGCACCGCGCGGTGCTGTACAACAACGCTCCCGGCGGGCTCGACGCGGCGCTGACGGCGCTCGCCGAGGGCAGGGACGCGGCTCCGGGGCTGGTTACGGGCGCGGGTCACCGTGCCGCCCGGACGGCCTTCCTCTTCACCGGGCAGGGCAGCCAGTACCCGGGCATGGGACGTGAACTCCACGCCGCCTACCCGGCCTTCGCCGCCGCCTTCGACGAGGTCTGCGCCGCCCTGGACCCGCACCTGGACCGTCCGCTGCGTGAAGTGGTGTTCGCCGAGCCGGGCACGGCCGAGGCGGAGCTCCTGGACCAGACGCAGTACACCCAAGCAGGGCTGTTCGCCGTCGAGGTAGCGCTGTTCCGACTGGTCGAGGCATGGGGCCTGCGTCCCGCCGCGCTGCTGGGCCACTCCGTCGGCGAGCTGGCGGCGGCCCATGTCGCGGGGGTACTGAGCCTGCCGGACGCCTGCGCGCTGGTGGCCGCCCGCGGCCAGCTGATGCAGGAGCTGCCGGTGGGCGGGGCGATGGTGTCCGTACGCGCCACCGAGGACGAGGTCATGGAGGTGCTGGCCGGACGCACGGAACGGGTGTCCGTCGCCGCCGTCAACGGGCCGCGGTCCGTCGTCGTGTCGGGCGACGAGGAGACGGTGCTCGCGGTGGCCGCCGAACTCGCCGAGCGCGGCCGACGCACCAAGCGGCTCAACGTCAGCCATGCCTTCCACTCGCCCCGCATGGACGCCATGCTCGACGACTTCCGGGCCGTCGCGCGCTCGCTGCGGTACAGCGATCCGCTGATCCCGGTCGTCTCCGATGTGACCGGCCGTACGGCCACCGCCGAGGAGCTGACCGACCCGGACTACTGGGTGCGCCATGTGCGGCGGGCCGTGCGGTTCGCCGACGGCGTGCGGACGCTGGGCGAACTGGGCGTCGGCAGCTGCCTGGAACTCGGCCCCGGCGGGGTGCTCTCCGGCATGGGCCAAGACTGCTTGCCCGGCGACGCCGTGGCGTTCGCCGCCGCGCTGCGCCGCGACCGCGCCGAGCCGGAGTCGGTGGTGGAGGCGGTGGCGACGGTGTTCGCCCGCGGCGCCCGCGTCGACTGGGCGGCGCTGTTCGCCGGCAGCGGTGCCCGGCGGGTGGATCTGCCGACCTACCCCTTCCAGCGGCAGCGCTACTGGCCGAAGGTCCCCTCCGGTGCGGCCGGGGACGTACGCTCGCTCGGCCTGGAGTCGGTGGACCATCCGCTGCTGGGTGCAGTACTGGAGAGCGCGGACGGCGACGAGCTGCTGTTCACCAGCCGGGTCTCGCTCGCCGCCCAGCCGTGGATCCGCGGTCACCGGGTCGAGGGCGCGGCCCTGCTGCCCGGCACCGCGCTGGCCGAGCTGGCCGTACGGGCCGGGGACAGGGCCGGTTGCCCGCTGCTGGAGGAACTGACCCTTGAGGCGCCGCTGGTGCTGCCCGAGGGCGGTGGCCTACGACTCCGGGTGCGGGTCGGTGCCGCCGACGCGTCGGGCCGGCGCACGCTGACCGTGCACGCGCGGCCCGACGAGGACACGAGGCAGGGCGGCCTGCCGTGGACGCGCCACGCGAGCGGCACCCTGAGCCCGGACCGCGCCGACGCCGGGCAGGACCTCAGCGGGGCCTGGCCGCCGGCCGGGGCCGAGCCGCTGGACATCGAGGGCCGCTACGAGCGGTTCCAGGAGAGCGGCTTCGAGTACGGCCCTGAGTTCCAGGGCCTGCGGGCGGCGTGGCGGCGGGGTGACGAGGTGTTCGCCGAGGTCGCCCTGCCGGCGGACCTGGCCGAGGACGCGGCGGACTTCGAGCTGCACCCCGCCCTGTTCGACGCGGCGCTGCAGACGGTCGGCCTCAGCAGCCTGGCCGAGGACGGCGCGTCGGCACTGATGCCGTTCTCCTGGCGGGGCGTACGCCTGCACGCCACGGGCGCGACCGTACTGCGGGTGCGGCTGACCGTGACCGGTCAGGAGGAGGTACGGCTCGACGCGGCGGACGCCCTGGGCAGTCCGGTCCTGACCGTCGACTCGCTCGCGCTGCGGCCGCTGTCCGGCCGAGCGGCGCAGGCCGCAGCCGCGGCGACCCTGCGCGACGCGCTGTTCCGCGTGGAGTGGGTGCCCGTCGAGGCCACGCAGGCGGAGGGGCCGGACCCGGTCTGGCTGTCCGCCGGTGAGGGCCTCGACGGCCTGTCGGCTTCCGAGGTCGTGGTCGCTCCTTGCCCGCCCGGTGAACGCACTTCGCTGCATTGGGCGTTGGGCCTGGTCAAGCGGTGGCTGGCGGAGGAGCGGTTCGCCGACTCCCGGCTGGTCCTGCTCACCCGCAACGCCGTCGCCACTTCACCC
>NZ_JBIAHV010000038.1:0-3926 GCF_042870895.1 Streptomyces sp. NPDC006294
ATGGACCCCATGCTCGACCAGTTCCGGCAGGTCCTGGACAGTGTGGAGTTCCACCCGACGCGGCTGGCGCTGCCCGCCGGTGAGGCGGCGCGCGAGCCCCAGTACTGGGTCCGCCACATCCGCAACGCCGTCCGCTTCGCCGACCAGATCACCTGGCTCGAACAGCACGACACCACCCGCTACCTGGAAATCGGCCCCGGCGGCGTCCTCACCGCCCTCGCCCAGGACACCGTCACCCGCACCGACACCCTCCTCCTGCCCAGCCTGGTCAAGAACCTCGACGAGACCCACGCCCTCACCCGCGCCGCAGCCGAACTCCACATCAACGGGACACCCGTCGACTGGCAGGCCTTCTTCACCGGCCGGGGGAACACGCCGCGCCGGGCCGACCTGCCGACGTACGCCTTCCAGCGCCGCCGGTACTGGCTCGACGCGAGGTCCGGGCGCAGGGAGCAGACCGGTGGTTCACCGGTGGACGGCTGGCGCTACCGGGTGGTGTGGCGGCCGATGCCGGATGCGTCCGACACGGCTGAACTCACCGGCGACTGGTTGCTGTTGCGGCCTGCCGGTCACGAGAGCCGGCCTCTCGTACGTGACGTCGTCCGGGCTCTGGAGAGCGGGCACGGTGCCGTACGGCAGGTCGTGCTCGACACCGCCGTGGCCGACCGGGAGCGTTTTGCCGAGCAACTGCGGTATGCGGGCGCGGAGTTCGACGCCCCGGTGACTGGCGTGCTGTCGCTACTCGCGCTCGCGGACGCCGACGGTGAGGAGGAGGCCGGTACGGTCGCCCCGACCCTGGCGCTCGTCCAGGCGCTCGGCGACGCGGGCGTCGAGGCTCCCCTCTGGTGCGCCACCCAGGGTGCGGTCACCACCGGCGGCTCCGACCCGCTCGCCCACCACGCCCAGGCGCAGGTCTGGGGCCTGGGGCAGGTCGCGGCTCTCGAACACCCCGACCGTTGGGGCGGGCTGGTCGACCTTCCCGAACAGCTCGACGAGCGCGGCGGCGCACACCTGCGTGCCGTACTGGCCGCGGCGCCCGGCGGCGAGGACCAGGTGGCGGTTCGCGAGGCCGGTGTCCTCGCGCGCCGACTGACCCGGGCGGCAGGCAGCAGCGGTACGGGCTGGCAGCCGCGCGGCACCGTCCTGATCACCGGCGGCACCGGCGCGCTCGGCACACACGTGGCGCGCTGGGCTGCCCAGAACGGCGCCGAGCACCTCGTCCTCGCCAGCCGGCGCGGCGGCGAGGCCCCCGGGGCCACCGCCCTGGGCGACGAACTCGCCGCGCTCGGCGTTACGGTGACCTTCGCGGCCTGTGATGTGAGCGACCCCGAGTCGGTGCGCGCCCTGGTCGCCGAGCACCCGGGCCTCACCGCGGTCGTGCACACCGCCGGCAGCCTCGACGACGGCGTACTGGACCACCTCACCGCCGACCGCCTCGACCATGTCCTGCGTCCGAAGGCCACCGCCGCGGCGCTTCTCGACCGGTACACGCGTCACCTGGACCTGGACGCGTTCGTCCTGTTCTCCTCGGCGGCCGCCACCTTCGGCAACGAGGGCCAGGCCAACTACGCGGCCGCGAACGCCCACTTGGACGCGCTGGCACAGCGGCGGCACGCGCTGGGGCTGCCCGCCACCTCCGTGGCGTGGGGTGCCTGGGCGGACTCCGGTATGGCGACGGGGCACGCGGCGGCGGAGCAGTTGCACCGCAGCGGGTTCCCCCCGATGACCCCGGACCTCGCGCTCACCGCGCTGGCCCAGGCCGTCGGCCACGACACTCCGGCCGTGACCGTCGCCGACATCGACTGGGCCCGCTTCGTACCGGCGTACACCGTCGCCCGTCCCAGCCCGCTGATCTCCGACCTGGCGGACGTACGGGATCTGCGGGCGGCGGCCGGGCCGGCCGTGTCCGGCGGAGCGCAGCGCGCCGAGGAGTCGTCGCTGGCCGGGCAGCTGGCCGCGCTGACGGCGCCGCAGCGGGAGGAGCTGGTGCTGGAATTGGTGCGTACGCAGGCGGCGTTGGTGCTCGGCCACGCCGGGCCGCAGTCGGTGGCTCCGAACCGCGCGTTCAAGGAGCTCGGCTTCGACTCGCTCGGCGCGGTCCAGCTGCGCAACCGGCTCAACGCGGCCACCGGGCTGCGACTGACCACCAGCGTGATCTTCGACTACCCGACGGCGACCGAGCTCGCCCGCCATGTGCTGGGCGAGTTCCCCGGCCTCGGAGGCGACACCGCCGCGGCCGGGCAGGTGGCCACTCCCGGTGCGCCGGTGGCCGACGACGACCCGATCGCGATCGTGGCCATGAGCTGCCGCTTCCCGGGCGGGATACGGACGCCCGAGCAGCTGTGGGCGCTGCTGGCGGCGGGCGGTGACGCGGTGTCGCCGTTCCCCGCCGACCGAGGCTGGGACCTGGAGGCGCTCTACGACGCCGACCCGGACCGTTCCGGCGCGTCGTATGTGCGCGAAGGGGCCTTCCTCCAGGGCGTGAGCGAGTTCGACGCGGCCTTCTTCGGCATCAACCCGCGTGAGGCCCTGGCCATGGACCCGCAGCAGCGGCTGCTGCTTGAGACCTCCTGGGAGGCCTTCGAGCGGGCCGGCATCGACCCGAAGTCGCTACGTGGCAGCAAGGCCGGCGTCTTCGTCGGCAGCAACGGGCAGGACTACGCCACCCTGCTCCGGCAGGTGCCGGAGACCGTCGAGGGGTACCTCGGTACGGGTATCGCGGGCAGCGTGGCGTCGGGCCGCGTGGCATACACCCTGGGTCTGGAGGGCCCGGCCGTCACCGTCGACACCGCCTGCTCGTCGTCCCTGGTCGCCCTGCACATGGCCGCCCAGTCACTCCGCTCCGGCGAGTGCTCGCTCGCCCTCGCGGGCGGTGTGACGGTCATGTCGACTCCCGAGGTCTTCGTGGAGTTCAGCCGGCAGCGGGGACTCGCCCCCGACGCCCGGGTCAAGGCCTTCGCCGAGGCCGCCGACGGCACCGGCTGGGGCGAGGGCGTCGGCATGCTGCTGCTGGAGCGGCTCTCCGATGCCGAACGGCATGGACACCCGGTCCTGGGCATCGTGCGGGGCACGGCCGTCAACCAGGACGGCGCCAGTAACGGTCTCACCGCGCCGAACGGTCCTTCCCAGCAGGGGGTGATCCGGCAGGCCCTCGCCAATGTCGGTCTCACCCCTGTGCAGGTCGACGCGGTCGAGGCGCACGGCACGGGTACGACCCTGGGTGACCCGATCGAGGCGCAGGCGCTGATCGCCACGTACGGCCAGGACCGGCCTGCTGACCGGCCCCTGTGGCTGGGCTCGGTGAAGTCCAACATCGGCCACACCCAGGCCGCCGCCGGTGTCGCCGGTGTCATCAAGATGGTGATGGCCATGCGTCACGGCGTCCTGCCGAGGACACTGCATGTCGACCAGCCGACCAGCCATGTCGACTGGGACGCCGGTGCCGTCACTCTCCTCACCGACGAACAGCCCTGGCCCGAGACCGACCGGCCCCGCCGGGCCGGCGTCTCCTCCTTCGGTGTGAGTGGGACCAACGCGCACGCCATCATCGAAGAGTCCCCCATCGCCCTCGACCAGGGCCGGCCCGCCGACTCGGGCGTCGTGCCGTGGGTGATCTCGGCCCGGACTGCCGACGCGCTGCGCGCTCAGGCACGGCAGCTCCGCGAATACGTCGAGCAGCGGCCCGAGTTGGACACCGCAGCCGTCGCCGACACGCTCGTCAACGGGCGCGCCCTGTTCGAGCACCGCGCCGTGGTCGTCGCCGAGACCCCCGACGCTCTCACCGCCGCACTCGACGCCCTCGCTCAGGGGGAGCCCTCACCCCACCTCGTGCAGGGCGTCGCGCCGGACGAGACCGGGAGGACCGTGTTCGTGTTCCCGGGGCAGGGGACGCAGTGGGCCGGTATGGGGGCCGAACTCCTCGATGC
>NZ_JBIAHV010000039.1:0-3875 GCF_042870895.1 Streptomyces sp. NPDC006294
AAGGCCTCGTACAGTTCGTGTCCCATCCCGGCCCGCTGACTGCCCTGCCCCGAGAACAGGAACGCCAACCGCCCCTGCGCAGGGTCCACGGACCCGGTCAGGACCCGGCTGTCCGCCTCGCCGCGCGCGAGCGCGCCCAGCGCGTCGAGGAAGTCGGACCGGTCCTCCGCGACCACGGCGCCCCGGTCGTCCAGCGCGGCCCGCGTGGCGCCGAGCGAGAACGCCAGGTCGGCCGTGGGGAGTTCGGGCCGATCCGCGACGAACGACCGCAGCCGCTCGGCCTGCGCCCGCAGGGCGTCCGTGCCCTGGCCGGAGAGGACCCACGGCAGCGGCCCCGACACGGCGTCGGACGTGCCGACGACGGCCGGCTCCTCCTCGAACTGCTCGATGATCGCGTGGGCGTTGGTGCCGCTCACACCGAAAGACGACACACCGGCTCGGCGGGGCCGTCCGGTCTCCGGCCACTCGGCCGCGTCCCGCAGCAGCGTCACCGCACCGGCGGACCAGTCGACGTGCGGCGTCGGCTCGTCCACGTGCAGCGTCCTCGGCAGCACACCGTGGCGCATCGCCATCACTATCTTGATGACTCCGCCCACGCCCGCCGCGGCCTGCGTGTGCCCGATGTTCGACTTCAGGGAGCCGAGCAGCAGCGGCTGTCCGTCCGGCCGGTCCTGCCCGTACGTGGCGATCAGCGCCTGCGCCTCGATCGGGTCGCCGAGCCGGGTGCCGGTGCCGTGCGCCTCGACGGCGTCGACCTCGGCGGCGGTCAGCCGGGCCCGGCCGAGCGCCTGGCGGATGACCCGCTCCTGCGAGGGGCCGTTGGGGGCGGTGAGGCCGTTGCTAGCGCCGTCCTGGTTGATCGCCGTACCGCGCACCAGGCCCAGGACCGGATGCCCGTTGCGCCGGGCGTCCGACAGCCGCTCCAGAAGCAGGACACCGGCGCCCTCGCTCCAGCTGGTGCCGTCGGCCGCCGCGGAGAACGACTTGCTGCGGCCGTCGGGAGCGAGCCCCCGCTGACGGCTGAACTCCACGAACGTCCCCGGCGAGGCCATCACGGTGACGCCGCCCGCGAGCGCGAGCGTGCACTCGCCGTCGCGCAGCGCCTGGACGGCCATGTGCAGGGCGACCAGCGAGGACGAGCAGGCCGTGTCGACCGTGACGGCCGGGCCCTCCAGACCGAGGGTGTACGCCACCCGGCCGGAGATCACGCTCGCCGCGGTGCCGGTGAGCAGGTACCCCTCGAACCCTTCGGGTGCCTCGCTCATGCGCGGCCCGTACTCGTCCTGCGACGCCACACCGACGAAGACGCCCGCCTGGCTGCCGGCCACCGACCGCGGATCCATCCCGGCCCGCTCGAACACCTCCCAGGACGTCTCCAGCAGAAGGCGCTGCTGCGGGTCCATCGCCTGCGCCTCACGCGGCGAGATCCCGAAGAACTCGGCGTCGAACTCGGCGGCGTCGTAAAGGAATCCGCCCTCGTGGACGTACGACGTGCCCGCGCGCTCCGGGTCGGGGTGGTAGAGCGCGTCGATGTCCCAGCCGCGGTCCGTGGGGAACACGGACACCGCGTCCCGGCCGTCGGTGAGCAGCTGCCAGAGGTCCTCCGGCGAGCGCACCCCGCCGGGATAGCGGCAGGCCATGGACACGATCGCGATCGGGTCGTCCTCGGCCGCGGCACCCACCGGGACCGGCACATGGCGCACGGAGGCGGACTCCGGCGTGCCGGTCGCCTGCGTGTGCAGGAAGCGGGCCAGCGCCTGCGGCGTCGGATGGTTGAACACCAGCGTCGGCGGCAGCTTCAGGCCGGTGACGGCGACGAGCCGGTTGCGCAGCTCGACCGCGGTCAGCGAGTCGACACCGATGCCCTTGAACGCGTGCGAGGCGTTCACCGCGTCCGCGGAGGCGTGCCCGAGCACGGCGGCCGCCTGCGTCCGCACCAGGTTCAGCAGCAGCCGCTCGCCCTCGGCGTCGGAGAGGCCCGACAGATTCTGCGCCGTCCACGTGGCGTCGTCACCGACTCGCCGGGCGCCGGCCTCGGCCCGCAGCTCCCGTACGTCCGCCAGGTCGGAGATCAGCGCGCTGGGACGGGCGGCGGTGTACGCCGGCACGAACCGCGCCCAGTCGATGTCGGCGACGGGCACCGTCGCCTCGCCGCGCCCGACGGCCTCTCCCAGCGCGGTGAGCGCCAGGTCGGGCGCCAGGGCCGGCAGCCCGCGCCGCCGCAGTTGCTCGGCGACCTCGCCTGCCGCCATTCCGTCCGCGTCCCAGGGGCCCCATGCCACGGAGGTGGCGGGCAGCCCGAGCGCGTGCCGCTGCTCGGCGAGCGCGTCCAAGTGGGCGTTGGCCGCACCGAAGTTCCCCTGCCCGGCCCGGCCCAGCGTGCCGACCACCGACGAGAACAGGACGAACGCGTCGAGGTCGAGGTGACGCGTGTACCGGTCGAGAAGCGCGGCGGCGGTGGCCTTCGGACGCAGGACGTCGTCGAGGCGCTCGGTGGTGAGCCGGTCGAGCACCGCGTCGTCGAGGACACCCGCGGTGTGGACCACGGCGGTCAGGCCGGGGTGCGCGGAGACGAGAGCACGTACGGCGTCCGGATCGGTGACGTCGCAGGCGGTGAGGGTCACGGTGACGCCGAGCGCGGCGAGTTCGTCGTGCAGGGCGGTGGCCCCGGGGGCCTCGCCGCCGCGCCGGCTGGCGAGGACGAGGTGCTCGGCGCCGTTCTGGGCAGCCCAGCGCGCCACGTGTGTGCCGAGCGCGCCGGTGCCGCCGGTGATCAGGACGGTGCCGCGCGGCTGCCAGGCCCTACCGCTGCCGGCTGCCGCCCGGGTCAGTCGGCGCGCGAGGACACCGGCGCCGCGGACCGCCACCTGGTCCTCGCCGCCGGACGGAGCGGCCAGTACGGCACGCAGGCGTGCGGCGCCGCGCTCGTCGAGCTGTTCGGGCAGGTCGACGAGCCCACCCCAGCGGTGGGGATGCTCCAGCGCGGCGACCCGGCCCAGGCCCCAGACCTGCGCCTGGGCGGGCCGGGTGAGCGGATCGGAGCTGCCCGTGCTGACCGCGCCCTGGGTGACACACCAGAGGGGGGCCTGCACACCGGCGTCCCCCAGCGCCTGGAAGAGAGCGAGCGCCGGCGCCGCCGGGGCCACGTCGTCGCCGCCCAGCGCGAGAAGGGACAGCACGCCGGTCACGGCAGCGTTGTCATCACCCGAGCCCAAAGCGTCGGAGACTTGCTCGGCGTAGCGCGCGCGGTCCGCCTCGGACGGGTCCAGCACGACCTGCCGCCCCCGTACAGCGCGGGTGGCAGCACCCACCAGCGCGTCGTCCTCCTGGCCGACGGGAACCACGACCAGCCAGGTACCGACCGGTCCGGCCTGCGGATCGGCGATCGGCCTCCATGCCGCCCGGTAGCGCCAGCTGTCCACCGTCGACACACGATCCAGGCTCTTCCGCCAGGACGCCAGCGCCGGGAGCACCGTACTCAGCGGGGCATCGCCCTCCACCGAGAGCGCGCGGCCGAGCGACTCCCAGTCCTCGTTCTCGACCGCCTCCCAGAAGCGGGTGTCGGCGGTGTCCGGGGAACCGGTCGTGGTGGGGTTGATCCAGTAGTGCTGGTGCTGGAAGGGGTAGGTGGGGAGGTCGGTGACGCGGTTGGTTCGCGGGGTGGGCCAGTTGATGGGGTGGCCGTGGGTGTGGAGGTGTGCTGCTGAGGTGAGGAGGCGGGTGAGGGTGCCTTCGCCTCGGCGGAGGGTGCCGGTGGTGAGGGCGTCGGTTGAGGCTTCTTCGATGCTGTAGGTGAGGACGGGGTGGGCGCTGGACTCGATGTAGGTGGTGTGGCCGGACTCGGTGAGCTGCTGGATGGCGGTGTGGAAGTGGAC
>NZ_JBIAHV010000040.1:0-3647 GCF_042870895.1 Streptomyces sp. NPDC006294
GACGGCCGCGGTGTCCAGGTCCGGCCGCTGCTCGACGTATTCGCGGAGCTGTCGTGCCTGAGCGCGCAGCGCGTCGGCCGTCCAGGCCGAGATCACCCACGGCACGACGCCCGGAGACTCCGACACCGACACCGGCTCGTCATCGGGAGCCTGCTCCAGCACAGCGTGCGTATTGGTGCCGCTGATGCCGAACGACGAGACACCGGCCCGGCGCGGCTGTCCCGTGCTGGGCCAGGCCGTCTCCTCGGTCAGCAGGGCGACGGCTCCGGCCGACCAGTCGACCTTCGGCGTGGGCTCGCCGACGTGCAGCGTCTTCGGCAGCACGCCGTGTTGCATCGCCATGACCATCTTGATGAGGCCCGCGACACCCGAAGCGGCCTGGGTGTGGCCGATGTTGGACTTCACCGAGCCCAGCCACAGGGGCCGGTCGGCCGGGTGGTCCTGGCCGTACGTGGCGATCAGTGCCTGCGCCTCGATGGGGTCGCCCAGCTTGGTGCCGGTGCCGTGCGCCTCGACGGCGTCGACCTGGTCGGGGGCGAGACCCGCGTTGGCGAGGGCCTGCCGGATGACCCGCTGCTGCGAGGGGCCGTTGGGGGCGGTGAGGCCGTTGCTGGCGCCGTCCTGGTTCATCGCCGTACCGCGGACGACGGCAAGGACTCGGTGGCCGTTGCGGCGTGCGTCCGACAGCCGCTCCAGAAGCAGCATGCCCACGCCCTCGGACATGCCCATGCCGTCGGCGTCGGCCGAGAAGGCCCGGCACCGGCCGTCCACGGACAGGCCGCGCTGCCGGCTGAACTCGGTGAAGGAGGTGGGCACCGCCATCACGGACACACCGCCGGCCAGCGCCAGCGTGGACTCGCCCTGCCGCAGCGACTGCGCCGCGAGATGGAGGGCGACCAGCGACGACGAGCAGCCCGTGTCCAGGGTGACCGCGGCGCCCTCCAGGCCGAGGACGTACGAGACGCGGCCCGAGGCGATGCTCGCCGTGTTGCCCGTACCGAGGTAGCCCTCGATCTCCTCCGGGGTCTCGCCGAGGCGCGAGCCGTAGTCGTGGTAGCTGACGCCCGCGAACACGGACGTACGACTGCCCCGCAGGGACTGGGGGTTGATGCCGGCCCGCTCGAAGGCCTCCCAGGAGGTCTCCAGCAGCAGGCGCTGCTGCGGGTCCATCGCCAGGGCCTCGCGGGGCGAGATGCCGAAGAACGCGGGGTCGAAGTCGGCGGCGTCGTAGAGGAATCCGCCGTGACGGGTGTAGGACTTGCCGCGCTGCTCCGGGTCCGGGTCATAGAGCGCGTCGAGGTCCCAGCCGCGGTCGGTCGGCAGGCCCGAGATCACGTCGCCGCCGCGCAGCAGGAGTTCCCACAGCTCCTCGGGCGAGCGCACGCCGCCCGGGAAGCGGCACCCCATGCCGATGATGACGATCGGGTCGTCGTCGGCGGCCGGCAGGGTCGGCGGCGCCGCGGCGGTCCCGGCCGGCGCGGTGTCCGGCAGCGCTCCGAAGAACTCGTCCCGCAGATGGGCGGCGAGCACACCGGGGGAGGGGTAGTCGAAGACGAGGGTCGCCGGCAGCCGCAGCCCGGTGGCCGTGTTGAGCCGGTTGCGCAGCTCAACCGCGGTCAGCGAGTCGAAGCCCAGATCACGGAACGCCCGCCCCGGCTCGACCGCCTCACCGGAGGCATGACCGAGGGCCGAGGCCGCTTGGTCGCGCACCAGCTCCAGCAGCACCCGGCCCCGCTCCTCGGCCGCGAGACCCTCCAGCCGGTCGCGCAGAGGCGACGACGGAGCGCTCGGCGCGTCCGCGCCCGACGCGGTTCCGGGGGACGACGTGGCCGCCTCGATCTCGCGCTGCGCCTCGGGAACACCCGCGAGCAGCGGGCGAGGTCCCGCCGAGGTGAAGACAGGGACGAAGCGCTCCCAGTCCACCTCGGCCACGGCCACGAAGGTCTCGTCGTGCGCGAGGATTTGGCGCATCGTGGCGAAGGCCGTGTCCGGGTCGAGGAACGGCAGTCCCCGCGCCTGCAGCTGCTCCGGCTTGACGCCCTCCGGCAGCCGCTCCGGGTCCCAGACGTTCCACACGCCCCATGCGATGGAACTGGCCTTCAGACCCTGGGCACGGCGCTGCTCCGCGAGCGCGTCCAGATAGGCGTTGGCGGCGGCGTAGGCACCGTGGTCACCGCTGCCCCAGACACCGGCGATGGAGGAGAACAGCACGAACGCGTCGAGGTCGTCGCCGCCCAGCAGCTCGTCCAGGTGAGCGGCGCCCGCCACCTTCGCGGCCAGCACGTCCGCGAACTCGTCGAGCCCCGACTCCGCCAGCGACGCCAACTCGATGAACGCCGCCGCGTGTACGACCGTACGCAGGGACTCCTCGTCGGCCTTCAGCTGCTCCAGCACGCCCGCGAGGGCCTCGCGGTCGGCGGCGTCGCACGCGGCCACCGTGAGACGGACCCCCTCGGCGGCCAGTTCCGTCGCCAGCTCGGCCATGCCCGGAGCGGACGGGCCGCGCCTGCTGGTCAGCACCACATGCTCGGCGCCGTTCGAGGCGAGCCACCGCGCGATGTGCGGGCCGAGCGCTCCCGTCCCGCCGGTCACCAGCGCCGTGCCACTGGTGCGCCAGCCGGGCGCCGCCTGCTCGGGCGTCCGCACGTCCAGCGGGTTGCGCACCAGGCGCCGGGCGAAGACGACCGAGCTGCGGACCGCCACCTGGTCCTCGCCCGCCAGCCCGGCCAGCACCGCGCACAGGCGTGCCCGGGCCCGGTCGTCCAGCTCGCGCGGCAGATCGACGAGGCCGCCCCAGCGCTCGGGCTGCTCCAGCGCGACGACCCGGCCCAGGCCCCAGACCTGCGCCTGCGCCGGACTGGTCACGGCGTCGGACGCCCCGACCGCCACCGCCCCGCACGTGCCGAACCACACCGGCACCTCAAGGCGCGCGTCACCGAGCGCCTGCACGAGAGCGAGCGTCCCTGCCACACCGGCCGTCATGGCGGGATGCGCGGGATGGGCGCTCTCGTCGAGCGCCAGGAAGGAGAGCACGCCGGCGAGCGGAGAGCCCTGCGCGGACAGCTTCTCGCCGATGAGATCGACGTACGTCCCCCGGCCGGCCCCGGAGGCGTTCAGCTCCAGCGGCACGACCTGCGCGCCGTGCCGCGCCAGCCCCTCCGCCGCCGTACGGACGACATCGTCGGTGGCCCGCCCCTCCGGGAACACCACGAGCCAGGTCCCCCCGAGCCTGGTCGTGGCACCCCCGTCGGCCACCGGCTTCCAGCTGATCCCGTACCGCCAGTCGTTCACCGTGGCCTCGCGCCTGCGCTCCTGCCGCCAGGACGCGAGCGCGGGCAGCACCGTGCTGAGCGAGGCGTCGTCGGGCACGGCGAGCGTGTCGGCGAGCGACTCCCAGTTCTCGTTCTCCACGGCCTCCCAGAAGCGCGTGTCGACGATGTCGGTCGCCGGGACGGGGGCGTGCGCCGCCGTGGTGTCCGGTACGTCGATCCAGTAGCGCTGGTGCCGGAAGGGGTAGGTGGGCAGATCGACGTGTCGATTGCCCTGCCCAACGGGCCAGTTGATGGGGTGGCCGTGGGTGTGGAGGTGTGCTGCTGAGGTGAGGAGGCGGGTGAGGGTGCCTTCGCCTCGGCGGAGGGTGCCGGTGG
>NZ_JBIAHV010000041.1:0-2417 GCF_042870895.1 Streptomyces sp. NPDC006294
CGTGAGGACCGTCCCGGTGACAAGCGGCTGGTCGCCTACGCGGTCGGCGTCGAGCTGACCGGGTCGGAGCTGCGGGCGCACATCGCCGGGGTGCTGCCGGACTATATGGTTCCGGCGGCCGTGGTGGTGCTGGACCGGCTGCCGGTGACGGTGAACGGGAAGCTGGACCGGCGTGCGCTGCCTGCGCCGGAGTACGGGTCCTCGGCCGGTGGTCGTGCGCCGGGTACGCCGCACGAGGAGATCCTGTGCGATCTGTTCACCCAGGTGCTCGGCACCCCGGTGACCGGCGTCGACGACAGCTTCTTCGACCTCGGCGGTCACTCGCTCATGGCGACCCGGCTGGTGAGCCTCGTCCGTACCGCCTTCGACGTCGAACTGCCCGTACGCGCCCTGTTCGAGTCGCCGACGGTCGCCGCGCTCGCCGGACTGATCGACACCGCCGCCGGCGCCCGTACCGCGCTGAAGCCCGTCGAGCGGCCCGAAGCCGTCCCGCTGTCCTTCGCGCAGCGCCGGCTGTGGTTCCTGAACCGCTTCGAGGGCGCCAACGCGACCTACTACATCCCGCTGGCCCTCCGGCTGGACGGCGACCTCGACCGGGCGGCGCTCGCCGCCGCCCTGACCGACCTGGCCGGCCGGCACGAGGCACTGCGGACCCTCTTCCCGGAGACCGACGGCAGGGCGAGGCAGCAGGTCCTCGCCCCCGAGGCGGCGGCGCCCGCGCTCCCCGTGATCGCCGTCGCCGAGGCGGAACTGCCCGGGGCGCTCTCCGCCGCGGCCGGCTACGCCTTCGACCTGTCGGCCGAACTGCCGCTGCGCGCGACGCTGTTCGAGGTCGCCGCCGACCGCCACGTACTGCTGTTCGTGGTGCACCACATCGCGGCCGACGGCTGGTCGCTCGCCCCGCTGGCGCGCGACCTGTCCCAGGCCTATGCCGCACGCCGCGCCGGGCACGCGCCGCACTGGGAGCCGCTGCCGGTGCAGTACGCCGACTACACGCTGTGGCAGCAGGCGGTGCTCGGCGACGAGGACGACCAGGACAGCCCGATCTCCCGCCAGCTGCAGTACTGGCAGGACACCCTGGCCGGACTTCCCGAGGAGCTGCCGCTGCCGCTCGACCGGCAGCGCCCCAAGCGGGCGAGCAACCGAGGTGACGTCGTCCCCTTCGACGTGGACGCCGCGGTGCACGACCGGCTGGCCGGACTGGCCCGGGAGAACCGCACCAGCATGTTCATGGTCATGCAGGCGGCGCTCGCGGCGCTGCTGCGCAAGACCGGCTCCGGGACGGACATCCCGATCGGCACGCCGGTGGCCGGGCGCACGGACGCGGCGCTCGACGACCTGGTCGGGTTCTTCGTCAACACCCTGGTCCTGCGCACGGACGCCTCCGGTTCCCCCACCTTCCCCGAACTGCTGGCGAGGGTCCGGGAGACCGACCTGGCGGCGTACGCCAACCAGGACGTGCCGTTCGAGCGGCTGGTGGAGGTCCTCAACCCCGAGCGCTCCACGGCCCGTCACCCGCTGTTCCAGGTCAACCTGACCTTCCACAACACGGCCGCGGTCGAGCCCGGGCTCGCTCTGCCGGGCCTCGACTTCGGCGCCCAGCAGATCGAGCACACGGTCGCGAAGTACGACCTGTCGCTGAGCCTCACCGAACGGCACGCGTCCGACGGCACGGCGGACGGGATCGGCGGCGGTATCGAGTTCGCCACCGAGCTCTTCGACCGGGAGACCGTCGAGCTGCTCGCCGGACGCCTCGGCCGGCTGCTGACGCAGTGGGCCGAGAACCCAGCGCTCACCCTGGACGAGATCGACGTCCTGGAGAGCGCCGAGTGGGAGAGGGCACTGGCGGCCCCCGAGAGCCTGCCGGACCCCGCGTCGGACCTGACGCTGGTGAAGGTGTTCGAGGACCGGGTCGCCCAGGACCCGGACGCCGTGGCGCTGTCCTTCGGCGACGAGTCCCTGACGTACGGCGAGCTGAACGCGCGGGCGAACCGGCTCGCGCGGGTGCTGCTGTCGCGCGGGGTGGGTCCGGAGCAGTTCGTCGGGCTGGCGCTGCCGCGCGGCGTGGACCTGATCGTGGGTCTGCTGGCGGTGGTCAAGTCGGGTGCGGCGTATGTGCCGATGGACCCGGACTATCCGGCGGACCGGCTCAGCTACATGGTCGCGGACGCCTCACCGGTGCTGGTGGCGACGACGAGTTCGGTGGACCTCTCGGCGGTGGAGTCGGGCGGCGTGCCGTGGCTGGTGCTGGACGAGAAGTCGGTGGCGGCCGAACTGGCGGCCGCGGACGACACGGATCCGGCGGTCACTCTGTCGCCCGCGCACCCGGCGTACGTCATCTACACCTCCGGTTCCACGGGCCGGCCGAAGGGCGTCGTCGTCCCGCACTCCAACGTGGTGCGGCTGTTCACGTCCAC
>NZ_JBIAHV010000042.1:0-2254 GCF_042870895.1 Streptomyces sp. NPDC006294
GCGGAGCCGGGGCCCGGAGCGGGGCGGAGACAGGAGCGTCGGGGCCCGGCGCTGGAGCCGGGGCCGCGCGCGGCGAGCGGAGCGAGCCGCCTTGATGAAGTAGAGAAACTCTTACCGCGCTTGGATCAGTTGCTTGCCGTCATGGCTCCGGACGTGGGGCCCGTGCCCGTCCAGTGCATCGAGCAGGCGCACCGCGTAGACCTCGGCCATCCGCTCGGCGACCTCTTCGGGCGTGAGCCAGTCAACTGCCGTCGACTCTGCAGAGGTTCGCTCAATGCCACCTGATGGCTTGCACCGGAAGACCAGGGCGACGATCCCGCGCGTCGTGTTCTTGTAGACCCCGGTGAGCTCGTCCACCTCGACCCGGATGCCGGTCTCTTCCCAGACTTCGCGGGCCACTCCGTCTTCGGGGGCCTCGGTGAGCTCGAGCACGCCGCCGGGAAGCTCCCACGTTCCGTTGTCGGCTCGGCGGATCGCCAGGAGTCGCCCGTCCTCGCGCACCACTGCTCCCGCCACGGACACGGAGTGCAGTGGCGTTGACTTTGTTCCCGCGCTCCCGTTACTCATGTACAGGAGCATAGGAGAGTGAGAAGGACTATGGGAACAGCCGTAGGAGGTGGGAGGGCCGTACCTCGGTACGTTCAGATCGCCGACGAGATCATTCAGCAGATCCGGGCAGGCGTCCTCAAGCCTGGTGACCTGGTGCCGAGTGAATCCGAGCTGGTGGAGCGCTATGGCGTTTCCGGGGGCACGATTCGTAAGGCGATGGTGGAGGTCCGGGCCAGTGGGCTCGTGGACACGCGCCACGGCAAGGGCTCGATCGTGAAGGACCGGCCGCCCGTGCGGCTGCGCTCCTCGGACCGGTTCCGCGCCTCGCACCGCCGCGGCGGTAAGGCCGCATATCTCGCCGAGTCGGCCCAGTCCGGCGCCACAGCCAAGGTCAGCGTTCTGTACATCGGCCCGATGGAGGCCCCCGAGGACATCGCCGACCGACTCGGCGTCTCCGCCGGCACTCAGGTCCTCGCCCGGCGGCGGCTCTACTTCCGCAACGGCGTCCCGGTCGAGACCGCGTCGTCGTATCTGCCGTGGGACGTGGTCAAGGACATCCCCGAACTGTTCGCCGAGAACCCCGGCCCCGGCGGGATCTACGCCCGCCTTGAGGACGACGGCCACACCTTCGCCGAGTTCGTCGAGACGCTGACAGCGCGCCCGGCCGCCAAGGCTGAGGCATCCGAACTGGCGCTGAGCCCCGGCGCGCCCGTCGTGCACCTGCTCCGCAACGCGGTCACCGAAGCAGGCCGGGTAGTGGAGGTCTGCGACACCCTCATGGCTGCCGACCAGTTCGTTTTCGAGTACCGCATCCCCGCGGCCGACTGACGCTCGCTCAACTCTTCTCAACCCGCCGGGACTTCTTCGCCCTGGCGGGTTGACTCATGTATAGGAGTCGTGCACTCTTCTTCATGTCACTCATGTACATGAGTGACGGAGTCCAGCACTTCTAGAGGAGTGATCTCTGTGCGTCAGATCCCCGTCGACACCTCCGCCGCCTCCGTGATGGTGGCCCAGCCCCCGCAGCCCAAGGTGAAGGACCGCCGTACCGGTGAGCGTGCGATGGACGCCGAGTCCGGTGCCGCGCTGTCGACCGTCGACGTGATGTTCGCGGCGAACGGCGAGGTGGAGATCCTGACCGTGACCGTGCCGGAGAACAGCATCTCCGGTGAGCTGGTCATGGGTACGCCGGTCGCGATCACGGGCCTGATCGCCCGGCCGTGGGAGAACGAGTTCAACGGGCAGCGCCGTCACGGCATCGCCTTCCGCGCGGTCGCCGTCACGTCGCTGGTCGAGAACGCCGCGAAGCCGAAGGCGGCCTGATCATGACCGGCTTCACGGTCGCGCTCCTGGTGGTCGTCGCCGTCGCGGGTCTCCTGCGGTGGCGGCGCCCCACCTGGTACTGGCTGACCTTCGGCGTCACCTTCGCCGTGCTGCGGGTCCTGGTCCGCTACACCTCGGCCATGGAAGCGTGCGGGCTGACCGTCCCGCCGCCGCGCTGGCGGCTCGCCATCGCCCGGATGGCCGGTCGCCCAGCTCCCGAGTCGCGGGCACCGCACATCCTGCGGCTCCGCCCGACACGCACCGGCCTGGTCCTACGGCTGGGGCTGAGGCCCGGACAGGACGCCTTCGACGTGGCCGCATCGTGCGACCGGCTGCGGCACTCGTTCGCCATGTACGGCGTCACCTCGCGTGAGATCCGCTC
>NZ_JBIAHV010000043.1:0-1678 GCF_042870895.1 Streptomyces sp. NPDC006294
CCTCCGCTTTTCAGTTGGGATGATGAGACGTCGCTGGTCGTCAGCTTTCGGGTAGGGGACGCGGTTTCGGTGCTTGGGCATGGTGAGGGCCCGGCGCGATGGTCGGGTTCTCCAGGGTTCCTCGGGTCGTAGGTGGTCAGGGGGCTGCCGGTCAGCTGGCTGGGCGGGGCAAGGCCGCGAGCCGGTGGAAGGCGGCGGCGAGTTCGTGTCTCCAGGGCCAGGTGGCGGAGATCCGCAGGTGAAGGCGGCGGCCGCCGCGGGTGAGACGGGCGGCGACGTGCAGGAGCCGGTAGCGGAGTTTCTTGGGTTCGGCGTCGGCGAGTTCGCCGTCCAGCAGCAGGACACGGGTCCAGGCGAGGAGGTCGATCGCTGCGAGGCTGAGTTCGAACCAGGCCGCGTTGATGGCGAAGTGGCGGGAGGGGAAACGGCCGAAGCCGGTGGCTTTGCCGCACCGGATGTGGTCCTCGACGGTGGCGTGTCCGCGGTGGCGGACCTCCAGGAACTGGGCGGAGCCCTCGCCTGAGTAGGGGGTGTCGGTGAGGAACACCTGGTGCCGCAGAGCCTCGTCCTGGTCGAACAGGGAGAGTTGGGCGCCGGGGTGTGGTCGCTCGCGGCGCACGATGACGCGGGTGCCGGCCGGATAGCCGGTCAGCTCGACCATGCCGGTCAGCTCGGCGACCTCGGCGCCGGCACGGAGCGAGCCGTCCTGGTCCAGAGCGGGATGCCAGAGGCGGCCGGGCATGGCTCGGATCGCCTGGCGGATCGGCTCGGTGACCGCGTATCCGACCGAGAAGAAGGTACGGATTCCTCGCATCCGCACGTCTCGGACGTGGGCGAGGAAGGCTCTTGCGGATCCGGCACTGTCGGTGCGGACGAGGATGTCGGTGCCGTGCCGGTGCGCGTCGGGGATCTGGGCGAGAGCGTCGTCCAGCACCGTGATGTGGTCGGTGGCGGTGTTGGCTCCGGCATTGCCGGGCCGCAGGCGCCCGGACATCGCCTCGCCGGTGTTGGCCAGGAAGCACATCAGCGGGTGGAAGCCGAAGCCGCCCTTGTAGGTCGGGGCAGCTTGGTCCTTCTCCGAGTGGCAGGTGATCAGCGTGGCGTCGAGATCCAGGACCAGCCCGGGCAGTACACGTCCCCCAGCCCGGGCCAGGGGTATGCCCCCGCTGGTTTCGGTGGCCTGCAGCCAGGCCACCTCCCGGGCCTGGGCGCGGGCTGATCGCAGCCGGTCCAGTCCCCGTTCGTCGATAGCAGCCAGCAGCCGCCAGGCCGTCGGCGTGGAGGCCACGGGACCGAACACCTCGCGCTGGTCCCGCAGAACGGCCAGTTCCGTGATCGTCTCGCCGCCGTCGGCGAGCATCACCGCGAGATCAACGGCGGTCCGGCCCGGATCGTGGCCAGTGCCGCGCGGTCGCAGCGGCCTGAGTGCGGTGGAGTACGCGGTGGTCAGCCCGGTGGCATCGGCGAGATCCGCCAGCAACCGTGCCCCGGCATGTCCGACCACCCCCGCACCGTCAGCGGAGACATGGAGCTTGGGACGCGAACCGATACCCTGCACGCAGAAAGTGCCTTCCGTCTGGACCGACAGAACCCCTCGACAAGGTTCATCGTCCCAGCTCAGAAGGCACTTTCGTGTTGCCGCACAGAAACCGGTCCCACACCAAGCGAAACGGCGAGG
>NZ_JBIAHV010000044.1:0-1554 GCF_042870895.1 Streptomyces sp. NPDC006294
GGGGGGTGCCTCTATGTCTTTCGTCAAGGCATCTCTGTCGGGTTTGGGGTGGTTCGGGGTTGCTGGTGCTATGCGGCGAGTTCGACGTCCGCGGGCGTTCGGGATTCGTAGAAGGTGCCGTCGCGGAGCATGGCGAACAGGACGCTGATGCGTTGGCGGGCGAGGCGGAGGAGGGCTTGGGTGTGGGTTTTGCCGCGGGCCCGTTGCTTGTCGTAGTAGGTGCGGGAGGCGGGGTCGGCGTTCATGCAGGCGAAGGCGGACAGGAACATCGCCCGTTTGAGCTGGCGGTTTCCGCCTCGGGGTGCGTGTTCGCCGTGGATGGAGGTCCCGGACTGCTTCGTCGTGGGTGCGAGGCCGGCGTAGGAGGCGAGGTGGGCGGCGGTGGGGAAGCTGGTGCCGTCGCCGACGGTGACCAGCAGGACGGCGGCGGTCCTGACGCCGACGCCGGGCATCGACGTCAGGACCTCCGCAAGAGGGTGGGCCTCCAGCAGGCTGTTGATCTGGGCTTCCATCGCCCGGCGCTGGGTGTGGATGGCGGCCAGGGACGCGGCCAGGGAGGGGATGACGATGTCGAGGGTGCCGGTGCCGGGGACGACGACGGTCTGTTCGTCGAGGGCGTCGAAGACGTCGTCGATCAGCCGGGCGGCCATGCGGGGGGCTTTCGGGCGGATCAGTTCCACGAGTCTGCGGCGACCGGCTTTGCGCAGGGCGGCCGGGGAGCCGTGGCGTTCCAGCAGCCAGGTGACGGCCTGGTGGTCGAGGCGGGGGCCCAGGACGCGTTCCAGGCTGGGGTGGAACTGGGTGAGCAGGCCGCGTATCCGGTTGGACGTGCGGGTGGCTTCGGCGGCGAGGTCCTGGTCGAAGCCGACGAGGACCGTGAGTTCGGCGGTGATCTCGTCGGTCAGCTCCAGGGACCGCAGGGTGTGCGGCATGGTGCGGGCCGCGTCCGCGATCACGGCGGCGTCCTTCGCGTCGGTCTTGGCCTCGCCGGGGTAGAGGTCGGCGATCCGGCGCATGGCCAGTCCGGGCAGGTAGGCCACTTGGCAGCCGGCGTCGCGGGCGACGGTCAGCGGCAGGGCGCCGATCGAGGCGGGCTGGTCGACGATCACCAGGACGGTGCCGAACTTGGCCGTGAGCTTGTCGAAGACGGCCCGCAGCTTGGGTTCGCTGTTGGGCAGCGGCTTGTCGAAGACCGTCTTCCCGGCCGGGGTGAGTCCGTGGCCGTGGTGGGCACTCTTGCCGACGTCCAGGCCCAGGAACACGCCCACGTCTTCGATCTCGAACATCGCGCCCCTTCCCAAAGGGTGTTGACGGTGCCGGCCTCGGCTCGGGTGTCGTACTCGCGCATCCACGTTATGCAGACCTGCCGCCCGCAAACTGCCCGGCGTTGCGCCGGACCGGACGGTGGCCGGACCTCTCATCAGCGTCTCCGACGGACACCTCCCGGGCCCGGTGACACCACCCCCCAGGTCATGCCTTCGACAGGGGGACACAGTCATGCCGGGCCCGGAGGCCAGCGGTCCCGTTGCAGGACCGCGAAAAACATAACGGGGG
>NZ_JBIAHV010000045.1:0-1372 GCF_042870895.1 Streptomyces sp. NPDC006294
AGCACCCCGGCGATGTGCGCCCGCAGCTCCGACCCGGTCAGCTCGACGCCGACCGCGTAGGCGACCAGCCGCTTGTCACCGGGACGGTCCTCACGAACCACCACCGCCGCCTGACCCACCCGCTCATGCGACACCAGCACCGACTCGATCTCACCGAGCTCGATACGGAAACCACGCAACTTCACCTGATCGTCGGCCCGGCCCTGATACTCCAGCTCACCACCCGACGTCCAGCGCGCCAGGTCACCCGTGCGATACATCCGCGCACCCGGCCCCCCGAACGGATCGGCCACGAACCGGCCCGCCGTCAGCCCCGGCCGCCCCAGATAACCACGCGCCAGACCCGCACCCGCCACATACAACTCACCCACCACACCGGGCGGCACCGGACGCAGCCACGCGTCCAGCACGAACACCCGGGTGTTCGCGATCGGACCACCGATCGACGGCACCCCGCTCCCGGCCGTGAGCGGCCGCGACATCGTCGCGCACACCGTCGTCTCCGTCGGACCGTAGGCGTTCACCATCCGACGACCGGCAGACCACCGGTCCACCACCTCCGCCGGCACCGCCTCACCGGCCACCACCAACGAACGCACCGACTCCAACCGGCCCGGCTCCATCGCCGCCAGCGCCACCGGCGGAATCGTCGCATGCGTCACGCCGAACCCGGCCACCACCGCAGCCAGCTCAACACCCGGACGCAACCGCTCCGCCGGAGCGATCACCACCGCAGCACCCGCCAGCCACGCCATGCACAACTCCGACACCGAGGCATCGAAACTCGGCGACGCGAACTGCAGCACCCGACTGCCCGCATCCACCGCGAACCGCTCGATCTGCGCCGCCGCCAGATTCCCCACACCCGCGTGCGACACCACCACACCCTTCGGACGCCCCGTCGACCCCGACGTGTAGATCACATACGCCGCGCTCGAAACCGGGACCTCCACCGAGGGGTTGGCCGTCGGCATCCCCGAGACGTCCAGTTCGTCGGACCCGCTGATCACCAGTACCGGACCGGCGTCCTCGATCATGTAGGCGATGCGGTCCTGCGGGTAGGCCGGGTCGACCGGGAGGAACGCGCCACCGGCCTTGACCACGGCCAACTGCGTCACCGCCAGCTCCACCGAACGCGGCAGCACCAGCGCCACCACCCGCTCCGGACCCACCCCCTCCGCGATCAACCGGTGCGCCAGACGGTTCGCCCGCTCGTTCAACTCCGCGAACGACAGCTCACCCTCCTCCGACACCACCGCCACCGCGTCCGGAGTCCGCGCCACCTGCGCCTCGAACAACGCGGCCAGCGTCCCCGACGGCACCACACGACCCGTCGCGTTCCACTCCCCCACCACCCGCTCACGCTCCGCGG
>NZ_JBIAHV010000046.1:0-1362 GCF_042870895.1 Streptomyces sp. NPDC006294
GGGTGAAGTGGCGACGGCGTTGCGGGTGAGCAGGACCAGCCGGGAGTCGGCGAACCGCTCCTCCGCCAGCCACCGCTTGACCAGGCCCAACGCCCCGTACAGCACCTCATGGACCCGCGCGGCGAGCTTGTCGGTGCCGTCCTGCTGAGGCGCATACGGCACGACCACCACGTCCGGGACGACGTCCAGTGTGGCCACGGATTCCAGGTCGTCGGCCGCGAAGACCGTCGCACCGGTCTCCTCCAGCGTCCGTCCCACCCGCAGCGGGTCCGGCCCGACGACCGCCCAGCGCCGCGCCGCGACGGGGGAGAGCCCCGCGGAGGCCGGCACCCAGTCCATGCGGAACAGGCTGTCGTTCATGGAGGAACCGGCCGCCTCCAACTGCGCGGTGACCACCGGCCGTACGACCAGCGACTCGGCCGTGGCGACCGGCATGCCGGCCGGGTCGGCCACGGTGACCGACACGGTGTCCTCGGCGTCCCCGAGCGGAGCCACGCGCACCCGCAGCGCGGCGGCGCCTGCCGTGTGCAGGGTCACCCCGCTCCACGAGAACGGCAGCCGCGCCCGGCCCTCGCCCGCCGCGGGCAGCACGCCCAGACCCAGCGCGTGCAGCGCCGCGTCCATCAGCGCCGGGTGGATGCCGTACTCCGCGGCCTCGGCGGACTCCTCCTCCGGCAGCGCGACGTCGGCGAAGATCTCGTCACCGCGCCGCCAGGCGGTCCGCAGGCCGTGGAAGGCAGGGCCGTACCCGTAGCCCTGCTCGGCCAGCCTGTCGTAGTAGCCCTCGGTCTCCACCGGCTCGGCCCCGGAGGGCGGCCATGTGGTCATGTCGGCATCGGGCCTCGGGGACTGCTCTACGGGGGCCAGGGTGCCGGTGGCGTGCCGGGTCCACGGCTCGTCGCTGCCGGCGTCCTGCGCGCGTGAGTGGAGAGTCAGCTCGCGCCGCCCCGAGTCGTCAGGTGCGCCCGCGTTCAACTGCACGTCCAGCCCGCCCCGTTCGGGAAGGATCAGGGCTGCTTCGAGGGTGAGTTCCTCTACGGTGCCGCAGTCGACGTGGTGGCCAGCCTGGAGGGCGAGTTCGAGGAACCCGGTGCCGGGGAGCAGGACGGTGCCGGCTACGGCGTGGTCGGCGAGCCAGGGGTGGCTCTGCAACGACAGCCGCCCGGTGAACAGGTGCGTGTCCGTGCCGGCCACCTCCACGGCAGCCCCCAGCAGCGGATGATCGGCGGCCGCCAGGCCCGCGCCGGAGAGGTTCGTCCGGCTGTCGGTGGTGGGGTTGATCCAGTAGTGCTGGTGCTGGAAGGGGTAGGTGGGGAGGTCGGTGACGCGGTTGGTTCGCGGGGTGGGCCAGTTGATGGGGTG
>NZ_JBIAHV010000047.1:0-1091 GCF_042870895.1 Streptomyces sp. NPDC006294
CTGATCGGTGACGTCCTTCACCTGGCCGACGGCCGTGAGGTCACCTGGGCCGTCGACATGACCGGCGGAGAGCCCGCGCTGCTGCCGGCCCTGCTCGTCGGCCACGGCCAGGAGGTCCTCTACATGCCCGGCCGGCTGGTCAACCGGGCCTCCGACGGCTACCGCGGCGAGGGCAAGACCGACGCCCGCGACGCCTACGTCATCGCCGACCAGGCCAGGATGCGCCGCGACCTGCGACCCATCCGCCCCGGCGACGACGCCGCCATCGAGCTCAAGCTGCTGACCGGACGCCGGGCCGACCTGGTCGAGGACCGCACCCGCGTGGTCAACCGCCTGCGCGGCACCTTGCTGAGCATGTTCCCGGCCTTGGAACGGGCCCTGGACGTGACCAACACCGGCCCGCTCAAGCTGCTGACCGGCTACCAGACGCCGGCCGCGATCCGCCGGGCCGGAGTCACACGGCTGACGAAATGGCTGGCCAACCGCAAGGTCCGTAACGCCAGAGCCCTGGCCGAGACGGCCGTCGAGGCCGCTGAACGCCAGCACACCGCCGTCCCCGGGGAGAAGACCATCGCCAAGCTGGTCCACACCCTGGCCGAGGAGGTGATGACCCTCAACGAGCAGATCCGTGAGACGGACAAGCTCATCGAGGGCCGGTTTCGCGAGCACGAACTCGCCGACATCCTCCTGAGCGTCCCCGGCATCGGCGCGACCCTCGGTGCCGAGTTCCTCGCCGCCGTCGGCGGCGACTTGGACGAGTTCGACTCCCCGGACGCCTTGGCGGCCTTCGCCGGCACCGCGCCCGCGCCCAGGGACTCGGGCAAGGTCAGCGGCAACCTCCACCGGCCGATCACCTACCACCGCAGACTCCAGCGCGTCTTCTACACCTCCGCGCTGGTCAGCGTCCGTTACGACCCGAACTCGCGGAAGTTCTACGACCGCAAACGCGCCGAGGGGAAGAAGCATGTCCAGGCCGTGCTCGCCCTCGCCCGCCGACGCGTCAACGTCATATGGGCTCTGATCCGTGACCGACGACGCTACGAAGTGACACCGCCGGTGACGGCGACCGCTTGACAACAACATTAGGAAGC
>NZ_JBIAHV010000048.1:0-1012 GCF_042870895.1 Streptomyces sp. NPDC006294
GGGCGTTGGGCCTGGTCAAGCGGTGGCTGGCGGAGGAGCGGTTCGCCGACTCCCGGCTGGTCCTGCTCACCCGCAACGCCGTCGCCACTTCACCCGAAGACACACCCGACCTCGAACACGCCGCCATCTGGGGCCTGATCCGCTCCGCCCAGTCCGAACACCCCGACCGACTCGTCCTCATCGACACCGACGACCCCACGCACGACCTACGCGGCGCGCTCACGACTGGCGGGCCTCAAGTCGCCATCCGGCAAGGCCAGTTCCTGGTACCTCGCCTAGCCCGCACCACGGTCACCCCCGCCGACGCCCCCGTCTTCCGGCCCGACAGCACCGTCCTGATCACCGGCGCCACCGGCACCCTCGCCGGACTCCTCGCCCACCACCTCGTCACCCACCACCACGTCCAAAACCTCGTCCTCCTCTCCCGACGACCCGCCCACACCCTCGCCACCACACTCAACGAACTCGGCGCCCACACCACCGTCGTCACCGGCGACGTCACCGACCCCGACACCCTCACCCACACCCTCACCCACCACCCCATCACCGCCGTCATCCACACCGCCGCCACCCTCCACGACGCCACCCTCGACACCCTCACCACCCACCACCTCGACACCGTCCTCAAACCCAAACTCGACGGCGCCCTCCTGCTCCACGAACTCACCACCCAACACACCCCCCACCTCGACGCCTTCATCCTCTTCTCCTCCGCCGCCGCCACCTTCGGCGGACCCGGCCAAGCCGCCTACGCCGCCGCCAACACCTTCCTCGACACCCTCGCCCACCACCGCCACACCCACGGCCAACCCGCCCTCTCCCTCGGCTGGGGCCTGTGGGAAGACCGCTCCACCATGACCGGCAACCTCACCCACACCGACCTCCACCGCATGACCCGCCACGGAGTGTCCGGGCTCTCCGCGGACGAGGGGCTGGAGCTGTTCGACGCCGCGTGCGCGGCGGGCGAGCCGCACCTGCTGCCGATCCGGCTCGACGTGGCGGCGCTGCGGCG